>NZ_QDIE01000020.1 GCF_003957255.1 Actinotignum sanguinis
CCACCGTGGCTGGTCTGAGTCTCACCTGCTCACCGCCCTGGATTACTGGCTTTATTCCAGGTCGATCAACACGCAGCCGATGTCTGATTTCGTGTCAAACACGATCCAACCAAGGAAGGAACCGGTTAGTACGCCTAGTGATAAGCCCGTCGAGATTGATACCCATATCGATACCGAACACCCCTGGGAAGACGGTCTAAACATCCGTAAAGGCCAGATCGGGGGCTAACGACACGCCGCCATTAGACCCACTTTTTGTCTATTAACCCAAAAATCACAACCGTCGAGCCCGAAACTTTGATAGCTTGCGAAACCCTACCACTCCGCGGAAAATAAGAGGGGCGACGTTTGCACGCCGCCCCTCAACGGCAGGATCAAGCAACCCGCTCACCTCAGGTTGAGTGATACACATGCCGTGGTGTGCTCACCGAAACGGTGGCACCGGTCTGTCAATGTAGCAACAAGTGAGTACTTGTATAAGTCTAAACGCATGCGCAACAAAACTTGCGATTATAGCGCCACCAAACACCGTGCCATTACTCACATTTAATATTGATTAATTTAAACTCGGTACATTGGGGCCTCGTGGGACCCTCAGAAGCACCTTATTCCACCAAAATCCCCCGGGCGAATCGTCAAGCTACGTGAGTGAATCTCCCTCAGTAACAGCCCCCGCTCAGGCTTCTTCGCCCTCGCGTTCGCGCTGCTGGGGAGCGTGCAGATCCAAGAAATGCGGCCCGCGCGCATCTAGCTCCTCCATATAGGCCGCACCCCATTGCATCCACGGATCCTTGGAAAGATGGTCATTGGTGAAACGCAGATCGTCTGAAACCTCGGTGGCGCAAAAATCGGGAATTTTCAGATCCACCACCGGCGCACGCCGCTCCACCTCGGCGATGATGAGCCCCGCGTTTTGCCCGCCGAAAGCATCGAATTCCCAGCCGTCCTCATCGAGCCACAGGGAAAAACGATTCTTGAGGACCAGATCCACCGAGCGCCGCAGAATCTGCACGGCCACATCGGTATCAATTTCCATTTCTTTTTCGTACCGCTCCGCGCTCACCACCGGGGATTTCACCGCCACCGAGGCACTCGCCGGGCATCCCGCCCCCAGCATCCGCGCGAGCGCACGGCGTTCGTAACCACCGCGGAAGTCGGCGGCGTCGTCGAACTCATCAAAAGGCACGAACGCATCGGGGAAACGTACCCGCACCCGCACCGCGTAACCGTCCTGCGCGAAGGTATAAGCCTGGATGATGACCTGGGTGGAGGCGTGCTCAGCGACGTCATCGGGGAGCTCGCGCACCAGGAATTTGCGCTCGAATTCGAAATCGGCGTCCGCATCGACGCCGGGGCCGTGGCCGGGTTCCATCATGATTCCATCGTAGACGCGCGCACCCACGTGGTGAAACAGCCACGCCATCACACCCGCATCCCGGCACAATAGGAGAATGACTGAATTACCTTCGCCCGAGCTCATCGCCGCAGCCGCCCGCACCCTCGCGGGCACCGTGCGCCGCACCCCGCTGCAGCTATCCGAGCGCCTCTCCGCTGCCCTTGGCCGCCCCGTTTACCTCAAACGCGAAGATACGCAGGTCGGGCGCAGCTATAAAGTCCGCGGGGCCTACAACGCGATTCACGCGCTCGGGGAGAAGGAACGCGCCGCCGGAGTGGTGTGCGCTTCGGCCGGCAACCACGCGCAGGGCGTGGCCTATGCCTGCAACCACCTGCGGATTCACGGCAAAATTTTCCTGCCCGCCACCACCCCGCGCCAGAAACGCGAACGCATCCGCGATATCGGCGGCGCGTGGGTGGAACAGATTATCGGCGGACCTACGTTCGACGCCGCAGCCGGCGCCGCCCTGGCTTACGCCTCTGCGCACGGCGCGACCTTCGTGCATCCTTTTGACGCCGCCCCGATTATCGCCGGGCAGGGCACCGTCATCGCCGAAGCTTTTGAACAGTGCGTGGAGCAAAGCGGGCTGGAACCCGAAGCGATCCTGGTGCCGGTGGGCGGCGGCGGGCTGCTAGCCGGCACCGCGATCTGGGTGAAAGACGCCCACCCGAACACCCGCGTCATCGGGGTGGAACCCACCGGCGCCGCCTCCATGCAGGCAGCGCTGGCCGCCGGCGGGCCGGTCACCCTGGAATCCGTTGATAATTTCGCGGACGGCACCGCGGTGGCCCGCGTGGGTGACCTCACCTACGCCGCGGCGCGCGACCTGGTGGACGGCTTTATCACCGTGCCCGAAGGGGCACTATGCACCGAAATGCTTGAGCTCTACCAGGTAGACGGGATCATTGCCGAACCTTCCGGCGCGCTCGCCCCGGCCGCGGTGGGCCGCCTGCGGGAGCTAGGGGAACTGGGAGAACTCGGGAACAAACCCGATACCGCCACCCACCCCCGCCCGCTCATCGCGGTGATTTCCGGCGGGAATAACGACGTTTCCCGCTACGCCGATATTTTGGAACGCTCAATGGTCTACGAAGGACTGCGCCACTACTTCCTCGTGACCTTCGCGCAGAAACCCGGGGCGCTCAAGGAATTCCTCGACCGCGTGCTCGTGGCCGACGAAGACATCGTGTACTTCGAATACACGAAGAAAACCAACCGCGAAACCGGACCGGCGCTGGTCGGCATCGATATCCAACACCCGGAAAACCTCGCTGACCTGCTGGATCGCATGGATCGCTCCGGGATTGATATTCACAAGGTCGAACCCGGTTCACCCGAATTCCGCTTCTTTATCTAAGGCAGCGTTGCGTGGCCGGCGTGGCCGGCGTGGCCGGCTCGTCCGGCGCGCGGTGTACAGCCCGACGAGCCTGCACCGCCGGGCTGCGCGCGGGCCGGAGCTGCGTCGTCGTGCTTAAAAGCCCCGCGCAAGAAGCGGGTACAATACCGGCCAGACGCCACCCTCCGCGAAAGGACCCCCATGGCATTCCGTAGCGCCGCCGCGCGTATTTTCCGCGCCTGCTCCCGCTGGACCTTCAAGCACGAACCCCTCGCGCCGAAAACGATCCTCATTGGCGCCCCGCATTCCTCCAATTGGGACGGCATCTACGATATTGTCGCGTTTTGGAGCTACGGGCGCTCCATGAAATTCCTGGTCAAAAATTCGCTCGTGCAGGCCCCAATCCTGGGGGCGGTGGTGCGCGCCGTCGGCGGAATTTCCGTGGATCGCAACCATCCCAGCGGAATCGTGGGCTCACTGCTCGACCAGGCCGAACGCAGCGAAGAATTCTGCGTGGCGCTCGCCCCGGAAGGCACCCGGCGGGACGTTGAGTATTGGAAATCCGGTTTTTACCGCATGGGCCTGGCCGGCCGCCTGCCCATCACCCTCGGCTTCATCGATTCGCGCACCAAAACGTACGGGTGGTGGAAGCATCTGTATCTTTCCGGCGACGTCGAGGCGGATATGGATATCCTGCGCGAGTTTTACCGCGATTTCGTGGGGAAGAACGGCTCGAAACGCTCGCTGCCGCGCTTGCGCGCTGAGGACGACGCCGCCGCGCGCGCCCACCTCCTCGACGGAATCGACCTGGAAGAGGCGCGCGCTTTTGCGATTCGGATGAATCGGGAAACCGGCGGGGTGGGGATTACCGAGTAGCGTCCCGCTCCGCTGAGCGATCCCGCTTCTAGGGCTCCCGGTGCACTGCGTCAAGTAGCGCGCTGATCACGGTATGCGGATCGCGGCCCAGCGCATCGTGCTGGTAATCATCGCTGATCAGCGCGGTGAGGCCCCGAATGCGCCCGGCCGTTTCCAACGAAAGTTCGGCCGGCACGTACATATCCTGACGGAAAATCCACGCGGCCACCGGAACCTGGTTACCCCCCAGCACATCCGGGCGGTACAGATCATGCCAGGACGTACGGAAGGCCAGCTCATTAGCCGCCCCGCGCAGCGGGAGGAGCGCGGGATCCTGCTCGAACTGCCAGGGGAACACACTTTCCCCGGAGAACCGGAAACCGCGGCCTTCCTTACGTAGATCCGTTTCACCCACCCCACCCATCGCGAGCGCGGGGATGGCAAATTCGGGGAATTCCCCGCGGATCCGGTGCGCGGCCCAGGCCAGCGGCCCGGTGCCCGATTGCGCGTAAATCGCTTCTTGGAGCGCGAAATAGAGCGGGGCATGGGCAGCCGAAACCGCTTCACCCACCCGCTGCAAGAAGCTGGGCCGCAGCCGGCGTTGCCCGCGGAAAGACCACACCGGGTCCTCGAGCAGGTAGTGGAGCTGCTCGAATCCGTAGGTGAAGCCGAGGCGCTGGCCGAGCTGGCGGAAACGCGCCGGGGTGAGGCGCTCCCCGGTGGGTAAAATTTCTTCCACGTCCGCCAGGTGGGTGGTGATATACCAGGCGGTACCTTCATCATCGGGATAACGCTCGAAATAGGCCCGGTTCCGGGCAGCTAGGCGCGGGAACGTCTGCCGGTACACGGCCTGCGGTCCCTCATCCAGGCTGGGCAGCCCTCCGGTAATCATGACCTCGCGCAACCCTGCGGGCGCGTGGGATAGGTACGAAACCGCGGCGAAACCTCCGAAACTTTGCCCCAGCACGCTCCACGGTTCCTCGCCTTGGAGGTGGCGGCGCAGGTGTTCGGCGTCGTTCACAATAGAATCCTGGCGGAAACAGGACAGCAGCGCGGCCTGAGCGGCGGGGCTGCCGGCCGCGGTGATGGTGAGTGAATCGAGCGGATACGAATTGCCGGTGCCGCGTTCGTCTAGCAGGACGAGGCGATAGTGGTTGAGTAGCAGGTCCTGCCAGCCGCTCAGCCCCGCGGGGCGCGGTGCCGCGTGACCCGGCCCGCCTTCCAGATATACCAATCGCGGCGCATCCTCGCGGCCGGCCCGCACGATTTCCCGCGCAAACACCGTGATAGTAGCGGGAACATGGGCGATATTTTCATCCGGGGGCAGCTCGGTGAACGCACCAAAGTAATCAAGGGGCACCTGGATGCGGTGCTCGATGACTGTGTAGCCCTGAAAACGATAGGTAACCGCGCTCATACCGTGAAGATTACCCGAGCGACGGCCCGATCTCGCCGGCTGTACGGTAGCTCTCATTTCTGCGGTGCCGCGATCCGGGCACAATGGAATAATAAATACGTACAGTTAATGCGAAAGCGGCACGTTCGAGGAGGAACCGTGGGTAAGTGGTTTGATCAGGCTGCGGAAATTGAACGCTTGCAGAAAGAAAACAAACGCTTGCACGCGGTTATTGCGCAGTTACGGGCGCAGCTGGGAACGGTTTCGGGCGACGACGCCGCAGCAGACTACGGGGTCCGTGCCGAGGAACGCGCTTTGGCCGCCAGCGGGCGCAACGTTGAGGCCATCAAAGCCTACCGGGAACGTACCGGCGCGGATCTAGTCACCGCCAAAAATGCCATTGATTCGCTCTGACTCGGGAGTGAAGCACCCGGGTGCCCGAGCGGTTTCTCGGTAGCTATCAAGCTACTCTCACATCTACTCTAACGTACTCTAACATCCGGCGCGAGAGTAGAAATCCGCGCCATAGCAACGTTTTCTCGGGGTCACCCGGAGCTACTCTAAAGCTACTCTAACAATGTTAGAGTAGATGCATGCTACAGCGTAGCGTGGAAAGCCTTCTCACTCTTCCGGTTCATGAAGCCGTGGACGAACTTCTTCGCCTGCCAGAAGATCAGTGGAATGAATGAAACTAACAAGGGCGATTGTTTCCAGCGGATCGGGGATGAAACGCGCAAACTCACTTTCCGGCAACGTCAAGAACTTGAGTGGGATCGCGGCTTTGTTGGCTTTGATGGAGCTCCCGTCCCCGGCGGTCAGCTGGATGATCTCAACCGGGAACAACTGGAAGCGTACCGCGCCCTACTCAGCTCTTCTTCGGGAAGCAATGCGCTACGCGCCCGCGACCTCATTGATCGCGATGGCCAACTGCGAGTAGCTGGGTATCTCCTCTTCGCAAAAAATCCGCAGCAGGTTTTTCCGAACGCCTACGTACGGGTGGTCAAGTATTCCGATAATGAGCGCGGTGCCGGGCGTTTCCAAAACGTAGAAACCGGGAAAGACATTCGCATAGGCGGCCCCCTCCCGCAGCAAATTACGGAAGCCAGCCGCATTATTGAAGAGTTTTTGCCCGGGCATCGCCGGCTCACGGATGCGGGTATTTTTGCTAACGTGCCGATTATTCCGCGGGAGGCGTGGCTTGAGGGCCTGGTCAACGCCGTCGTCCACCGTTCCTACGGCATTGCCGGCGATCACATTCGAGTGGAGATTTTCCCCAACCGGATAGAGTTCACCAGCCCCGGGCGTTTTCCCGGTCTCGTAGATATTTCCCATCCGGAAAGAATTGGGCGCAATGCCCGAAATCCGCGTATCGCCAGAGTTTTCTTCGATATGGGCATTACTCAGGAACTGGGCGAAGGCATTCGGCGCATTTTCGAAGAGACGCGCCGGGCCGGACTGGCCGAACCGCTGTACGTGCAATTGCCCGAGGCCGTGCGCCTCACCCTCCTCGCCAGCAACGCTATTCCGGAAGAAATCATGCGGCAGATCGGACCGAGCGGCCGCGCGATTCTGGACGCCCTGCGCCTGGCCCAACAGCCGCTGGGAACCGGGCAGATCACCGAGCTTGTGGAGCTTGCCCGACCCACCGTGCTCCGCCATCTCAATATGCTGCGCGATGCTGGCGTGATCCGCTGGAATGGTAAATCCCCGCGCGATCCTCGCGCCACTTGGGAGTTGCTATAAAGCTATTCTCACATCTACTCTAACGTACTCTAACATCCGGCTTGAGAGTAGAAATCCGCGCCATAGCAACGTTTTCTCGGGGTCGCCCGGAGCTACTCTAAAGCTACTCTAACAATGTTAGAGTAGCCGGCCGGGTGCCGGAGTGCCGCTGCGCCGTCGTACCTTCTGCAAGAATAGAACCATGGCAACAATCCCGCTTCTTCCCCTCAATTCCGGCCACTGGATCCCGCAACTGGGCATCGGGACCTACCGCATGGACAACGCCACCGCGCGCCGGGCCGTGCGCGAGGCCCTCGCCATGGGTTATCGGCATATCGACACCGCGCAAATGTACGGCAACGAAGCCGCGGTGGGCACGGCAATCGCGGAATCTGGCGTGGATCGTGAGGATATTTTCCTTGTCACGAAACTCGATAATCCCCATCACGCTCCGCGCGCGGTGCGGGAAACTTTCGCGCGCTCACTCGCGGATCTCGGCACTGATTACGTTGATCTGTTCCTCATTCACTGGCCGATGCTCAGCGGCGATTACGTGGAGGCGTACCAGGTCATGGAGGAATTCGTGGCGGACGGGCGCGCCCGCGCGATCGGTGTTTCTAATTTCGAGCGCCACCACCTTGAGGCGCTGCGTTTCGCCGCGCATATCCAGCCCGCCGTCAACCAAATCGAAGCGCACCCCTATTTCCAGAACGCCGAAGTCACGCAGTACTGCACCGCCGCCGGGATTCGCGTGGAAGCGTGGGCGCCGCTGGCGCGCGGCGCTGTGAACGACGACGCCGTGCTTGCCGAGCTTGCGGCAGCTAAGGGATGCACCGTTGCCCAACTGGTATTGCTCTGGCACCTCTCGCGCGGGCGGATTATCTTCCCCGGGGCATCCTCCACCGCGCACCTGGCCGAAAACCTGGCCTGCCTGGAGTACACACTCCTCAAAGAAGAAGCGGAAGAAATCGACAATATGGATCGTTTCGAAGCCGGGCGTACCGGGCGCCACCCGGATACCTTCCGGCGAAACGGCGAATAACTGCTGCCACGCTAGTTGAATGAACTGGGCTAATGCCCTCGGATTTGGTGTCCAGCGCATAAAACACCCCATAAAGATGTCGTAGCCCTTCGCTAGCATAGAAGTGGTGAAAGGCAGGTCACGCCCCGATGGGCCGGGGCGGAATATCAGGTGAACGTCACCGTGCCGGGAACCCGTAAGGAAAAGGAGCGGAATGTATTTTGCATACACCATCGCCGGATCGGAAGCTACCGGCGGTGCTGGATTCCAAGTTGATTTAAAAACCTTCCAGCAGCTCGGGGTGTACGGCATGGGCACGCTCACGTGTATCGTGTCCTTCGATCCGAAGAATAACTGGAACCATCGCTTCGTGCCCGTCCCTCCGGAAGTGATCAGTGCTCAGATGGAAGCGGCGCTGCGCTCCCAGAATATTCGCACCGCCAAGGTCGGTATGCTCGGCCACCCGGATACTATTGAGGCGGTACGCGCCGGGCTCGCTTCCCAGGAATGGGACAATGTGGTGGTGGATCCGGTTCTCATCTGCAAGGGTCAGGAACCCGGCCAGGCGCTGGATACCGATAATGCGCTGCGCACCAAGATTCTTCCCTTCGCCACCGTCACCACCCCGAATAATTTTGAGGCACGCACCCTCTCCGGCTTGGATGCGCTGGAAACTGAGGAGGATCTCATCGAAGCCGCCAAGCGCATCGGTGAGCTCGGCCCCACGTACGTGGTGGTCAAGGGCGGGATTGATTTCCCCGGCCCGGATGCCGTGGATGTGCTCTGGGATGGGGAGAAAGCCACCGTCTACCGCGCCCCGAAGATCGGTGAGGAACGCGTTTCGGGTGCCGGCTGCACCCTGGCCGCCGCCATCACCGCGGAACTGGCCAAGGGCGTGGAGATCCACGAAGCCGTGCAGCGCGCGAAGAATATGGTGACCGCCGGCATTAAGGCCCGCGTGGAAGCCAATACCCCCTTCGCCACCGTGTGGCAGGGCGCTTACCGGGATCAGGACTAAGCCATGCCCGGCATCGATCCGGCCGTTCCGGTCATTATTGTGCTGGGCGGCCGGATCGTGCACACCCGCGTGGGTTTTGTGCCCAGCGGTAGTTTGAAACGCCGCCTGGCGCGGGCGCTGGCTGAATATCGCTATGCCCGCTCGCGCGGGGCACGCCCCGCCCTCATCTGCTCGGGTGGGCGGGCCTCACCCGGCGTACCCAGCGAAGCCCAGGTCATGGCCTCCTGGCTCGCCGCCCGCGCAGTACCCCGCAGCGCGCTCCTGGTAGAAAGCCACTCGCGCACCACCGAAGAGAATATGGGAGACTGCGCCGCGCTACTCCGCAGGCGCACTCCGATTCCCGGGCTGCTCCCCGATGGCACCATCGCCGCGGTGATCGTGACCTCCTGGCAGCACGTGCCGCGGGCCCGGTACTTCGCCGTGAAATACCGCTTCACCCCCGTCATGCGCGGGGCCAGCCTCGCTCCCTCCACCACCCCGAAAGCCCTCATCTGGGAAATGGGCGCGGTGGGGATTTACCTGGCACGGGTGCTGGCGCGCCGGGTGCACAAGCGGCGGCGTCGTAGCACTTAAGTACGGAAGGGAGCCCGCGTGCCGTGCCACAATAGAAACGTGACAACGAATCCGTACCTGCGCCCTGCCCTCGCGTTCCTGCGTGAGCACCTGGAAGGCGCCCCGGCCAGCCCGCGCGCCCGCCGCTACCGCTATGAACACTGTTTACGAGTGGCGGCCATCGGGCGCGGGGTTGCCATGTCAGAAGGCTTGGCGGTACATACCCTAGAAATTGCCTGCCTCCTGCACGACATCGGGAAATTTGATTCCGCCCGCCCGGTAGACCACGGCCGCGCCGGCGCACGCATCGTCCGCCCGTTTTTGGCAAGTCTAGGCATGCCGGAAGCGGAGGTCACGGAGATCTGCCAGGGCATCGCCATGCACACCGATGGCCGCAGCGAATACCCGGAAGATTCCCCCGAATATCCCGGCCATCGCGAATATCCGGAAGAAGCCAGCGTGCTGGCGCGCTCGGTTGGCGACTGCGATAACGTGGATCGTTTCAGCGTCTACCGCATCCACGACACCCTGCTGTATCACAATATGGACGCCATGCCGCTCCAGGAACAGCTTGATTTCATTGACGGATACCTGGCGCGCCTGGGCCGCGAGCGCCACTACCGCTGCGCCACCCGCAGCGCGCAACGCCTCTGGATTGAAGCGCTGGAATTTCAAGAGTATTACTTTTCCCGGATGCGTGAGCAGCTAGCCAGCGCGCACCCGTATATGGACCTTGCCGAGGGCGAGTCAATACCCTCGGCGCACTCTAGGAGGAATCCATGACAACATTCACGCAGGCGCGCGATTCCATCCGCGGCTCCTACGCCCCGGAATTTGCGCGAGTGGTAGACGCTTTCGCCGCCTCCATCGCCACCAACCAAGATCGCGGCGGGCAAATCGCGGTGCTCTGGCACGGCGAACCCGTGGTCAATATTTACGGGGGCTGGAATCCGCCTGCCGGTGCAAATACCGGAGGCGGGGTGGCCGATGGCGCCGTCGTTGAAGATCCTATCGAGGAACGCACGCCCTACCCGGATAACGCGGTGCAGCTTATTTTCTCGCAAACGAAGGGCCTGACTGGGATCTGCTTCGCGGACTGTGTGGCGCGCGGCCTCATCGACCCGGATGCCCGCGTGGCTGACTACTGGCCGGAGTTTGCCGCCAACGGTAAGGAAGATATTCGGGTGAGCCAGCTGGCCAGCCACTCCGCCGGGCTGCCTGGTTTTGACCATATTCTGCCCGCGAGCGCACTTTTCGATTGGGACCTGATTACCTCCGAGCTCGCGGCCCAGGCCCCGCGCTGGGAACCCGGCACCAAACACGGCTACCACGCGCTCTCCATGGGCTACCTGGCCGGAGAGCTGGTGCGGCGGGTTTCCGGGCTCACCCCGAAGCACTACCTGGAAGAAAACTTCCGGGCGCCCCTCAACCTGTCCGTGTGGATTGGCTGCCCGGAATCCGAGCGTTCCCGCATCGCCAAGCATTTCTGGGGCCCGCGCACCCAGGGCTGGGGCGGGGCGCTGCGCCAGGCCCAGGCCGATCCGAACTCCACAACCTCCTACGCCTACCAATCCCCGCAGGACACCGATTCGGCCATCACCGATCCGCATTTCCTCGATGCGGAAATGCCCTCAATTAACGGGCATGCCGACGCGCTCTCCTTGGCAACCCTCTACGCGATGTTCTGCGACGGGCGCTATGCGCGCTACGATGCCGATCTCATCACCGCGGTTTCAGCCACCCGCGCCGAAGGCTTCGACGAAGTCCTGTGTGATTCGACCTCCCGCTACGGGCTGGTCTTCCAGCTGGGCAGCCAGCGCGAGCCCATGCTCTCCCGCGGCAGCTTCGGGCACAACGGGCGCGGCGGTTGCCTTTCCTTCGCGGACCCGGGTACCGGAATCTCCTTCTCCTACGTGGAGAACCAGCTTTCCTCCGAGCCGCTGCCGCAGGCGCGCGTCTGCCGCCTCCTAGCCGCGGTGCGAGACAGCCTTGAATTGGCGTAGTTAGACCGGGCAGCTAGCTTGGCGTAGCTAGCCCACCGGCACAGCACCGGGAATAAATAGTATTTTTACGCGGGGGCGCGTTGCATATGTGCGGCGCGCCCCGCAACTGTTTCAGCTCGGATTTAGTTTTCCGCAAGATTCGCGAAACGCGCGTAGTGGCCCTGGAAAGCCACCTCCACCGTGCCGGTAGGCCCGGAACGCTGCTTACCAATAATAACTTCCGCGAGCCCGGCCTTCTCCGAATCCTGGTGGTACATATCATCGCGGTGGATAAGAAGAACGACGTCGGCATCCTGCTCCAACGAACCCGATTCACGCAGGTCAGCCACCTGGGGGCGCTTATCATTTCGCTTTTCCGAATCACGGTTGAGCTGCGCCACCGCAATAATAGGGATCTCCAATTCCTTAGCGAGCAATTTAATCGAGCGTGAAAACTCCGAGACTTCCTGCTGGCGTGATTCTGGAACCCGCCCGGCCGAAGCCAAAAGCTGCAGGTAGTCGATCACAATCATCTGAATATCGTGCTGCTGCTTGAGGCGGCGTGATTTTGCGCGGATTTCCGGCAAGGTGAGATTCGGAGAATCATCCACAATAAGCGGCGCGGTAGAAATACGTTCGACGGCGCCGGCGACTTTGTCCCAATCCTGCTGCGTCATCTCACCTTTAATCATGCGATCTTGGAAAACTCCCGCCTCGGCAGCGAGCAAACGCATAGACAGTTCCGTACGGTTCATTTCCAGAGAGAAGTAGACCACCGGCTGGTGATTGTGGATGGCAGCCTGCCGGCAAAAATCCATGGCGAGCGTAGACTTACCCGCACCCGGGCGGGCCGCCACAATAATCATCTGCCCGGCGCGCAAACCGTTAAGCTTGGCATCCAGGTCAATAAACCCGGTGGCCACGCCTTCTAGTTGGCCCGCGCGTTCCGCGTTTTTCTCCAATTCATCCAGCAGCCCGGGAACGATTTCCGCCATCGTGGCGTAATCCGTAGCCTCCCGCGATTGACCGAGGGAAAAAACCTCCGATTGGGCCATATTGATGAGGCCCATAACGTCCGCGCCGTCAGTGGTGTAGCCGAGCTGGGCGATGCGGGTACCCACTTCCACCAAGCCGCGCAGCTGGGATTGTTCGCGCACAATATTCGCGTAATACCCGGCATTCGCAGCCGTGGGTACCGAGGCCACCAGAGTATGCAAATACGGCAGCCCGCCAATGCGCTCCAGATCCCCGCGTTTTTTGAGTTCCGCGCCCACGGTGATGGCGTCTGCCGGCTCCCCGCGCCCGAAAAGCTCAAGGATGACCGTGAACACCGTGGCGTTGGAAGGCTGGTAAAAATCATCGGCGGTTAGCACGGTTACCACGTCGGCAATAGCGTCTTTGGAGAGCAGCATTCCGCCCAAAACAGATTGTTCGGCCGAGAGATTTTGGGGAGGGGTACGTTCAAAAGATGACCCCTGCATCTTTGCACCGTTATTGACGACGGACATAGCTTCCCTTTCTCGGCAATGGATCTCCACTGGCTTTCGTAACGCGTTTACGAGGTGAATTTCAAGTTAATTCCCCTGCGCGGATGTGTAAACACGCCGGTGGATCCGTGCATAACCGGTGGACAAACTGTGGATAGCTTGGGGATTGTTCACCATTTGTACCCACAACTATCCACAACTGTGGATGGAGTGGGGGAAATCCCCGGTATTCCGTCCCCAAGTTTGTCCACAACTGTGGAAAGATGTGGCCACGAGTTCTCCACACGCACAGGCCGTGAGGTCGATCACGTTGAGGCTTTCCTCAAGTACCGGTGGCCGGGCGCTTACGGGTGCCGCTGAGGCCAATTGCGGCTGGCAGCCCTGAAACCGGCGGCCTCACCCCGGCTCGGCTAAGCTAGCGGACGTGACGACACCCGAGAACAATTCCAGCAGGCCCACCGGCGACCGCGCCACCACCAAGCACGCTATCGACCGCGAGATCGCACGCCTGGCCCTTCCCTCCCTCGGCTCCCTCCTGGCTGAGCCGCTCCTCGTTGCCACCGATACCGTGATGGTCGGCCACCTGGGCACCGGGCCGCTAGCCGGCCTCGCCCTCGCCTCCACTATTCTCACCACCCTGGTTGGGCTATGCATTTTCCTGGCCTACGCCACCACTTCCGCCACCGCCCGCTACGTGGGAGCTGGGCGCATGAAAGCCGCCCTTTCCCAAGGCATGGACGGGCTCTGGCTGGCCGGTACCCTGGGCGTGCTACTCGGCGCGGTCTTGGCTATCTGGGCACCCCAGATTCTGGAGGTCTTCGGGGCAGAGGGAATCGTCGTCACCGAAGGGGCACGCTACCTGCGTTTTTCCGCCGCGGGGCTCCCCGGTATGCTCGTCGTCCTCGCCGCCACCGGAACCCTGCGCGGGCTGGGGAACACCACCACGCCCTTCAAAGTTTCGGTACTCGGGGCACTCGTCAATATTCCCCTCAACTTTGTTTTCATCTACCCGGCCGGGCTGGGCCTGGCGGGAGCCGGAATTGGTACCGCGGCGGCGCAAACAGTTATGGGTGTAGTACTGACCGGCGTCGTCGTACATCATGCGCGCGAACACCACGCCCCGCTCGCGCCGCGCGGAGTGGGTGTGCTCCGCGCCCTCCACGATTCCGTACCTCTCATCGTGCGGTCCGCGGTGCTGCGCGTGCTTATCCTGCTGCAAATCACCGGGGCGACCCAACTCGGCACCGAAGCGCTCGCCGCGAACCAAATCACCATGACCATCTGGAATTTCGCCTCCTACGGGCTGGATGCCCTCGCCATGGCGGCCCAAATCCTCGTGGGCCAAGCCTCCGGCGCCGGCGACGAATCGCGCCTGCGGGTAGTGCTCAGGCGCTGCCTGACGCGCGGCATGAGCGTGGGTGCGGTGCTGGGGGCCGCCACCGTCCTCACCTCGCCGCTTATCGTGCGGATCATGAGCACCGCGGGCGACGTGCGCTGGCTAGCCTTCTGGGGCCTCCTCGTTATCGCGGTATTTTTCCCGATTGCCTCGGTTGCATTTATTCTCGACGGCGTCCTCATTGGCGCGGGCGACCTCACGACCTTGGCGTGGATGATGTTTATCCCCCTCGCCCTGTACGGGCCGATGGTGCTCGGACTGCTGGAATGGACCTCCGGGCAAACGGGATTCATCTGGCTGTGGATCGGCTATGCCGGGGTGTGCATGAGCGCCCGGGCGCTGCCCATGTACCTGCGGGTGCGCGGGGAAAAATGGGTGCAGCTAGGGAGCTAGGCGAGAGCGGGCACGGCAGCACAAAGGCGACGGCAGCACAAAGGCGGGGGAGTCCCACTAAGGTTCTCCCCCGCCTTCGCGTGCTGATGAACTAGCTATCAGCTATTACTTCTTGGGTGCGCGCAGCACATCCACCTGGAGGGATGCCGTGACATCCTCATGCACCCGCACCTTAGCGGTGTAGCTGCCCAGGGACTTGATCGGGGACGCCAGCGTGATCCAACGCTTATCCACCGGCTTGCCCACGGTTTCGGTAGCGGCTTCAGCGATGTCCTTGGAGGTCACCGCGCCGAAGAGGCGGCCATTTTCACCGGCGGCCTTCTTCACCTGCACCACGGCTTCGTTAAGCGCATCGCGCAGCGCGTGCGCGGCTTCCAGATCGGTGATGGAGCGCTTGCGGCGCGCTTCGGCCATCTGATCGATCTGCTTCTGGGCGCCCTTGGTCCACGGAGTGGCGTAGCCGCGCGGCAGCAGGTAGTTACGGCCGTAGCCGTCCTTGACGGTGACAACGTCACCGGCGGTGCCGAGGCGTTCGACGTCGTGCGTAAGAATGAGCTTCATTATGTGCCTCCTTAGCGAGCGTTGCTCGAGTAGGGAAGCAGAGCCATCTCACGGGCGTTCTTAATCGCCTTGGCGATCTTGCGCTGCTCCTGAACGTTCACACCGGTCACGCGGCGGGCGCGGATCTTGCCGCGGTCCGAAATGAACTTGCGCAGCGTAGCGGTGTCCTTGTAGTCAATATTGCCGACCTTGATGGCCTTCACCGGAGCGGTCTTCCGCTTCAACGGCTTGCGAAGATGTCCCTTCGCCATAGTTGTCTCCTTGTGTTGCTGCGACTCATGCCTACCGAAGCTCCCGCAGCTACCGCGCTTTTTCTGCGCGCCGCGGGGCAGTGGCCCGAGTCAAAATGTCAATAACTGGTGTGTGCGTAATCCCGGAAATCTAGAACGCGTATTTAGAACGGGGGCATATCGTCAAAAGCGGAACCGCCCTGCGGGGCTTGCGGCTGCTGGCTCCACGGATCGTAAGCCGAGCCGCCCTGCGGAGCGTTGTAGCTGGCCTGACCCCCGTAGGAGCCCTGCCCGCCCTGACCGCTCGGAGCGCCCTGGTTCTGGCCGTAGCCACCCTGGTTGCCGCGGTTGTAATTACCGCCGCCACTGGTTTTCGTGACCTGGGCCTTGGCGTAGCGCAGCGAGGGCCCGATTTCATCAACCTGAAGTTCCAGACCTTCGCGCTGTTCTCCGTTCTGGGTCTGGTAACGATTGACCGTGAGCCGGCCCGTTACCAGTACGCGCATGCCCTTCGACAGCGATTCAGTGACGTTCTCCGCGTAGTCACGCCACGCCGAGCACCGCACGAACATTGGTTCGCCATCTTCCCACTGGTCTGTTTGGGCATTGCGCTTGCGCGGGGTGGAAGCAACCGTGAAGCTCGCGACCGCCACACCACCTGACGTGAAACGCATTTCCGGATCGGCGGTGAGGTTACCGACGATCGTAATGACCGGTTCGTTTGCCATAATCGCTCCTTTTACCCCGTTGTTTTCTCAGATTCGGTTCTTACGCTGGTGGTACGTTTACTTTTCGTCGCGACGCAGGAGCTTGATGCGGAGCACGTCCTCGTTGAGGCCGAGCTGGCGGTCAAGTTCGCTTGCGGTTGCGGGAGTCGCCTTCATATCGACGACGACGTAAATGCCCTCCGAGTGCTTGTTAATGGGATAAGCAAGCTTCCGGCGGCCCCAAATATCGACCTTTTCCAGTTCGCCGCCCTCATTGGGGACAACCTGGAGCAGCTTCTGAACGTTGGTCGACAAATTACGTTCGTCAACGTTCGGAGAAAGGATGATCATCATCTCGTATTCACGCATGTCTACCCACCTCCTCTGGTCTAAACGGCCGCGGTCCGTCCGCGGCAGAAGGGTTATGCGTTGACCCGCCCATCCGCATGCTAACGCCCGCGAACAGATAGGTCAGTCCCTCAGTCTAGCCGGTACCGGCATTGTTTTCCAGATGGTTAAATATGGAGCGGCCCACGCCTTTTCGCCCGTATTTCCGTGAGAATCCCGGCCCTGAACGCATGGGGAACGGTAGACTTTCCCTAGGTCGCTCCACCGCGATTGTGGCGACCTACCGGGCACAAACACAGGAGCGAGCTATGAGTGAAGGTGAAGCACCCACCACGCGGGAAAAGCTGCTGGATGCGGCCCGCGCGCAGCTTGACCGCGCCGGGGCCGAACAGCTTTCCATGCGCGCGATTGCTCGCTCCCTTGAGCTTTCCCCGGGTGCTCCCTACCGCCACGTACGCTCCCGCGAAGAACTCCTCACCACCCTGGCGGCCGAAGCCTACCGGGACCTGGCCGGGGCGATGCGCCGGGCTGCGGATCAAAAAATGTCAGGGCGGGAACGCTGGGTGGCGGCCTGGCGCGCCGCCCACACCTGGGCCCTTGATTACCCGAATCGTTTCTCCCTTATTTACGGGGCCAGCGCGATTGATTTTTCCAATCCGGAAATGACCACGGCCGCGGCCCTGCGCGTCCCCCTCGAATTGGCCCGCATCGCCAAAGGCGGACGCAATAAAGCCCTGACAGGCCCCGAAACCCGGGCGCTCGGGGTGGACCTGTGGCGCATCCGCATGACTTTCGGGTCCCTTGATGCGGAGCTGGCTGAACTACCGGACGGCCTCATCGTCTCCGTGATCCGCGCCTGGACCGAACTGGTAGGAACCATCACCCTGGAGATGACCGAAAGGTACGCCGGGCTTTTCGACGATCACCTCGGCTACCTCGATACGGTGGCCAACCAGTGGGCGGGCACCCTCCAGCTCTAGGCGAGTGGCAGGCCGGATTCCGCACCGGTCGCGCGTGCGTGCACGGCCACCATCTCCGCCGCGCGCCCGGTAGGAGAAGGCCCGAAGGCAGCAATGAAGCGCGTGGTGGCGTAGCCGGCGCGGGCGGCGTCGTACCGCATCAACCACCGTGCCATGTCCTCGCGCGCAACCGGATCGCATAGGGCCGACGACGCATCGTACTCGGGCCAACGCACGCTGGGCGCCGCGATCCCGACTCGCCAGGGTTTGGCGGTGAGGCGCGCCCGGTAGGATTCGTACACCCGGCACAACCGCATATAGAGCGGGTCGGAACCGAGCTGATTGAGAATCATCTGCGCTTCCCCGGAGTCCGCGGCGATCCCCTCAACAGCCACGATCACGCGAAAGCCTTTGAAAGTGCGGTAGACGAAAATCGGCCAGGCCGCATTGAGACGCGCGAAATGTTCAATACGATCAAAGGCAATGAGTTCGGCTTCGATCATATGCTGGCGTACCGGCGCTGTTTCGGTGATGAGCCCCGGGATAGAGGCGGAACCGGGAGCGGTGTTCGCCGCGGTTGCCGATACCGGTTCCGGTGCGAGAGCAGGTGC
The DNA here is from genome assembly GCF_003957255.1 of Actinotignum sanguinis. Lineage (GTDB taxonomy): Bacteria > Actinomycetota > Actinomycetes > Actinomycetales > Actinomycetaceae > Actinotignum > Actinotignum sanguinis. The sequence continues at coordinate 17,971 of NZ_QDIE01000020.1, forward strand.
CGCACCCGGTCCGGGCTCGAAAGCAGAGCCGGCGGGCCGCTCCCGCTTCTTCGCGCCGAAACCGAAAAGTCGGGCGAGGAAACCGGGTTTGTTCTGAGAGCCTGCGGCTCGCCCGCCAGCCCGTTTGCCGCCTCGCTGGCGGGCCGCCTCTTCTAATTCGGGAACGTCCACATCCGCGATGAGGATATCTGCGGTATTAAGAACCTCTGCTCCGTAGCGGTTTCGGGTGATCGCGCAGGTAGGGGTGCCGTTCTCCCTGCTGAGGACGGACAGGATCTCTTCGCGCAGCGGGGTGCCCGGATAATATTCCGCGCGAGCTTGGCGTTCGCGGGGAAAATGCCCGAGTTCAGTGATGCGATCAACCAGGCGATGCAATCGCGCTGCCGCGACTTTTTGCGCCTCTTCTTCCGAGTTGGCGGACCAGCCCCACTGCGCCACCGTGGCCGGCCCCGACGTGGTAGATACCGGGGCGCTCTCCCGCGCCCAGAAGGGATAGATTTTCATGAGGTCAGTCTAAAACGCGGGTGGCCAACACTTCGAGAGTGTGGAACGCTCCAGCCCACTCCTACCCCACCGCACCGGGAACGCGCTCACGTTCAGCCGGCTCGGTGGGCAACGGGATAGTTTCCGTGGGCGGGGCGGGCATCCGGGTAGGTTGCAGCTCCGGGGGCACCGTCGCGCTCGGTTCGGGTGCCGGCTCTTCGGTGGCCGGCGCCGGTTGCTCGCTTGGCTCCGCGCTCGGTTCGGGCGTCGTCGTTACTTCTTCCACCGGTTCGAGGCGCGTAGGCCGCAAGCTGGGGCGTTTCTCGCCAATGAGCTCCGGTTCGGGGAACTTCGGCAGCTCCATAGTGCCGGTAACGGCCTTCATGAAGTCCACCCACATATCCACCGGGTAGCCGTTCCCGCCGATACCCCACGGGTAGGCACCCCAGCCGCCCAGCGACTCTTCCTCACCGTTCGGCCCGATCTGGAACATATTCACCGTGGTAATAATCTTCGGGTTGTAGCCCACGAACCACGCGGATTTCAGATCCGTGGAGGTTCCGGTTTTCCCAGCCACCTGGAAGCCGAGCCGCCCGGCCCGATCCGCCGTCCCGCGCGGGCCGGTGGGTTCCTGAAGTAACTCGTTGAGATTATCGGCAACGCGCTGATCGAGCACCCGCTTACCGGCCGTATCCGCGCGGTACACCACGGTACCCTGCGCATCGCGCACCTCGCTAACCACATGCAAAGGCACACTCACCCCGCGGTTGGCGAAACCGGCAAAGGCCTGGGTGAGCTCCTTATTAGTGGGGGAAGCCGAGCCGAGCACATTGGTGAGGGAATTATCCAGGCCCGGCGTGGTTTCCGGAATCCCGGCCTCAATTGCGGCGGCGCGGGTATTACGCGGCCCCACCTCCTCGTTGAGCTGCGCGTAGTACGTATTCACCGAGTTCGCGGTGGCGGTACGCATATTGATATTTCCCATATTGGCGTCGTCGAAATTACTAATGGTGATATCGCCAATTTTCAGCTCCGCGGGGGAATTGTAATAGGTACCGTCGATGGATTTGCCCTGCTTGAGGGCCGCGAGCGCGCCGAAGGGTTTAAAGGTCGATCCGGCCTGAGCGCGATCCTGCGTGACGGTATTGCGCTGGCGTTCCTGGTAGTCCGCGCCGGCGTACATCGCGTAAATACCTCCGGTGGATGGATCCGCGGAAAGCATACCCACGTAATTGTTTTCCGGGCGATCTTTGGGGAGGGCATTGACGACGTCGACCGCGGCTTGCTGCATGGTCGGGTCAAGTGTGGTGACAATCGTATAGCCACCCCGGTTGAGGCTGTCCTCGGTGAACTTTTCCGTGGCGATAAGCTCCTGCTGGGCGGCGGCCAGCAGGTAACCATTCGTTCCGCTGAATTGCTTGGCGGCAACATACTCGATGGTCGCGGGCATGGTGGCGGCCGCGGCCTGCTCAGCGGTGATATAGCCATCCTCAAGCATCCGGTTAATGACCCGATCGAAGCGCTGCGCGGCCCGCTCCGGATCCACCGCCGGATCCCAGGCCGAGGGCGCCGGAATCACCGCGGTGAGCAGCGCGGCCTGATCCAGACTCAGCTGGGCGGCGGGAATACCAAAGTAGTTCTGAGCTGCGCTTTCAATCCCGTAGGCACCGCGCCCGAAGTAAATAGTATTGAGGTAGTTTTCCAGAATGTCCTGCTTGGAGGAATTGCGGTCCACCTTGACCGCGAGCACGGCTTCTTTCACCTTGCCGATGTAATCGGTGGTGGTGCCCAGGTAGTAGTTCTCCACGTACTGCTGGGTGAGGGTGGAGCCTCCCTGGCGCGCCCCACCGCGAATATTATTGACGACGGCGCGCGCGATGCCACCCAGGTCAATCCCGGAATTGGAGTAGAAAGTGCGGTCTTCTGAGGCAACCACCGCATTCCCCACGTACTCCGGCAGGGATTCCAGGGGGACCGGGGTGCGGTTCACCTCGTACATGCTGCCCAATTCGGTGCTGCCGTCGCGGTAGTAGAGAGTGGTTTTTTCCGCGGTCGCAATATCATCGGGGCTGGGGACGGGCAGGAAAATGTAGAGCGTCACCAGGGCAACCAGCCCGCCGAAGCCCAGGGTGAAGAACATTCCGAGCACGAAGCGCCACGAGGGAATCCAGCGGTGAATCGGCCCCTTGCCGCGGCGCGGATAATTCCATAGTGAGCGTTTGCGGCGCGCGCTCGTGCCCGTTCCGCCCCGGCGCGCTCCGGCACGACCCGCAGGGCCTGCGCTGCGCCCTGTAGTGGTGCGCGCGCGCCCCTTCTGTGTCCGACCCGTTCGCGTTCCAGCCATCGTTACTCCCTACCGGCGCGCGGTCGCGCCGCGTATCTAGTCTGCCTCAGGTCACACGCTCGTGGCTAACCCGCGTGGTCCAAGCTACCCGCGGATCCCTTTCTTACGGCGTCGCGAAATCTTCCGCAGATCCCGCATCTTGGTCCGCACCTCGGAATCCCGCGAAGTGAAATCACGGTAAATTTCCCGGACCGGTTCGTCAAGATCGTAGACGCCGCGCTCCGCGCGAGTTTTCGCATTCGATTCGGGCACGAGGAAAGCCTCCACCCAGCGCGAACGCGAAGAAGAATCCACGAAAATCGCCTTGATAAACAAGGTGAGCGGAACGGCGAGAATCGTTCCCAGCGGTCCGAGCACCACCGCCCAGAACAGCAGCGAAAGGAAGGTGACGGTCGTGGACAATCCCACCGCGTCCCCCACGATCTTCGGCTGCAGCACGCCCTGAATCGTGACGTTGAGGAAGGTGAAAATCACCAGAATCCACAGCGCGGTGGCCGGCCCGCTATCCACCAGCCCCATGAGTGCCGGCGGGATCACACCGAGGATGAAACCAATATTCGGAATGTAATTCGTAACAAAGGTCCACAGCGCCCAGGCCAGTGCCAGCGGAATCCCCAACCACATCATGACGAAATAATTGAGGGTGGAAACCAGCAAACCAAAGAGGGTGGCCACCAGCCAGTATTGGCGCACCCGCCCCTCGAAGGAGGCCAGGGCACGGTAGAGATCCGGATCGTGATCGCGCACGATACGGGCGCGCGCCGGCACGGACAGGGTGTCAATCGTGATGAAGAAAATCGCGAGCGCCAGCACAAACATGAGGCTCCCCACGCTCATGAGCGCCCCGGAGGCCTGGCTGAGCAGGGAAATAATCGTGTCCATATTGAGCACGTCACCCAGGCGCTGACTGAGCTGATCCGTGCTCAAACCCAGGCTTTCCAGCCAGGTCATGGTGTCTTGGAAAAGCTTGGTGAATTTATCTTCGTAGCTCATGAGGGTGCGCGGCAGTCCGGCCAGAGACCACGCCGTCAAACCCACCACCGCGAGGAGCACCACCACAATAATGGACACGGTCAGTGTTCCGGACAGCCACCGCGGCACGTGGTGGCGCAGGAGGAGGCGATGTACCGGGCGCACCGTCAATACCAGGGTGAGAGCCAGGAACACCGGCCCCACAAAATCGTGAATGAGGTAGAGGCCCACGCACACGATGGTGAGGAGTGCCGCCGCGTGCAGCAGCTTCACCCCAAAATCCTCGCCGCGACCCGCATCCGTGCCGCGGTTCACCTCCGAGTTCCCGGAGCCGCTTTGTTCACCGGCGCCGGAATTCTCCGCATCGCTTGCTCGTCCTATAGCCGACGACGCCGCACCGCCCGCGCTCTCCTCACCGCCGCTATCGTTGCCCGCCCGGGAGCCAGCAACCTGAGTGGGCAGGGTGTTAATAGCCTGGGCAATACGATCACGTGGAATATCACCTGGTCGAGTGGCGGCCATAGGATCCTCCGTCCTGCTGGGAGTCCCGGTGGCGGATGCGCGCCGGGTCATTTACTTCTTATCTTGCCAGTTTTCCGCGCCCCGCACGGATTGCCCGCGCCCCGCACCCAACGTGCCGCGGCGGGTCGCGGTGGCGGCGTCGTACCGTGAGCGGAGCGGCTACAGCGTGACCGGGGTGGGCCGCCCGCCGCTGGAACGCACGAAAAGCGCATACGCTCCCGCCACGCACCAGACCATGACGATGAGGGCGAGCTGCACCTCGCGCGACCATCCGATGCTCGGCAAGACGAGAATCGCCACCCCGGCCGCGATGCATTCGGAAATATTGAAGAGGACGTCGTAAATAGAGAAGGCGCGACCGCGGAAAGTATCCGCGGTATCGGATTGCACAATGGTATCCACCGCGATTTTGGCGCCCTGCACCCCGATCCCGAAGATAAACAGCCCGGCCATCACCCAGCCAAGGTCCGTGGTCGCCGCGATAATCGCCTGCCCGGCGGTGCCGCCCACCAGCGCGCACACCACCCACCAGCTCGGGCTCATGCGTTCGTGAGCGAGAGGCGTGAGAATAATGGAAACCCCGTGCCCGAGGACCATCATGCCGAGCAGCATGCCGAAGTAGGCGATGCCGGCATCGGCATTAGCCGGGTCGGCGTAGAGGTTACGGCCGGCCAGCACGATGGCGATGAACTGCATTCCGTAGACGAAACGGTGCAGGGACATGGTGGTGAGGGCCGCGGCCGGGGTGCGGCGGGCAATAAGGTAGCGCAGCGCCGCCACGAGGTCGCGGGCCGCCTGCGCGAGCGCCGGGCCGAACGAACCGTGCGGGCGGGAATGCGGGCCCAGCTCATCGCGCCCCAGCAGGCTCGCCACCCCCGATCCGCCCAGGTAGAGCGCCAGTGCGCACACCAGCGCCCCCACTTTTTGCATTTCTTCCCCGGGCAGCGCGAGGCGCAAAAAGAACGCCAGAATCGCGCCCAGCGCGGTGGAGGCCCCGCCCAGGGTCGGCACCAGGGAATTCGCCACGAGCAACCGCTCGCGCGATTCCACCACATTGGGCAGCCCGGCGCTCATGCACGCGAGGAGAATCCGGTTGAGCCCGAGGGTAACGAGGGCCAGCACATAGGTGAGCCACACAATATTCGCCAGGGTGGTGACCACCAGCGCCACCGTGAGCCCGGCCCGGATCTGGTTGCCGTACACCAGGATCTGGCGGCGGCGCCACCTGTCAATAAACGGACCGGTGAAAGGCCCGACCAGGGAGAAAGGCAGGAGTAGCACCACGAGGGAGAGCGCCACCCCGTGCACATCCGCGTTCGCGGCCGGGTTGAAGAAGAACAGTGAGGCCAGGCCGATTTGGAACATGCCGTCCCCGCACTGGGTGACGAGCCGAACGGACAGCAGTTTGAGGAATCCCCGCGACCGGGCCAGGGAGCGCAGATCGCCAACGAGTTTCACTGGGCGTCCCACCATTCCAGCAGGCGCTTCTCGGCTTCTTCCACACCCAGCGGGCCTTCGTCCAGACGCAGGGAGAGGAGGTACTGGCGGGCTTTGCCCACTTGCGGGCCGGGCTCGAGGCCGAGCAATTCCATAATGCGGGTGCCGTCAATATCGGGGCGTACCGCCTCGAGTTCCTCGCGTTCGCGTAGCTCGATAATGCGGCGTTCCAGTTCGTCATTCGCGGCGTGCAGGCGCGCCACCCGGCGCCGGTTCTGGGAGGTGATATCGGCGCGGATGAGGCGCAGTAGGCGCGGGAGGAGTTCCCCGGCATCGCGCACGAAGCGGCGCACCGCGCTATCGGTCCAGTCGTGTTCGCCAAATCCGAAAGCCCGCAGGTGCAGCTCAACGAGGCGCGCCACGCTTTTCGTCGTCGTTTTATCGAAACGCAGTTCGCGCATGCGCGCACGGGTCATTTTCGCGCCCACCACATCGTGATGGCGGAAAGTCACCGAACCGTCACGTTCGAAACGGCGGGTGGCCGGCTTGCCGATATCGTGGAACAGCGCGGCCAGGCGCAGGATGAGATCCGGCCCGGGCACCTCCTCATCTTCCAGCGCGATGGCGTTATCCACCACTTGCAGGGTGTGCTGGTACACGTCCTTGTGGCGGTGCTGGGCGTCCACGGTATCGGTGAGCGCCGCGATTTCGGGCAGCACACGTTCCGCCACGCCGGTATGGACAAGCAGCTCAATGCCGCGGCGCGGCGCCGGGGCGGTCATGAGGCGCTCCAGTTCGGCGCGGATACGTTCCTGCGAGACGATCTCGAGGCGCTCGGCGTAATCTTCCATCGCCCGCATAACATCCGGGGCCACATCGAAACGCAGCTGCGCCGCGAACCGCGCGGCCCGCATAATCCGCAGCGGATCATCATCGAAGGACTGCGCGGCCGTGACGGGGGTGCGCAACTGCCCGGCGAGGAGGTCAGCCACCCCGCCGCACGGATCCACCAGTTCAAGACCGGGCAGGCGCACCGCCATCGCGTTGACGGTGAAATCGCGCCGGGTAAGGTCACCTTCGAGGTTGTCACCGAAATCCACATCGGGTTTGCGCGAACCAATGGTGTACGTATCGGAACGGTACGTTGTTACTTCGACGACGAGGTCACCGCGCCGCGCCCCCACCGTGCCAAATTCACGCCCGATATCCCACGTGGTTCCCCACCGGGCCAGGAGTTTTTCGGTGGTTTCCGGGCGCGCCGAGGTAGTCAAATCGAAGTCGTGAATGGGTGCGCCGAGGAAAGCGTCACGAACCGGGCCGCCCACGAGGGCCAATTCTTCGCCGTGATCTGAGAAGATAGAAGCTAGTTGCAAGATGTCGTCCGGGAGATTCGCCAGGGCGCGCTGGCCTGCCAGGAGCAGGAGGGCGCGGCGCTGGCCCGGAGGCATATCGTCCATTGTCGGAGTCTGCGGAGTCTGTTGAGAAGTGGTCACCCTTAAAGGTTGCCACATCCGGGGGCCCTGACCGTTAGTTGTAGTGTTAGAGGTATGTCGAAGTCAGCACCGTTGCCCTCCAAGTTCGGGGGCCGTAGATCCTGGAGGCGCGCCGCTGCCGCGCACCAGGCCTCTGCGCGGCGCCACTCTCTTCCGGTGGTGAACGAAACGAGTGCGGGGGGAATCGTTATCGGGGTGCGCGGCGGGAAAGCCTACGTGGCCGTTATCGCGCGACGTAACCGCGGCGGGCGGCTGGAATGGTGCCTCCCCAAGGGGCACCTGGAGGGCAATGAAACTCCCGAAGAAGCCGCCGTGCGGGAAATCGCGGAAGAAACCGGGATTACCGGGCGGGTGCTCATGCATTTAGCCACTATTGATTACTGGTTCTCCGGCACTAACCACCGCGTCCATAAAGTTGTCCACCACTTTTTATTGGAGGGAATCACCGGGCATATCACCGTTGATAACGACCCGGATCACGAAGCGGAAAAGGCCGAATGGGTGCGCCTGGATCGCGTGGCATCCCGGCTGGCCTATCCCAATGAACGCCGTATTGTGGCCTCGGCCCGCGCGATTCTCGCGGGGGAGGAATGATGTGGCGGGGCGCGCTTGCCGGGCTGGTGGCTGCCTGGGTGCCGCTGAGCGCCGGGGGGCCGCTGAGCGCCGGGGGGCCGCTGAGCGCGCAAGCTCTTCCGGTACGTCCGGCCTCCGCACCCAGCGTGGAGATCGTGGACGTAGGTGCCCCGGTTCTCGGTAAGGACGCCACCCTCACCCTCACCGCCACCGTGACGAATTCCACCACGGAAACACGGCATCTTAATTCGGTCTCGCTCTATATCCAGCGCTACGTACCCTCCTCGCGCAGCGCGGTGCTCAGCTTCATGCGCGCGGAGCCCGCCGGCCTGGCCCTCTATGACACCCTCACCCCGGATGCGGATATTGCGCCCGGAACGTCCACCCGCGTTACCTTTTCGGTTCCGCGGGAGCGGATTCCCGCCGAGTGGGGGCCGCGCGGGGTCCAGGTGAGTGCCGTGGTGGATGGGGAAACGGCAACGGACCGCAGTTTTATCGTCACCGCTCCGGGCGACGACGCCGCGCCCGCCCCCATCAGTGCGATTGTGCCGGTTACGCGCTCCCTGAGCGATGTGGGTAGCACCCCGGCCCTCGAGGAGCAGGTCTACGCTAGCCTTACCGGACCCGCACCCGCGGCCAGCCCGCAGCCGCCGGTGGTGGCACCTGTACCTTCAACTTCGGCCGGCACGGCCGCTGCCTCGCCAACCACCCCTTCCGCCACCTCGGAAAGCACCGCCGAACCGGGCGGCGCATCCGCTTCCGATCCGGGTGCGAGCGCCGCGCCATCCGCGCCGGCAGCATCCCAGGGGGCGAGTGCCCCGGCTGCGCCGTCGGCCCCGAGCACCGCACCCGGTTCTTCGGCACCGCCTTCTGTTTCGAGTTCCGCACCGGAGGCCGCGCAGCTACCCCATCGCCTCAGTACCCTGGAGTATTTTGCGCACCCGGGTGTGAGTGCGGCCGTCGACCCGCTTCTTATCGCGGGTGATTCGGAGCGGGCCGCGCTGCGCAATTTTGAATCCGCGACCGGGACCAGCGTGTTCTTCGGTTTGGGTGCGGACGTGGATGCCGCCGCGCTCACCCATGCCGGGCGCGCGGATAAGCTCGCCCTGGCACGGCAGGACGCGGTCCAGGCGGCGCTGGCTTCCGGCTTTGCGGCGCGTTCGGATATTGCGGTGACAGCGCTGGGGGTGGACCGGGCCACCGCGCGGGCGCTGCGCGATGCGGGTGCCGCGGCGCTCATCACCACCGATGTGGACGCGGCGCATGCCTCCTGGCTCAGCCCGAGCGGGCGGGTGAATATTCCGCTCGATGCGGAGGATGCGACAACGTGTTCTTTGAGCGAGACTCGCGGTGCCGGCGCGGAAGGCGCGGACGTTGCGGATGCGGATTCCGAGGCCGGCACGAAGGAAACCGCGGCGGGTTCGAATGAGGTCGCAGCAGGTCCGGATGAGGCCGCGGCACTGCGCGCGGACGGCGTGCTCTCCGCCCTGGTGCAGGGATATTTGCCCAGCTTGGACGAGGCGAATGCGCTGGCCTCCGGAGGTGGGGAAGGTTTACCGGAAGCCTCCGGGAGCCGCCTCTCCGCCATGGACGCCCGCCAAACAGCCCTCGCGCTCTCGGCGGCGACCTACCGGGAGCTGCCCGCCGCACCGCGCGCCCAAGTGGTGCTGGTGGATCGGCCGGAAAGTGCCGCGCTGGCGCGGGCCGGTGCTTTGCCGGATCGCGATATCGGGGCTGCGCTCGGTGCTCTTACGAGCGCGCCGTGGCTGGCGCCCACGCCAGCCGGTGACCTTCTTGAGAAACCGGCGGCCGGGTGTGCCCAGCTTCCCGAGGAGCGCGTGCTGCCCGGGGAGATTTCCGCAGCGCAGCTGGCCCGCGGCGATGCACACGTCACCACAATTTCCACCACGGCCGCCCTGACCCCGCGGCCCGCAGATATCACCGGGCCGGTCACCCATCACGCCGCACAGCTAGCGGGAGTGGCGCTACGTGACCACCACGCACAGCGCGAGGAGCTAGCCGCGCAGCTCACGCAGCTGGCCGAGGAGATGGCCGGCGCCGTCACGGTTCAGCCCTCCTCCACGATCAATATCATTTCGGAAAGCGCGGATCTGCCCGTGCACGTGCATAATTCCCTTCCCGTTCCCGTGGGCGCGGTGGTGGAATTACGCGCCGAAGATTTCCGCATCGTGCCCTCCGATCCCGTTGCGGCAACGATTCCGCCCGCCGCCTCGGTGACGGTGGCGGTACCGGTGCAGGCTTCCGGTTCGGGGAATGTCACGGTGACGGCCGCGGTGACCGATCCGGTGGGTACGCCGATCGGCGCAGTTCAGGATATTAATGTGCGGGTGCGCGCCGGGTGGGAAACCACGGGGACGTATATTATTGGCGCACTGCTCGGGGTGCTCTTGCTCGGTGGGATCGCGCGCAGTCTGCGCAGCGGGCGGCGTTCGGGCGGCATCGACCCTGAAAAACATCTCCACAATTTACGTGAGGCTAGCGCGGCGGAAGAAGCCGGGCCGCGCGCCGTCGATAAACTGCGCGAGGAACACGAAATACCATAGGAGTAATGTGGCCGCGAGGCACGGCAAGGAGGAACTGTGAGCGCCATCGGAACCAGGGGCATGACTCTCGCCGGTCGCTACCGCCTGGAGAATTTGTACGAAGAGCAACTTGATATTGCGGGTACCGAACAGTGGTATGCCGTGGATGATGCGCTGGGCACCGCGGTGCGAGTGCTGCTCATCGGGGATATTTCCACGCGCGCGGACGCGCTGGATGCGGCGCGGCGCACCGGGCTGCTCGACGACGCGCATATCGTGCGCACGCTTTCCGTCGGTGAAAATTTCGTGGTGAGTGAGATCCCGCTGGGCACGTCGCTCACCGGGTATGTGCACGGGGAGGGTTTCGAGCCCGAGCAAGCCAAGGCCGTGGTGTGTGAACTCGCCGCGATCCTCACCCAGGTGTCCGGCCGCGGTATGCGGCATTTACGTATTACTCCTTCGCGGGTGCGAGTGGGCGATGCCGGGGATGTGTACCTGGATGGCATCGGTATTGACGCAGCTCTGGCCGGTGCGCGGACGGATGAATACGATCCAGCCAGTCTCAATAACGCCGAGGCCGCTGACTTGGTGCTTTTCTTGGCGACCCTGCTTGAAGGCGCGCAGGCGGATGAAACTACGCTCGAGGCACTGGCGCGCGATGATTCCCTCCCCGATGACATTCGGGAAGTGTTCCGGCGCACCCTCTCCCCCGAACGCCTGCTCTCCCCCGGGGAAGTGCTGCGCAGCCTCGTCCCGTTCAACCGGCCTGACCTGCGTGAATTCCCCGCTCCGGTGCTGGTAGCGCCGCAGCTTCCCGGCGGCGGGGATTCCCGTTTCGGTTTCGACCCGCTGGGCGGGCATGTGCGCGGGGGCGCGATCGGCCGCGTCACCTTGGGTTCGAGTCACGTTTCCTTCGGCGCCGCTGATTCTGAGCACGACGCCGTCGCAGCTGCCACCGGTGCGGAAACCGAAGCACCTGACGTGGGCGCTGGGACCCTTGCTGAGTCCGGTACACATGCCGGCGAGCCATCCGAACCCGATGGGATTACCGCACCCGAGGAAATAACCCACGCGGGTGAGACCGCTCCTCATACCGCGACCACGCCCGCTACCGAAGCTGCACCTGATATCGAAGCTGCACCTGCTACTGAAACGGTGCCTGATACCGACGCGGATCCTGATACCGCCGGTGTATCTGCCAGCACCGCGACTACCTCCGCTTCATCGGCTATCGGAAGCCAGGAATTGGACCCCGCCGGAGTTTCCGGAGCGAATTTCGAGGGTGCGGTTGATACAGAATTGGGTATTGCCGCAGCTCCTGACGTGGAGCTCCACCCCCGGTGGGTATCACCGGAAGAATTCCGCGGTGAAGAAAGTAAGGTAAACACTGCTTACCACGACCGGAGCGAAACAGGGACTGAGGGAACTTCCGCGGCCCACATCGATAGCCACGGTGGTCAGGATGCCGCTGGCGGCGTCGCTCAGGATGCCGCAACGCCGCGATTCCAACCGCATTTCCCCTCGCTACGCGAAGCGGAACGTGAACTGGAGGAATGCGAGCGTGAGGCGGCAGAAAATGAAGCTGCCGAACGCGCCGCGGCTGCGCGTGTTGCGGCAGAACGTAAAGAGGTGGAACCTGCAAGCGCCACCCCGGAACATGAAAGTGATACCGCACCCACAGTTACTTTAAACAGTGTTCACAGTGCGACGAGTCCGCAGCGTCGTTCCATTATGAGCGGCACCGACGAGGAGCGAACCGGGTCGCCTCACGGGGGCGATGAATCCCCCCGCCTTCACCCAGCTTCAACGGCGGCACGCGCAAGCACCGCTCCGGCAAAGGTAGCAGCCCGCACCCGCGGGGATCGTAAGCCCGCCACCCGGCCACCGGCTCCCTCGCGGCCGATTATTACCGATGAGGAAAACGGGCGCGCCCTCGGATCGCGCATTTTCGATTCTTCTAAGCTCATTGTGGTGGGCGCGATTGCGCTGGTTTTGGTGGCGCTGTACTTCGCGGTATCCACCTTCTTCCGGCCCACGGATGTCTCCACCCGGCCGCCGGTTATTTCTGCCCCGCCCACAGCTTCGGCCGATGCACAGACTTCGGAAGGTCAAGGTGCCCAGCCGAGTGCGAGTGCCGCGCCCACGCCCAGCTCCACGGCACCGCAAATTGTTTCAGCGAATCTTCTCAACCCGCATAAGAGTGAGGCGGATGAAGACTACCCGCAGACCCTTCCGCTTGCTATCGATAAGAATCTGGCAACGGAATGGGCTAGCTGGGAATACCTGCGAAATCCAAAATTTGGCTTGCTCAAAGAGGGGATGGGGATTGAGCTGCGCCTGGCGAAGCCGTCCACTATCAAAGAAGTCACTTTGCAGTTGAACGGCCAGGGTGGACATGTGCAGTGGCGTGATACCACAGCTGAGCAGCCCAGCGGCGGTACCGTGGTGACCGAGGGTACCATGAGCGCGAAAACAACACTCACGGCACCAACGCCGGTAAACAGTGATCACGTGGTGCTGTGGTTCACGGAGTTGCCCAAGAACGCGGCGGGCCAGTTCAAGCTGCAGATTTCCGAAATTAGCGTGAAATAAGCGGTGTTTACAACCGGCTGGGAATAGCTACACATCCCGGGACGTTGTACCCAATGTTGTGCCCGATGGGGAGCGGTGTGCTCGCGCAACGCGGCACGCTCACTCACAAGAACACAGGAGAAACATGACCGAGAGCGATATTCGTGACGTCATCATTGTCGGATCCGGGCCGGCGGGCTGGACCGCCGCGCTGTACACCGCGCGCGCCGGCCTCAAGCCGCTGGTGATCGGCGGTGCCATCGATGCCGGCGGCGCCCTTATGACCACCACCGAAGTGGAAAACTACCCGGGCTTCCCGGATGGAATCTTCGGGCCGGACCTTATGGCTAATATGCAGCAGCAGGCCGAAAAATTCGGTGCCGAAATGGAGTACGACGACGCTCTCTCCATGGACCTAAGCGGCGATATCAAGATCATCCGCACCGACGAATCAGAGTTCCGGGCACGCACGGTGATTTTGGCCCTCGGCTCAGCCTATAAAAAGCTCGGCTTGGACGGCGAAACTATGTTCGCCTCCCGCGGGGTTTCCTACTGCGCCACCTGCGATGGGTTCTTCTTCAAAGATCAGGAAATCGCCGTGGTGGGCGGCGGGGACAGCGCCGTGACGGATGCCCTCTTCCTCACTCGCTTCGCAACCAAGGTGCATGTTATCCACCGGCGCGATGAACTGCGCGCCTCGAAGATTATGGCGGATCGCCTGCTGGCCGATCCCAAGATCGTTATGCACTGGAATAGCGAAGTCACCGATATTCGCGGAGAAGATGGCGGATCCATGAAGGCCATCACCCTCCACAACAACGTGACAGGGGAAGATTCCAATCTTGATGTGACTGGTCTTTTCGTCGCCATTGGTCACCTGCCGCGTACGGAGGTCCTCGGTGGACAGCTTAAGTTGGACGACGGCGGCTATATCGTCGTCAACCACCCCCATACCGAAACCTCGGTTCCCGGAGTTTTCGCTTGCGGGGATGTTGTGGATCGGTACTACCGCCAGGCTATTTCCGCAGCTGGCACCGGGTGCCGGGCGGCTCTCGATGCGGAACGCTATCTTGAAAATCTCGCGGCGCAGCACGCCGCCACGGATAATAGCGCAGAGTAATTCCAGGGAAGGTAGCCCCTGTACCTAAGCACGCGGTGTACGGTGGCGCTTCTCTTCATGTTCGAACCGGCGAGGCGGACCTTTTTAACTGCCTCGCCAGTTCGGCTTTTAAAATAGTTGAGCGGGGGATCTACCCACCCCGGTCAGAAGGAGGTGCCATGAACGCCTACCGGCATGATGTTCCTACTCTGCTGCTCTACACTGCCTCGTGGGTTCCCTATGATCGGCCGATGCGCGTCATTTTCGAGGAGACCGTCGTCGACCTCCACCGTTTAATTCCGGACGCCACTTTCGACGCCTGGTGCATCAACCTGGACATTCTTACCGAACCACCAATTGGTCCGCGGCGCACAGCCGCCACCACCACCGATGCCGATATCCAGCACATCTTGCCGGGCGGTGCCCCGGAACATCGGCTAGATTTCACTGACCTATCCGAAGAAATAACGTACGCGATCCAGCGAGCCTTGGGTTATGGCGGTATTACCCCCTCGGATCTTGCCTCACATGACATGCAGCAGCATCCGTGGGAGGAAGTAGGCGCTTTCATTCCAAAGCTCGAGTGGCTGCCCACCCTGCTCCTCGTATACGAAGGGGAGGAGTACGCGCGGTTCGCGGGATTAGTTCCCAAACTCGACATCCGGGCTGAACTGCTAGCCCACCTTTCAGAACTGGCGCCACCTTTCGGCCGTCGCTTACAACGTGAATAAATATGGAGCTGACACGGTCCTTTCATTGCGGGTACGCTACTGCCCCATAAGAACTGGTCAAGTCCTGGGTAGTGGTGTATCTGTGTTCTCGAATCATGATTGTCATTCTCTGGTTTCGATACTAATAAGGACTGGATATCAGATACCGGTCAAGCAATAACGTCCTTCCCACTAATAGTCTT
>NZ_QDIE01000021.1 GCF_003957255.1 Actinotignum sanguinis
CCACCGTGGCTGGTCTGAGTCTCACCTGCTCACCGCCCTGGATTACTGGCTTTATTCCAGGTCGATCAACACGCAGCCGATGTCTGATTTCGTGTCAAACACGATCCAACCAAGGAAGGAACCGGTTAGTACGCCTAGTGATAAGCCCGTCGAGATTGATACCCATATCGATACCGAACACCCCTGGGAAGACGGTCTAAACATCCGTAAAGGCCAGATCGGACGTTAACGACACGCCGCCATTAGCAACTAATTTTGTCTATTAACCCGCACCGTTGCACCGCGGCGGCACCGAAATATAAAAATACCCTCGTGAGATAACCTCACGAGGGTAAGCAAGCTTGAGCTTCCCGCGGACTTAGTCCGAGAGCAGACCCTTCTTGTAAGCCTTGGCCAGCTTGCGCGGGATGCGCACTTCGCGGCCCCGCACGCGGACGGTCTGGAGCTCGGTGAGCTCGGCCTTCCACTGGGAGCGACGAGAGCGGGTGTTGCTGCGGGACATCTTGCGCTTAGGTACTGCCATGTCAACCGCTCCTCTCTACTTTCCGGGCCGCCCTGCGCAGCCGCTACGAATCTTCGTGAATATCCACGCCGAAACCGACGCTTCAATAACACACAGCGAATGAGTCTACCTCATCACCTCCACGCCGCGCCAGAGCGAGCATGTGAGATATCAAGCATCGCCGCGCCACGTGTCAGCACCGGTGATGAGACAATACCACTATGTCGGATGTGCTATTAGAGGCCGGGGCGCGCTACGAAACTGAACTTGAGATCAAACGTTCTCGTTTTATTACAGTGCTGGCGCGGGTTTCCACCGAGGCGGAGGCGCGCGCTGTGATTGACGGCGAAAAGCGCCGTTTCCCCGATGCCCGCCACCATTGCAGCGCCTACGTGGTCTCCGTTGCCGGCAGCGCTCCGATCCACCGTTCTTCTGACGACGGTGAACCCTCCGGCACCGCCGGGCGCCCCATGCTCGACACCCTCCTCGGCGCGGGAATCACCGATGTTGTTGCGGTAGTCACCCGATATTTCGGGGGAACCCTGCTGGGCACAGGAGGACTGGTGCGGGCGTATTCGGATTCGGTCACCCAGGCACTCGGCCAGGCCCGGCTGGTGGAACGGCGCATCGTGCCCCGTTATCGGGCTTTCCTCCCGCACTCCGACGCCGGCAGATATATCGCCACCCTCTCAGGCGCGGGTTTCACCCCGGAGATGGACTACCACAACGATGGTGTTGAACTGCGCATATCCACTGAGCGCGGGGTAGCCCTGGCCGCTATGATGGCAGAGTTGTCCGCGGGGAATGTCGGCGTCGAACAAATTGATGACGCGATTATCGAGGTTCCTTACCTGGATAAACATGACGACTCTTCTATAGCGCGTTAAAATAAACAAAAACGGCCGCATCGTGCAGTGCCGTATCGACACACGTCAACCACTGAATGCGGTGATGCCATGAGAAGCCCTTTACGGTCACACAAGAAAACCGGCCCCAAACCGACTTTCACTGCCGATGAAGCAATCGATGCAGTCTTCGAGATCGGTTTGGATCGGTTCACGCTCGGCCAGGTTGCCGAGAAACTCGGCGTAGCGACCTCGGCTCTCTATCGTCTCTTCAAAAGCCGCGAAGATCTCATGGAAGCGTGTCTGGCGCGCGTCTCGAGCGAATATCCTCCGCCCGAAGGAGAGAGCGCGGATGCCCTGCTGCGTGATTATGCGAATAAAGTGTGGGAACTTATGGATACCCACCCGGGGCTCGATCTGCTTTTCGTGCAGTTCTCCGCAACCTCGCGTTTTATTGCCCCGCACCTCAATGCCCTTATTAATGCGCTCGAAGATATCGCCGGATGGGATGTGGAAATCGGGCTGCTCGCGGTAGACACCGTTACCAATATCATTATGGCCACCCACGCGGCGGCGGCCTCCTTCAACAACGTCAAAGACGATACCCATATTGCCCAGCCTGCCCGCGGGAATATCGTGCTGTTCTCCCGTCTGAAATGGCGCGACCGGGCCAATCTCGATACCAAACTCGACTTCCTTATTCCCGCTTTCACCGCGGAGGCCGAGCGACGCGCGCGGGAATCGGGTACCACTCCCCGCGATTAGCGGTTAGATGGGGTATCTGCCCAGGTCTATCCATATCTCGGGCCACGCCGAGCCACTCGCGTTCCAGAAAATAACATGGAGCCGCGGGAACAATATGGCTCGCAGCCGCGTTAGCGTACCCGAGGAGGAACTATGACCATTTTCAATGACGCTACTGAACTTGTGGGGCATACGCCCCTCGTCCGTATCAATAAGCTCGCGGAGGGTAGCTCCGCGGAAGTCCTCGCCAAGCTTGAGTTTTACAATCCCGCTAATTCGGTGAAAGACCGGGTGGCGGTGGCCATTATCGATGCCGCGGAAAAGTCTGGCGCGCTGCGCCCCGGTGGCACCATTGTGGAAGGAACCTCGGGGAATACCGGGATCGGCCTGGCCTGGGTGGGTGCCGCGCGCGGCTACAAGGTTATTTTGACGATGCCGGCCTCCATGTCCGTGGAGCGGCGTATGCTGCTGCGGGCTTTCGGGGCGCGCCTGGAGCTGACCGACCCGAAGGAAGGCATGCGCGGGGCGGTGGCCCGCGCCGAAGAAATCGTGGCGAATACCGAGAACGCGATTCTGGCCAGCCAGTTCACCAACGTGGCCAACCCCGCGATTCACGAAAAGACCACGGGTGAGGAAATCTGGGCGGATACCGAGGGCAAGGTCGATTACTTTGTGGCGGGTATCGGAACCGGCGGCACCATTACCGGGGCGGGGCGGGCACTGCGTCGCCATAATCCGGACGTGAAGATCATCGCGGTGGAGCCGGCCGAATCGCCGCTGCTCTCCGAGGGGAAGGCCGGTTCGCACGGTATCCAGGGCATCGGCGCGAATTTCGTTCCCGAGGTGCTCGACACCGAGCTGTACAACGAAGTCTTCCCGGTTCCCACGGCGACGGCGCTTGAGGTGGCGCGCGCGGCTGCCACTTCGGAGGGGCTGCTCCTGGGGATTTCGGGAGGTGCCGCTCTCCACGCCGCCCTCGAGGTCGCGAAGCGTGACGAGGCTGCCGGTAAGCGCATCGTCGTCATCATCCCCGATTTCGGGGAGCGCTACGCCTCTACTCCCCTTTTCGATCCCTACCGCGATTAGGGGAAAGGATAGGTACGACGGCGCAGGCCCACGTGGCGCGGGGACTCAGCTCACAGCGCGGGGCCGGCTAGAGTAGGTTCTATGGGTTTATCTCGAGCACTCCGGATGATGCGGGAAGATATTGATACCGCACGCCGGCGCGATCCGGCGGCGCGCTCCCGCCTGGAAGTAGTACTGGCTTACTCCGGCGTGCATGCCGTGTGGGGGCACCGGGTGGCACACGCGATGTGGGAGGCGACGCCGCGGCTGCGGCTACCGGCACGCCTCCTCTCGCAAGCCACCCGGTTGCTCACCGGGGTGGAAATCCACCCCGGTGCTCGCATCGGCCGCCGTTTCTTCATTGACCACGGCATGGGCGTGGTGATCGGAGAAACCACAGAGATCGGCGATGATTGCATGATCTACCACGGGGTAACCCTGGGTGGGTCATCAGCCGAACCGGTCAAACGCCACCCCACCTTGGGAAATGGCGTCATGGTGGGAGCGGGCGCGAAAATACTCGGCCCTGTCCGCATTGGGGACGGTTCCCAGGTGGGCGCTAACGCCGTCGTCGTTCATGATGTGCCGGCGGAAGCGACCGCGGTGGGAATCCCCGCGCGGGTACGCACCCCGGCCCATCACGAACCGCTCATCGATCCGGCGATCTATATTTAGGGCTTTTTAGGCGCCTTCGTAACGCGCGATCTGGTCGATGCGGCGCTGGTGGCGCTCATCTTCGCTGAAGGGTGTTTCCAGGAAAAGCTTGACGAGGTTCCACGCCTCTTCCGGGGTATGCTGGCGCGCTCCAATAGAAATAACGTTGGCGTTATTGTGTTCGCGCCCGAGCTTGGCGGTGGCCTCATTCCAGGCGAGGATCGCGCGCACGCCGCGCACTTTATTCGCTGAAATCTGCTCGCCGTTCCCGGAACCGCCCAATACAATCCCTAGCGACCCGGCATCGTCTACGACGCCCTGCCCGCAGGCAATACACGGAGCGGGGTAATCATCGAGCGCGTCATAGGTTTTGGCGCCGTGGTCCACCACTTCGTAGCCACTTTCTTCCAGTTTCTCCACCAGGAATTCCTTGAGCTCGAAACCGGCATGATCTGTTCCAATATGTACTCGCATGCAGCAATCCTATCCTATTGTGCCGCTTGTCACTTTTACTTTGGCGTGGTGCGCCGGTGGCGATGCGCTATTTAAAGTGTCGTAGGCGTCCACTACCCTGGACACATGACTGATACTGCTTTGCACGCTGTGCTTTCGGGCGCTGATACGTCGGTGCGCCCCCAGGATGATCTTTTCCGTGCCGTCAATGGCACCTGGTTGCGTGAAAAGGAAATTCCAGCCGATCAGGTCTCGGTCGGTTCCTTCATCGATCTACGCGATGAGGCGGAGCTTCACGTACGTGAACTTATTGAGAAAGCTGCGGATGCCGCGGGCACTGCCGGTTCGGAAACGGCCGCTGGCGATAAAGCCGCCGCCGCGGATTCCGCACCGGGCGTTCCGGCGGAATCCCTCGCGAAGGTTGTGGCCCTCTACCGTTCTTTTATTGATACCGCTGCAATTAATGAGAAGGGCACCGCTCCCCTCGCCGCTGATCTTGATCCGGTAGCCCAGGCGGAAACAAAGGAGGATCTGGCCCGCGTTATTGGCGCCCTCATGCGCACCGGGGTGGATAGTTTCTTCGGGGTGGATGTGGCCCCCAGCCTGGTCAATCCCAATGTCCATGAGTTCTCCATCGGCCAGTCCGGCCTGGGTTTGCCCGATGAAGCCTACTACCGCGAAGCGCAATTCGCTCCGGTCTTGAGCGCCTACCGAGATTTTGTGCCGCAACTGGCCCAGCTCGCTTTTGATGAGAAGGCCACCGAACCCAGCGCTGCTATCACAGCCGCCGCCGGGCGCGTCATCGATGTGGAAACAAAACTCGCCACCGCGCATATGAGCCGCACGGATGCCCGGGATATGGATAAGGTCAATAACCCGATGTCCTTCGCGGATTTCGTGGCTTCGGCCCCGCAGTTCCCCTGGGCCACCGCGCTGCGCGCTATTGGTTATGACCCCGATCAGCTCGGCACCATTATTGTGACCACCCCGCAGGCGCTGCAGGCTGCCGCGCAGCTGTGGGAAGAAACCCCGCTGGAAACCTTGCGGGAATACACTCGCTGGCGCATTCTGCTCGCGCGCGCTTCCTACCTGCCCGAAGTGATTGATGCCAAGAATTTCGATTTCTACGGTAAGGTGCTCGCCGGTACCACCCAGCAGCGGGATCGCTGGAAGCGTGCGGTGCAGCTGGTCAATGGTGCGCTCGGTGAAGCGGTGGGGCAACTCTACGTGGCCTCCTATTTCCCGCCCGAACACAAAGCCACCATGGATCAACTGGTGGCGGATCTCCTGGATGCCTACCGCCTGTCCATCCGGGATCTTGACTGGATGAGCGATGCCACCAAGGAGCGCGCCCTGGCCAAGCTGGATACTTTCGCCCCGAAGATCGGCTACCCCGAAAAGTGGAAGGATTATTCCTCCATGCAGATCGGCACGGATCTGCTGGCCAATATTCGCGCTGCGTGCGAATTTGAGGTGGAGGAAAACATCGCGAAGCTCGGCAAGGAAGTTGATCGCAGCGAATGGCATATGAATCCGCAAACGGTCAATGCCTACTACAACCCGCAGTGGAATGAAATCGTATTCCCGGCGGCGATTTTGCAATGGCCTTTCTTCGAGCAGGATCGCGATGCTGCCTTCAATTACGGGGGTATCGGTGCGGTAATCGGCCACGAAATCGGGCACGGTTTCGATGACCAGGGCTCCAAGTTCGATGCGGATGGTTCCCTCAATAACTGGTGGACGGATGAGGATCGGGCGGAATTTGAGAAGCGCACCGCGGCTCTTATCGCGCAATTCAATTCCTATATCCCGGCCCAGTTGAACGGTGATGAGGCTTTCCACGTCAACGGTGAACTCACCCAGGGTGAAAACATCGGGGATCTAGGGGGCCTGTCCATCGCACTCAAGGCTTATGAAATCCACTTGGCGCGCGAAGGTCTCACGCTGGAGAGCGCTCCGGTGATTGACGGCTACACCGGCGCGCAGCGCGTCTTCCTCTCCTTCGCCAAGATCTGGCAGGGGAAGAACCGTGACGAATGGGCCCGCCAGCTCATCGCCATTGACCCGCATTCCCCCTCCGAATTCCGCTGCAATGGCACGGTGAAGAATATCGACGCCTTCGCGCAGGCTTTCGGCTTGGAAGAAGGCGACGCCCTCTACCTCGCCCCGGAAGAACGCGTGCGTATTTGGTAAACGTGCTTCGTGCCTCCGTGCGGATACGTGCGGAAGTAGTACGACGCCGGCGCTAGCGCGCGCCTAGGTGCCACAGCGTACCGGCGGCGGGGTGCCGGACTGACCAGGCCACCTATCCATGACATCTGTCATGAAGAAGTGGTGATTCTTGGCAGTTCCGGTACCCCGCCGCCCATTTTTACACTGATGGCATGAACACAATACCCGGGGCCAACCCGCCCCATCCGGTCCCTACCGCGCACCCCGCTGTTGCGGCCCGCGCCCTCAGCCGTTCTTTCGGACAAGTGCGCGCCGTGGATAATCTGTCGCTCACGATCACTACCGGGGAAATCGTGGCACTCCTAGGCCCCAACGGAGCCGGGAAAACCACACTCCTCGATATGGTCCTCGGCTTCACCAAACCCAGCAGCGGCACCCTTGACGTTCTCGGCCAGGCTCCCGGCTCCCCGGCCCTCACCGGGCACATTGGGGCCATGTTGCAGACCGGCGGGATGCTACGCGATCTCACCGCCGCGGAAACCCTCCATTTCCTCGCTGATTGCCTTCCCTTCCATTTGCCGGTAGTTGATGTCATTGAGCGCGCCGGCATGAGCGACTTCGCCTCCCGGAAAATCGCCAAATGCTCCGGCGGCCAAATCCAGCGCATCCGTTTCGGTGCCGCGCTGCTATCAGACCCGGAGCTACTTATCCTCGATGAACCCACCGCGGGGCTGGACGCCACGGCGCGCCGTGACTTCTGGGAGCACATTCGGGCCGACGCCGCCCGCGGACGCACCATCATCTTCGCCACCCATTACCTCCAGGAAGCCCAAGATATGGCCGAGCGGGTCATCCTCATGAATAACGGACGCATCGTCGCGGACGGAAGCGTTGCTACTATCACCGCCCAGCAACGCCACCACCTCACCGTCACCTGGAATCCACAGGCGAGTATCACCCCGGAAGAAGTAGCCCAGCGCGCAGGCGCTGACACGGTCGAACGAGACGGTGACCTGGTGCGTTTCACCGTGGCAGATTCTGATCGGCTTGCCGCCGTGATTCTCAACGAAGGTCTCGGCTCCCATCTTCAGATTTCTGCCGCCAGCCTCGAAGATGCTTTCTTCACCCTCACAGCCTCCCCACACACCGATTCACCCGCCACTGCGGCACCCGAAGGAGCCCGCTCATGACCACTCCCGTAACCAGTCCGGCTACGCCCCGTTCCCGCACCAGTATTTTCTTCTCCTATATCCGCCACGAGCTCTGGCGAAATCTACGGATGGTGGACTCCCTCATTTTCCTCATCGCCCTCCCCCTCGTGATCTTCGCAGTTTTCGGGGTGGCCTCCCCGGGCACCGATAAACACATTCCCGGCGGCACCATCGCCGCCTACGTCATGGTGAGCTTGGCCCTCTACGGAGCGGCCACCGCGGCGACATCCATGGCGGGCGCCGCCGCCGTGGAACACGACAGCGGCTGGGGCCGCCACCTAGCCCTCACCGGGATGCGCCGCGGGGACTATCTGGCAGGCAAAATCATTGTCAGCCTCCTCATCGCCTGCCTCCCCATCGGCGCGACCTTCCTCCTCGGCATGCTCACCAGAGCAGAATTTGATACTCCTGGGATCTGGCTCGCGAGCGCCGGGCTGTGCCTGGTAGGCGTATTTCCCTTCGCTTTCTTCGGCCTCGCCGTTGCCCTGGCGCTCCGCAGCGAAACAGCGGTGTCCATCGCCTCCGGCGTGGTGGTGCTTCTCGCTTTCCTCGGTAATCTCTTCATGCCGCTGAGCGGGGCAATGATGGAGGTGGCCCGCTACACGCCCTTCTACGGGGCAGGCGTGCTGGCCCACTGGCCCCAGAACGGGGAAGTGATTATTACCGGTGCTTTCGCCACGCCGGGTATGCCAGAGATCCTTCCCACCGAATCCTTCGCCTGGGCAATCGGGAATGTGGTGGTGTGGACGCTTGTCTTCGCGGCACTGGCGCTCCTGGCCCTGCGCCGTTCGACGGTGCGGCGCTAAAGTACGGGCGCTAAGGTACGGCTAACGTGCGAGCACAGCACCGGGCACGAGCTGCGGCCGCGGAAGAGCTTCGCGACCGCTATGCTCGTTCTATGGCCCCATCCCCCGCCGCGTCGTCTCCCGCAGTCTCATCGACCACCGCAGCGCCGCGGACCTCCGCGCCGTCCCCAGCTAGCCATTATCTAAATCGCATGTGGCGCACCGACAACCAGATACCGGCAGCCCCCACTACTCGCCGCGAGCGCCTGACCATGCTCTTCGGCAGCGGGATCTGGCTCATCTTCCTGGTCTTTCCTTTCGCTGGAGTTCTCTTAACGCCAAGTCTCACTCCACTTGAGCGCAGCCTCGGTTACGCGGGAATCTGTGGGTTTGGACTGACATATATTCTGATTTTCCAATTTCCGGATATGCGTCCCTCGTGGCCCCGCTGGGTATCCCTCACGTTATGGAGCATTCCGCTGCTTGCCTGCGCGGCACTTATCCACCCTTTCCCCTTTGGCTTCGCCTACACGGCACCTTTCTTCGCGGCAATATGGATTTTTTCACTCCCGCTCATACCCGGGATTCCGTGCGGGCTTCTCTGTTTCGCGGGCGGAGCGGCGGCCCATATCTTGGCGCCGTATGATTTCGTGTGGGCAGCGTTTCTGGGCAGCATTATTATCCCAATGATCCCCATTCTCATCTCTCGCTTGCTGGAAGAATTTGCCGCGCGGTCGGCACGGATGCGCGCGGAGCTCATCCTTTCGGAGCAACGCTCCGAGCTGGCCTCCGTGGTTCATGATGTGCTGGGGCATTCGCTGACCGCCATCACCGTGAAAACTCAATTGGCCTCGCGACTAATGGAGACCAACCCGGATGCGGCGCGTGCCGAATTAGAAGAAAGTCTCAAAATTTCGCGCGATGCTATCGACACGGTGCGGGCCACCGTGACCGACCTGCGCCAGCCCACTCTTGATGCTGAGCTGGATTCCGCCTACGCGCTGCTCCGTTCCGCGCGTATCGCCGCGCATGTCACGCCTCCCCCGGAACTTCCCCTCCTCACCGCCCAGCTTTTCGCGTGGGTGGTGCGGGAAGCGGTCACGAATACGGTGCGCCATTCGGGTGCGCGCACCTGCACCATCATTATTGAGGACAGGGAGAGTGGCACGCGCTTGCGGGTGGAGGACGACGGCGTAGGTATCCCCGCGGGGGCTCCGGCAGGTACCGGACTGACCGGGCTGCGCGAGCGCGTGGAAGCTGCCGGTGGAACCATAACGATTACCCGACTGGAGCCGGGAACCCGCGTGGAGGTGAGCATATGAACGACGCCGCGCAGCTAGGCAACGGTGCGGCCTCCAACAGCAGCTCGCAAATGAGCACCGGGACGACTACGGGGCGCCACCGCCTCATCCGGGTAGTGCTCGCCGATGATCAGCGAATGGTGCGCGAAGCATTGGCGGCGCTCCTCAACCTGGAAGAGGATATCGAGATAGTGGCGCAGCTGGAAGATGGCAGCGCCGTCGTTCCCACCGTGGCGGACACCGGTGCCGATATTGCGCTCCTTGATATCGAAATGCCGCATGTGGATGGAATCGCGGCGGCGCAAGCACTGCAGGAGGCGGGAGGCGACTGCGGCGTCGTTATTGTGACGACGTTTGGGCGCGCCGGGTATTTGCAGCGTGCCATGGCGGCCGGGGCGCGCGGTTTTGTTGTTAAAGATGCGCCGGCCGAGGAACTCGCCGCGGCGCTGCGCACCGTTGCCGGCGGCGGCTATGCTATCGATCCGCAGCTGGCAGCGCAGGCCTTGCAGATGGGGCCCAATCCGCTCACCGAACGCGAGGGTGATGTGCTGCGCCTGGCGCTCAGCGGGGCGACCGTGAAAAGCATGGCCGCGCAGCTGTATCTATCGCAGGGGACGGTGCGTAATCACCTCTCGGCGGCTATCGGGAAAACCGGGGCGCGCACCCGCACCGAGGCAGCGCAGCTCGCCCGGGCCCGCGGGTGGATCTAAGAGAGCACCCGCGGGCAAAGCTGCGCAGTGGCTAGCTAAAAATTGGCCCCGTGGTGCGTGAGCGCTTGAGCTCGAAGAAACCGGGGGTGCGAGCCAGGGCGAGGCAGCCATCCCAGAGGGCGAGGGCGGCCTGCCCGTGCGGGGCCGGGGAGATGACGGGGCCGAAGAAAGCCGCACCGTCGAATGAAATAATGGGCACGCCCACCTCATCACCCACGAGGGCCAGCCCGGCCGCCACGCTCTCGCGTAGTGCGGCGTCGTAATGGGCGGCGTCGTTCAAATATTCGCTACCTTCACCGAGAGCCGCGAGCACTTCAGCGAGGATTTCGCGCCCCACGGGGCGCCGATCTTCGTGAATAGCCTGTCCCAATGCGGTGTAGAACTCGTCGAGTTTCTCGTTACCTTCGAGCTGGGCAATTTTCATGGCGACGAGCGCCGTTTCGCGCCCCTCCTCCACGTGAGCGCGGTACTCCGCGGAAATATCCTTCCCCTCGTTGAGGATGGCGAGGGAGAAGGGGCGCCATGTGACGGTGAAATCGCGGGCGGCGGCGACCTCCGCGACCCAGCGGGAAGTAATCCACGTCCACGGACATGTTGCATCAAACCAAAATTCAACCTGAGTAGTCATGGTTCTATCCAAGCGTGAAAGCGGGCGCCGCGGGCCTCCTCGCGCCATAAGCGAAACTGGAACGGTGCGGCAATGGCGCAGCAACGGCGCGACAACGGCGCAGCAACGACGCGGCCGAAAGCGGGCACGGCGGGCACTGGCGCGCCAGAACCGGTAGGATTTCACGTAAATTGTGCTGAAAGCCAAGGAAAGGAAGCTTGATGGCCGGGACTAATCTCACCCGCGCAGAAGCTGCGGAGCGCGCACAGATCGTAGCGACGCAGAATTACCGCATTGAACTTGATCTGACCACCGGGGAGGAAACCTTCGCGGCGGTGACCGAAATTGATTTTGAAGCAACGCCGGGTGCCGATACGTTCCTCGACCTCATCGCGAAGTCGGTGGAGCGCGTGGTGCTCAACGGTGCGGAGCTCGACCCGGCCAGCTACCAGGATTCACGCCTGCCGCTGCCGAACCTGGCTGCACAGAATACGGTGCGGGTGGAATCCACCCAGTACTACTCGCGCACCGGCGAGGGCCTGCACCGCTACGTGGATCCGGCCGACGGTGAGGTCTACCTCTACTCCCAGTTTGAGGTGGCGGACGCGCGGCGGGTCTTCGCGAATTTCGAGCAGCCTGATCTCAAGGCGAATTTCACTTTCACGGTGACCGCGCCGGAAAACTGGAAGGTCTTTTCCGTCTCCCCCACCCCCGAACCGGTGGCGCTGGGAGAAGGCAAGGCCCGCTGGGACTTCACCCCCACCGAGCGCCTATCCACCTACCTGGTGGCGATTGTGGCCGGCCCCTACGAGGGCGTGGAAGGCGAGCCTTTCCATTCCATCGACGGGCGCGATATTCCGCTGGGTGTGTACGCGCGCAAGTCGCTGGCACCCTATCTGGATGCGGATGAGATTTTCACCATCACCCGTCAGGGATTTGACTACTACGAAGCTAATTACGGCCATCCCTACCCGTTCCGCAAGTACGACCAGGTGTTCTGCCCCGAATACAACGCGGGCGCCATGGAGCATCCGGGCCTGGTGACCATCGTGGAAACCTATGTGTTCCGCACCAAGCCCACCGGCGCGATTATCGACCGGCGTACCATCACCATCCTGCACGAACAGGCCCATATGTGGTTCGGTGACCTGGTTACCATGAAGTGGTGGGATGATCTGTGGCTCAACGAATCTTTCGCGGAGTTCATGAGCCACCTGGCCGCTGCCAATAACACCCGCTGGAAGGATGCCTGGACCACCTTCCTCGCATCCGAAAAGACCTGGGCGATCCAGCAGGATCAGCTTCCCTCCACCCACCCTATTGCCGCGGATATTCGCGATCTGGAAGATGTGCTCGTCAATTTTGATGGCATCACCTACGGCAAGGGTGCCTCCGTGCTCAAGCAGCTGGTGGCCTACGTGGGTCAAGAACAATTCCTGGCCGGGGTGCGTGCCTATATTGCTAAGCACAAGTGGGGCAATGCCACGCTCAGCGATCTGCTCACCGAACTGGAAGCTTCCTCCGGGCGTGACCTCAAGGAATGGACCCGGGTGTGGCTGGAAGAATCCGGTGTTAACACCCTGCGTCCCGAAGTCGAATCGAGCAGCGGGGTGATCGACCGCCTCACCGTGGTTCAGACGAACGACGCGAACTCCTCCCTGCGCCCGCACCGTATCCGCATTGCCGGGTATGACCTGGACGGTGACGCGCTGCGTTGCGTGAAGTCCGAATGGGTGGATATTGCCGGTGAACGCACCGAGATCGCCTCCTTCGCGGGTGCTGAACGCCCCGACCTCATCCTCCTCAACAGCCAGGATTGGGGTTACGCCAAGATCCGCTTCGATGCTGATTCCTTCCGGGTAGCGCTGGAGAACCTCGACAAGTTCGATAACCACCTGGATCGTTCCGTGGTGGTCTTCGCGGCGATGGATATGATGCGCGACGGCGAACTCGATGCCCATACCTACGCCGATATCGCCTTGGCAGTGCTGGCGGATGAAACCGATGGCACCGTGTTGCGCGTGGTGCTCGGCTCCCTGCATTCCGCGGTTGAGCTGTACTCCAACCCGGCCACCCGCGCGGAGTTCGCCGCTGCCGTTTCCGAGCGTATTTTCGAACTGGCGCTCACCGCGGCACCGGGTTCGGACCGCC
Organism: Actinotignum sanguinis; assembly: GCF_003957255.1. Classification (GTDB taxonomy): domain Bacteria; phylum Actinomycetota; class Actinomycetes; order Actinomycetales; family Actinomycetaceae; genus Actinotignum; species Actinotignum sanguinis. The sequence continues at coordinate 13,201 of NZ_QDIE01000021.1, forward strand.
AGCTCCAGCTCATGGGTGCGGCGATGCGCCGGGCCGTGAGCGATGAGCAGCTCGCTCTTATTGCCGGGTGGCGCGACGGCGTGGCCGTTCCGGAAGGGTACGACGTCGACCAGGAAGTGCGCTGGAATATCCTCATCGCGCTGGCGGCGAATGGGCGGGCCGATCAGGCCGCCATCGATGCCGAATTCGCCCGTGATTCTTCCTCCTTCGGGCAGATTTTCGCGGCCCAGGCCGAAGGTGCGCTGCCTGATAGCGCGGCCAAGGAAAAGGTCTGGGAAGAAATTGTGCATCCGGAAACCAATACCCGCCAGCGCAACCTCGCCCTGGGAACCGGGCGTTCCTCCGCGGAAAGCGTGCGTGCTTACGCGGAAAAGTACTTCGCGGTTGCCAAGGAAATGTGGGATAACAACTCGGTGGAGATCGCCTCGAATATGCTCGAGTACGCTTACCCGGCCCAGCTGGCGGGCCGTACCGATCTTGGGGTTGACCTGCTGGCCCTCGGTCAGGAATGGCTGGCCACCACGGATGCGGCTCCGGCCTGCCGGCGCATCGTCTCCGAAGTGGTCGATGGTACCGCTCGCGCGGTGCGCAACCAGGAAGCCGACCGGAAGGCCGGGAACTAGGCACTCTAGCTCTGGCAAGATAAGCCGCGCGCAAAGCGCATAAATCGGCGCGCGAGCAGGTTATACAAGCGCATGGCGCAAACGGTGGTGCGGGAACTCCTGATGGGTTTCCGCACCACCGCAGTTAACTGGTGTGCCACTGGCGCTAGTGTGTTCGCTTTCTTGAATATTTATATCGTCACACTTATTAATAGATTTTCATTAACTGCTTATAAACTTGTGGTGCGTACCGTATATATCCAAGGAAGAGGAAGGTACCCCGATGAAGCACCCGAGTTACCTGGCTGTTGCCGCCGCCGCGGCCACAGCCATTTTTATTCCCACCGTGGCACTTGGTGCCCCGGCCACACCGAACGCAACAACGAGCAATCTTTCCCGCATGGATGCGGACAAGGATAAGGCTGCACAAGATAAGGCCGCCGCGGAAGCCGAACTGGCTCGAGTAACTGCCGATCTCGCCGCCGAGCAGGCGAAGATTCCGCAGCTCGAAGAATCTCTTGCGGCCGCACGCCAGCGCTTGGCGGATCAGGAGGCACCGCTCGCCCCGCTCCTCGCACAGCAGCAGGAACTGACAACCGCATGCGGCAAGCTGGACACCGCCGTAGCCAGCCAGGAGGAAAAACTGGCCCAGCTGCGAACCACACTGAAAGAAGTCCAGGAAACCGAGTACGCCACCATTGATGAGAAAAACGCGCTGGTGGTCAAGCGGACAAAGATGCAGCAGGCCGGCGCGGATGTAACGGAGATCAGCGCTCAGATCGACGCCTTGGAAAAGAAGCTTGAGCAGCTGCGCACCCAACAGCAGCAACTCAATACCCAGATTTATGCCTTGCAGCCGCTCGTTGAGGAGCTGCGGGCCGCGCAGCAGCAGTGCCCCGTTATGCAGGCTGAGCTTGCCCAGCAGATTAAGGATGCACAGGCGGCGGCAGACCCGGCCCGCGCGGAGGTTGCCGAGCAGGAGAAAGCGCTGAGTGAGGCGCGCACCCGGGTGGCGACGCTCACCGAACGCGCCACCGCGCTCAACAAGAAGATCGCGGAGCTCGCAGAGATCCTCGCGCGCCCGGTTCCCACCCCGCCCACCCCGCCCTCGCAGCCCGACCGTCCGGTCCAACCGGGGCAGCCGGCCCCGTCTGTTCCGGCAGATCCGGCCCAGCCTTCCTCTCCCGTTGTTCCGACGACGCCGCCCGCCGGTCCCGCGGCCAATCCGGTCGGCACCGGTGCCCCGGCCACGCCCACCGCACCTGCCGGGGCGGCAGCGAGCAGCACTCAGGCAAGCAGCGCCCAGGCGGCATCCCAGAAAAAGCAGCTTGCCAACTCCGGTGCTGAACTGGGTGGTGCCATCGGTGCGGCCGTTGTGCTTCTCGGGGCTGGCGGCGTGCTCATGACCCGGCGAGTGCGCGACTAAGTAGCGGGCCAGCTATCCAGCAACCGCTGGATCCCCCTCACGATAGAAGCGGCGGATACACACCGGTATCCGCCGCTTCTTCTATAGGAATGCTGGCGCTTTCCGCCATGCTGGCGCTTCAGCACCACGCATTCACACCGCCCGGCCGGGCTTATGCCGCGCGGCCGCGCCGTCCCTTAGCGCAAGGCGCGCGGGAGCCGGGCGCCGTCGCCGTTAAACGCGGAGAGCGGGTAGCACGTGACCTGAAGATCGCCGCTCACCTCCATCCGCACCTGCCCGCGCGGGTAAATGCGCTGGGTGAAGGAGGCGGTGTTCTCCTGGAAAAGCTCCACCAGAGAGCCGTCCATCCACAGCGAGGCCGGCGCATTCACCGCCGCGGTGAAGAGTACTTCGTTCGTTTCCGAATCGCGCAGCGAGATGGTGCCGCTACCCGCCAGATCCAGGGAGAAGGAGTGCAGCTCGGGCAGTTCGGTCACGACCTCGCCTTCGCCTTCACGTAGCGCGAAAATCTCGGGGGCCGGCTGGGTCCACACCCGGCCCTCGGTGATACGCACCTGGCGCGGGTAGGTCAGCGCACCGTTGTAGCCCGAAGCGTCAATATCCGCGTCGGTGCGATCCGAACCTTCCCAGGTCCAGCCCCACGCAAGCACACGGTCCCCATCCACCACGCACTGGGGCGCGTAGAAGTCGGGCCCGGCGTCGAATTCACCGCCGGCACGGGGCACGAAACGCGGGTATCCGGCGCTCATATCGAGATCGCCCACCAGGTAGGCCACACCCGTGAGATGATCCATGAGCGTTTCCGCTTCCACCCACTGGGAAACGATAAGCACCCACGCATCCCCCACCTGGATGAGCTGGGGGCATTCCCAGATGGAGGCCGGGGCATAGATGGAGGCGAGCGGGTCGTCGCCCACCAGCAGGGTGTCCAGGTAGCGCCAGTTGCGCCAGTCGGAGCATTCGTAGAGGAAAATGACGGGGGTGCCATCCTCGAAGCCGCCGCCGTGAATGGCGTAGGTTGTGCCCTCCACCTGGAAAATGAAGGGATCGCGCATAGCGCGCACGTTTTCGATGGGCGGCATGGTGGCGACGACGCCAGTGGGCTCCCAGCCGCTCCGGTCGGCGTTTTCCTCTGCCAGGACCGTCACGGAGGGGCCGTCCCCGCGGGTGACGGCGGTGTAGAGCAGCGAGGATACCCCCTCGTGCACGGCGCCCACGCCGGACCAGCAGCCAGCCGAATCGGGCTGGCCGGGGCGCGGCTTGAGAGCGATGGGCTGCGCCGTCCAATTGACGAGGTCGGTGGAGGTGGCATGCCCCCAGTGGATGTGGTCATGCCAAGGTGCCTTGGGGTTGTACTGGTAGAACATATGCCAGGTATCGCCCACCTTGTGGATGCCGTTGGGGTCGTTGACCCACCCGAAGTTCGGGCGCACGTGCAGGGCGGGGAAGAAACGGTCGGGGAAGTGATCGAGCTGTGTCATGATTGCCTCCTTTGTTGCGGGGCTTGGGGGCGGCGTGGCCGCCAGCGGGGAACGGCTGTGTCCCTCATCGTTGAGGAGGGCACGGTCGGGTACCCAGCCGGCGTGACGGCGCCCGTGGGCTGCGGCGTAGAGCCGATGTTGGTCGGTTCCCGCCGTTGAGCTTTCCTGCGGCGCCGTGGGGCAGCCGCAGCTCGGCCCGGTGATAACGGTGCAGGGCACCAGTCGGGTACGGTGCCGCTCCGCGGCGGCATCCGAATCACCAAGCAGGCGGGTTATTTCGGTAATGGCGCGCTCGGCAACCTCTTCTACCGGGTCAACGGCGCGCAGGAATGATTGGGCTTCGGGCAGGTGGGAATCGTCGAAAACTGCCAGGCGGATATCCCGGCCGGGTACCAGCCCGCGGCGCCGTATCTCCGCCATGGCGGGCACGCACATGGCGGAGCTGCCCAGTACCAGGGCGTCAATATGGGCGCAGGAATCGAGTACCTGAGCGATCTGGCGGCGCACCGCCCGCGGGGAGGAATGGGCCCCCACCAGCTGATGGCGGGTCACCCGATGGCCCCGTTCCACCAGGGCCTCCTCGAAGCCGCGCATATGCTGCGAGCCGTTGGCAATGCGCCGGTCCGGGTAGAAGAGCACCGGGTAGCGCACCCCGTGGTCGAGGAGGTGGGCGGTGATATCGCGGATCCCCTGCTGGTAGTCCGTGCTTACCTGCGGAGCCACCACGGCGGGATCATTCCCGTTGACCACCGCGAAGGGGATGGCGTGGCGGCGCAGCCGGGGCAGCGAATGCCGGCGCCATCCGGGCACGGGGCTAATAATAACCGCGTCCAGACGGTGCGCGATGAGGGCGCTGAGCGCCGCTTCTTCGGTATGCACATTCGCCCCGGTATCCAGCAGGAAGGGCACCAGACCGGCGTCGGTGGCCTGGCGAGCCAGCTCCAGGGCCACCGCCGTGCCCCCGGCGTTACCCAGCAAGGTCCCCACAATGGCGATTCCGGGCGACGCCCCGGCACGCAGGGAGCGGACGGTGCGCGGGCTGGAGTAGCCCAGTTCCGCCGCCGCTTCAAGGACCCGCATCCGGGTGGATTCGGCCACCCGCCGGGTTCCGTTGAGCACGTGGGACACCGTGGTGATCGACACCCCGGCGCGGCTCGCCACGTCTTTCATCCCTACGCCCGCCATTGTTCCTCCTTCTTATTTTTTACGACGACGCCGGCGGCCCGCTGCGCGGCCCGCGCACACCTGCCCGCGAGCCACTCGGACGGCGCACGGTGCGCACACGGTGCGTGGGCACCGTATCTGGCGTGGGGCGCACACGGTGCGCCGCCGTGAGCGCCGTCCGGGCTATACGTCTTCGAGAAGAGTTCCCTTCGTCTCCGGCATCATAGTCCGTGACCAGATGACCGCGCCGAGCATGCACGCAGCGTAGAAGAGGAAGGTGAAGGTCATCGAGGCTTGGAACATCACCGGGAAGGTGCCGGAAATGATCGCGGCAGACACCCAGTGGGCGGCCGAACCAACGGCCTGCCCGTTCGCACGGTGGGCCGGCGGGAAGATCTCCGAGATGAAGACCCACAGTACCGAACCAATACCAACCGCGAACGCGGCGATGAACACGATGATGAGCACCAGCACAATAATGCCGGTGGTCGTGGACAGTTCCGAGCCGTTGAAATAGAAGATTCCGGCGATGGCCAGCAGGGCCACCAGGTCAATGCCCGCACCGAGCGTGACCAGCGGGCGGCGCCCCACCTTATCCACGAGGGAGCGCCCCAGCAGGGTGAAGGCCAGGTTGGTCAGCCCCACCAGGATGGAGGAGGCGAAGGCGGCATCGCCGGCGATACCGGCCGACTGGAGCAGAGACGGTGCGTAGTAGAGCACCGCATTGGTGCCCGCGAACTGCGAGAAGAAGGCAATGAGGATGGCCATGGTGATGGGGCGGGCGGTGCGCTTGGAGAAGAAGGGCTCCGTTGCCGCGGCGTGCGGAGCAGCATTATGCATATTTTCCATCACCTGAGCGGCCTCGCGCTTGCCCCACAGGTCTTCCATCACACGCAGGGATTCGGCGTCACGCCCGCGGGTGTAGAGCCAGCGCGGGCTTTCCGGGATGAAGTAGCACACCGCGAGGAAGATGAGTGAGGGTACCGCCTGAATACCGAGCATCCAGCGCCAGCCCAGTTCCACCGGCATCATCTTGACGATGATGTAATTGGAGAAGTAGGACACCACAATGCCGATCACGATATTGAGCTGCACCGTGGCCACCAGTTTTCCGCGCCGGGCCGCCGGGGAAATCTCCGCCGTGTAGAGCGGGGCAATCACCGAAGAAGCCCCCACTGCGATCCCGCCAAGCATGCGGAAGATGAGGAAGAAGACCCAGCTATTGGCCACCGCCACGCACACCGAGGTGATGAGGTAGAGGGCCGCCACGCCTTTGAGGACGGGGCGCCGGCCCCATTTATCGGCCGGGATGCCACCGAAGAGGGCCCCGATAATGGTGCCGATCAGGGCGCAGGAGACCGTGAAGCCCAGCTGCCCGGCACTCAAATCCCATTTGTCTTGGAGCGCTGCCGTGGTTCCGGAAATCACCGCGGTATCGAAACCGAAGAGGAAGCCACCGAGTGACGCGGCGGTGGCCGAAAATGGTACGAGATGTTTTTTCATGTTCTCTCCTCACCGTTGAGAATGTTAATCGTGGCCGGTGCGGAGACGGTGGGAACGGTGCGCTTCCATTGCGCCTCATCCTCCCCTGCCCCGTGCCCCATTCCCCACTCAGGGATGAGGCAGACCGGCCGGTGCATTCACTCTAAGAAGAAGTGCTGGGCAACAGATAGGCCCGTCTCCTAAAATTTGCGCAAATTTTAGGAGACGGGCCTAGCTGCGTCGTCGTACCTTTAAAGCCAGTCGCACGACCGCTTGTTCTAGCGAGCCACCTTAGCCGCGCGGGTGGCAGCGCTCATACTCGGCCGTATACGCGGCGATAAGGGAGCGCAGCCGGGGGTGCTCGCCCAGGTCCTCGGTGAGCACCACATTTTCGGTACCGTCCGCCAGCGGAATCTTCCAATTCGGGTACTCGGTATCCGTCCCGGGCTGGTTTTGGGTGCGCCGCTCGCCCACCGCATCCACCAGCGCAATGGCCTGCAGCTGGGCGGGGGTGCGGGCAATATAGCAGTGCATCGCCTCAATGAGCTCACGCTCGGTAGGATCACCATTCTCCAGCAGGCCGCAACCGCACAGGGTCTCGATAAGCACCTGGCGCTCGCGGCGGGCTTCTTCGCGCACCTGCTCCACCGGCTCCACCAAGATATTCAGGGAGGCGCGCAGATCCACGTGTTCGCCGGCCAGGTAACCGGCCAGCGGAGGCAGGTCGTGAGTATCCACCGTGACCAGGGAGGCGCTGCGGTAATGTTCGGGGGCGCGGAAGGATTCCCCTTCCTTTTCGAAAAGCATCACGGAGGTGCCGAAAATCCCGCGTTCGGTGAGGAAATCACGCACCCAGGGTTCCACGTTGCCTAAGTCTTCCCCGATGAGGAAGGTTCCCGAACGCACCGCTTCCAGCATAAGCACCCCGATGAGCGCTTCGTGGTTGTAGTAGACGTAGGTGCCATCCACCGGCTTATTGCCCGCCGGAATCCACCACAAACGGAAGAATCCCATCACGTGGTCGATGCGCAGCGCGCCGGCATGGCGCATAACGGTGCGGGCCATATCGCGCACCGGGGCGTAATGCTGGCGATCCAGCTCCACCGGGTTGAAGGGCGGCGGGGACCAGTCTTGGCCGAGCTGGTTGTACATATCGGGCGGGGAACCCACGCTCACGCCACTCGCGAAGGCATCCGGGTTGGCCCAGGCGTCCGCACCGCAGGCCTGCACCCCTACCGCGAGGTCGTGCACCACTCCGATGCCCATACCGGCATCGCGCGCCACCTTCTGGGCGGCCTCCAGCTGCTGGTCCATCACCCACTGGCACCAGCAGTAGAAATCGATACGTTCGCTCAGCTCAGCGCGTTCGCGGCGCGCCGCCAGGGTATCGGGGCGCTCGCACGCGGCGGGGAAATGCTTGCCGTAGCGTTCATACATGGCGCACCAGAAAGCGAAATCTTCCAGGCCCTGCCCTTCGGCGGCGCGGAAGGCATCGAAATCGGCCTGGCGGGCGTGGCTGCGCGGCTCGCGGTAAATCACTTCGAGGGCGCTGCGCTTGGCTTCCCAGCAGGCGCTGCGGTCCAGCAGCGTATTGTGCAGCGAGGATTCCTTGGGGGCTTGCCCCGCCCACGTGACCATGGAGCGCTTGCCGGAGTCCATATAGGCCACTTCGCGGATATCCTCCGGGCGGATGTAGAGGGGGTTGAAGAAGCGGCGCGACGTCGGCAAATACGGCGAGTTGGTGAGCTGCCCGCACGGTTCGGCGGCGTGCAGCGGGTTAATGAGCACGAATTGCGCCCCCAGCCCGCCGAAAAGCGAACCGAGTTCGGCCAGATCCGCGGTGTCTCCCGTCCCCCAGGATTCACGCGAACGCACCGAGTAGAGCTGGCTCATCACGCCCCAGCCGGCCACACCTTTGTCGGCCGGTGCGGGCAGGCGCGCGGGCACCACGATAAGTGCCCCGCTGTGCCAGGTGGCGGCCTCCTCCCCCGCGGCCGGCGGGGTCACCTTGGCGCGCACCGTATGGTAGCCGAGCGGAAGATTGCCCGGGATCACGAAGGCGGCGCGGCCGATCATGGCGCCGTCGATGAGGCGCGGCAGTTCAAAATCTTCGGCCTGGACGGCGGGAAGTTCCCCGCCGTCTTCCAGTTCGTAGGTGAGGGTAACGGCGGCACCGTGCGGCACGTGCACACGGATGATCTGCTCATTTCCTTCGCGCACCACCGTGGTGGCGGGCAGCACGTGGCGCCATTCGCGGCTATCTACCGTGTCCAGCGCCGCCTGCGCCGCTTCCGGAGTGGAGGTGTCAATCCCCATGGCCGCGAGCACCGCGACGAGCGTATCGGCATCCACCGTCACGTATTCGCCCGCGAAACTCCAATAGTGCGTTGCCACTCCATATGCATCAGCGATGCGGTTGAGCATATCTTGCGGTGGTGAACCCGCCATGGTTCCCTCCTTGTGTCTCCCCGTGTGTCCCCGGTTGCTCGCCTCCGGTGGCGAGCCCGGTTACTAGAATATCTGCTCTCTTGCCTTTGCGTGGAATCTGGCGCCGTGGCGGGAATGGTGCGACGACGGCGCCAGCTGGCGCCCCTCCCCTGAGCCGCGCACGGACTCGCCATCGCGGTATTTTTCGGGTGTGAAAATTCGGGCCCCGCCTCACGCTGTTCGCGCAGGGTAGGTACGCCGGAGGTAACCGAATGAGATGAAGATAGCCACCGCGATGAGCAGCCATGTTAGTGCGTAGGGCAGCGCGAATACCCCCTGGCGAGCCGTGAAGGCCGTGGCGACGATGGAGGTGGTGAGCGGTATGAACATGGTGGAGGCGAGGGATTCTACGATCACCGCTGAGCTTGCCATCGTCTCGATGGTGATGCCGTCGGGGACGTCGGGGTCGTCAAAGAAAATATTGAGGGTGTCCAGGTACGCGATGCCCATTCCGATCCCGGCAATGGTCCATACGGTGCAGAACACCACGGTGGGTGATGCGAGTTGCCACCCGGAGAAAATCCATACCGTGAAGAAGAGCGCCGCGAGCGCGATGCAACCGAGTCCGCTCAGCACGCGGAGTCGATATCCGCGCCGGGTGGTGGCCGGTTTGATGCCGCAGAACACGCCCACGATGGCCCATCCGAGACCGCCACCCATGATGATGACGCCCAGCGCATCCGGGCCGGCCCGGTAGAGGTCATGCGCCGTGAGGGAGACGAGTTCATTTCCCGCAAAATACCCTCCGGTGAGGAAAAGCATGCCGGCAAGGGCGGCGCGGCGGGGTGTTGCGCGCGTGAAGGTGCCCTGCGGCATGAGGAGCACGGCCACGCAGCCGAGCACCGCTACCCCTGTCACCATCAGGATGATCTTGAGAGCACCCGCCGCGGGGAGCACCGTTATTCCCACCCCCACGATGATGAGGAGGAGCGCCGTAAAGGAGAAGGGTGATTTTTTACGTTCCCCTTCGGTTGTGAGATTGAGGGCGATAACGAAGCGGGCTACCAGCAGGAGTGGGAGGTAGAGCAGCATGGCCCAGCGCCAGGACAGCAGGTGTGTCACCCACGCCGCGTAAGCGGGGCCTAGCACGGAGGACACCACCCAGCTGGCGGAGGAAAAAGCTAGGGTGAGCCGCCGGGCGCGCCCGGAAAGCCCGAGCGCCACCGCCCCGATGGAGGTCATCGCCAGGGTGGAGCCGGCCAGGCCCCGGATCACCGCCCCGCCAAGGTAGACCGAGATATGCGGTGCTGCCGCACTGGTGCAGGCTCCCACCACCAGGAATACCGTGGCTCCCATGAGGAGGCGCGGTAGCCGAATCCGATTCATGAGCGCCGCCCCGATGGGTAGTCCCGCCATGGAGGACATTGCCGATACCCCCATGATGACGCCGTAGAGGTGTTGCGCGTGCAGATCCTTCGCCAGGATCGGCAAAATCAGCTGATTGAGGTAGGTCTGCATTCCCCCGATAAGTTCGAGGACGATCACGGCAATGGCAATAACAAGCCCGGCGCTTCGCTTTTTCATGGCCTTACTTTAACGGCGTGAAGCGCAAAAAGATACGGGAAGCCGCATCACAATACCGTCTCAAAATATGGACAACTATGCTAAGGTAGCTTCGTTCGACCACACGCATCTTGACGCCCACCCGTGCACCATCGCACTATTTGAGCGCCAAAATCTCCACATATGCGCGATACGGCCTGTTCAGATGCTGAGATTATGAAAGGTTTCTGAAGGTTTCCGTGCCCGCTATTGTTACACACCTGCGTTCCCTCCTGCCCTGCGCCGCTGACCTGCGCGCCGCGAAAAAATACTGGCGTCAAGATATTGCCGCCGGCATCACCGTGGGGATCGTGGCCCTCCCCCTCGCTTTGGCTTTCGCTATTTCCAGTGGACTCAGCGCGGAGGCCGGCCTTATCACCGCGATTGTGGCGGGGATTATCGCCGCGGTTTTCGGTGGTTCCAACTATCAGATTTCCGGACCCACCGGCGCCATGGCGGTGATCCTTGCCCCCATCGTTACCGCGCACGGCGCGCGGGTGGTGCCGCTCCTGTGCCTCATGGCGGGGCTCATGATTCTGCTGGCAGGGGTGCTGGGTTTGGGCCGCGCCGTCTCCCTCATCCCCTGGCCGGTGATCGAGGGTTTCACGGTGGGGATTGCCGCTATCCTTTTCTTCCAACAGGTGCCCAATATTATCGGCGTGGAGGCACGGGCGGGCTTGAGCACCCTACCAGCGGCTTTCGAAGCACTCACCCGAATAACTCCGGCAACGGCGCTCACTACGGGGCTGCTCTGCCTGACCGCCGTCATCATTATTGCGGTGTGCGCGAAGATCTCAAAGAAGCTGCCCGGCGCCCTTATCGCGGTACTGGCGGTGAGTATCATCGCCTGGGCTGCCGACCTCACGGTGCCGTCCATCGGCACCATCCCCGCTGCTCTCCCCGCCCCAGTTGTCCCCGAAATATCCGTGGACCTGCTCAGCGCGCTGGCGCCGGGCGCCCTGGCCGTGGCAGCGCTGGCGGGTATTGAGTCGCTGATCTCCGCGCGGATCGCGGCGGGGATGGTGCGCGGCGGCAGTTATTCGCCGGATCGGGAACTGGTGGGCCAGGGTCTGGCTTCGGTGGGCTGTGGTCTTTTCGGTGGGATGCCGGCGACGGGCGCCATTGTCCGCACCGCTGTGAATGTGCGCTCGGGTGGGCGTTCGCGCCTGGCCGCGATTATTCATTCGGCGGTGCTTCTCGGGGTGGTGTACGTGGCTTCCGCGGCTGTCGCGGTTATTCCACTTTCGGTTCTTGCTGGTGTGCTGGTGGTGACCTGCTACCGCATGATTAATCCCGATACGGTGCGGCAGGTGCTGCGTTCCAACCGCGCGGATGCTACGGTTTTCGTTCTGACGGCGATTATTACGGTGGGCCTGGATATTATTTGGGCGATCACCGTGGGAATTATTATTTCCGGCATTTTGGTGTTGCGGCGCATGGCCAACCGTTCTGGTATTTTCCGTGAAGATCTCCCCTCGGATCCAAAAATCGCTATTTTGCGCATTGACGGCACCATGTTCTTCGGTGTGGGCGACCGCATCGAGCGTGAAATTCCGCGCCTGGCGGGAGTGGATGTGGTGATTTTGCGGCTTTCCCGGGTGGGGATCGTGGACGCAACCGGAGTGCGCGCTCTGGCGCAGGTGGTGGATCGCCTGGTCGATGCCGGAAATACCGTGCTGGTCAAGGGCTTGCCCACGCAGGTACAGGAGATGGCCCAGCGCATGGAGCTGGGCCAACTCAGCATCGACGATTATCTTTTCGCGGATATGGAGAGCGCCCTGGCGCAGGCTCGCCAGATCGTGGCCGCGAACGGCAGCGCTGATCCAAGCGGCCGTTTCCGCGCGGTGGAGGAAATATAGGTCCCCATCAGCTACCGGTCACTCCCAATTTCTGGTACCGTTTCCGGCGACAGGACTCCCCGCACCTCTCGTAGAAGTGTCCCAGGGGAGACGTTTTTTCTCACCACCTCACGAACCTCACCCCGCTTTTCCGCGCGGTTACGGAATAGGTACGACGCCGCCGCCTACCCCCTACTGCCTAAACGAGGGATGCACCGCACTCATGAGAATGCCCAGTGCCAGCAGCACCACACAGACCACAATCGGCAGCCACGGTGCGATGCCGTAAAGCGCCGTGGAGCCAACGGGGGCCAGCACGTAGGCCATCCCGTTATTGGCGTTGATGAGCCCGGCCATGCCGCCCTGTTCATGTGGCTCCATCTTCAGGGTGGGTGCGGTGTTATAGCCCGGCATCGCTAAGCCGGAACCAAAGCCCGCCAGAACGCAGGCCACTACGAAGACCCACAGGTGCGTCGGGTAGAGCAGCAGCGCCACCGCCACGAAGAAAATCACGAGGCCGCGGCGGAAGAGCTGCACCGCGCTCCAGCCGAGCCGCGGCGCCACCCCGGCCTGGGCGATAATCATGACCACTCCCATAATGGACATGCACAAGGCCGTGAACCCGGCGGTAGCCGCAGCCTCCAGTCCCAAGGTATCTTGGAGCAGGAAGCCGAATACGGTGGTCAGGGTGGAAAATACCGTGAACATGAGGAAACCGCAGGCCAGGAAGGCAAATGCCCGCGGGTCAAAATAGCTAACTTTGGCGGGTTTCTCCACTCGCTTTTCACCCCGGGTGGGTGTGAAGGTGAGGAGCAGCACCGCAATTCCCGCCAAGATCATGAGTGGCATAACCACGAGTGGCAGCATGAATCCGCCGAGGGCCGCCAGGCTCCCGCCCACCAGCGCGCCAAGAATGGTGGCGAAGCCTTGTGCGGCACCGAGCATACCCACACCCTTGACTCGCTGCGCCTCACTGTGGGTATGGGTGATGATGTAGGTCTGTGCGGCTGGTGTAATGGCGGCGATGGATCCGCCGTAGAGGAGCCCGCGGGTAAACACCACCCCGATCACCAAGGCACTTCCAGCAAGCGCACCTTGCAGCCCGAACCAAGCCACCACCGCGAAGGCTGCCAGCGCCGTAGCCGCACCCAGCATGCCCGTCATCAAGATGGGACGGGTGCCGCGCCGTAGGGATACTCGCCCCCAGGTGGTTGAACTGAGCGAGAGCACGATGGCAGCCAGGGAGATCGTCGCTCCGATATGCCATTCCTGCAAACCGATTTCCCGCGAGAGCGGAGCGATAATCGGGTTGAGAATCATCTGCCCCATATAGGCCAGCAATACAGCCAAAAATAGCGGGAATAGACCCGGTATCTGGTTCTTTTTCGATGCAGATTGAGATGTTGATCCGCGCCCCGTTTCCGGCTTTAGCTCAGATTCTGATTCCCATGCCGAGTGCGGGTGAGCATTCGCTTCGGTCATAGCAGTTCCCTTTCAGACGTTATGAGTGAACTGCACACACACTAGAACACCGTTCTAGTAGTGTCAATGCCGGGTGGCGATATGCTGGATATATGCACGCTACATCCGCGAACACCGGCAGGCGCGTCGGTCTGAACCAGGATAAAATTCGCCAGGTCGCTCAGTCCCTGACCCGCGAACGCGGCATAGAAAACTGGTCAATTCGCGATTTAGCGCTTGAGCTCAAGGTCTCACCCTCGGTGATTTACCACTACTTCGCGAATCGGGACGCCATTATTGATGCAGTCATCGCGCAGCTCATTGGCTCCATCGCTCTGCCCGAAAAAAGCCTGGAGTGGAAAGCGTGGTTTATGGCGCTGGCTACTAACGCCCGGCCCGTGCTGCTGGAGCATCCAGGGGTGACCGAGCGGATGATGCATGGTAATTTCAGCGCGGAGATGCTGCCGCTACTTGAGGCTTCTTTCGAAAAACTGCACGAGGCCGGTTTCCATCACCACGCCCCGCAGGCCTACTCAATGATTATCAATACGATTTTATGGGCGATTACGGCGAGGAATTTGCGCAGCCCTACCCGCCGGGAGCAACGCCACGACCTGGGCCGTATGGTAGCCCAGGCCCAGCCCCTGGCCGCAGGCTCGGCCGCGCTCACCGATATGCTTGATAACTACCTGCTGCCCCTCACCGATCCTCAGAACGAGAACCAGATGAGCCAGGAGTACTTCACCATCATGGTGGAAGCACTCCTGGTCGGCCTGGAAGAAACGCTACTCCCCCGCGAAAGCAGCAACTAGCACCAGCGGCGCCGGGCCCCTAGTATTCCACCCGTGCCAAGTACTACAAGAAGGGCTGCGAGGAAGGCGGACTGGGAGCCATGCGTGGCCCCGGTTGCAGGCAGATTCCGAGCCGGCGTTCCACTCGCGTGCGGCGTTGGGGTGACCGTGGGCGTCGGAGTGGGTGTAGACGTCTCACTCGGCTCCGACGTAGGGATTTCACTCGGCTCCGGCGTAGCACTCGGCGGCGCGCTCGGTGTAGGCGAGGGAGAAGGAGTCTCCGTTACGGAAGGCGTCGGAGAAGGCTCCGGATCCTCCGGCTCGTCCTCTTCTTCGACTTCGGGGATATCAGGGGTTTCTTTTGGTGGGTTTGGAAAGACGGCTGCTTGAGTCGGGCACAGATCTTTCTGCTCCAGCGTGAATTTTGCGACTACGTCACTACCGTCCGGTCCTTCTGCGAGAACTTTAACCGTTTGCCCCGCTTTGGCTTCAGGCGCAGGAATATCCACATCCAGTCTCCCAGAGGTGTCCGAGTGCTCAAGAAGTGTCGCATCCGCCAAAGTCACGCGATAATCCGGAATGCGGCTCGTGATGCGCGGAGTAAACTGCGCGATGTGCTTCCACGAACCCCACCTAGTTTCCCGGCCAAGAATATCTACAGTTACCGGAGTATCGTCCGGCTTCGGTGCGCGAGTAATATCCGTATCACCCGCGCAATCAAAACGGTGGATTGAGCCAAGCGAAACCTTCGGATTACCCTCATTATCTCTGGGCGTGAGACTAGCCGGCACCCATGTGCAGTTATAGCTGTCATTGACGCGCACCTTCAAAAACGGCATAGCAAAATGAGGCGGCCTCCTCTCGCCCGTGAGGCGGACCTTGAGAGAAAGGGAATGGCGATATTTCACGTACGTTTCCCTCACTGATATCTGCGGCTCGCCCGCCACGCATTGCGAGCTAATGGAAAATTTCGAGGACTTTTCGATGTAGCCGCTACCTTGCTCCGTCTCCACCTCTATGCCGACCGCGTGCGCGGCCCCGATTCCAAAACCACACACTCCACCAGCTACAACGAGCGTGGTGGCTATTCGTTGCAAGATCTTCTTCATGGCGATTTGTCGGGGAAACTAGCCCAAGAATCACCCCCCCCCCCCGCAAAGAAGGCGACTCAGAGGATTACATCCTTTTTCTACACTATTGAGAAAGCAATTCTCAATATATTTCTAAATACCTACACATGTGAACTTATTGACAACGCGCGGGAAACACCAGAAAACTCCAGATAAACGCCCGATCACTTGCCCCGCTTACGTTTACCATCTACGTCACATGCCCAGCCAACGCCACCCGCCGGTGAAAAACTGAACAAGCCGGCCGCAAAAGATGAACCAGTCCGATTGAGGGTCCGGACCGCCTCGCGATCCTAGGGCCACCACCTAAAATAGACCCATACCGCCCCGGCCCGCATTCTCGTGCCCGGGCCCGCCGTGAAAGGAGCCGCGCGTGGCACTGACCCTATCCACCATCGAGGAAAGCGTGCGCGCACTGGCCGGCCAGCCCAGCTACACTCGCGATTTCTTCTTTGACCTGCTGCGCGCCTACGGTATCTCAAAATCTTCTATCGCCCGCCTGCGCTCCACCACCGCCAGCTCCATCAACGTCGCGGCAAATCCGGAACGCGAGGTCGTGTGGAAAAACAAGCTCTATATCAGCGAAACCACTGGTGACCTCGCTGCCGTGGCCCTTGAACTCAAAACCAGCGAGACCGCGATCCGCTACAACACCCGTTTCGTCATCGCCACCGATTACACCGGCCTCGCCGCGTTCGACACGAAAACGGGCGATTCCCTCATCACGCCGCTCGCGCAGATCGATAAAAACGTCACGTTCTTCCTGCCGTGGGCCAATATGGAACGCCTCGATTTCACCTCGGATACCAAAGCGGACCGCCGCGCCGCCGAACACATGAGCAAGCTCTACGACGACCTCCTCGAGGCCAGCCCGGATATGCTCATCGACACCGCTTCCCGCCACGGCCTCAATATTTTCTTCACCCGTCTCCTCTTCTGTTTCTTCGCGGAGGACACCGGCATTTTCGCGCGCGGCCAGTTCACCAGCGCAATCGGCTCCTACACTCAGCGCGACGGCTCGGATACCGCGGAATTCTTGCGCACCCTTTTCCGCGCACTGGACACCCCCAGTCCCGCCGACAAACCCGTTTATTTGCAGGACTTCCCGTACGTCAACGGTCGCCTTTTCCGTATTAATAACGACGACGCCTCGCTGGCTGTCCCCCACTTCACCATGGCGGCCCGGGATTCCCTCTTGCGGCTCGGCACCTTGGATTGGTCGGAAATCAACCCGGATATTTTCGGCTCCATGTTCCAGGGTGTGGTCGATAAGCAGCAGCGCGCTAACCTGGGTCAGCACTACACCTCGGTGCCCAATATCTTCAAAACCATCCGCCCGCTCTTCCTGGATGAACTAGTGTACCGTCCGTGAAATAGCTTACTGGTGATGGTATTATTGATCCATGTCGCACCCCGCTAAACCACTCGCCTTGAGTGACGAGGAACGAAGCACCCTGGAAAAGATCTACAACTCACCATCAC
>NZ_QDIE01000022.1 GCF_003957255.1 Actinotignum sanguinis
CAAACACGATCCAACCAAGGAAGGAACCGGTTAGTACGCCTAGTGATAAGCCCGTCGAGATTGATACCCATATCGATACCGAACACCCCTGGGAAGACGGTCTAAACATCCGTAAAGGCCAGATCGGGGGCTAACGACACGCCGTCATTAGACCCACTTTTTGTCTATTAACCCCCGCGCTTTCCCTGGAATGACAACAAACATACCGTTCATTTCAGTTGCTGAAAACGTTATTCGCATCGTCACGGCGAGACGACTCAAGGCGGGAAAACCGAAGCTTTCCCGCCTTGTGCTGTACCCCGTACCGGATTTGAACCGGTGTTACCGCCGTGAGAGGGCGACGTCCTAGGCCGCTAGACGAACGGGGCCTATGAGGATGCTAGAAGCATCATCGCTGGGGTACCAGGACTCGAACCTAGAATGGATGAACCAGAATCACCTGTGTTGCCAATTACACCATACCCCAAGGGTCTGGACCTCAGAATCATTACGCTCCCGAGGACGACAGATAAAAAGCTTAGTGGAATCTCCTCGAGCTGGCAAATCCGCTGGACGTGTGACGCACCACGTTCTCGACTGGCCTCGGTTCACGCAGCACACCTGCTCTAACTGCACCCGCACAAGCGAGGCCGAAACCCGCAGCTACCATTCACGCACGCGGCCCTGCCGCCCAGCTTCCTCCCGCAGAACTTCCGGTACCCGCAGCCAGATGCGGGAACCCGGTGTGCAACCGGTCAGCATCGTGTAGCCATCGCACGCGGGCAGGGGAGAAAACATGGTGCGCACGGCCCCGGCGATGGTGATGTCAACGGCGTCGTAATCGCGGCGCGCCCGCGTCCAATTGACCGTGTAGGTATCCAGACCATCGAGAGTATCCGGACTCCATGTCCGATCCAGAGGAATCCGGAGCGGATAGCGCTCTACCAAGTTCACCCAGTCAGCCGCGGTAACAATCCGATAGATCCGCGAAGGATCCGGCTCGGCCGTATCCGGAACCGCGGTACGGGCCAGGCTGGAATGGGGGTAGTCGCCGGCGTCGTCGCCGAAAAATGACCAGGTGCTGGAGAGCTCACCGAGGGGGTGACCGGCGAAGAAATCGCCTACGTCGAAGCTGAGGTAGCTGAAGGCGAGGTAGTCCTCCGGGCACGCCGGACTATCTGACGGGCCCAGGATCTCGATGATCTGCGAACTTATCTCCCAGCCAAGCGGAGCACGGCTGCGGCGCGAACGGTGACTGCGGCGCCTGCTCGGCAATGCGACCTCGTGGAAGAGTAACTGCGCAGGCCGGAAACCCGCCTCCCATTCGGGCGGGATGCGCCCTTCGAGTACGCAATCCCGCGCAGCGGCTTCCTCCGTGCTCAACGCCCAATCCGCGGCAAGAACACGCTCAATATCCGCGTTAAAAGCAAAATGGATCGAGAACTCGCCCAGCGCCAGGTTAGCTCGCTGGAAACGGCCCAACTCAGCCAGCGGCCAGGACGGTTGGGGATTTTCGGCACCGAATAGCCCCACCCGCGGAACGCTCTCCACGCTGCCATCATCCATGGTGAGGGGCTCGAAGAATACCCGGTCACACGCACCCTCACCCACGCGCGCGCCCAGGGCTTCACCCGCACCCGCGTAGTCACGTGCGCCTGCACCTACCCGCTCCCAGGCCCTTCCCCAGGCACGCAGGTAGGTTCCCGGCGCGGGAAAAGACGCGGCGGGCCGCGGCAGCGGCGTCGTACATACCACCATCGCGGCCCTCCACGTTCGTATCTGAACTACCCGGAAATTTTCTCTAGGAGTTGGTCAATTCGTAGCACCGCTTCCTCACGCCCGAGGATCGCGATGGAGTCAATAACAGGAATGGACACATTCGTACCCGTCATCGCCACGAAAAGCGGACCGAAGGCGAAACGCGGCTTGATACCGAGCCCCTCCACCAGCGCCGCATCAAGAGCGGGCTTGATAGCTTCCGGCGTGAAATCATCCAGGCCGCTCAACGCTTCGCGAGCTCCCCGCAATGCCTCAGGCGCCGAATCGCGCAGCTTGGATAGCGCTTTTTCGTTGTATTCAAGCCCCGCGGCGTCAACGAACAGGAAGCCGAGCAGATCCCGGGCCTCGCCCAGCAGCTGCATGCGGGTCTGCGCCAGCGGCGCCGCCGCATCAAGAATCTCCCGTTCGCGATCCGTGAGCTCCTCATAGGTGGAAGCACTGAGTACATCGCTGAGGTAGGGAACCAGGCGCCGGGTGTAATCCGCCACCTCAAGGAGGCGGATATGGTCCGCATTAATGGCCACGCACTTCTTATCATCAAAACGTGCCGGATTCGGGTTAACGTTGTGGATATCGAAATGCTCCACAAGTTCTTCTTTGCTGAACACATCGCGCTCAGCGGAGAATGACCACCCGAGCAGGGCCAGGTAGTTGAGCAGGCCCTCCGGGATCATGCCGCGTTCGCGGTGGAGAAGCAGATTCGATTCCGGATCACGCTTGGAGAGCTTCTTATTCCCCTCCCCCATCACATAAGGCATATGCCCGAAACGCGGAGTCCACTTCGCGATTCCCAGTTCTTCGAGGGCGCGGTAGAGCACGATCTGGCGCGGCGTAGAAGAAAGCAGATCTTCCCCACGCAGCACGTCCGTCACTTCCGTGAGGGCATCATCGATGGGGTTCGTGAGGGTGTACAGCGGATCCCCGTTGGCGCGCACAATCACGTAATCCGGGGTGGAGCCGGCCCGGAAAGTGATATCCCCGCGGATAACATCCGTGAACGTAATATCTTCATCGGGCATGCGCATACGCAGCACCGGTTCGCGCCCTTCGGCCCGGTAGGCCGCCTTTTGTTCTTCGGTGAGGTTGCGGTCATAGCCGTCGTACCCGAGCTTGGGATCCTCCCCGCGTTCCCGGTGGCGCGCCTCGATTTCCTCCGGGGTGGAGAAAGATTCGTAGGCGTAACCGCGCTCCAGCAGCTGCGCCGCGACCTTGCGGTAGATATCACCGCGCTGGGACTGCCGGTAGGGACCGTGCGGGCCGCCCACCTCTACACCTTCATCCCAGTCCAGCCCGAGCCAGCGCAGGGAATCAAGAATCTGGTGATACGACTCTTCAGAATCACGGGCTGCATCGGTATCTTCAATACGGAAAATGAAAGTTCCACCTACGTGCCGGGCGTAGGCCCAGTTAAAGAGGCAGGTACGTACCATACCGACATGCGGGGTGCCGGTGGGTGAGGGACAGAAACGAACTCGGATCTCGCGTCCGGTAGCAGTTGTGATAGCCATGATGGGTTAAGGATACGCTACGGATATGACATATGATTTCGACACTCGCACCGTCTCTGATCTCATCGCGCAGGGCTCGCATAAATGGTCCGCGTTCGGGGATGCTATCGCCATGTGGGTGGCCGAAATGGATCTGGGAATCGCGCCCGAAATTCGCGATTACCTGGTGGACGCAGCGCAGCGCGGCGCCCTCGGCTACCTCCCGCCCCGCGAAATTCCGGGGATTATGAACGCGGTTTCCGACTGGCTCGGCCAATTCGGCCCAGCGCCCGATCCCGAGCGCATGTTCCTTATTCCCGAAGTTCTTAGCGCCTTGCGGATCACAATCACGCAGTTCACAGCCCCGGATGCCCCGGTCATCGTCCCCACTCCGGCCTATATGCCGTTCCTCACACTTCCGGGAGAGTACGGGCGCGAGGTGCGCCAAGTTCCCTCGATTTTCCGCGCGGGCCGCTGGGAACTGGACCTGGAAGCATTAGAGGCAGCTCTCACCCCCGGTTCTCTGCTTATTTTGTGTAACCCGTGGAATCCGGCGGGCCGCTGTTTGAGTGGCGCGGAGCTTGACGCGCTGGCTGCCGTGGTGGAACGGCGTGGCGCACGCGTTTTTGAGGATTGTATTCACGCCCCGGTGCTTATCGACGGCACCTACGTTCCCTACGGACCGCGCAGCGCGGCCACCCGCGCGCATACCATCACCGCGACCAGCGCAACGAAGGGCTGGAATATCCCCGGGCTCAAGGCTGCGCAGCTCATTTTTTATAACGACGACGACGCAGCCCGCTACGCGCCCCATGCCAATGCGTGGAGCTCTCCGACTTCCACGCTGGGAGCTCGCGCCACCAAAATTGCTTTCACGGAGGGCCGGGATTGGAATCGCGCGGTGTGCTCCTATATCGGTGAAACACTGCGGATCGTAGAAGAGCGGGTGCAGGCATGGCCCGGGGTGCGCATGGCGCACGTGGAAGGCACCTATATTGCTTTCCTTGATTTTTCCGAGGCGGAATTTGTGCGCGCGGAGAAGGAACGTGCCCGCCAGGAGGGACGCGAGCCGAAGGGCGCCGTCGCCGCAATTCTGGAACAGGCGCAGGTGGCGCTCACGCCCGGGCGGGCATCGGGCGCCGGTTTTGAGCAGTGGGCGCGCATGGTGCTGGCCACCCCGCGCGCGATCGCCCTGGAGGCCCTGGATCGGATCGAGGGCCTGCTGGAGTCCAGTTGTTCGCAAAGCTCAACGCGCCTTCGGGGCGCCGGTCGCTAAAGTCTAGGTGAAATACTAAGGTTAATGATATGAAAATAGCACGCTTGAGTTTGAGCCAGGGCCCGCGCTACGCGGTCTACGACGAAGGCGCCGATGACTTCGTTATCCTCGCCGATGACCCGATTTTTGGGGACATTCAACCTACCGGGGAGCGGGTGGCCGCCGCCGACGCCGTGCTCCTCTCCCCCATGATTCCGCGCTCGAAGGCCATTGGTTTTGGCAATGCAACCGCGCCGGGTGCCACCGCTGCTGACCTCTTCTTCTTTATGAAGCCCAATACGGCGGTGTGCGGGCCTGATGATCCGATTATCATTCCGGACTGGGCCAGCGAAGGCCTTGCCCACGAAGTGGAGCTCGGGATTATTATCGGGCGCGTTGCCAAGGATGTTCCCGAAGAACGCGCGCTGGACGCCGTTTTTGGTTACACCATTATTAATGATGTGACCGCCCGCGGGGATGTGAACGGCGCCCAGAAGATGTTTGATACCGCGCTCCCGGTGGGCCCCTATATCCTCACTGATATTGACGTGAGCGATCTTGCGATGACCTCGCGGGTCAACGGGGAAACCTACACCCGGGCGCGGAGCTCGGATTACCCGCTCTCCGTGGCCCAATCGGTGGCGGCGGCCTCGCGGCGCTGCACCCTACTACCCGGCGATATTATTCTGCCCGGCGCCTTTAACGGTGAGCCCCCGCTGAAAGCGGGCGACGTCGTCGAATGTGAAATCGAAGGTTTCGGAGTGCTGCGCAACCCGGTCCTCGCGGCAAACTAAAGCTCAGGCGGGCGTCAATTACACAACCGAGGCCCGTCCGCGCCGCGGGCGGCCTGTGCAGGAGGATAGATGAAGAAGCATCGCGATGGTTCCCTATCGCAAAAAGCTCCTTTCAAGAACGAGTCGTATCACACGGTTCCGTGGCTGCTCGCGCAGCGGCAACGCAAGCATCCGCGCGATATCGCGGTGCATATCCAGAACTCCATCGGCGGGAACTGGAAACCGTTGACGATTACGGAATTCCTCGAGCAGGTGCGCCTCACAGCGCGCGGGCTGATCGGCCTGGGTCTCGGGCACGGCGAACGCATCGGTATCCTCGCGGCAACCTCCTACGAATGGGCGCTTCTGGACGCGGCCGCTTTGCATATCGGGGTGGTGCCGGTTCCGATTTATGAAACGAGTTCGGCCAAGCAGATCGCGTGGATGGTTGCGGATGCGGAGATCACCCATATCTTTACCGATACCCGAGCTCACGCGGAATTGGTGGATTCGGTAACGCCGCCCGCGATTCCGCCCGCGACCGTCATGACGGAAGATTGGCGCGCCGCGCTGAACGCCGCGGCTCTCGAGGTTCCCGAAGAAGATCTCGAGGCCCGCATCGCGGCGGTCACCGCCGATTCCCTCGCAACCATTATTTACACGTCGGGCACCACCGGGGATCCCAAGGGCGTGGAACTCACCCACGGGAATTTCGCGCGTACCGTGCTGGGAACCTGGCATTACGAGCCGGAAATCCTCAATAATCCGCAGGCATCGCTCCTCCTCTTCCTCCCCATGGCTCATGTGATGGGGCGGATTTGTGCCTACTTTGGCCTGGCCACCCGTATTTCGGTAGGTTTCGTCGGCAACCTCAAGAACCTCATGAGCGATCTGGAAACTTTCAAACCCACCCTGCTGCTCGTAGTTCCGCGGGTGCTGGAAAAGGTTTATAACGCGGCCGAGGCGAAGGCCGGGGCGGGTGTGCGGCGCCGTATTTTCCGCTGGGCGGCGGATATTGCGGTGCAGAACGGGACGCGGCGCCGGCGCAGCCCGATTTTCGCGGTGAAGCGCGCACTGGCACGCAAGCTAGTTTTCAATAAATTACGCGAGGCGATGGGCGGGCGAATTCGTTTCGCAATTTCCGCCGGGGCGCCGCTGGGTACCCGCCTGGGGCGCTTCTATCGCGGCATCGGCTTAACGGTGGTGGAAGGCTACGGTCTCACGGAAACCACCGGTCCGGCAAATGCCACGCGCGCGGCGAATCCCGTGCTGGGCACCGTTGGATGGCCGCTGCCGGGCATGCGCATTAAACTTGCCGACGACGGCGAAGTCTTGGTCAAGGGCCACTCTGTTTTCCGCGGTTACCATAACAATCCCGAAGCTACCGCGGTTGCGTTTGCGGACGGTTGGTTCCACACCGGGGATCTCGGGACGCTCGATAAGCGCGGCAACCTCACCATTACCGGCCGAAAGAAGCACCTGATCGTCACGGCCGGAGGTAAGAATGTGGCACCGGCGGTGCTGGAGGACAAGCTGAGTTCCCACCCTCTCATCTCCAATGTGGTGGTTTTGGGTGATGGCGAACCCTTTATTTCCGCGCTAATTACCCTTGACGCACAGATGCTCCCCTCCTGGCTTTCTTCGCACGGCTTGCCGAAGATGACTCCGGCCGAAGCTATGAATTCCGAGGCCGTTCAGGCTTCGCTTCAGCGGGCGATTGACCGCACCAATGCCCAGGTATCGCGAGCGGAGTCCATCCGTAAATTCGTGATTGTGCCCGGTGATTTTAGCGAGGCGAATGGTTTGCTCACGCCCTCGCTTAAGGTGCGCCGCGAAGTGGTACTCGAGAGGTACCGCGATGTGGTGGACGGTATTTACGGGGCCAATCACTCCGAATCCACAAAGAAATCCGAGGAGAAGGAACGCCGGCGGGCGGCCCGGAAAGAACGGCGCGCGCAGCGCCGGCTGGGGCGGCTGGCGCGGCGCGGTGCGGCCGGGCAGCCGGGTGAGCAATCCGGCCAGCAGGATGGCCAGCAGCCTGGCGAGCCGGGCAGCGCCGAGAAGTAACGCGATGGAGATTAACGGGCGCACGGTCAGTTATGCCGTTATCGGGCATCCGATAGGGCATTCCCGCTCCCCCGCGATGCATAACGCATCCTTTGCTCACCTAGGTGTGAACGCCGTTTACCTCGCGTATGACATCGCTCCGGATTCGGGGGCTCGGGCAGTTAGTGCTTTACGCGATCTTGGTTTTGGCGGTTTTAACGTGACAATGCCGCATAAAACTGCCGTGTATGAGACCGTTGATGAGCTTTCCGACGATGCCCGACTCATGGAGTCCGTAAACACCGTTCACATATGTGGGGATGGACGCACGGTCGGTCATAATACCGATGGACGCGGGGCTCTTGCCGCGGTACGGGCGGCCGGCTACGCCCCTGGTGAAGCGGTGGTGGTGTTGGGTGCCGGCGGAGCTTCGCGCGCGATCTATACGCGGGCCGCCCTCGAAGGTATCTCCCGTATCCGGGTGTTTTCCCGGCGCGGAAAGAATTTCGAACGTGCGCGCGATATCCTCGCGCGCTTACGTGGTGAAACCGGCGTGGATGCTCAGCTTTGTGACCTTGCCGATGAGGGTACGCTTCGCCGCGAGGTGGATGCTGCTTCCCTTCTGGTCAATGCCACGAGTGTGGGGATGAGTGCCCATCCGGGGGCTCTCATTCCAGAAACGTGGCTACGCCCCGATCATATTGTTTTCGATGCGGTGTACGAACCTTTGGAAACTGAGCTTCTGCAGCGGGCCCGCCGCGTTGGCGCAGGCTGCGTATCAGGCCTGGATATGCTGCTGTGGCAAGGTGTTTTCGCGGAAGAAATCTGGCTGGGCCGCACCGACATTCCCGTAGAGGTCATGCGGGCGGCCCTGGGCCAGTAGATTATTATCCAGATAATCTTTTCCTTCCCGCTACTTTCCTACGCTATTGGCGCCGGTGCCACCAGCAGGTTCAACTAGAGCAGCTTCAGGATCTGCTGCGCTCGGGCCGGGAGTGCCGTCGCCATAGCGAATAATATGGCTTTCGTTCATATCGTCCTCTTCGAGCATGCGTAGCTGTTCTTCACGACTCAGCATCTGAATACCCCAGCCGGTTGCAGCCAGGATCAGTGCCACGATCATGCCCGACCAGTTAACAATCGCCCACGGGACATATTGCAAGGTTTCCACTCCGAGGGTTGCCGCCATATATGCACCTGCAGCGGTCCACGGGAATAGGGTTTCGGTCACGGTTACGGAATCCTCGAGCGTACGTCCTAATGTCATGGGGTGATAGCCGCGGCGTACGTATGCCGGGCGCAGTACTTCACCGGGCATAATGACGGAGATCTGGCCGTTACATGTGACGGAAATGGTTCCTAGTCCCACGCCGATGGTGCTGGCGACCAAGCCGAAGCGCGACTTAACACGGTGAAGTAGCTTTTCAATGAGGTAATCGAGCGAATGCGACACCCCCATGATTCCTGCGAAGGCTAAGGCACAGAAGCAGATCGCCAAGGTTCCTAGCATGGAATTCATTCCGCCGCGTTCCAGCAATGTCACCATGTCATCGCTCGGAGTCAAACTGGCCCACTCGGGCCGCTGTATCATATCGAGATTGAACCCCTTAACTAGAGCGGTGAAGGCATCTGCAATCGTCGACTTTTGGAAAACAAAGGTGTTGAAAAGCCCGAGGGCAACGCCTGCCATCATGACCGGAATGGTCGGGAAACGCAGTGCCGCACCAACGAGAACAACAATGGGTGGCACCAGGAGCCACGGCGTGAGGTGGAATCCGGCCGCTAATTGGTCGAGGGTTTCCTGCACTGCGGAAGTGTCGACTCCAGCAGCAGATCCCTTGATTCCCACAATCGCGAAAACAATAACGCCGATGATGAGCGCGGTTCCGGTGGTCCATGTCAGATTCTTAATATGCGTGAAGAGCGGCACGCGGGTAATCATCGCGGCGATATTTGTTGAATCGGAGAGCGGGGAGAATTTATCGCCAAAGTAGGCACCGGATACCACAGCTCCAGCGATCATTGGTAGATCAGCACCCAACCCGATGGCGATACCCATAAAGGCGACGCCGATGGTACCTGCAGATCCCCACGAAGTTCCAGTGCAGAGTGATACGACGGCGGTGCCGAGCAGAGCAACCAACGCCAACCACCGTGGGTCAATAATGGCTAGGCCCCAGTACACAAGGTACGGGATCGTCCCCGAAATCATCCACGCACCGATGAGTAGCCCAACGGTGAGAAGTATAAGGAGTGCAGGCCAGGCTTTCGCTGTCTTTTCGGCTACGGATTCGATCATCTCATCCCAGCTGTACCCCAGATATTTAGCAACGCAGGCGGCGACGGCTGCCGCCGCAATAATCATAGGTTCAACAGGCAAATCAAAGCCGATGTATCCCCCGCCGATGAACAATGCCAGGGAAATCACCGGCAAAAGCGCCAGGAAGACCGTTGGCTTCTTTTTCTTCCTATGTATCTCGGCCTCGGTGCCGCGATTGTTTTCCGAAGTCATCATTGATCCTTTCGCTGTGTCGATGACGACAATTCCTCGGTGAAATATGCGGCTAGTACCCTGTGGAGAACAGGGACCTGCCACAGCTTAGGTCAAAAGCGCTGACTGCGCACAGATTTATCTCAGTTTCTGTACTGCTGCTTCGCAGCGTTGCAGTGCAGTGTCAAGAAGTGATTGAGGAGCGGCGAGATTAAAACGAAGGTATTCGTGCCATTCCGGTCCAAATCCTTCGCCATATGAAGGATGCACTCCAGCTCCGGCGCATACCTCCGCGGCGGCAGCTGCACCCAATCTCCTGGTATCACACCAGAACAAATATGTCGCATCCGGAATGACAGCCTTTTCGCGCGCAAATAGGGCTCCGAAGCGCGGAACAAAAGCTTCCATATTGTTATCTATATAGGCGAGCGTGGTATTGAGCCATTCCTCGCATTGTGTCCAGGCTGCAATAGCGGCGGGAATGGCGAAATAATTGGGATTATGGAACCCCGCGGCGCGCAAGCCCTCTCGAATTCTGGCACGCAGTCGATGATCCGGAACTATTAACGCTGAAGCCTCTAGACCGGCCATATTGAAACTCTTTGAGGGAGAAAGCGCTGTGATGAGCCGGGTTCGCAATTTCGCATCCGCGTAGCGCGCTAACGGCAACCACCTCCGCCCAGCTCGCAGAATATCGCAGTGGATATCATCGGATAACACCAGACATGAACTCTTTGATAATAATTCCGAAAGCCGTTCCAGTTCCTCCTGGGTGAAGGCCCGCCCGGTCGGATTATGGGGATTAGTAAGAATGAAAAGATCCGCGTCTGGCAATATTGTTGCGAGCTCGTCAAAGGGGATATGCCAGGTTCCCTCCGTGTAGAACATGGACGGCTCAGCAACCTGACAACCGCAGCGGCGAACCACTTCCATGATGGGGTCATAAGCCGGCGAGAGCGTGATGACCTTCGCTCCCGCCGGCAGCATATGGGCGCAGATCATCGCTGTAGCTTCCACAATTCGTGGAACAAAAACGACCGATTCTTCGCCAAACTCGGTACCGTGACGACGCGCAAACCATGACGTACACGCGCTCGCAAAATCCGGAAAAACCTCGGTGTAACTGTAGATTCCCCGAGCTGCTGCTTTCTCAATAGCTACGCGGATTGCAGAAGCACACGCAAATTCCATTTCGGCAACCGAAAGTGAAATGTGTTCCGGGGGCAAGGTCTC
This sequence comes from Actinotignum sanguinis, assembly GCF_003957255.1. Taxonomy (GTDB): domain Bacteria; phylum Actinomycetota; class Actinomycetes; order Actinomycetales; family Actinomycetaceae; genus Actinotignum; species Actinotignum sanguinis. Next base: position 11,044 of record NZ_QDIE01000022.1, read on the forward strand.
CCATTTAGCGGACCAGGTACCACGCCGATTGATTACACGATGGAGATCTTCGAAGTCACCTCTAGTTATGCGCATCATTGCAGCCTCCTCACCACAAAGGGAGATGAACTTCTTTGAACACCCACCCTTTGTTTTGTTTCAAAACATACTCGCGAAATAGCAGTTTTGTCAACGTGAGAGTTTTATTATCACAACCCGGCGTGAGGTGTCATCGAAAGATTCCGGCTACACATATCAATTCAAGAGCACAAATGAAAATTGAGGTGATTTCATGACAAGAGTGCGCACGGAGGGACTCGAACCCTCACGCCCGAAGGCACTGGAACCTAAATCCAGCGCGTCTACCAATTCCGCCACGCGCGCGTACCGGTCTATCCTAGCGGATTTCCCGGGGTAGGAAAATTCAGAAGCTGCCCGAAGCGAAGAAAACTACCGGCAGCATCCCGATCCCTTACTTATCCCGATTATTCATCGATACCGAGATCGCGGCGCAGCCGAGCCACATGCCCGGTAGCTTTCACATTATAGAAAGCTGCCGCGACGGTGCCATCCGGATTCACCACGATGGTGGAGCGACGCATCCCGATCACCGTTTTACCCCAGTTTTGCTTTTCTCCCCAGGCACCCCATTCGCTTGCCACCGCATGATCTGGATCGGAGGCGAGCACGAAGTTGAGCCCCTGCTTCTCCCGGAACTTCTCCAGCGACGTGAGCGAGTCAGGGGAAACTCCCACCACGGCATATCCAGCCGAGCGCAGCGAGTTGAGGTTATCCCGGAAATCGCAGGCTTCGGTAGTACACCCCGGGGTATTTGCTTTCGGGTAGAAGTACACGATGACGCCGCGGGCGCCGTCGTTCAGATGCTCGGATAGCCGGAAGGTTCCCGCCGTGCTCTCCAGGGTGAAATCCGGGGCACGATCACCAGAATTTAACATCATTTTCCTTCACAATAAGCACAGCCCACGCGATCAGCATCGCGATGCCAATACCCAGGGGCCACAGCCCCAGAGGCGTGGGCGCAAACCACAGCATGAAAACAGCGCCGGCCCCGAATATCCACGGGCGTTCGCTGCGGTACCCGAACCCGCAGGCCGCAGCACCCACCGTACCGAGCCCAAGAATCACTCCGTACTGCGGAAGGAGATTCCCGCTGATAGCGATATACCAACCCACAACGAGGGTTGCCACGCCCAGCACAAGAATGGCGAGGGCAAGGTAATTGAGGTATCGAGCTTGGCGCATGCCACTCAGTCTAGCCCCCTAGCTGACGCATCACACGTCGCGCCCCGGCCCACGCTGGCCCGCGTCGGCCCGATACGCGAAAATGCAGATGTTTCGCGGGTAGCGTGGAGTGAACCACGCGAACGCGAAGCCCGGCAAAATTAAGAACATGAGTGAAGTCGACGCAGCTGATATGGGTCCGTGGCTCAGCCCCGAGGAACTCGAATTTGTCCGGCACAAGGTCCCGATGGTGTACGTGGATATTGTGCCGGTTCGCCTAGATGAAACCGGGCGGGTGATCGCTATCGGGATGCTGCTGCGTGCCGATTCCGAGGGGATTTTGCGGGAGTTTCCCTCGGGGCGGGTGCTCTTCCACGAACCGGTGCGCGCCGCGCTCATCCGCCATATCGATAAAGATCTGGGCTCGGTGGCACTTCCCCAGCTTCCGCCCTACCTGGCACCGTTCACGGTCACCGAATACTTCCCCACTCCCGAACCGGAGGCGGGGTACTACGATGCGCGCCAGCATCGCGTTGATCTGGCCTATATCATCCCCATTCACGGGGATTGTGATCCGGGAAATGACTCCCTGGAATTTACCTGGTTTACGCCCGGGGAGGCGCGCACCGCGGAGTTGCAGGCCGAAATGTCAGACGGGCACGCGGCTCTGCTGCGCGCCGCCCTTGGCTATATCGGTCGCTGCTAAACACGTAAACAGCGCTTACGGCAGCGGTTACGTCGCCTGTAAGCGGTGCTTACTCAGGGCCGGAGCGGGCCCCGCCCGCGCCATTAGCTCTGCTCCCCCGGCACCGTTCCAGCAGCGCTATTTCCCTCTAGTGCTGTTCCAGCAGCACCTGCATAATCACCGGGGCTAACTGGGCAAAGGCCTTACCGCGGTGGGAGATGGCATCCTTTTCTTCCGGGCTCAGTTCCGCATTGGAACGGCTGGAACCGACCGGCGCGAAGATCGGATCGTATCCAAAACCGCCGCTACCACGCTCAGCAGTAAGGAGAGCACCCGGCATATCCCCTTCACGTACCTCCTCACGGCCCTGCGGGGTTACCAGTGCGGCCGCGCAATGGAAATGCGCGCCGCGATTGGCCAGGGGCACATCTGCTAACTGGGCGAGGAGTAGGTGGCGGTTTGCGGCGTCGTTCCCGTGCGCACCGCTCCAGCGCGCCGAAAAAATGCCAGGTGCCCCGCCCAAAATATCTACGCAGAGGCCCGAATCATCAGCAATAGCCGGAAGGCCGGTGGCGCGCGCGTAGGCCCGTGCTTTAATGAGGGCATTCTGTGCGAATGTGGTGCCATCCTCCACCGGTTCGGGCACCTCAAACTCCCCGCCGGAGACCAGTTCGATTCCGTTCAACCACGGCGCCAGAATATTGTGCAGTTCCGTGACTTTATGGGTGTTTCCGGTAGCGACGACGACGCGCCGCGGCTGCGCTACTTCCACTGGTCGCCGCCGGTAAAAACATCGCTACGCACGGGATTCTCCCCTTCGAAAAGCACCCGGTGCTGGAGCTCACGAAGCTCACGGGTGCCCTTATCCGCCAGATCAAGCAAAACCGCCAGATCGGCACGGTTGAAGGGGTGGTGTTCCGCGGTTCCCTGTACCTCCACGTAGTCCCCACTGCCAAGCGCCACGATATTCATATCGGTATCTGCCCGCACATCTTCTTCATAGGGAAGGTCAAGGCGGGGCTGGCCATCAATAATGCCCACGGACACCGCGGAAACCGAGGTGGTGAGAACCGGGCGACGCACCAACTTACGTGCCCGGGCCCAGGAAATAGCATCCGCCAGGGCCACGAAGGCGCCCGTGATGGCCGCGGTGCGAGTTCCGCCGTCGGCCTGCAACACATCGCAATCCAGAGTGATGGTGTTTTCCCCCAGGGCTTTCATATCAACGGCCACGCGCAGGCTGCGCCCGATGAGCCGCGAAATCTCATGGGTGCGACCCCCGATTTTCCCGCGCACCGATTCGCGCGGGGAACGATCCGAGGTAGCACGCGGAAGCATGGAGTATTCAGCGGTAACCCAGCCTTCCCCGCTGCCTTTACGCCAGCGCGGCACCCCTTCTTCAAAGGAAGCAACGCAGAGCACGGTGGTGCGCCCGTAGCGCACCAGCACACTGCCTTCCCCGGTTTCAAAATAGTGGCGGTCAATGGTAACGGGGCGCATCTCATCTGCGGCGCGCCCATCGGCACGGACAGCAGAGCGGCCGTTAGCGCGCCCATCGGCACGAGTGGCGCTGGAATTCTTGTCAGTCATGCCTTAAGGCTACCGCGCCGCTACGACATGAAAAATACGGCCGCTGCCCCGGGAGCCTCGAAACCGCGGGTACCTACCGACGCGCGGGCTTAGATGCGGAAGGCTTCCCCGGCCCGCACGCAGGCAACCCGGCCCTCGTATTCTTCCCGGGCCGCGGCTCGCACGGATTCCCGGTCCGTCCACGGCTGCAGGTGGGTGAGGAGCATCTCACGGGCTCCGGCCTGCGCTGCTAATATCCCGGCTCGCGAACCGGTGAGGTGAATGCCGCGTACGGTATCCCGGCCGTCCTCATAGGCGCATTCGGAAAGGAGCAGATCGGCGCCGCGCGCCGCGGCGATGACGCCGTCGCACAGATCGGTATCCCCCGTGAACGTGAGCACCGCGTTCTCCCCCGGGCGAATATCAGAAGGCCCGGTGATCCGGTAGGCGAAGGCCTCCACCGTGTGCAGTGCGGGGAAAGCCTGGATGGTCATGGGGCCAACGCGGAACATATCCCCGCTGCGAACCTGGCGGAAATCAAAGACGTCATCGTAAGTTTCCTCGGGGCCGTCGTCGCCCAGTTGGCGGGCGCGCCGCCGGGCATCCCCGGGGCTATAGACCGCCACCCGGGGCAGCGGGCCGGAGGGGTGCCAGCGCCGGTAGACCTGCATCCCGATAAGGTCCGCGCAGTGGTCGGCGTGCAGGTGCGAGATCACCATGGCGTCCACAAGCGCCGGGTCGGTATAGCGCAGCAGATGGCCCATAGCACCGGGACCGAAATCCAAGGTGAACGTGTAGGTGCGCGGGGTACCGTTCGCGTCTGTACCATCCGCCTGGATCAGGTAGGCCGAGGCCGGCGATTCGGGCCCGGACATCGAGCCGGAACATCCAATGATTGTCAGTCTCATGCCGAGAGTTCCTCCGTAGATAGCACAGTTCCTACTTCCGGACCGAGGAATCGGCGGGCGAGGCGCCCGAAACTCACCGGGTCACCGGTGGCGTAGAAGCGGCGCCGGGGGGTGCCCGGGCCGGCAAACATATCGCGGGTAGCTAGTGCGCGGTAAACGTCGCGGGCGGTTTCATCCGCGGAGGACACGATAGTGACGTCCTCCCCCATGGTGTAGGAGATCACGCCGGCGAGCAGCGGGTAATGGGTGCAGCCGAGCACCAGGGTATCCACTCCGGCCGCCCGCACGGGGGCCAGGTAATGTTCGGCCACTGCCTGCACCTGGGCGCCGGCCGTCTGCCCCTGTTCCACCAGCTCCACGAACTCCGGGCAAGCCCGGGTGGTCAGCTCCAGATTCGGGGCAGCGGTAAAAGCATCCTGGTACGCGCCCGATTCGATGGTGGCCGGGGTGGCGATCACCCCGATTTTCCCGTTCCGGGTGGCCCGTACCGCGCGGCGCACCGCCGGGCGAATCACCTCCAGCACCGGGATCCCCATCTCCGTAGCAAAACGCTGCCGCGCATCGGCAAGCGCCGCGGAGGTAGCCGAGTTGCAGGCGATGACCAGCATTTTCACACCGGATCTCACCAATTTATCCATGATGTCCATGGCGTAGGCGCGCACCTCGGGGATGGATTTGGTGCCGTAGGGGCAGTGCGCGGTATCCCCGATATAGGTAATGGATTCGCCCGGAAGTTGATCAATAATGGCGCGCGCTACCGTGAGGCCACCTACGCCGGAATCAAAAATACCAATGGGACGGGAATCCATACTGTCAAGTTACCGCCGCAGGTCCTTGTTCTGAATGGCAGTGATGAGTGAATCTTGCCACCACGCGATAATCACGTAGAGCACGCCGATCATATCGTCGGTGGTATCGATCTGGGGGCGTTCGGATTCCATAATGCTGAGCGCACGCGAGGTCACCGCCTGCGATTCCGCTGCCGTGGTGATATTGCGGCGGCTGCCGAGCACGATGCGGATATCATTGGCGCCGGCCAGCCACGCCCCGGCATCCTCATTACTCACCCACACTTTCTCGCTTGCCAGCGAAGTATAGAAAACCAGCAAGTTGCAGATTTTTGCGTGGCAGACCGCGGATTCGGTGAGCGAACGTAATTCGTCCGCGAGCGCGGGTTCTTCCGACATATCGGGGAGGAGGCGGGCGAGGGCGGTATCCATATTGCGCGCGGGGACGTAGCAGCGCGTGCTCTCCAGATCAGCTAATTCGCGTTCGTAGGAGGCGAGCACATCGCTGGATTCTTCCACGTGCTGTGCGCTAGTTCCGCCCGTGAGGTGACTAGTTCCGCCCGTCACGTGGTCAGTTCCACCCGTAAGATCGCCGGCTCGGCTACCTTCGTCGTTCATTTCTTCGTCCAGGTTGTAGCCGAGCAGCGTTGCGACGTCGCGGGCGAGTCCGGCAAAAAGTTGCCGTTCGGTCGCGTCAACACTGGCGCGGTAGCCGCCGCGGGCGGGGCGGAAAGGCAGCATGGTTATCTCCCACCTTCCGGTTCTTCTTCGATGGTGGCGAGCAGTCCGTAGGTGTGCATGGCCCTAGCGTCTGTTTCCATTTGTTCGCGCGGTCCGGTTGATACGACGGCGCGCCCGCGGGTATGGACCTCGAGCATGAGGTTGAGGGCGCGGTCGGCCGAATGGCCAAAGTAGGATTGGAATACCCACTGCACATAGCTCATAAGGTTGATCGGGTCATCGTGCACAACGGTGCGCCAGGCGCGGGCCGGGCTGGCCGCCGCTTCGAAAAGCGTGAGGCTTTCGGTGCGGGTAGCTGGGCTGCTGGCCCCTAAATCTTCAGGAGATGGGTGCGCGCTCATACCTCCATCCTAGTGCCAAGCTCTGTCTGGCGCGGCCGATCATCCCCGGTCCGCTCCGATGCGCGCGGGTAAACTCGTGCATATGAGTGTTTCAACTGCTTTGCTCACCGATATGTACGAGCTGACCATGGTGGATGCCGCCATGCAGTCGGGAAAGGCCCAACGGCGGGCTGTTTTTGAGATTTTTGCGCGCCGGCTGCCGGGCGGGCGGCGTTACGGGGTGGTGGCCGGAACGGGTCGCCTCCTTGATGCCCTGAAGAATTTCCGTTTCGGGGAAGAAGAAATTGAGTATCTGCGCGCCAATAAGATCGTTTCCGACGCTGCCCTGGAGTGGCTGCGCACGTTCCGCTTCTCCGGTGATATTTGGGGTTACGCGGAAGGAGAAATGTACTTCCCCGGCTCCCCTATTCTCACCGCGGTGGGAACTTTCGCGGAGTGCTGCGTACTGGAAACCCTCGCGCTATCTATTTTCAACTATGACTCGGCGGTGGCTACGGCTGCCTCGCGGATGACGATTGCGGCGCACGGGCGGCCCTGCGTGGATTTCGGGGCGCGCCGCACCCACGAACGCAGCGCTGTTTCCGCGGCCCGCGCGGCCTATATCGCAGGCTTTGTGGGCACCTCGGATCTGGAGGCCGGGCGCCAGTACGGGATCCCGGTTTCCGGCACCTCGGCGCATTCCTTCACCCTGGTCCATGATTCGGAGCGCGAAGCTTTTGATACTCAGATCGCGGCGATGGGCACCGGCACCACCCTCCTCGTGGATACCTACAATATCGCGCAGGGTGTGGAGAATGCGGTGGCGGCCGGGCGCGCTGCCGGCGGTGAGATCGGCGCGGTGCGCATCGATTCGGGTGATTTGATCGCAACGGCTTTCCAGGTGCGTGAGCAGCTTGATCGCCTGGGGGCCACGTCCACGAAGATTACCGTCACCTCGGACCTGGATGAATACGCGATTGCGGCGCTCAATTCCGCTCCGGTGGATGGCTACGGAGTGGGGACCCGGCTGGTGACCGGTTCGGGGGTTCCCACCGCGCAAATGGTGTATAAGCTGGTCCAGCGCGAGGGTGCGGATGGCCGGCCCGAAGAGGTCGCCAAGGCCTCGGAAAATAAGGCTTCTGTGGGTGGCCTCAAGGTTGCCGGGCGTCTAGAAAGCGGGGGGCATGCCACCGAAGAGCTGGTGGTGAGCGCCGCTAGTTTCGCGGAGGGCCTGGCCTACCTGGAGAAGCAGGGTGCCCGCCCGCTTCAGGTCCACCTGGTGAACGCCGGCGTGATCGATGAACGCTACTGCGGCACGGAGGTCCTCTCCGCGGCCCGCCTGCGCCACGATACCTCGCGCGATGCCCTCCCCTACGACGGTTGGCGCCTCTCCGCTGGGGAACCCGCTATCCCCACCCGCATGGTGGATATTTTCCCGGGCGACGACGCCGCGGCTTAATTCCCGCTCGCCTTTCTGCTCGCCGCGGCCGTTGCGGCTCGCTGCACGGGCCGCGCGCTCACACGGCGCTGTTTCGGGGTGACGCGCCTAGCGTTGGCCCACGAACCAGCGCCGCAGTGTTTTCACGCGTGCCTCAATCTGGTCGGCACTGGCGCGCGCCACTTCCGGGCCGCCGCAGGCCCGGCGCAGCTCGGTATGAATAAGGGCGTGCGGATCCCCGGTTTTCTTCGCCCAGGCCGCCACCAGCTGAGTGAGTTCCTTACGTGCGGTGCGCCGCCGGGTAAGTTCATCGGTTCCGGCGGCCGGGCGCTGAGTGCGGGCCTTTTTCGCCTGCTCGGCCTGGTGGGCCCGCAGCAGCGTAGTTACTTCTTCGGGTTCAAGCAGGCCGGGAATCCCCAGAAAATCGGCTTCTTCTTCCGAACCAACAGCAGCCCCGAGCCCGAATTCACCGCCATCAAAAAGCGCCCTATCAAAAAGCGCACCCGATTCCAGGGCTTCGTAGCCCGGGCCGGCCAGTTCCTCACTGGCTTTTTCTTCCCGATTGGCGGCCTCCAGCAGCTCATCTTCCCAGCCGGTCACCTCCGCCTGCTTCGAAATGGCGTGATCGCGTTCTTTTTCCATCTGAGCGGCCAGCTCAAGCAGCACCGGCACGGACGGCAGAAACACCGTCGCGGTTTCCCCGCGCCGGCGCGCCCGCACGAAACGCCCGATAGCCTGCGCGAAATACAGCGGCGTGGAGGCCGAGGTCGCGTACACGCCCACCGCGAGCCGCGGCACGTCCACACCTTCGGATACCATGCGCACCGCCACCATCCACCGGGAATCTGAACCGGCGAAGCTCGCGATTTTTTCATTCGCTCCTGAATCATCGGAGAGCACCACGGTGGGGGCCTCCCCGGTGATCTCGGTAAGAATATCTGCGTAAGCCCGCGCGTCTTTCTGGTTGGAGGCGATCACCAGCCCACCCGAATCAGGTAGCGAGCGGCGCACCACCGTGAGGCGTTCGTTCGCGGCGGAAAGCACTTCCGGGATCCACTCCCCGCCCGGGTTGAGGGCGGTACGCCACGCCTGGGCCGTCATGTCTTTGGTGAGCGGCTCCCCCAGGGTTGCGGCCACCACATCCCCCTGTTTCGTTTGCCAACGCACCTGCCCGGAATAGGACAGGAAAATGACGGGCCGGACCACCCCGTCACGCAGGGCCTGGGCGTAGCCGTAGGTGTAATCAGCTTTCGAACGCAGATTGCCGTAGCCATCCGGTTCGTAGGTCACGAAAGGGATGGGCGAGGTATCCGAGCGGAACGGCGTGCCGGTGAGGGCCAGGCGCCGCGCCGCCGGGGTGAAGGCTTCGCGGATGCCATCGCCCCAGGAGAGTGCATCCCCGCCGTGGTGGATTTCATCCAGAATCACGAAGGTGGGCCGCGCAGCGGTGCGTTCGCGATGCAGGGCGGGGTTGGCGGCCACCTGAGCATAGGTCACGCACACCCCGTTGAAGAAGGATCCCTCGGTGCGTTGCGCATTCGTAAAATCAGCGTCCAGCTGAATACCCACGCGGGCCGCGGCCTGCGCCCACTGGGTTTTCAGGTGTTCCGTGGGGCAGACCACCGTGATGGTGCGAGCCTCGTGACGCGCGAGCATTTCGACGGCGACGCGCAACGCAAAGGTAGTTTTTCCCGCGCCGGGGGTTGCTACCGCGAGGAAATCACGGGGCATGCGCTCCAGGTAGAGGCGCAACGCTTCGGCCTGCCAGGAACGCAGGCTCGAGGTGGTTCCCCAGGCCGCGCGGGCCGGGAAAGCCGGAGGGAGATTCGAGGCGGCGGAAACAGAGGGACTATGCGGGGTGGAAGCGGGAATCGAACGGTGCAGACTCACTTGCCACTTCCCGGCACGTCCGGCCCGAAGGGCCATCCGGAGCCTTGGTTGCCCATCTGTTTGCGGATCTCCTTGCAGGTGGGGCACACCGGGTAACGATCCGGGTTGCGCGAAGGAATCCAGATCTTCCCGCACAGCGCCACCACCGGCTGACCGTATACGGCCGAGGCCACGAGGCGGTCCTTGCGTACATAGTGGGAAAAACGCTCTTCGTCACCGTGGGAGAGGCGTTCATCGGTGCGCTCCAGCAACCCTACGGATTGTTGAGATTCCGTAGCCGGGCCGGCCGGGGCCGATGGTGCGCCCGGAGTTCCTAAAGGATCGGGAAGGGAAGTACTCATGGGCTCTATTGTACGGCCCGTGCCGGGAGTGGGAAGCAGCCGGGCGGCGCCGTCGTACCTCACCTCGCCACAAAGAAGAATCGCCTCCCCGGCGTGAACCGAGGAGGCGATGCTGGACAGCCCGTGGCGTTACTTGTTGGACACAGCCTTCTTGAGGTTGGAGCCAGCCGAGATCTTCACGCCGTAGCCGGCGGGAATCTCGATTTCGTCACCGGTGCGGGGGTTGCGGCCCTTGCGGGCGGCGCGCTCGGTGCGCTCCACGGAGAGCAGGCCGGTGATCTTCACGGCTTCACCCTTGGAAAGCGAATCGACGAGCACTTCCTGGAGCGCGGCGATCGCCTTATCGGCATCGGACTTGGACAGGCCGGAACGGTCGGCGATAGCTGCGATGAGCTCTGTGCGGTTAACGGACATGAAAATACCTCTCGATATCTGTTCAGGTACATGGCTCATAAGAACCACTAAGCAAAAATGTAGCGGAAACTGGCGCCAAAGTGAGAATTTTCTGCGAAATCGCCGCGTGTCGGTTAAGACATACATCACAACTCCCACCAATTTCCACAGTTGTCACAGGTTTTGCGCGGCCTCCCCGCCTCCATTTACCGGCGCACGGGCCTGGTTTCAGGGCATAATGAGTAAGGTTCAGGATGCCTCCGGGCCGGTCAGCACCGCGAAAGCGAGCACGCGGGCCGAGGCGTCGTCGTCGAAGAAAGGTTCCCCGGTGTCGCGACTTGTCGCTTTCATCCGCTCCCATCCCCGCCCCTTCAAAATCACTTTCTATGTGCTGGTGATCGCCGGGGTGGCGGCCGTGGCTCGTACCCAACTTCAGGAGTTGAGCGGGGAGCATATGGCGCGGGTGCTCAGCGAGACACCGCCGGTAGTCCTCGTGGAGCTCGTGGCTCTCGGTTTCCTGGCCTTTACCGCCACCGGTATTTATGACATTTTCGCTTCGCGGCATTTCGGCGTGGAGGTCCCGGTGGGAACCGCCGTGAAAATCGGGTGGATTGCCCAGGCTTTCAATAATTTCGCGGGGCTGGGCGGGCTGACCGGCGGGGCGATTCGCTCGCGCTACTACAAGCGGGCCGGGGCCTCCACGAAAGCCGCCGTGGATGCCAGCGTGGCGGTGTGGGCCGCGAATCTGCTCGGACTTTTCGCCATGCTGCTGGCCACCCTCCCTTTCGCCTTCCGCTATGACGGGCGTTTCCTCATCGTGCCCGTGGTGGCATGCCTGTACATCCCGGTGTATTTCCTGGCCGGCAAGGTGCATATCTGGAAGATTGACCTGCGCGCCACCGCGATCGGCACCCAGAACTTCCGGCAAAAACTCCAGATGCTCTTCGCTTCGGTTGCGGACTGGCTGGCCGCGGCGGTGTTCTTCTGGATTTGCGTGCGCACGTTCCTGGGCGAGGTTTCTTTCGTGCAGGCGGTATTTGTGTACGCCACCGCAACGCTCGTGGGCCTGCTCAGCTTTATCCCGGCGGGGCTGGGAACCTTCGACCTCACCGTTATCGTGTTCTTCCAGCACCTCGGTTTTGATTCCTCCACCCTGGTGCTCGCGATTATCGTTTACCGGGTCACCTACTACGCGCTGCCGTGGCTGGCGGCCACCGTGTACTGGCTGGCCGAATACGCCTACCCGCGCCTGGGCCTGGAGGACCGGGATAAGCGCGAACGCTGGCTCATTAATGCACTCTCCACCGGCGTGGTGATCCTGGGGATTTTCTCCATCGTCAACGCTTTCGCGCCTTCTTTCTACGCGCGGGTGGCGCTACTACATGTATTCCTCCCCCACGAAATGATCCGCTCCTCGCGCATCGTCTCGCTGCTGGTGGGCATCATGCTGCTCATTTTGGCGCGCGGGGTGCGCCAACGGGTCAGCCGCGTCTTCCCCATCATTTTGATCCTGCTGGGCGTAGCCGCGGTGGCCTCGGTGGCGCGCGGGCTAGATACCGGCGCGCTTATCGTCATCATTCTGTTCTCGATTCTGCTCTACCTGGCGCGCGGGGCCTTCAACCGCGAACCCCTCCCCTTCGAATGGCGTTCTTTCGCGTTTTCCGCGGTGATCGCGGTAGGTATCCCGCTGGCAATTTTCGCATGGCGCTGGATCCACGGTGCCCCGCAGGCGCACGTATACCCCACCGCGCACGCCCTTCTCACCGGGCTAAGCATGATCTGCTTCGTTTCCCTTATTTCCCTCGCGCTGCTCTTCTCACGTTCCCGCGCCCCGCATTTCGAGCTTCCCACCCCGGCCGATGTGCAGCGTTTCGAGGCCTTCCTGGCCGAACACAATGCCGGCAACGCTTTCACCCACCTCTTCTACCTGGGCGATAAGCAGGTCTTTTATTCCTCTAACGGGCGCGCAGCGCTCCTCTACCGCCCCTACCGTTCCTCCATGCTGGTACTCGGTGATCCTTTCGGAGATGAGGCTACTTTCGAGGAGCTTTTCGAGGAATTCGTCACCTATGCCGATGAGCACGGCTGCTCGGTCGCGATTTACGAGATTGCGGATATCTACCTGGGGGCATGCGCGAATATCGGTTTCTCCTTCGTGAAAATCGGGGAGGATGCCACCGTGGATCTGGCCACATATTCCAATGTTGGTAATAAGGGCAAGGTATTCCGGCGCATGCGTAACCGGATGGGTGAAAAAGGCACCCATTTCGAGGTGCATTTCCCGCCCTATACTCCTGAGTTCCTGGAGCAGCTGCGCGAGGTTTCGGATGCGTGGCTGGGCAAGCGCGCGGAGATGGGCTTCTCCCTCGGTTTCTTCGATGCTTCCTATATTGGCCGCACCCCGGTGCTGCTGGTGCGCGGGGAGGAACGTATCGAAGGTTTCGCGAGCCTCATGCCGATGGCCCCGGGTGTTGCTTCCGTGGACCTCATGCGCATCCGCCCGGACGCGCCGGGCGGCACAATGGACGGTATTTTCGTTTCCCTTATCGAATGGGCGAAGGACAACGGCTATACCCACGTGAATCTGGGGATGGCGCCGATGTCTAATACCGGAACCACGCGCTTCTCGCGGGCGCGCGAAAAGGTGGTGCGTGTGATTTACGATTTCGGGGACCGTCTCTACAATTTCAAGGGCTTGCGTTCCTATAAAGAAAAGTTCAAGCCGCGCTGGCAGTCCCGCTATCTTGCGTATACCGGTACGACGGCGCTCACCCCGACTATCCTGGGCCTGCTCGATGTTATTCAGCATCCGGATCGCAGCCGCGGGGCAATTCCGCTGCAGTGGAGCCTCCCCGCGCCTTGCCCGAGTGCGGGCGACGACGCCGCAGCTGCCGTTCCGGCAGCTGACGCTACGGCTCCCGCGGACTCTGGAAAGGAAGGTGCCTGATGGCAAAGCGGCCCTCGATGCGTGATCCCGAAACACCGATGTCAGAATTTGGCACGGTGGTGGTGCGCGAGCCTACCCAGAGTGCTACTAGTGCCTTGCTCAACGCTTCACAGCCACGCGAATTTGAGCTGAAAGAAGCCCAGCGAAAGGATGCCGATACACAAGTACGTGCTCTTTTCCCACAGGCACACATTTGGCACCTTCACGCGCGCCCGCGCCGGAATGCACTCAAAGGAATTACTGCTTTTATTGCTAGTATCTTCGACCTTGACCTCTTCCAGATCTGGTTCAAGGGAAAGGCACCGCGCGCTTTTTACCTGGTAGATCAGGGGATGCGCCAGCTCCTTGTCCGGGTGACGGATGCCGATCTTGAGGCGATTGTGCTTCCCACGCCACCCGCGCCCGTATCCAAGCGGCGCTTCACCATCGGGCGGGATGAATTCTTACGTGCCGACGAGGAACTGTCCTGAATAGCGGGCACTATTCTTCCTGGGCGGCTGCTACCTTCTGAGCCGAGGCTTCTTTCCGGGCGGCTGCTGCTTTCTGGGCGCGGCGGCGCTCTTTCCACGTCATGCGCGCAAGCACCCCGATGGTGGCCAGCACTGCCACTCCGTACGCGATAGCGAACCACGGGAAGCGCGGCAGATCGGAGGGTTTATTCGCGGCTTCTACGTCCGCTACCGGGGTGGGGATAATGCGCTCCCCCGTGACTAGGATGCGATGGGAGTTAATGCCGAGCGGGGTGCAGGTGACCAGGGTGACGAGGTCTTTGCCTTCTTCTACCCGCAGGGTATCGGTATCTTCGGGTGCTACTACTTTGGTATCCCGCACGCGGTAGGTGAGTACGTCTCCGAAGACTTCAATGGTGAAGGTATCCCCCACATTGACTTTGTTGAGGTCGGTGAACATGCGGGCGTTCGCGAGGCCGCGGTGCGCGGTGATAACGGCGCGGGTGCTGGGCCCGCCTACGGGTAGTGAGGTGCCTTCCAGGTGGCCGGCCGCGCGGTTGAGGACTTCGTCTGAGGTGCCGTGGTAGACGGGTAGGTCAACGTCGATAGTGGGGATGTGCAGTCGGGCCATGAGGCCCTCGGAGTCCGCGGCAAGGATTTTTTCGTATGGCCAGATGCCGTCTGCGGCGGTGGTGTCGCCGGTGCCGGTAGCTTTGCGTTCATTGGCTTCCAGGACCGCGCCGGCGTTGAATGCCTCGTTATAGGCATGCGCGGCGGCGAGCTGGGTGTCTTTATCGGGCTGCGCGGTGGCGATTTGTTCGGAGTACGCTCCGGTGACTTTGGATTGCTCGTATTGGGAGAGCCACGCGGCGGCGTGCGGATAGACCAGTAAGGTGAGTCCGAGGATAACAAGGAGCCCGATGAGGTAGGGCAACAGCAGGTTTTTCTTCATGAGATACAGACCCGGGTGGGGAGGTGCCAGATGGCACCTCCCCACCCGTTCGGTAGGCCGCGAAAGTTACGCGGTCAGTTCTGTGCTTAGGCGTTCACCGCACGGTTGCGGCGAACCTGAGCGACGGTCAAGCCACCAGCAGCACCCAGCAGCGCGAGGCCACCGAGGGTGAGCATGAGCTGGCCGGCAGCACCGGTCAGCGGCAGGTTCGGGCCGTCATGCTTGGTGTTGTCGATGGTGTATTCAACCTGAGTCGACTTACCCTTGTTGACGGTAACAGCCTTGACCTCAGTGTTGATCACGTAACCGGTCGGAGCCTTGGTTTCCTTGAGATAGAAGGTCTTGCTATCGTCCTTGCCAAGCACAAGGCCGACGAAGCGCACCTGACCATTTTCGTCGGACTTCGCCGTAGCAATCACGTTGGTGTTGTTATTGGCATCTTCCTGAGTCGCGTAGATAGCGAATTCAGCGTCCTTCAGTGGTTTCTGATTATCCTTATCCTGCTTAAGGACGAGGAGATCACCGACCTTAACCTTACGATCACCAGGGGTAGTACCGGTGCCGGGGTTGTATTCATTAACAATCGGGCCGAAAGAGTTAGGGATCAAACCTTCATCGGGAAGACCGGTAATCTGGGTAGCCAGCTCAACCTTGAATACCTGACCCGCAGTGACCTGAGCAAGACGTTCGGTCTTCAACTCGATGGTCACAGTTTGCTGAACCTGCGTATCAGTTTCAGCCTTCTCATTAGGAGCAACGGTAACCGTGTAATCAGTGTTCTCAACCAACGGCTGATCACCAAGAGTCACAACCGCGCCCGCATACTTGAGGTGCCGGTCGAGCTGATCGACGATGCCGACCTTGGTGTAAGTTTCGTCCTTGCCGAGAGCAGGAACCTTGTACTGAATATCCCACTTGACGGTATCGCCAACCTTCTTGGCGTTATCTTCGCGAAGAGTCTTCGTTCCATCATCAGACACGGTGTTCTTCGGGTAGGCGTGAACGTCGTAAATCCATTCGGCCTTGTTGTTTACCTTCGAAGGGAAGGGGATGGAGACGAAGAAAGGCTGAGCCTTCTTAATTACCTTGTGCGGACCGGTATCGCCTTCACGAACCAGGTAAACACCAGCATCAAGATTTCCAAACGTGGCGGTACCGTCAACAGCGGTGGTTCCAGGCGTCTGTGTAGCGTTAAGAGCAACATCGGCACCCTTATAGGTGACCTTATTGGTTCCCTCATCGTACTGAAGTTCGGAAATTTTAGCCCAATCCTCATTCTTGGTGAGATCAATACCGTCAACCTTCTGAATGGTGAATTGAACATCATTCATAGCCTTAGCGGTTTCCGGCGGCGTGAGCTTCTGGCCGTTGTTTTCCAGGTTCCAAGCAGGGTTCTCATACTTGTGAACAATGATCGAGCCCTTGCGGGTGAGATCCGGGTTACCAAGTTTGTCGTTCTGCGGAGCAGCGTGGGCCCCGGGTGCGAGCACCAGACCAGCGGCGCCCAGCAGGGCGGTGATCAGGGCGGCGAGCACCGCGCGGATAGATTTCTTCAGCTGCATGGTAGTCCTCTCCGTGATTGCAGCACATATTGCTTCAATTAGTTTTGTGGTTATTTCTGCCCGAAGGGCGGCGTTAGCTGCACAGTGTGACGTGCACAGCTCTCAGTGGCTGAGCCTTATTTCACGCTCACCCCCGGTTTCGCCGTCTGATCATCACGATGCTCACCAGGAGCACAGCTCCCCCGAGCACCGCGAAGCCTGCCGTGCGGAACGCGTCCTCGCTCCATCCACCGGTGAGTGGGAGCGGCGGTGCCTCACGAAGCTTGTTATAAATCGCGCCAAGATTCAGTTCCACGGGCTCGTTACGGTCATTCGTGACCGTTGTGGCGCCCACCTCCACGGTTTTCACCTCGGTGGACTTCACGTAGCCCAGCGGCGCGGTCTTTTCTTCCAGGGTGTAGGTACCCCAGGGAACGTTTTCCAGCCGCAACTTACCCGGGCGCGGATCCTGATCCTGCCAGAGCTTTGTGGCCGGGCACGCCTGCGCGGTCTCCCCCACGCAATCGCTTACCTCGAAAGGCCGCCCATGCTGATCACGCACCGTCCACACGGATCCCTTGAGGAATTTCTCCGACCCGGTTTCCTTCTTCTCCCACACGATAGTGCCACGCACGCGATCATTCTTAATGATGACCGGCGGATTCTGCTGCGCCGTCGTTACTACCTGGGGAGCACCCGCAGGCCGGTAACCGCGCGGAGCAGATACTTCATCCACCACGTAGCGCCTGCCGATCAGCACGTTATCCCACCTAGCCCGACCGTATCTATCCGTGGTGCGCTCGCCTTGACGCGGCTCACCAGCATCGCAACGGCCGTTCCCGTTGGTATCCTCGCACAGGTCGAAAACGGCACCGGGCAGCGGATCGTTATAATCCGCGTCGCGCTTCTCCACGGTCAAGGACGTCATCTTCGGGGTATTCAACACCGAACACGTGAGATTACCGTTCACAGCAGGCGAGGTCACTTCCCCGACAAAGGCACCGCCATCCTCACGTTGGTTTTGAACCCGAACATTCCGCCCCAGCTTGTCCGTGCAGCTCCATACTTTGTTGTAGTCACTGAGGGACGACGCCGACCCTTCCGCCAGCTGCTCCTTAAGAACATAGACACGATCCCGGCCACGCAGCAACGTAGATGTGGGCGTTTGAGAACCGGTGGTTTGACCCTTCGTCGTCATAGACACGGAGAAAATACCGTCCCGGGGACTACCGTCGGGCTTCCTACCAGGGTTCTTTTCTTCAACGCTCACCGTGAACTGGTCGCGGTCATTCAGGCGCTGAGTAATGTTCTTTTCAGCGGTAATAGTAGGAAGATCCGGGCAGCCTTCAAGATCAACAATGTTTTGGTCAGACCATTGCCCGTTCTCATTGCCTTGAGGAGCGTCAGGCGTTTTGAAGACGGGGTTACCGCCATTCTTCACTTCGCCGGAAACAATATCGACTTCGTAAATCGCGCTGCGCGCAAAGCCGCCCCGCCCATTGGAAGCACCCGGATTCTGCCCGGTATAACGCCCCGAGATATAGAACGAACCGTTCGACCCGGCCGCAAGTCCACCGGGCTCAAACATCATGATATTCATGTGGAAAGAGCGAACGAGTTGAGCGGGAAGTTCGGGGAAATTCTTGTTGCGAATAGTGTTAAGGTTGATTTGTGGCTGGCGAGCATTATTCGCGGTCGCGTACTGGCCAGCGGCAAGCGCGTTGTTATAAGCATCCTCGAATGCCTTGGCGTCGATACGGTCAATACGCATCTGGGTGAGTCCGGAGAAATCGCGGCCCCGGTTGTTCAGGCGGCCTTCGGCAGAACCTGCGAGAAGATAGAGATTGCCGTCCTTATCGAAGATCATGTCAGAGAAAACTGCCGAGGACAGACTGCTAGAACTCACATAGCCAAGAGTGACCAGGCGCCGATTTGCCGGGTCGAAGACCATGAGCTTGCGCTTCGACTTGTAATTGGGGCCAGCTTTCGCGGTATCACCGATAAGAACGTACTTACCATCCCGGGACATCGTGCCACCCTTGATAGGCATCCCTGGATTGATGATCTGGTAACTTTCCTGCTGCTGATAACCCTTATCACCGGTATTGGATATGCGCCCATGACTAATCCAGGTAAGCGGATTTGTTCCGGGCTGGGTTGAACCGTCGAATTCAGCGTGCCACATAGAGCCATCCGCCGCGATGGCCAAGGCGTCGTAACCCCGATTCTTCCCCGCGCCGGTGTCTTTCTTCCATTCCACACGCCCCACCGGTTCAGAACCGAGCCGCCCGTTCGACCCGACGGTAATACGGTTGATTTCGCCTTTACCGGAGCTCATGGAGTAAAAACCGCGGCCGCTGCACTGCTCCATAGAAGTTTCCCGCACATTACGCGGTGCGAAACGATTCGGGGGTGCAGCCAGCAGGCTGGCCGAGCCGTCACGCGGAGCGGTTTCCGGCTGCTCAAGAATTCCAAGCTGTTCACGCCAGCTCTTCTGGGCCCGATCCAACGGAGTGGTGGCCTCTGCGGTTTCCGCGGCACTCGGATCAGTCTCCGGTGACGGGGTAGATTCGGTGGTGCCGGCTGCACCTTCTGCCGTTTCCGCTTCTGCCGCGCCTTCTTCAGTGATGGGCGACGGCGCTGCCGGGCTGGCGGGCTCGGGCTGCGCAGGATCCGTGGCGGCGGTGCCAGGCTCCGAAGTTTCCGAGGTGGGCTGGTCACTAGTGTACCGTCCGTGAAATAGCTTACTGGTGATGGTATTATTGATCCATGTCGCACCCCGCTAAACCACTCGCCTTGAGTGACGAGGAACGAAGCACCCTGGAAAAGATCTACAACTCACCATCAC
>NZ_QDIE01000023.1 GCF_003957255.1 Actinotignum sanguinis
GGATAACCCAGTTCTAGGACTGTTTGCCTTAGAGAGCCAAGCTTTTCCAGGATGGCGAGAGCTCTTTGCTTGTCTTTGGCGGAGTACCTGATCCCGTTTGCAACTCCCGGTTTCTTATTCATTGAACTATCTCCTTAAAAATCTCTAGGAAACCGTCCGCACCCCCTTAAGAAATTGTTTCGCTGTCGTGGGGTTGCATCCTGTGGGGTCTGCTGTCAGGGAGTTGCATTTCGTGGACGGGCAGAGGGTGCAGAAAAGGGGCACGTAAGCAGATCTCGGAAAAGGCACGGAAAAGGGGCACGGACAATACAGTCCGTGCCCCTTTGCCATCTTGAGAGCGCTTGGGTGCCGCGCGGCGAGGTCACACCGGCTGGCTCCGCTTAGCTGAGCTGGAGCATGACCTTGGAAGACCCCGTGGACCGGTCATCCGCGGTAGCGAAAGCAGCCGCGGCGTCGTCGATCTTAAATTCGTGCGTGAGCACGGGCGAAACATCCAGTCCGCGCGCCATCGCGTCAATCGCGGCGTCCATGGACTCCGGATTGAAACGATACGAACCCTTGTAAGTGATTTCGCGAGTAACTAGCTGCCCAAGCACCACGGAAACTTCACCGGCGGGCAGGTTGCCCACCTGAACCATGGTGCCCCCGCGAACGGTCGCCATGAGGCAATCGCCGATAGCAACGGCGGCACCGGAGGCTTCGATGGTGACGTCCACGTCGGCGGGGAGGGTTTCGCCGGCGGCGCGGTTGACGGTGCTGGTGGCACCCATCGCGCTGGCGACCCGCAGGGATTCCGCGGCGACGTCGGAGGCGATGACCTCACGCGCGCCGGCGAATTTCACGGCGGCCACGGCCAGTGCCCCAATCGGGCCCACCCCATTCACGAGTACGCGCTTGCCGGAAAGATCTCCGGCTAAGCTCACGGCATGCATCGCTACCGCGAGCGGTTCGGCGACGGCGCCTTCCTTGGTCGAAACGTTCTCCGGCAAGATACGCAGCTGATCGGGGCGCACCACCCGGTAGGTGGAAAAACCGCCCTGCTCGTGCGGGAAGAAAGCGGCGGAGCCAAAGTAGCGGACTTCCGGCCAGAGATTATCTTTGCCACGGGTGCTTTCCGGAATATCATGCTCACCCACCAGGGTCGGCGGGTAGATCGCCACTCGCTGGCCGGCCTCAACGCCGGCAACGCCCTCGCCTACCTGGTCCACAACCCCGGCAACTTCGT
Organism: Actinotignum sanguinis; assembly: GCF_003957255.1. Taxonomy (GTDB): domain Bacteria; phylum Actinomycetota; class Actinomycetes; order Actinomycetales; family Actinomycetaceae; genus Actinotignum; species Actinotignum sanguinis. Next base: position 1,226 of record NZ_QDIE01000023.1, read on the forward strand.
GGCCAAGGATCAGCGGCTCGCGCATAATCGCAGTCCCGGAGGCGCCGTTCTTCCAGTAGGACAGATCAGAGCCGCAAATGCCGCCCCATTCCATGCGCACCCGTACTTCGCCAGCGCCGGCAACCGGATCGGGAACGTCGGTGATGTGAATCTGCTTGGGGGTATCCGTACGAACTTGTACAGCTTTCATTAGAATGCATCCTCCTTGATGGTGAGGTCGCGCCCGGTGATTTCGGGCATGAGCCACGCGGTGATATGGGTGACTCCGGTGTAAACAAACATGAGAATTGCGCAGGCAATCCAGGAGCCGCCGAAGAGTTGCACCAGGCCGGCGGCAATGAGCGGGCCGAAACCGGCGGTGACCATATTCGGGATTTCCTTGGCAAGTGCCAGTTGCTCGTAGCGGTGGGCGGAGCCGAAGCATTCGGCCATCGTGATGTTTTCCAGGGAGAACATGGCCAGCACGGTGATGTTGTGCAGCACGATGTACCCGATGAAGAAGAGCATGGTGGGGGTTCCGTAATGGTCCACCATCTGCCCGTCCACCAGTTCCGGAGCATTGAGTTCACCGAGGAACTGCGGGGAGACCATGAGCAAGAAGCACGGAATGATAAGGAGGATTCCGAGGCCGGTGACCAGGCGGTAGGTGCGCTCGCGGCCGATGCGATCACCGATCCAACCGATAATCGGCACGGTGATGAATCCGGCCAGCGAGGAGTACACCACCACGGCGGAGGCCATATCCTTGGCCACCAGGATCTGGGCGGTCAGGAAGGTGATGAGGTAGGTCTGCACCATGCCGGAGTTGCCGGACTGGCCGAAGCGCAGGGCGAAGGCCGCCATGAAGGCCTTGAACGACTTAGGGGTCTTGGCCAGTTCATCCACGGCTGCTTCACGCTGGGCGGCTGCAGCCGCGCGGGCTTCGGCCGCGGCAGTGGCGGCTTGCTTGCGTTCGGCGCGCGACGGGAGCGGCTGGTCGTAGGTGGCCACGAGTGCGGCGTCGTCCAAAATTTCTCCGCTGGTTGCAGCCTCGAAAACGGGCGATTCCTTGAGGTGAAGCCGAATAAATACGGCCAGGCCCATGAGCACAACCGAGGCGATGAAGGGGATACGCCAGCCCCACGCGACCACGGTATCCGTGCCCATGGTGGCGAGCATGATCGCCCAGATCGCGCCGGCGCCCAGGGTGCCGGTATTGGTGCCGAGGGCAACCAGCGAGGAAATAATGCCGCGGCGTTCCCGCGGGGCGTATTCGGCCAGCATCACGGAGGCACCGGCGATTTCCGCGCCGGCTCCGAAGCCTTGGATAAGCCGCAGGATCACCAGCATGATCGGTGCCCAAATGCCTACCACCTGGTAGGTGGGGAGGAAGCCGATGAGGGTGGTGGCCACGCCCATCATGGCGATGGTGATAAAGAGGACTTTGGTACGGCCGATGCGATCACCGAGTCGCCCGAAGTACCAGGCGCCGAGCGGGCGGGCTACGTAGCCCACGCCGTAAATGGCCATGGCCCCGAGGATAGCCATGGACTGGTGGCCGGCGGGGAAGAAAATGTCTTTAAAGACGAGCGCGGCGGCCAGGGAGTACAGCTGGAAGTCCATGAATTCGAGAGCTGTTCCGAGCCAACCGGAGACCGCGGCTTTGACGAGGTCGGAGGTTGAGCGCGTGGGCACCGGGGCGGTTACTGTTCCCGGCGGGTGTTGTTTGGACATGACGGGTGCCTTCCACATCTTTCACTTCGTTGTGTTAACTGATAAGAAGCTGCTTTCCGTTGGGCTAAGCCAGGCGGGGTAAGCGAGCTCCGTTGGCTTCAGTATGCGGGCCGGAATACGCCGAAATCACGCGCGGGAGGCGGCGATATTTCGATATGTCATATGCGGATTTCGAATAGTGATACGCGGGTGGGGTGTCATCGAGGTGCGGGCGGTGGCTTCGGTGGTGCTGCGACGCGGGGCTACAGCCGCTGCATATCGCGGAAAAGTGCGGGTATCCGGGTGGGTGCGGGTGCGGTGGAACGACGACGCCGCCCCGGTGGCGCGCCGTCGCGCGCCACCGGGGGAGCCGACTCGCCGCGCGGGGAACTTGTTGAAAGCCATGTATATTGTCGGAGACCGCGTTGGTGCCACACAGTCGTGGAGGGTTTTATGCGCATCGACCGACTTGAATGGTTGGAGTCTTTCGTTGCTGTTGCGAAATTATCGTCTTTTTCGCGGGCGGCTCGTTTGCTCCACAGCAGTCAGTCGCGGGTATCGCTCCACGTTGCGAATTTGGAGCGCGCAACGGGCCATACCCTGGTGGACCGCAGCCATGTGCCCTGTACTCTCACTGCAAAAGGGGAAACTTTCCTGCCGCGGGCCGAAGAAATCCTGGTGAAATTGCGCGATGCGGTGGAGGAACTCCATACCGAATCGGGGCGCCTGGTTGGTTCGGTAACCCTGGGGGTAATTCCCTCGGTGTCGGCGGTGCTCTGCCCCGGTTTGCTGGCGCAATTGCAATTGGAAGAACCCGGTATCTCGGTTAATTTGCTGGAGCGTACGTCCGCGGAATTATTGGATAAGGTGACCTCTGGAAGCACGCAGCTCGCCATCGTTTCGCAATTTAGCTCCCTTCCCTCTATCCCGGATTCGCAGCGCCTATGGTGGGAGCCCTATGTTGCGGTGGTTCGTCAGAATTCCCCGGATTTTCAGGGTGTTGAAGTCGTGAATCCCGGCGATCTTGCGGAGATCACCCTGGGATTGACCGGGGCGCCGGGCCTGACTATCGATCCGGAAATGCGCGTTGCTTTTGATGTGTGGCAGCTGGAGCCGCGCATCGCGGAATTCCGTACCGAGCAGCCGCAGACCCTCCTTAATATGTGCGAGGCCGGGCTCCTCACCCCGGTTATCAACCTGTTGGCTTTCCGGAGTTGTGATCACGAGGGGCTGCGAGCCATTCCCATTGCGGGAGAATACGGGCGGGAAGTCGCCGTGGTGGCCAATACCGCGGTGCCTGTGACTCCCATTGGGCAGTATCTACGCGATCTCATTCTGGCTATTCCGCTACCCGCGGGGGTACATTCCCTGCAGCCGCAGCGGGGTGATGCTGGAGATACCAGCTAAGGCCGAACCCGGGAAAAACCTGGAAGCTTTGCGCAAAAAATGGCAGCAGAGCTGGAAATCCGCGCTGGCTCCTGGCAAAATTGAGTATGTCGCACAGGGCGACTGTGTCAGAGTGGACACTCTGAAGTCACAGCATTTGTATATGGGCCCGGGCATTCCGGGCGCGGGGGCATCGCGGCCTGTTAACGGCTTCGTCCGCACCGTATCTGCTGGAACTTCGGGTGCCCATCACGGCACTCTTCACTCGGATCGTCCGGCACGTACCTGCCGGTGAAGGGACCAGTAATGGCATCTGTTACATTTGAGAACGCATCGCGTATCTACCCGGGGTCGGATACCCCGGCGGTAAATCAACTCAACCTCGAAATTGCTGACGGGGAATTCCTTGTTCTTGTTGGCCCGTCCGGCTGCGGTAAATCAACGTCGCTGCGCATGCTGGCCGGCCTGGAAGATATTAATGACGGGCGCATCTACATTGGGGACCGCGATGTTACCAATGTTTCGCCTAAGGATCGCGATATCGCGATGGTGTTCCAGAATTACGCTCTCTACCCGCATATGTCGGTGGCGGAAAATATGGGCTTCGCGCTGAAGATTGCGCGCACCCCGAAGCAAGAAATTGATAAGCGCGTCAAGGAAGCCGCCCAGATTCTTGACTTGACCGAGTATCTGGATCGCAAGCCGAAGGCGCTTTCCGGTGGGCAGCGCCAGCGCGTGGCGATGGGCCGCGCGATTGTGCGGAACCCGCAGGTCTTCCTCATGGACGAACCGCTCTCCAATCTGGACGCGAAGCTCCGCGTGCAAACCCGCACCCAGATCGCTACCTTGCAGCGCCGGCTAGGCACCACCACGGTGTACGTCACTCACGACCAAACCGAAGCGCTGACCATGGGCGACCGCATCGCCGTCCTGAACTTCGGGGTCTTGCAGCAGGTGGGCAGCCCGGATGAGCTGTACAACCGGCCGCAAAACGCTTTCGTGGCGGGCTTCATTGGTTCGCCGGCCATGAACCTCGGCACCTTTAATGTTGAGGGCGACGCCGCAGTTCTCGGCCAAGCGCGCATCCACCTCCCCCGCGCGGTGATTGACGCGATCACCCCAGATGATAAGGGGAAGGTAATCCTGGGCGTGCGCCCCGAGTCCTTCACGGAGCTGACGCGCGAGCCCGGGGAAAGCTCGGTGCCGATCGTGGTGGATATGGTGGAGAACCTGGGGTCGGATAACTACGTCTACGGTGAGATCGCCGGGGTGGAGAAGTCCGGCTTCGGATCGGGCGATGGCTCCTCCCAGGTTGTTGTGCGTATCCCGCCGTTCAAGGCCCCCGCGGTGGGTGACACCGTGTACGCCACCCCGAACTTGGATGCTATCCATGTCTTCCACGCCGGGGATGGCACGCGCATTAACTAGGCGATGCTAGGCCGCCAGGGCAGTGGCCGCGTAGTTAGGCGGCTATGGTAGAGGGGGGAGTTTCTCCCGAGTAGCCCCTTCAAAATGGCGGGTTTTCGCGAAAATCATTCGGGAAAACCCGCCATTTTAGGTTGTGGAACAGTCCTAGGGGTTTAGCTGCCGGTTTTGGCTACGGGTTATTCTGGTGGGCCGTAGGGACCCAGTGTTAGCCTGATTGAGGTTGTTGCGATGAAACGGTCGTATGTAGATGGCATCACGTGGAGGATGTTGGGGCTGGCTTCCGTGTCGGCTATTCTCTATCTACTAAGCCTGCTTGTACTATGCAATGAGAGCGGAACTGTCGTGGCTGCGATTATGCTGTCCGGTGCGGCTGGCATTGGCTCATCCCTTTATCTCTATCAGATACTCAAGCGGGATTTGAGTAGTGGAGTTGCGGGAGTACTGTCGTTTCTGAATTGTGCTGCTATGACCGGCGGGGCATTATTTCTATTGTTGTCATTGATGGGTGACTAAAAAATTCTAGAGTGCGTCCTTGTGCGCACCGTTTTCCTGATGGGGCGCACAAGGATTTTCGATATTAGTAGTTCGGGTTTTCTCTTTTGGTGATTTTTCTTCTTCGCTCAACATAAGCTGAGTGAAATCGTAATTACCCGCTTCCCGCATGGGTCGTGGCGAAAATCACGCGCTTTCAGCTGCGATTATGCGTAATCGCCGTCCCGAACTGCCGCGATGGAACTTTTCCGCAGTTCAACACGGGTGATACGGGCCGCCCGCTCGGAGGTGCCCGGGTGTTTCTATCCCGGGATTCTGCATACTTTCAGCGTAGTATGCACTCGATGAGACCTACTGCTCAAAACTTTTCAGGCGCGGTGCCTAAACTTGCCAGCATGACGGAAAGTGCCACTCCCGCTGCCTACCCCGGTGCGGGCGTCGTTCGCGCGCTGGCGGAACGGCCCCGCATTCTTGTTGTCTGTACCGGGAATATTTGCCGATCTCCCATGGGGGAAATCGTGCTGCGCCAGCGGTTGCGCGATGCCGGTATCGATATCGCGGTGGCCTCCGCGGGGGTCTCCAACGAGGAGGCGGGCAACCCGATTTACCCGCCCGCCCAACGAACCCTCACCGAACACGGTTATGGCCTGCCTGAACGCCACCGGGCTCACCGTGTCACCGCCGAGGAGCTGGAAAACGCCGGCCTGATTCTTGCCATGACCACCGGGCACGCGCGGGCGGTGCGAAGGCTGTGCCGTTCCCTTTCTCTATCTCTGACCAATATTCACCTGTGGACCGAGTTCGCGCTGCCGGAGGTGGGGATTGCTCCGGAGGGTGTTTTCGGGCACGGCGGGGTTCTTTCCGACGACGCCGGGCGCGCCTCGGGCCGCCAGCACTCTTCCGATTTTTATTATTCATCCGGCGAGTTCGATGTTCCCGATCCGTGGGGCGGCTCGGCGCGCGAATTCGAAGCGACGCTCGCCTGCGTGGAAGCCGGGTCTGAGCACCTCGTGGAGCTGCTGCGCAGTAATCTCCCCGCATCGCGGTGACCGGGCGCGTTTTCGCGGATGGCGGCGTGCCGATGGCTGGTGTCGTGTCGATGAATGGTGGCACTCCGACGAACGGCCGCAAACGTATATTTATGCGGTCTCGGATGCGGGCACGGGTATTGCTCGGGCTGCTCGCGCTGCTCCTCATCGCCCTGGCCCTGCTGGCGGTGCGCCACATTCTAGCTGCCACGTACTATTCGCCCGCGGCCGTGGCCAGCCGGTATATGGGCGCGCTCGAAGAAGGCCGCGCTCGCGCTGCCCTCGACCTCACCGATCCCGGCGTGCTTTCCGGTTCCCTCGCCCTGCTGAGCGACGAAGTTTATCGCGCCGTCCCGGGCCGGCCCGCCGATTTCCAGGTGCGCGACACGAGTCAGACCGCCGTCGGAATGCGAGTAGACGGCGTCGTCACGTATCACGGCACCCAAGAGTCCCTGAGCATTACTTTGGTGCGGCGCGGCACCACCCCGATCCTGAGCGCGCGCTGGCACGTGAGCGCGGGCGCCCTCGGCCAGCTGCGCGTGGAGCGTGAGACCGAGCTGGCCCCCGGCCATGCCACCCCCACGCCTCCTGCGCTCACCAGCATTAACGACGTGCCGGTCGCCCTCGCGCCCCGTGAGGTTGCTCCGGCTTTCCCCGGCGATTATGCCGTCGCAGCACCCGGCGATTCGCGCTACGTGACCTTCGGGGCCGGCGCGACCGCCACGGTGCGGCCGGGCGAGACCGCGACCGCTACGCTGCGCGCCCAGGCCACCCCGGCCGCGGGTGAACGTGCAGTGGAACTGGTGGAACGCCTCGTGGAGGGGTGCGTGCGCGGTGATGGTACGACGACGCCGCCAGCTGGCTGCCCGGCAGCTTTCCGCAAGGATCGTGCTTTCGGGGATATCCGCAAGGAGAAGCTGAGCTGGAAAGACAAGCCGCAGGTGAGCGCGGCCGTAGAGGGGCTGGGCGGAACCGTAAGTGTGCGGGGAGGCACCTTGGAGCGTAGTTATGAGTGGCGGCTCGTTACCCCGCTGAGCTGGGAAAAGCGTTCGGACACCGCGCGGGTTTTCGAGAGGGAGCACACCGTGCGCTTCCGGGTAGAAAACGGGGATGTGGTGCTGGAAAGTGAAAGCCTGAGCTAACGCGGGTTACCATGGAAAGCACGGATTGGGCCGTGCACTGCGGGAATGCGGGGATCACGCCGGCGACTAATTGCGCGAGAGAAGAGGAAGGACGTATGAGCACCAACGTTGTGGCTGAGATTTGGCGGGAAGGTAACCTTCCGGCGGGGCGGCCTATCGATCATGCCCGGCGGGTATGCACCGGTGCCCTGTGGGGGTTAGGCGCGGGCGTGGTGCTCGGCCTCATCACCTTCCCGAATGCCTTGGTCGGTTCGCGTGCTCTCTACCTGATTCCCGCTTTCGCGGTGGTGGCTTTCCTACTGGCGCTGCCGTGGCTGATTCGCGATAAAACACCGGTAGCGCCCGGGGTGGATGTGGTTGCGCGAGTGTTGGGAACCGATGAAAGTCGGCGGATGCGCACGGTTGGCAATAGCCGGCGCAAGCAGGCGCTCATGGTGCCGGTGGTGGTTCGCCCCGTGGATAAAACCGCGGATTTCCGAACCGTTATTGCGGTGCATGGCGCTGAGCAAGCGGGCTTCGCCGAGAACAAGCCCGGAACGTTGCTTCCGCTGCGCCAAACGGAAAAGGGCTACGGCGGGCTCGCCAATGTGGAAGAAGCCAGCCCGGAGCAGGAAGCTCTCATGAGGGCCTTGGAGCAGCGCCCGAAACTGCTGCCCAATACCGCGCCGGTGCTGCCTTTCAAGCCGCAGTCTCTTGACCGCGTCACCAGTGGGGACCAGCTGGAATGGTGGGGCGGAATGATCGCCGGCGCGCTGTTGGCCGCCGTCATGATGGGCATCGTCAGCTTGCTCTAAGCTTCAAGAAGTACGACGACGTGTTCCGCGCCGCCGAGGCAGGGTGTTTTTCCGGGGTGTACTTCGCATGTGTGACAAATGAAGTACAGCTCTGACAACACATAGCACCCTCGCTGGGGTTCGTATGAAAGTCTGTGACTTGCGTGAAACCTGAGGCTCATGCGGGTCTTACCCCGCTTGCCGCACTTAGCTGGCCAGCAGCTTCTGGATACGCTTGACGGAAACCTTTTCCTTCGTGCCCAGCTGCTGGGATCAAGCGGTCGAAATTGAACGAAATGAAATCTTGCGTGGAGATAGATTATTTAGTTACTATGTAATTAAGGCGGACGAGATAGTTGCCGTCAGAACGAATCCTAACGCGGTCTTATAGGCAATGATGCGTATAAGAAATACGCGGGCGCTCACGCCACGGTCCGCCATTCTTGTTTCCTCTCAATACGTATGAGGACCCAATCATGTTTATACAGAAATTATTTTCTCTAGCTGTAACTCCACTCCTTGCTGTGGGGATGTCCATGTCAGTTGACAATAAAACAGTCGAAAGAGTCGAGGTGTCGACGACTCCGATAGCGGAATATGGAAACTCGCATTCGACAAGAAATGTATATGAAATCTCGGATGGCGTAGTTATTGAAGGACTACTGACGTACGACGATGTTGAGGCCGCTAACGAATACTGGCGTACAGTCGCTGCAGACGAGATTGCCATTCTGGAATCCGAATGCAACTTACCAGAACTCACTGAGGATAGTTTTGGGGACTGGTGGGAGTGCTCAATGGACTCTCGGCACCGTGTCTCTCAAACGCTATGGCACCTTTCTCGACTGAAGAATTCGTTCCTTGTAGCTGATATCGAGGTAAGCATCACGCGATTGAACGATAATCCTGGGGCGAACGAACTTCGGGAGTTAGCTGTTTTGTTACCTATGACCGAAAACAATGCTGAGGCGTTGGAAGCTCAAGCGATGTCGTTGGGGGCACCTCTGACCCCAATGGCGACAAGAAGCGGGCGCGATATTAACGCAGCTAATGCGTATGCACAAAAGTGGGCTTATGGGCGTAATCCTGCCTATACGAGCTACCGTTACGATTGCACCAACTTCGTTTCTCAGATTATGGTCGCGGGCGGAAAGCGTTTTGACGGGTCCTGGAAGCCTTATACCCAAGCATGGCGTCTGGCAAACAATCTTGCGTATTACCTAGGCGCAGGGTCACCCGGGGCGCGGAAAACTAGCGTGAGTTCCTTTATGGACGCTATGAACACTGGCTCTGTAATCGCTGCGGATTATGATGGTGATCATTATTACGAGCACGTCGGATATGTTGTTTCGCGAAGTGGCGGCAACCGACTTATCGCGCAGCATACGAGTGACTATGTCGGCTGGGTTATTGCAGATCATCGACAGTCTGGACGTGCAAGCGGTTGGCTCGAAGATCCTGACGCTTGGGCTGTCTTCGGATCGTGGTGATAAGCCGAATCTCTGAAAGAGGTATCAGCATGTTTGTAAGAAAAAACCTGGCTTTCATAGGGACGCTTACTTTGGCTTTATTAGCCGGAGGATGTTCATCGGAAAAAGGTGCTGAATCTGATGCAACCGGAACGGCAGTAACCTCCGTGACCAGCGATGCGCCGGTATCAGCTACCGGTGGCTCGGATGAAGCTCTCGCGCGGGTTTCCGCAGCTCTCAATGATGAACTCAAGGATTCGGGTTCGCAAAAGAACTGGAACATGATGTACGGCGCAGGGAACGCTCGTACTCTGACAGAGCTATCCGAGCGGGTCATTCCGGGCCAGACGCATCTAAGTGAAAAGACCGTACTTTCTGGGGATGGAACTGTTGAAGTAAGCGACACCGAGTTGGCGCCCATTGTCGCTCTCGACAAAAAGAACTCTGCACAACTCGTGAGTGCTCTGGAGAAGAATTTCGCGCTCGGTCCGCTGGATGAAAACACCGCCCTGGATTACGCGGCTGTCTACTATGTGGAGTGCGGCGGCGTTGGCATGGAACGCGGGGGAGACAAGTGCCAGGCGCCGGCCGGAACGGACGGTTTCGGTGCCCTCCAGACTCTCAACTACGCAGAGGGGAAACTGATTTCGGCCTACTTCTGGCACGTGTCACCGCAGGGAAACCTGGCGGATAACGTCTGGGAAAAGTACGGAAACTCCACGGTTGATTTCGAAGCGACACGCGGATTCTTCGTGACTGAGAAGTGATGATATTTGCCGTGTGTAACTGTACATTTCATCACCCAAACTGCTCCTCGATGTGGTGCCTTAATATGGTTCCACTTCGGGGAGCAGTTTTGTATCTAGGCGGGCGAATTACTTAGCTGGCCAGCAGCTTCTGGATGCGCTTGACGGAAACTTTTTCCTTCGTGCCCAGCTGCTGGGCGAAAAGCGAGACACGCAGTTCTTCCAGGAGCCAGCGTGCGTGGTCGAGCACCTGAGCGCGGCCCGGATCGAAAGCTGCGTAACTGGCTTCTTCACGGGCACTTTCCACCGCGTCTGTCGCGGTCTGTACCTGCCAGGCGAGTGAATCATCGGATGCCGGATTCACGGCAGCCTTCTCGATGCGCAGCTTCGCGGCCAGGAGATAGCGCGGCAGATCCCAGAAGCGTGCTGCCGGCGTGGCCCGCACAAAATCGGGGGGCATAAGCGCATCCAGATGAGCGCGCTCGTCGCTCATCGTGGCAAGCAGTGCCACCGAGCGATTATCCCGCACCAGCTGCTCCACCTGCGCCCACGCAGCCGCAGCCTTGCCCGCGCCCTGCGCAATCAGGAACACTTCGTCCTCAAATTCGTCACGAGCCCAAGCCTGCAATTCCTCAAATTCACGCCCGGAACGCAACTCCTCCGGACTGGCATCATTGGCCTCACCCCAACGGTCGGCAAGATTCCGTGCCGCCGCCCACTGCAGATCCGCCACCAGCGCCGCCGTGGAAGGCGCCGGACTACCCGCCAGCTGCAAAGCCAGTTCTCCATCCCAGCGCGAGGTGATACGGCCCTCGGGCAATGCCAGCGCATCCGCGAGCAAACGAATCACACCACCGCGATGCACCCGGACTTGTTCGCCCGGTTCCGCCACCACATCCAACACAACCTTCCCGGCGCGGTCAGCGAGCGCCGGATAGGCGCGGACCGTCCCGGCCGATCCCTCGGTTTCGATAACCGCGGGGATGATCCCCTGCTCCACCGTGGGCCAGCCGCTCAGAGCGTCCCCGGTCGCGAGCGTATCGGCGGGAGCGGAACCAGTACCCGCACCCGCGGCCGACGTACTCGTGGATGGCAGGCCCGTGGCCGGCCCGCTCTCACCCGTGGCCGGCCCGCTCTCACCCGTGGCCGGCGCACCCGCGGCCAACGCGCTCGCGGTGTGCTTCGTGCCGTGTTTCGCGGAGCCCGCCCCGCGCAGTCGCGCCCGCGCTTCATCGAGGGCCTGAGCCACCGCCCCGGCCACCACGTTTTCCACCGCCGCCTTGGCTTGCGGGGCAAGACTGCGCTGCACATATTCGAGCGACGTCGATTCCTCAAGCACCGCGCCCCGCTCCGAACGCACCCGGAAATTCACAGTCAGATGCGCGGGGAGATTCACCTCCTGCCAGGCGGCGTCGTCGATCTCAATACCGCGCACGCGGGCCGTGGCCGCCCGGAAAGCCTCCGCGAAAGAAACCGGTTCCGGCCCGTGCACGGCCTCCTCCCAACCGGGCAGTACGGCGCGGATATCGCGCGCGACATCCGGGGCGGGTACCAGGTTGCGGCGCACGCGTTTGGGTAGCGAGCGAATCGTGGCAACCACCAGTTCGTCAAGCATCCCGGGCACCAGCCAGTCGAAGCCCTCCGGGCGCAGCCGCGGCAGCAGCGCGATGGGTACGTCCACGGTGATGCCGTCGTTGAACGAGCCCGGCGCAAAAGTGTAGGTGATAGGCAGGGTGATATCACCCTGGTGCCATTCGGTGGGGAAATCCTCTTCACCGGCGCCACCACCCGCGCTACCCAGCAGGAAATCCTGGGTGAAATCGAGCAGATCGGGGCGCGCGTGCCGTTCCTTCTTCCACCAGGAATCGAAATGCCGCCCGGAGACCACGCTCTCCGGAATGCGCTCCTCGTAAAACGCGGCCAGCGCATCATTATCAGCCACCAGGCCGTGGCGGCGGAGCTTGTCTTCAGTGCGGCTGGCTTCCTCGAGGGCCGCGCGGTTGCGTGCCAGGAACTCGTGATGGCTGCGCCACTCGCCTTCCACCAGGCCGTGGCGGATAAACATCTCGCGAGCCAGCTCGCGCGCCGCATCCGAACCGGAAGTGGCCAGCAACACCGGCCGATCCGCCACGAGGGTCACTCCGTAGAGCGTTACCTTCTCGTGGACCATCGCCGCACCGTGCTTGGCGGACCAATACGGTTCCGAATAGGAACGCCGCACCAGCTTCTTCGCCAGCGGCTCAATCCACTCGGGCTGTATCGCGGCCACGGTGCGAGCGAAAAGCCGGGAAGTTTCCACCAGCTCGGCGGCCATGACCCACTCGGGGGTACGCCGGTGCAGGCCCGAACCGGGCCAGATCACGAAATGTGTGCCGCGCGCGCCCAGGTAATCGCGGCTGCGTGGGGAATAATTGCCGATATTGGAAAGCAAGCCCACCAGCAGCGAACGATGAATCGCCCCGGATTCCGGGGTATCCGAGCCGCGCCCGAGCTCGCGGCACGCGTGGGCTACCGCCCCGGAATTCGGAGCTCCGCCCAGCGCGGGCGCGCCTGCCTGCTCCGCGGCGCGGATCTGCTTCGAGCTGGGCAGCGCGAGGCGGCGGATGCTCAAGTCCAGCGGCCGCGCCATCTGCTCCAGCTGCGCCACCACGTCCGCCCACTCCCGATAGCGCAGGTAGTTGAGGAATTCCGCGCGGCACATGCGCCGGAATGCCGAACCGGATAGCTCGCGCGCCTGGGTACGCAAATAGCGCCACAGCGTCAGGTAGGCGAGAAAATCCGACGAGCCGGCCGTGAAGCGCGCGTGGAATTGATCGGCCTGGGCGCGTTTCTCGGTGGGGCGCTCGCGCACATCCTGCACCGACAGCGCCGCCACCAGCACGAGCACTTCGGAAGCGCAACCGTTGCGCTGCGCCTCGATCAGCATGCGGCCCAGCCGCGGGTCGATAGGCAGGCGCGCGAGCTGACGCCCGACGGCGGTCAGGCGCGGGGTGTGGCGATTTTCGCTGCCAAATGCGCTCGCAGCCCCAAACGCACCGTAGCTAATCGCCCCGATTTCCTCGAGAAGCTGGGTGCCGGCTCGCACCGCCCGCGCTTCCGGCGGGTCAATAAAGGGAAAATCGTCGACGGCGCCCAGCCCGAGCGCGAGCATCTGCAAAATAACCGCAGCTAGGGAGGTGCGCTGAATTTCGGGCTGGGTGAATTCGGGCCGCGCCAGGAAATCATCCTCGGAATAGAGACGGATCGCCACCCCGTCCGTCACGCGCCCGCACCGCCCCGAGCGCTGATTGGCGCTGGCCTGTGAAATCGGCTCGATAGGCAGGCGCTGCACCTTCGTCTTATTCGAGTAGCGCGAGATGCGGGCGGTGCCCGGGTCAATCACGTACTTGATTCCAGGCACGGTCAGGGAAGTCTCCGCAATATTCGTGGCGAGGATAATGCGCCGGTAGGGCCCGGGCTGGAAAATCCGGTGCTGTTCCGCCGCGGAGAGGCGCGAAAACAGCGGCAGTACTTCCACGGCACCCGGCGCGCTGGACCTGCCCCCGGGGCTCACATACCTGGCCCCGAGTTCATCATCGAGAGCCTTCGCGGTATCCCGAATCTCGCCCTCCCCGGAGAGGAAGACCAGAATATCTCCCTCGCCTTCCGCCATGAGTTCCTCGGCAGCTGCCACGATTCCACTCACCTGATCGAGTGCCGCGGCCCGGCCCGGGGTGCGCGGCGCGGCCACGCGCTGCGCACCGGCGTCGTCGTGCTGCTCCTCGTGTTCGGCGTCCTGTTCCTCATCGAGGGGGCGATACCGGATCTCCACCGGGTAGGTGCGCCCGGATACCTCGATGATCGGCGCGGTGTCGCCGGGGCGGCCGCCCGCGCGGTGTTCACCAAAATGCGCGGCGAAACGTTCGGTGTCGATGGTGGCGGAGGTGATAATGACTTTGAGGTCGGGGCGCGCGGGCAGCAGGCGGGCGAGGTAGCCGAGGATGAAGTCGATATTGAGGGAGCGTTCGTGCGCTTCGTCGATGATGAGGGTGTCGTAGCGCAGCAATTGCGGATCGGATTGGATTTCCGCGAGGAGGATGCCGTCCGTCATGAGTTTGACGAGGGTGGTGGGGCCCACTTCTTCGGTGAAACGAACCTGATAGCCGACGGCGCCGCCAACTTTTTGCCCCAGTTCGGCCGCGATGCGTTCGGCAACCGAGCGGGCCGCGATGCGCCGCGGCTGAGTGTGCCCGATGAGCCCGGTGATGCCCCGGCCCAGCTCCAAGCAGATTTTCGGCAACTGGGTAGTTTTCCCGGAACCGGTTTCCCCGGCAATAATGACCACCTGATTCGCGGCGATGGCTTCGCGGATTTCCGCGCGCCGGGCGGAGACAGGCAGAGTTTCCGGGTAGGTAATCCGTGGAACAGCCGCCTTGCGGGCTTCCAGCTGTGCCGGGGTGAAGGGGCGCGGGCCGCGCGGACCACGGGGATTGCGGCTGCCACGGCTGCCACGGTTGTTACGCTGGCCGCGCCGGCCGCGCTTACCGGAGTGTGTTGCGGATTCCTGAGACTTATCCATATCGTGCCTCATTATTCCACGCCTCCCCGGAGCTTCCTATCGGTCAGAGTGACATTGGTGTACGTAGCATGCTTCCGCCGCCTGCAACGGAAGCATAGTGGTCCTGTATCGCATATGGCCCTACACAGTGGTACTCCCTGACAGGAAATCGGGTGGTGGTTGTAGCTCGGGTACCACTTTGTGTGTCGGATTGGGCCCTTGTCTACTGCTCAACGTGGACAAGTGTGGAGAACTCGGGTCGGGGTGTTCACATATAGCAACATGTCGCCACCGGGGCCCGCAGAAAGCAACGTCTTGACAATTTTGCTAACAGGATGCGACACCTCGACACGGGCCACCTGCAGGATGCAACGCCCCGAGCCGGGGCTGCACAGAATGCAACGCTAGCGCATGTTTTGGAAAAGTTAATGTAGTTGCTGTTGCTTTTTGTGGCGCGGGTAGGAATCAGTTGGGGTCCGGGCGGCGTGCCCGGGCCCCAACGGCGTCGTCGTGCTTAAAACGCGTGTCGCGTTTGAACGTGCGGTGCTTGCAGGCGCTGCGCTTGCAGGTGCCGTACCTCAGCCGTGCCTACACGTCAGAACGCGAGAAACGCCACCCGCCCAACGCGAGCAGCACCACCGCCAGCGCACACCACAGCCCCAGGCCAAGTGCCGGGCTGGAAACCGTGAACGAGGCGACGTCCGCGCCGGCATTGAGGCCGGGCGGGCTGAGGGCCGCGGTAAGGAGCATCGGCGGCAGGTAGGGGATCACAAAGGTGCGCACGAACTCGGAGGGAATGAGCGCGAGCACCGGGGAGAGCATCATCACCGCGAGGATGAGCACGATGGTGCCGGCGGAACTGCGCAGCAGATAGCCGATTCCCAAGGCCATCCACGCGGAGGTGACCATGGCGATGATGAAATTGAGGAAGAGCCACCAGGCGTCGCCGCTGAAGCCGATGGTGAGGCCGAAGAGGGTACCGACCACGGCACCCAGCACCAGGAGCAGAAGCGTGGTGGCCAGTGCCACCAGGCTGAGCGCGAGAGTGCGGGCAGCCACGTTGCGCCAGCGGCGCGGGTCGGCGCTCACGGTGGAGCGCATGGTGTTCGCGGCGTATTCGGAACACACCGTAACGGCACCGAAAGCCACCATAATGATCTGGAAAATGCTGCTCGCGCTGATGAGCACGTACGCGGCGAGCGAATGCTCCGCTCCCATGGCGGTGGCGTAGGCATTGAGTTAAAGCTCGCTGGAACCCCAGGCGGTCAGTGCGGTGATTGCCAGGGAGAAGAGGGTGCCGATGATGAGCGTCCAGCGCAGCGAGGGCAGCGTGAGGATCTTGCGCAGTTCGGAGCGCAGCGAGCGGCCCAGCGTGACACGGTAGTTCGGCGCGGCGAATTGGCTGATGCGCGGGGGAAGCTGGGCTAGCTGCGGCGCGGCGGGGCCGGGTGCGGCCGTGCCGGGCGTGACGGTACCGGAAGCAGGAACAAAAG
This sequence comes from Actinotignum sanguinis, assembly GCF_003957255.1. Lineage (GTDB taxonomy): Bacteria > Actinomycetota > Actinomycetes > Actinomycetales > Actinomycetaceae > Actinotignum > Actinotignum sanguinis. The sequence continues at coordinate 17,412 of NZ_QDIE01000023.1, forward strand.
CGTTACTCATCGGTGGCCTCCCGGGAGGTTCGTGGCGGGGCGGCCCGCGCCGTATTCAACGTCGTGGCCGGTCAGGTCCATGAAAATATCTTCCAGCGAGCGGTGGATGGTAGTCAGTTCGTCTAGCTGTACCCCCGCCTCGAAGGCGATTTTGCCGATGTCCGCGCGTGAACCGCCCGGGATCGCGAAACGGGCAACCGGGGCGGCCGGCGCAACGGGCACAGCTTGCGCACCCGGTGTTCCCGGTGCAGCTTGCGCACCCGACCCACCCGGCGCAGGCGCGACTTCGCTAGCATCCTGGAAGTCCAGCCCGGCTGCCCGCAGCGCGCCCTCCAAGCCGGCCCGGTTGGGGGAGGCCACCAGCACCGTGGTATTTGCCGCGGCCTCGGTGAAGCTTTCGATGGGCCCGAAAGCAATCATGCGCCCGCGCCCGATGACCAGCAGGTCATCGGCGGTTTGCTGCATTTCGCTCATGAGATGCGAGGACACCAGAATGGTGCGGCCCTGCTGCGCGAGCGTGCGCATGAGCAGACGCACCCAGCGCACCCCGTCCGGGTCCAGCCCGTTGACGGGTTCGTCAAAGAGCAGCACTTCCGGATCGCCCAGCAGCGCCGCGGCAATGCCGAGCCGCTGGCCCATCCCCAGGGAGAAGCCCTTGAGTTTGCGCTTGGCCACGCTCCCGATTCCGGTTAGCTCGATGACTTCGTCCACGCGCCGGGCGGGAATCCCGTGGGTGGCAGCCAGAATTTGCAGATGGCTGCGCGCGCTGCGCGAACCGTGGAATGCTTTACCGTCCAGCAGTGCACCCACCGTGGTGAGCGGGGAGGTGAGCTGCTCATAGGGAAGCCCGGCAATAAGGGCACGCCCGGAGGTGGGGCGATCCAGCCCCATAATGCAGCGCATCGTGGTGGATTTGCCCGATCCGTTCGGGCCGAGGAACCCGGTGATTCTCCCGGGCTGGAGCTGGAAACTCAGGTTATCGACCGCGGTGGTCGCGCCGTAGCGTTTTGTCAGGGCTTCAACTGTTATCACAGGCAGTCCTTTCGTGCTGGGTTGGTGAGTACGCGGCCGTGCCGGCGCCCGCGCTCATTCTACCGGCGCGCGGCCGTCCCTCCTACTCCCCGGTGGTGCTCATCTCATGGACGCATCGCTGCCCCGTGTCGTGCCGCCCCGTATTCGCGCAGTCCTAGAATGTGCCTATGCCGCAATCCTCACGCACCACCACCCGCATCCGCGCCCTCGACGGCATCCGCGCGCTCGCAATTATCGCGGTGGTGCTCTATCACATGCGCCCGGCGGTACTGACCGGCGGATTCATCGGCGTCACGGTGTTTTTCGTGCTTTCCGGTTTCCTCATCACCCGCAGCGTATTGCGCGAGCTGAGCCGTGAACGTCGCTTCTCCTACCTGCGTTACCTGCGCCGTCGCCTCCTGCGCCTGTGGCCTCCGGTTCTCGTCACCATTGCGGGTAGCGCGCTCCTCAGCTACATGTGTGCGCCCAGCCTGCTCCCGAAAGTCCAGGCTGACGCCCTTCCCGCGGCGCTGTTCGCGAGTAACTGGGTCTATATTTTCCGCGAGGTTCCCTATTTCGCGGCCTCCGGCCTGCCTTCCCCGCTCACTCACCTGTGGTACCTCGGGGTCCTTGCCCAGTTCTACCTGCTCTGGCCCTTCATCTTGCTGGCCCTGCGCCGGGTGCGGTATTCGACGGTGCGGATCGTGGCGGGCCTGGCCCTCGCCTCCGCGCTGCTCATGGCGCTGCTTTTCTTCGCGGGCCCGGATTCCACCCGCGCCTACTACGGCCTGGATACTCGCGCCGCCGAACTTCTTATCGGCGCGCTCGCGGCTCTTGTTTCTCCGTATGTTGCGTCTCTGTGGCCGCGCGCGGATAGCACGCCGCCGCCGCAGCCTCCCGCCCGTTCCGCCACCGCCGCTTTCGCGTTGCGGGTTGGCACCGGCGCCGCTCTCCTGGCTTTGCTGGCGCTGGCCGTATGGGCCGATGGTGAATCTGCCCTCACGTACGCGGGTGGTTTAACGACGACGGCGCTCCTGACCGCCCTTATTGTCCTCACCGTGCACAACCCGCGGCTGGGCCTGAGCCGGGTGTTGGCCAGTGCGCCTTTTGCCTATCTGGGGTCGCGATCCTTCTCCCTCTACCTGGTTCACTATCCGCTGTTGCTTTTCATGAATCCGGCTACCCGCACAGCGGAGATTTCCGGGGCGGCCAAGATGGGGCAGCTGCTGGTGGTGGGGCTGGTGGCGGAGCTGTTTTATCGGTGTGTGGAGCAGCCGAGCGCGCGCCTGGCGCGGGCCGGCTGGCGCGCCGGTGTGCGCACCTGGTGGACTGGCCTGCACAGTTGGCGCAGTGACATACGCACGTGGCGTACCGACCCGCGCAACTGGCGCAAACTCGCGGGCAACCACCGGTTGAGCGACACGATCTTCGCGGCGGTGAGCGCGGTGGCTCTCCTGCTCGTGACTCTGCTGGCTTTCGCACCGATTCCCTGGCAGCGCCTCGCGGATTCTCGCGCGGTGGCCTTGCGCCCGGAACTAGCTGCACCCGCACCTAGTGTGCCCGGCGCGCTTAGTGCCCCCAGCGCACCCGGCGTGCCCGGCGAAGCACTGAATCCGCCCGCGCCGGCCAACGCGCCGGCCAACCCCTCAGTCAATACTCCGGAACCCAAGCCAACTTCTACTCCGGCACCCAGCCCGGGCTCTCTCCAGCCCATCGCCACGAAGGTCCCGGCCAATCTGGATGCCTCCGCGTGGAGCAAGGACCCGGCCACCGGCATCTGCGGAGCGAATGCCGTGATGATCGGGGATTCGGTCACCTTGGGCGCAACCGATGCCCTCAAGGAGGTTCTTCCCAATTCGGTGGTGGACGGCAAGGTCAGCCGGCAATTCTCTGCTGGCGCGGAGGTGTTCGCCCAGCGCCAGGCCCTGGGGGAGAAACCGCGGGTACTTATCTATGCTCTCGGTTCGAACGGAGCTATCGGCGGGGAAGCGGATATCCAAAAGCTTGTGGATGCCGCTCAGGGGCTTCCCGTGTATTTCGTGACGAATCGCAGCCCGCTGCCGGCCCAGAACCCAAATAACGAGCTGCTCAAGGCATACGCTGCTTCTCACCCGAATGTGGGCATTATTGATTGGTGGGCGGCTACCGAAGGCCACGAAGAATTCCTGCGCGATGATGGTATCCATCTCACACCCACCGGGCAGCAGCACTTCGCTACCCTTATCCAGCAGGCCCTGTGCGGGGCCTAAAAGGCCAGCCGGAAAGGTAGGCGCGGTGCGCGTTCTCAATTCTCTTCTTGGATTGCTCCTTGCCGCTTTCGCGGTATTCACGGTGCAACCGGCCTGGTTCGGCCCGGCTGCCCGGCTGGCCACGGTAGTGCCCGGGGCTCAGATCATGTCTAGCCGAGGAGCGCTGGCGCTCGGGATGCTCATTGCGGCGCTCGCGGTAGGGTTACTCGGCGCGGTCCGCCGCTATTTCGGGGGTGGGCGCGTGGCGGTGAGCTGCGCCGTCGTACTGCTTCTTGTGGCCCTCGCGCACGCTGGAACGCTGAGCGGGCGCGGGCTGGATCGGGAGGTGTTGGATGCGCCTGCGCCCGGCGAGCTAACCGTGCTCCAGTACAACACCGAGGGCGGGCGTGTGGACTGGGATCAGCTGGCCGATACTATCGTGCGGGTGGGCGCGGATGCGGTTTCGCTGATTGAAACTTCGGGTGATGCCGGTGCGGAGATTCAGGAGAAACTGGCCGCGCGCGGGGCGGAATATCAGCTTTTCGACGGTGGGGTATCCCGCTATAGCGCCGATTGGCGCTCGTCGGTGCTGCTGGTTTCCGCCGCGCGCGGGGAGTATGAAGCGGTGGATTTGAGCGAAACCTACGGCGATGACCTGGCGCGGGCGGTGGCTGCTGCGCCGCGCGGCGGGGCACGCTCGGATGCTCCGATGTTCGTGGCCGGGCACCCCACGGCCCCGGTACCTGCGTATATGGATCTGTGGCGCGCGGAGGCCCGGGCGCTCTACCGGGTGTGTGAGGCCGTGCCGGATGCGGTTGTTGCGGGTGATTTTAATTCGACGGCGGACCACCAGGCTGCCCTCAGCCCTGGCTCGACCTGCCGTGACCTGGGGGCCGATGCCGGAATCGGCGCGGTGGGGACCTGGCCCACCACGGTGCCCGCACTGCTGGCTTCTCCGATTGATCGGGTCATGAGCTCGGGTGCCTACCGCGGGGTGGCTGGGGAGATCATCGACCCGGATAACGCCAGCGACCACCGCGGTATCATCGTGCGGCTCACGCCGGCTGCTGATTCTGCTCCTGCTACTAATCCCACGCCGGCAACGGAATCCGATTCTTAGGGACTGGCTGGGGCGGGGCCCGCAAGCAAGGGCTTTCGGGTAAACTCCATCGCAGGGAGCTCCGGGAAGGTCAATGTCGCGAAACATCGATACACCCCCGGGGCTATTGCTTTTGTGTTCAGCGTCTTTGCTCCACACAAACTTTTAGACAGGCTCGTCAAACGCGGGTGGTTCACTCCGCGAGGGCTTGGAGTGCGATGGCGCGGTTGTTGCGCACCACAGAGCACACCTGAATCTCTTCCCACTCCCGGATGCCGCGCTGGAGTGCTTCGCGTGTCTCGGGCGTGCATGCTGCTCCGAACTTATCGGCGCACTCATTCAATCGTGCGTTCACCACGGTAGTACTCCTCGAAGCGATCCAGGATTTCTATTTCGAAGTAGGCGTTAGTTTCTTTTGGTCCGAGCTGGTAGTCATCAGCGCGCTGGTCGAATTCTTCCCGGGTCATTCTGACCTCCCGCAAGATTTCTTCTTTGCGCTCGAGAATCTCTTCCAGGGAGTTGTAAACACGGTCTGGAAAGCACAGCCGATCCTCGGCAATATCCATATGTCTCACTCCTTCAATCGCCTCATGGCGAAGTAGTTACGTGTGCTTCTCCGTCATTCTTGCATGGTATACAAGCGCAAAAAAGACCGATCCACAACCTGTGGAAAAACGCGGAGTAATTCTGCGGATAACTCCGGACCCGTTGCTGCCACACCCCTTCACCATCTACCCCCAATCCCACTCCGTGAAAAGTTCCGTCACCTAGAATGGGAGACGTGGATTTGGATACGCTCTCGGAATGGTCTCCGGTTGTTTTTGACCTCTTAGATATTTTCGGGGTGTTCGTGGCGGCCATCCTCGGCGGCATGGTGGCCCGTGAAAAGTCCTTCGATATCGTGGGCTTCGTGATCGTGGCGATTATTAGCGCCCTGGGCGGCGGTATGCTGCGCGATGTCCTTATCCAGCAGGCGCCCCTCCTCAAAGAACCACCGGTGGCGCTCACCAATCCGTACTACCTCAGCTGCGCCCTGCTCGGGGCGCTGGTGGCTTATCTGCTGCGCCTGCGCGGGAAATGGGTGCGCCGCTTTATGACGGTGATGGACGCCGCCGTGATGGGGGCCTGGACCGCTACCGGCGTGATCAAAACTCTCAACGCCGGGCTGGGCGTGATGCCGGCCGTCATGATGGGCATGATTACCGCGGTGGGGGGCGGGCTCATCCGCGATATCACCGTGGGTCGCACCCCGGTGATCTTCGGCGGTAACACCCTCTACGCCACAGCGTCGCTCATCGCGGCTTTCCCCGCGGTGGTGCTCTGGTACAACCACGCACCCATGTTGGCCATGGCGGTATCCACGCTGCTTGCTTCCCTGTTGGTGATCCTGGCTCGCGTTTTCGAGTGGTCGCTGCCCGTCAATCGGGACTATTCCGTGAACGACACGCTCCAGCACGTTAGTTCTTCGCTGAGCCGGCGGATGCGTAGGTTGCGGGATGAAGAGCACCGTCGGCTGGCGCGCGCGGAACGCCAGGAACGTGCGGTACGACGGCGCAACCAATCCCGCCAGTCGCTCCGCGCCCGCGCGCTCAGCAAGAAGAGCCAAGCGAACTCTTCCGGATCAGGCAGCTCTGGGGAGTCCGGGGCGAGCGGTTCGGGGAAACCTTCGAGCGGTGGCCAGTCCTCGGGGCGCTAAACCGTGCGTTTACTCATTGAACGATCTCCTTAAAAATCTCTAAGAAACCGTCCGTACCCCCGTCCGTACCCCCAAGTGTCCTATAGTCCGCAGCCGATTCGAAGTTATCCACGGAATCACCAAACGTCACCTTTGTCCACAGCGCTGTAAATGGCTCTTTGCTGTGCCTTGGTGCCATGCGAGAATAACGGAAAAGGGCGGGCAACCGCCCGAAACTACGCAATTGAAGGAGTGAAACATCATGACTTCACAGTCGAACCGTTTGTATTATCCGGAGCTTACGTTTACATCGCTTGAAGATGTTCTCAAGCGCAAGGAAGAAATCTTGCGTGAGGTCAGGATGACCCGGGAAGAATTCGACCGGCGCGCTGATAACTACCAGCTTGGACCGGAAGAGTCTGACGCTTATTTCGAGATGGTAGGTCTGGACCGTTTCGAGGAGTATTACCGTGGTGAACGCACGATTGGATGAGCGTGCTGATGAATTTGCGGCACATTTGCAGCGGATTGGGGAGCTGATTGACCCCGAATTTTCGCTGCTAAATCAGACGGTCACAAAGGGAGGTCTCCCGCTAAAAAGCTTGTCGGGAGATATTCGCGTTGATCGTTTCCTATTGTCCGCTTCGATTACGAGGTTTTCCTAAATTCGAAGACCGGGCTTCTAGGTGTCAATGAGTCAACCTTCTCAGTGATTCATGGAAAGGTTGGAAAAGAGCCCCTGGTGCGGTGGGATTATATTCGCTCACCACGTTCGAATATCCCTTGCGCGCATGTCCAAGTACATTCCCATCGCGATGAATGGACTCATGCTTTGCTCCGGGGTGGTCATCATTCCCGCCGCTCACGCCGGCGCATCAAGAACGAGGCCCGCACTCCCCGGATTGCTGATGTTCATTTCCCGGTGGGCGGGCGCAGGTTCCGCCCCTGCTTGGAAGAAATCCTCCTTTTCGTTATTGACGAGTTCGGGGTGGCATGCACCCCTGAGGCCCGCGCAGCACTCCAGCAAGGCATGCGGAAATGGGAGGAAATCCAGCTATTAGCCGCGATGCGCGCAGTCGTGGCCGGTGCGGGTGCGGCCAGCTAGCAGCGTCGTCGCTCCCACCACCCGCGCTAGTAAATCGCGACCGGGCCGCAGGGGCCGGGTATCACATCGATATCCGCGTCGAAAATCGCGGAAAGGCGCTCAGGGGTCATAATATCCGCAGGAGTGCCCGCATCCATAACGATGCCCTCCCGCATCGCAATAATGCGATCCGAGTAGCGCGCCGCGAAATTAATATCGTGGATCACCAGCACGATAGTGCGATGCAGCTCGTCGGCAGCCTGGCGCAGGTGGCGCATCATCTGCACCGAATGTGAAATATCCAGGTTATTGAGGGGTTCGTCCAGCAGCACGCAATCGGTTTCCTGGGTGAGCACCATCGCCACGTAGGCGCGCTGGCGCTGCCCACCGGAGAGCTCATCTAGGTAGCGCCCTTCCAGCTCGGTCAGCCCCAGGAAATCAATATAGCGGGAGATAATCTCCTCATCCTCGGCAGTCAGGCGTCCATTCGAATACGGGAACCGCCCGAAGCCGACCAGCTGGCGCACCGTCAAACGCGTCACGAAGTGATTTTCCTGGCGTAGAATAGCGAGAATCTTGGCAAGATCGGCGGATTTCGTCGTCGTTACATCAAGCCCCGCCACCGCAATCGCGCCCGCGTCCATACGCATGAGCCGCCCGATCATCGTGAGCAGCGTGGACTTACCCGCACCGTTCGGGCCCACCAGTGCCGTGACCCCGCCGTGCGGAATATCCAAGGTCACCGGGCCGATCCGGACCTCCGAACTGTAGTCGCGCCGGGTGCCTTCCATACGGATCATCGGATCGGCGCAGCTCAGATCAGCCGCGCGCAGATGCGGGGAAACCACCGGCGGCACCGGCGCGGGAACCTCCAGATGCGTGCCTGCTGTGTTCTTGCGGTGGCGCATTACAACCGCCCCTTTCTCAGTACAACGACGAGGAACGTCAGGCCGCCCACCAGCTCAATAATGATGGAGACCACGCCTTCCGCCGAGAAAATATTTTTCATCACGAAGAAACCTCCCATGAGTACCGCGTAACCGATTACGGCGGCCATGGGGAAAAGGAAACGGTGATCGTAGGTATCCGCCGCCTGGTAGGTCAGGGTGGCAACCAGGAAACCGAAGAACGTCATCGGCCCCACGAGCGCCGTGGATACCGAGATAAGTACCGCGATGAGGGTGAGGGAAATAAGGAGCATCCGCAGGTGATTGACGCCCAGCGACACCGCCACATCCCGCCCCAGCGCAATCGCGTTGAGGGAGCGAGAAATGAGGAGGAGCGCCACTCCCGCGCCCAGCGCCAGCGGCAGCGCCGCCACGAACACATCCGAGCGGGCATTCGCGATAGTGCCGAACATGCGCGCGGAGAGCACATCGAATTCGGACGGGGTGAGCATGCGTTGCATAAAAGCGGAAAGCGAACCCAGCCCGGTGCCGATAATAATGCCGATAAGCAGCATAATATGCAGACTGCCGAGTTTGCCGCGCAGCAGCCAGCCGTACAGCGCCAGCGCGCAGGCCACCATAATCGCCACCTGGATGAGGAAAGCTCGCACCCCGGTGAACGCCACGAACCCGGCCACCCCGAAGAAGAAAATCGTGGAGGTGTGAATTACCGAATACAGCGACTCAAAGCCCATAATCGACGGCGTAAGAATCCGGTTGGTGGTCACCGTCTGGAACGCGAGGGTGGCCAGCGACTGGCAGAACGCCACCAACAGAATGGAAAACACCGCTTCGGCGCGCATCCGGGTAATAATCCAGAAGCCCTCGCTGCCCACCGCCACCGGAATATTCCACACGAAATAGAGCGCGGTGCAGGCGATCCCGAGGAGCGCCACGCCGATGAGCAGCAGCCAGTAGCGCCGCCGCGCGCGCGGGGTTGCGAAAGCACCGGCATGACGGGGCGCTTGGCCAGGAACGTAAGATTTTTCGGGAGATTGTGGTACGACGACGCTCATGAGAGCCTCCGGCGCTGACGCAGGATAAGGAAGATGAACACGGCCGCTCCCAGGGTGCCGAGGATGAGGGATACCGGGATTTCAAAGGGAGCGATGAGGGTGCGGGACACCAGGTCGCACACCGTGAGGATCCCGGCTCCGAAAACGCAGACCCAGGGGAGGTTGGAACGCAGATCGTCCCCGCGCAGCAGCGAAATAATATTGGGGACGATGAGCCCGAGGAAGGGAATCCGGCCAATCACCACGGTGACCACGCCGGTGGTCAGCGCGATCACCCCGGTGCCGAGCAGCACGATGAGGTTGTAGTTCACGCCCAGCCCGGTGGCCACATCCTCACCCAGGCCCGCCACGGTGAGACGGTCAGCCAGGATAAAAATGAGGACGGTGGCAATCAAAACAATCCACAGCGGCTCGTAGCGTCCGGCCACCACATTTGCGAAACTGCCTTGGAACCAGACCCCCAGGGTTTGCAGGGTGTCTGTTTTGAGGGCGAAGAAGGTGGAAATCGCGGAGACCACCGCGCCGAGCATAATTCCCACAATCGGCACAATCACCGAGGAACGCAGCGTCACCCGGCGAAGGAACAAGAAGAAAATAATGGTGCCGATAAAAGCGAAAAGGATGGCGGCCAGCATCTGCTCGATGAGCGAGGTGTGCGGAACCAGGAACATGACGACGAGCAGCCCGAGGCCGGCCCATTCGGTAGTGCCCGTGGTGGTGGGTTCCACGAATTTATTTTGGGTCAGCAACTGCATGACCAGCCCGCACATCGCCATCGCGGCGCCGGCCAGCACCAGGGAGGCGGTGCGGGGGATGCGGGTGGCGAAGTACATGAATTCGCCGCCTTCGTGTTCGGCGATATTGTAGGTACCCGTGGTCATAGACAGGTAGACGAGGCCCGCCAGAATAATGACACCGAGGGTGAGCGGCAGCGCGCGCAGCAGCCTGCTCCCGGTAAATCTGCGTGAGGAAAGAGAACTATGCGGTGGTGTTGTCATGAGCGTACATGCTGCGGGGGCCGGGTCCCCGGCCCCCGCAGGTAGGTCATCTAGCCTGAGCTACTTGGCGGCCTTGAAGGCCTTGGCCAGGTCGTTGAGGAATTCGATGTAGGTTTGCGGACCTTCATTGACGTAGGTATCCGCGGGCATGGTCAGGATCTGCTTCTTCTGGACCGCCGGCACATTGGCCATGGCGGGTGAGTTGGTCACCAGGTCAGCACCGTGAGCTTCGTTGCCTTCACCCACGCCGGCGTCGCGGTCCATAATGAGGATCCATTCGGGATTGGCCTGTGCCAGGGCTTCGTCGGAAACTTCGTCACCCTTGTGGTTCGCGGTTCCTTCACCCAGATCGAAGGCCGGGGTGAGGTTGAGGAGCGGGTAGAGCGGGCCGAGGGTGCGGCCCACGCCCGGGGCGAGGTACCCCATCTTGCCACCGTTGGTGTTGATGGAGAGCACCTTCTGGCCGGCCGGGTAGGCATCGCGCGCGGCAGCAATCGCGGCATCCAGATCCGCGTTGAGCTTGGCGGCTTCCTTTTCCTTGCCGAAGATCTTGCCCAGATCCTCAACGTCCTTCTTCATGCCGTCCATAAGGAGTTCGCCGGACTTATTGGCGTCCGCATCCTTTTCTTCCTTGGGCAGCTTGATATTCATGTCAATAATCGCGGCGTTCGGAGCGGCGGCCTTGATCTTGTCATAGTGCTGGGCGAAGCGCTGGCCCACGATCACGAGATCGGGGTTAGCCGCGGTAATCGCCTCAAAATTCGGTTCGCGGTGGTTGCCGATATTGACCACAGAGTCATCCTTGACGTACGGGTCATCCTTGGGCATAACATCCTTGGGTGCCGCGAGCAGCTTGACGCCCCACTCGTGGAGAGTCTCGAATGTGCGGTTATCCAGGGAAACCACGCGCTCCGGGTTCACCGGAACTTCGTGGGTGCCATGCGAATCCGTGATCGAAACGGTACCCGCGGCCTGTGAGGTGGCCTCAGCGGCGGGTTCCGAAGCGGCGGCCGAAGGTGAGGGGGTATCCTTGGCGGAGTTATTGGAGCAAGCGCCCAGAGCGAGGGTGCCGGCAGCCACAAGCGCGAAAAAGCCGCGAACTGTCTTCTTCATCGTTTACCTTTGCGTAGAGTAAAAATACGTTAGGGAAGGAAGTCCTAACCCGTAGATGAGTGTACTTATACGGGACACCTTAATTCAAGGACATGTATAAAAAGCGGTATTTTCCCAGGTGAGCCCAGTGTGCATACCTTAACTAATGGTGTGTATTTTAGCGACGCCGTCACGAAGTCGGGGTTTCGGGGTGGAAGCGGTGCGGGCACGATAGGACCTCTGACTGGCGGCAGCGCTGGCGCGATAGGACCTCTGGCGAGCGTTCGCAATCACGGCAGGTCGCGCCAAGGGTTAATAGACAAAAAGTGGGTCTCATATCCGGGGTTTGCCCTGCCATAGCAACGAAAAGTCAGCCTTATTGAGCTCGAGTACCTCAATAAGCTTGCTTCCTTGACACCTGCGGTGGAATGTGCAG
>NZ_QDIE01000024.1 GCF_003957255.1 Actinotignum sanguinis
GCGGCAAGGTTACGCCCGGTATCCTTTTCGAACCCGGTAGCTAAGGTTGTTTGCGCTGATGGTACTGCACTCGGTGGGGTGTGGGAGAGTAGGTTGCTGCCGCCATGTTTCTTAGTGTGTGGGGTGTGTTTATGTCTTTTTAGATGGGGCATAGAACACACCCCACACTGTTATTAATCTTTGCGCGCCAAAATTGGCTGCTCAGCGCGCGGCCGAGCTGAAGTCGGCCTAAAATAAGCACAGCATCGTGATTCTTTACAATCGAACTGCGAGGAATAAAATGTCTGACCACGAAGAGTGGAGCGACGCACGCTCCGAAGACGACCGTCCGAGAGGACAATGGCGCTCGGCACGGCAACCGCGCGAATCCTCGCAGCGTGAATCTGGGGGAAACGGCGGGGAACGCGATTGGAGCGATCCTCGCGATGCCTGGAATGATCACGGCGGCGGATCACGGCGGCGGGATAACCGTGAATCCCGGTGGAACCGGCATCAAGGTGATCGGCGCGGAGGCCGCAGTTATGATCGGCGCCAGGATCGCGAATCATGGGAATCGCGAGAATCCTATGGTGGGCGCGATGGTAGCAACCGGCGCTCGTCGTGGAACCGTCGAGGCGAATTCCAAGATGGTCACGGTGAACACGGGCAGAAGAGCGGATTCCATAACCGCCGTGACCGCGAGGACCATCGTGGATACCGGCGCGATTGGAACGACCGGGATTCAAACGAATCGCGTGAATCGCGAGGTTCCTGGGATCGGAGCGGCGAAGGCCGCAATGATCGTCGCGACCGGCGCGCAGGCCGTGGCGGCCAATGGCGTGAAGACCGCCGGAGCCAGGATAAGCGATTCAATGGGCGCCGCGATGATCGTTACAATGACCGCTCTGGACGCGAAGATCGTCGTCGTACCAACGAAGATGAACCACGCGAGAACAACAACTACGGGGGCCGCGACCACGGCGATGCTAAGCGCCGTTTTGAGCGTGACGATCATTGGCGTGGCGACGGGCGCCGCCATGAGCGCCGTCGCGATAACTATCGCCGGGATGATCGGCGCCACGAGGACCGTGGCGGGCATCGCGAGGACGATAAGAAGCGGCGGGATGATCGGCGCAGTCGCGGTGGAGCGAAGGATCCCTTCGTTCCCGAAACCGTAAATGCGCAGGATCTTGCAGCGGAGTCGCGGCGGAAGCTTAAAGTTCTTGCGCCGGCGGTGTCCGAGAACGTGGCGCGGCACCTGGTTTATGCCGGATCGATGATGGACCAGAACCCGGAACTCGCCTACGAGCACGCCAAAGCGGCCTATCGGCACGCGGCGCGCATCGATATTGTGCGCGAGGCGCTGGGATTGACGTCCTACTTGACCGGCCGATATTCCGAAGCTTTGCGTGAGCTGCGCACGTATCGGCGTATGACCGATGATTACTCGCATGTGGCCCTCGAGGCTGATTCCGAGCGTGGCTTGGGACGTCCCGAAAAGGCTCTCGCCTTTATTGCTGAAATTCCGCTCAAGCGGCTCAATACCGCCACCACGCTGGAATTGGCACTGGTGACGTCCGGCGCCCGCGCGGACGCGGGAGATTCCGAGGCGGGACTCGCTGTTTTGGAGAAAATCAAGGTCGAGAACCTCGATGAAGAATTGCGCGCGCGCGTTGAGCTCATTAAGGCAGATCGCCTCGAAGAGTTAGGACGCGTGGACGAGGCTGAAGAGCTGCGGGCCCGCTGGAACCCGGTGTACAACGCCGAAGGTGAAGTCGAGCTGTTCACCGCGGAGGATCCTGAGTCCGACGCAACGGACGCGTCCGAATTAGAAACCGATACGAACGTAGCCGGGGAAACAGAAGCGGAACAGGTAGCGGAAGCAGAGCCTGAGGCCGGAGCGCTAGCTGAGTCTGATACGGAATCCGAGACGGAACCGGCGTATGTAACCGCAGCTGAACCTGAACTGGCGCACGAAGCTAAGGTCGAGACGCAGGCCATTTCGGAACCGGAGCCGGAGTCAGAAGAAGAGTAATGGTGAGCCTGGTATCTCATTTTGACGGCGTGATTTTCGATCTGGACGGAGTCGTTTATCTGGGCACCGATCCGGCACCCAACGCTGCCGATGCCTACGGGCGCGCCATCGCGGCCGGAATGCGCCCGCTTTTCCTTACCAATAACGCCTCGCGTACCCAGGAAGAAGTCGCCGCGCACCTCGCGACAGTGGGAATTTCAGCCCCGGCAACAACGGTGCTCACCTCCGCGATGGCGAGCACGCGGCTCGCCGCGTCACGGGTGCCGGCCGGAGCAAAAGCCCTCGTTATCGGGGGTAACGGTCTGCATCGTGCGGTGAGTGAAACCAGCCTTGTTCCGGTTACATCCGCGGATGATAACCCGCACGTGGTCATTATGGGGTTTTACCCGACGATTGACTGGGCAGCGCTCTCGGAAGTGGCCCTGGCTATTCGCCGCGGTGCCCTTTTCGTTGCTACGAATCTCGATGCGACCCTCCCCATGGAGCGGGGCTTTATGGTCGGCTGCGGATCACTCGTGGCTGCAGTAGTTAACGCCACCGGGGTGAAACCGCTCTCCGCGGGCAAACCCGATCCTACGATTTTTGCCATCGGGATGGAGATGCTCGGAGCCAGCCGTCCCCTCGCTATCGGTGACCGGCTCAATACCGATATTCGCGGCGCGCGTGCCGCAGGCATCGCCAGTCTCCACGTGCTTACCGGAGTAAGTTCCGCCCGCGATATTATGCTGGCTGCGCAGGAAGAACGCCCCGATTATCTCGGTGATGATCTACGGGTCCTCAACGAGGACTACCCGGAGATCCGTCGGGAAGGTGAACGCTGGGTCGCGGGTACATCCTGGGCACAGGTTGATCATGGTAACGACGGCGCAGCGGCCCGCCTGGTCACCTCCGATGGATGTGGGCCCCACCTGGGGCTGGACACCTACCGGGCCGCGGTGCACGCGGTATGGGAGGCCCGTGATAGTGGGCTTGGCGAAAATGTCACGCTCGAGGACATCATCGTGGAGCGGCGATGACGGATCAGGAAAGAGCCGCGGCACCTGGGGGAACGGTACCGCGCCCGAGCGCTCCGCTTAATATTGAGGCGGCCTTGGAGAATCTCAACGAGCTTGATCTGCCCGAACAGATTGAACAGCTGGAGGCGATTCACACCGAACTCGGCCGGCGCCTATCCCGGGCGCGGGTCTAAATCAGAAAGGCGAGCCTATGGGGCGTTTACGGCGCGTTGACGCGGAACTCGTGCGGCGTGGGCTCGCGCGCTCCCGCCAGGATGCCGCGGTGCTCATTCGTGAAGGTCAGGTATTCCTTGACGGAGCTGAGGTAACGAAACCCGCCCGGCAGATGGATCCGGCCCAGGCACTTCTGGTCAAAGAAGCGGCTCAGGATCGCTACGTTTCCCGCGGAGCATATAAACTCCTGGGCGCCCTCGAGTATCTCGGGGATGCCGGCCCGCGCGTGGAGGGAGTCCGTGCCCTGGATGCGGGTGCTTCCACGGGCGGATTCACCGATGTGCTGCTGCGGCGCGGTGCCGCCCACGTGGTTGCCGTGGATGTTGGCTATGGCCAACTAGCCTGGAAGCTGCGTGAAGACCCCCGCGTCACCGTGCTGGAACGCACGAATGTGCGTACCCTGGAGCCCGCGCTGGTCGCTCCCGCCCCCGATCTGGTTGTCGGGGACCTATCTTTTATTTCTTTGCGGCTCCTCGTTGCCCCGCTCGCTGCGGCGAGTTCGCCAACGGCCGATTTTTTGCTTATGGTTAAGCCTCAATTCGAGGTAGGCCGGGAGAAGATCGGTGCGCACGGGGTGGTACGAAATCCGGAGTACCACGTGGAAGCAGTGTGCGACGTCGCCCTTTCTGCCCGTGCCGCGGGGCTGGCGCTGCAAGCGATCGCACCGTCGCCCCTGCCCGGGCCGGCAGGAAACGTTGAGTACTTTCTTTATATGAAGAAAAATGCTACCGATCAGCTAGGCGAGAACCTCGAAGAAAGTGTGCGGGCCGCGGTGAAAGCCGGGCCTGCGGGTCAAGGACGGCCAGCACGGTAGCGCGGTAGGATACCTGGGAGAGGGGAGGCATTCGATGGCAGAACCAAAAGTCGCCCTGGTCGTCAATCGCACGTTACCACCGCAGATGGAACGCGCCGCTCACGATGCGATTGTCGCCCTAGAAGACCGCGGCGTGCGGGTGGATACCAGTGAAACCCTGGCGGGTGCCCGCGATGCGGATCTTATCCTCGTCATGGGTGGGGACGGCACGATTTTACGTGGCGCTGAGTTAGGTCGCAGCACCGGGGTGCCCATCCTCGGTATCAACTACGGGCATATGGGTTTTCTTTCCGAAGCGCAACCCGATGAACTCCCTGCCGTCGTGGAAAGAATCGCCGCGCGCGATTGGGTTATTTCCGAACGCATGACCATTGACGTGCATGTGCAGCGCCCGGATGGCTCCTGTAACGTCCAGTGGGCCCTCAACGAAGTCTCGGTGGAAAAGGCTTTTAACTCGCGTCTCATCGAAACGTCCATCGGGGTGGACGGGCGCGAAATCTCCGCTTTCAAAGCTGATGCGGTGTTACTCTCAACGCCCACCGGTTCCACGGCGTACAACTTCTCAGCTGGCGGACCGGTGGTATGGCCGAGCGTGGAGGCACTCCTTCTCACTCCGGTAGCAGCCCACGCGCTTTTTACCCGTCCGCTTGTGGTCAGCCCCTACTCAACCTTGGAAGTACGGGTTTTGCGCGATGAGGCTATGGTTTCTTGTGATTCGCGGCGTCGGCTTGTAGCACCCGAAGGAACCGTGATTACCGCGGTGCGTGGGGAACGGCCCGTCAAGCTCGCCCGTTTGAATGAAACACCTTTCTCCGGGCGTTTGGTGGCACGTTTCCACCTACCGGTGCGCGGCTGGCGCGAGCGTGAGGTACGGGAATGATCGAACAGGTACGCATCCGCAATCTCGGTGTTATTGCGGAAGCTGAACTTAATCTGTCTCGCGGGCTCACCGCGCTGACCGGGGAAACCGGGGCGGGAAAAACTATGGCGGTAACCTCCCTGACATTGCTTCTGGGAGCGAAAGCAAATCCGGCGCGGGTGCGGGCCGGGGCCGCCCAAGCGGAAGTGGAAGGAACGTTTCTCGTGGACGCCGCTTCTCCGCTTCTGGAACGCATCACCGAGGCCGGGGGGCGGTACGACGTGGACGGCGATACCGCCGCCGTGATCATTGCCCGGCATATTCCCGCGAAAGGGCGTTCCCGTGCCTTCGTCGGGGGGCGCTCAGTCCCCACTGCGGTACTGACCGATATCGCGGCCGAACTTGTGACCGTGCACGGCCAATCCGATCAGATTCGGCTGGGTAACCCCAGCCAGCAGCGCGCGGCGGTCGATGAATTCGGAGGCGAAGCCGTTACGCGGGCGAAAAAAACGTGGGAACAGGCATGGAAAAACTACGGGGAAGCCCGGGAAGCTCGCGATGCCTTTCGGGCCGGGGCGCAGCGTGCTGCGCAACAGCGTTTAGCCTACCGAGCCTTGCTTGACAAAGTTGAGGCGGTCGATCCCCAGCCCGGTGAGGAAGAAGCCCTGCGGGCGCGCGCCCGGGTGCTCGAAAATGCGGTGGAAATGTACGGGGCCTACTCCGCGGCTGCTGAAGCCCTGAGCGGGAGCGATACCGAAAACGGAGCCATATCCGCGCTGGGAAGTGCGGGTGCGCAACTCGAACGCGTCCTTGAGCTCAGCGGCCCGGATGTGCCGAATACGAAGCTCGGGGAGCTCCGCGAGCGCCTGGAAAGCGCCGAAGCCGATATCACGGATATCCACACCGAGATTGCGGAACTGGCACGTTGCACCCAAGCCCAACCCGAGGAGCTCTCCACCATTTATTCGCGTCGTTCTGAACTGGCCGGGCTGCGCAAACAGCTGGGAATGAGCGGCGAAGAAATCCTGCGGGCTTCCGCTGAGGCCCGAGCGGGCCTAGAAAACCTCGATGACCCGGCAGCTACCCTGGAACGTCTTGAGAAAGAGCTTTCGCAAGCTCATACTGCCCTGGAACAAGCCGGAGCAGGCCTGCGGGCGGCGCGTACCGCTGCCGGGGAAGAACTCGCCCGCGCGGTGGAAACGGAACTTCCCGAACTCTCTTTGCCCGATGCCCGTTTCACCGTGGCTGTGAGCGCCGCGGATCCCGGTCCAAGCGGTGCGGATTCCGTCACTTTTTTGCTTGCCGCTCACCGCGGTGCTCCGCTCTCTTCGCTCGCATCGGGCGCTTCGGGTGGTGAGCTCTCGCGCGTTATGCTCGCCCTCGAAGTGGGATTGGCGGCGCGGCGCGCTCAGCGCGGCCACACCTTCCTTTTCGACGAAGTTGATGCCGGGATTGGGGGCCGTGCCGCCACCGCGGTCGGGAAAAGACTGGCAAAACTGGCCGGCAGCGCCCAGGTTATTGTTGTTACGCACCTCGCCCAGGTCGCGGCCTGTGCCGAGCACCAACTCGTCGTCGTGAAACAACTTGAAGAAAGTGCCGCACGCACGGAGCTGCGTGACGTCACCGGGCCGCAACGCGAAGCGGAACTGGCGCGCATGCTTTCGGGCAGCGATACCGATGTGGCACGCGCGCACGCCGCTGAGCTACTTAAGGCCGCGAGTGTGGCACTATAAAGCTTGTGGCATCGAAGTTATGGCGAAAAAAGAAGGTCGTTGCGGAAGGAACCCTGGCCGGTCCGGCCCGGGTGGACGCGCGCACCAAAAATCTCACTCGTCGTCTCCAAGCCGGCGATGTAGCGATTATTAACCACACAGATCTGGATCGGGTTGCGGCGGAAAACCTCGTGGCCGCGCAGCCCGTTGCCGTGCTTAATGCCGCGAAGTCTATCTCGGGGCGCTACCCGAATCTTGGCCCGGCTATTCTGGAAGAAGCCGGTATTCCGCTTATCGATGACCTCGGCCCAGAAATTATGGATATCTCCGAGGGCCAGTGGGTCGATATTGACGGGGCGCGCGTGGTGGCAGGCGGGCGCGTTATTGCGGAGGGCACCTTGCAAACCGCGCAGAGCATCGCTCGTGATAGCGAGGCCGCCCGCGCGGGCATGACCGTGCAACTGCGTGCTTTTGCCGCCAATACCCTCGAATATCTCAACGAGGAACAGGGTCTTATCCTTGACGGGGTGGGAATTCCCGATATCCGTACGT
Organism: Actinotignum sanguinis; assembly: GCF_003957255.1. GTDB lineage: Bacteria > Actinomycetota > Actinomycetes > Actinomycetales > Actinomycetaceae > Actinotignum > Actinotignum sanguinis. Next base: position 7,181 of record NZ_QDIE01000024.1, read on the forward strand.
CCATGGAGCACCGCCACGTGCTCGTGGTGGTGCGCGGCTACGACTACCGTGAAGACCTGCGCGCCCTGCGCCCCTATATCCGGGAAAATCGCCCGCTTATGATCGGGGTGGACGGCGGGGCCGATGCGCTTCTGGAACTTGGCTACACCCCGGATATTATCGTGGGTGATATGGATTCGGTTTCCGATAAAGCCTTGCGCTGCGGTGCTGAGGTAGTGGTGCACGCCTACCGCGATGGGCGCGCACCGGGTAAGAAACGGGTGGAGGATCTGGGAGTGGATCACGTGGTCTTCCCGGCTACCGGAACCTCCGAAGATGTTGCCATGCTGCTGGCTGATTCCAAAGGGGCCAAGCTCATTGTGGCGGTGGGCACGCACAATACGATTCTTGAATTCCTCGATAAAGGCCGGGCGGGAATGGCATCCACTTTCCTTACCCGTCTGGTGGTGGGGGGCAAGCTCATTGACGCGAAAGGAGTTTCGCGCCTCTACCGCTCCTCGATCTCGAATTGGATGCTCGTCGCCCTCATTCTTGCGGGAGTCTTTGCGCTCTTCGCCGCCCTGGCCGTCACCGGTGCGGGCCAAACCTTCCTGTCCGTGCTCACCACTCGCCTCGGGGATCTTGCCGAGTGGTTCCGTAATCTCTTCTAGGAAAGTTAGCTGATGGTTGATTTTAGGTATCATCTCGTTTCCCTGGTTTCGGTGTTTTTGGCGCTTGCCATCGGAGTGATTCTCGGGGCCGGACCGCTGCAAAATTCCATCGCGCACGGGCTCACCGGCCAGGTGGATTCCCTGCGTGAATCGCGTGACAAGATGCGCGTGGAGCTTGATCAACGCGGGGCGCAGCTCGATGCGGCGTCGACGGCGCTGCTCGGTGCTGGCGAGCAACTCAATGCTGGAACGCTGACCAACCGGCGTGTTGCTATCGTGGCGGCGGCCGGCGCGGACGGAGCCATCGTGGAGAAGACCCGGCAGAGCCTGACCGCGGCCGGCGCCCGTATCACGGGTGAAATCACCCTGGCCCCAGCCTTTACTGATACCGAATACGCCACCTACCGTTCCACCCTTTCCGGTAACCTCGGCTCTTATGTCAAGGACTTGCCGGCCGGTGGTTCCGCGGATGCGATTCTCGGGGCGGCCGTGGATACCGTGGTACGTTCCGCGCCCGAAGATGCGGGGGCGACGACGCTCATCACTCTTCTCACCTCCCCGGAAAATAAGCTGATCGACGTGGCGGTTGCTCCGAGTGAAGCCGCGGAGGTGGTTGTTTTTATCACCGCGGATCCGGCCGAGACCGCACCGGTTCCGGCCGACAAGGCGACCACCTCACCGCATATTACGGATACCTACCAGGCTGCCTTCGCAGCTATTGCCGGACGCGGTCCGGCCGTGGCCGTCGGCGCGGGAACAGACGGAAACTCGGTATTGGGAGCCGTGCGTTCCGCAAAAAACGGATCGACGGTGGATTCGGCGCAGACCGCGCTTGGCGATGTCAATATTCCCATGGCGGCAGCTGCCGAACTACATGAACGCCACGTCCACCTCGGGGTAGCCCCCGGAGCGGATAGCGCGATTGGGGAGCGTCAAAATGCGGCAGCGCCGGCGCAAGCAGCGCCTGCCCCGCACCCCGAACAGGCTCCGGCGCCGGCTCCCGCGCCCGCGGAAGGCGGGCAGGCTCCCGAAGGTGGGCAGGCTCCGGCAGGGCAGTAACGGTACCATGGGTTCATGACCCTTTCTGCTTTCTGGAGGAACCAGGTGCGCCTGGGTGCCGCAGCCCTGGCCGGATACGCCGCCGCCCGCGCAGCCGAGAAGCTGCTCGCCCGGCGCACCGCACCCGCCTGGCAGCGCACTGCCAAAGACGGGCGCAGCGTCAGTTTGCGGGAAGGCCCGGTGGCGGTTGCGGGTGCCACCACGGGGTGCGCGGTGGGCTCCCTGCTCTCCGGAGGCAGATGTTCGGGCCACCCCGTGCTCGCGGCGCTTAGCGGCGGACTGGCCGGTTATATCGACGATTTCTACGAGGGCGCATTTTCGCGAACCTCCAAGGGGTTGCGCGGCCACCTCGGAGCACTGGCGCACGGCCACCTGACTTCCGGAGCTTTGAAAATAGTGATTATTGGGCTCGGCGCGGTCGCGGCATCGGGGTTCCCAATGAGTGCTACCGGGTCTCGTTCCCGGCAGCTCGCCCTGCGCGCTGAACGCGCCGTGCTTATCGCTGCCACCGCAAATCTTATTAATCTCCTCGACCTCGCGCCGGGTCGCGCCTGGAAAGGTACCCTGATCGCGGCTGCTCCTTTTTCTCTTCTCAGTTACCCGCCATCCGGGCCTATTGCCGCCGCCCTTGTCGGTACCGGCGTTGCCTGCCTGCCCGCGGATCTCGCGGGCACGGTCATGCTCGGAGATACCGGAGCGAATGCGGTGGGCGCGGCCCTGGGGTGGACGCTTGCCAGCCGCGGGCCTTGGGTGCGGCGCGGGGCGCTGGGCGTCGTCGTCGCCCTTAATATCGCGAGCGAAAAAATATCATTTTCGCGGGTCATCGCAACCCATCCGTGGTTGCGCGCCCTCGACCAGGCGGGCCGGGCATGAAAAAAGTTCTCGGAACGGCACTCGGAGCAGCCGGAACCATAGCGATTCTCACCCTGCTCTCGCGTGCCATGGGGTTTGTGCGCGCCTGGGTGCAAAACGGGGCGCTGGGGGATTCTCTCGCCGGGGAGGCTTATTCGACGGCGAATACCGTCCCCAATGTGCTTTTTGAAATCGCGGCCGGCGGGGCCTTGGCCGCCGCGGTCATTCCGCTGGTCTCCGGATTCCTGGCCAAGGCATTGGCCGCGGAGGTATCCCGCACCGCCTCGGCCTTGCTCACCTGGGTACTTGCCATCGGGATTCCGGTTGCGGGGCTCGTTACCCTCGGCGCCCGGCCCATTATGGACGTGCTCCTGGGGGAGGGATCGCCTGCCGCTAGCGTGGAGTTCGCTGCCACCCTGCTCCGGATTTTCGCCTGGCAAATCCCGCTCTATGGACTGTCGGTCGTGTGTACGGGACTTTTGCAGGCGCATAAAAAATTTGTGCTTCCGGCTCTCGCCCCGCTGCTCTCCTCCGTCACGGTTATTATTACCTTCCTTATTTTCACGCAGCTAGCCGCGGGCCAGCAGCACGATCCGGCGCGGATTTCTCGCACGGCTCTCTATGTGCTGGCCTGGGGGACCACTGCGGGGGTCGCGGTCTTTTCCCTTCCCCAGCTCATCCCGGTGCTCCGCCGCATCACCCTGCGGCCCACATTCCGTTTCCCGCCGGGGGTAGGGCGCCGGGCGCTCCGGTTAAGCGCGGCCGGGCTGGCTGGCCTGCTGGCTCAGCAAATTCAGATCATCGCGGTTATGCTTTTCGCCAATGCCCGCGGTGATGTGGGAACCTACCCGGTTTTCACTTTCGCGAACCAGCTCTATATGGTTCCCTATGCGGTGCTGGCTGTTCCGATCGCCACCGCGGTTTTCCCACGCCTCGCGGAAGCCGCCGCGATCCCCGGGCGCCCGGGCCTGGCTCGGATCACCGCCCGCTCCTCACGCCTTGTCTTCGATATCGGGCTGCTGTGCGTGGCACTGCTGGTGGCCGTTGCGGAGCCCGCCCAGGCACTCTTCGCGGTGGCGCGTCCGGTGGCCCATATGGATACCGCCATGCTGGCCATGGCGCCGGCTCTCCTCGGTTACGCATTTATTTACCACGGGTCGCGGGTGCTCTACGCAGTGGAGGCGGCCCGCGCGGTCATTATTGTCAATTCGGCAGCGTGGCTGACGGTGGTTGTGGTTCTTATCGGGGCGGCGGGCCTGGGGGTGCGCGGACGCACCGAGGTCCTCATCAGCATCGGTGTGGCGATGTCCGTGGGAATGATCGTGGGCGGGGTTGGCCACATCTTCGCTATCCGGCGCGCGGTAGGCCCCGGGGCGCTGCGGGGCGTCGGATACTCCCTGCGGATCGTACTGCCCGCCGCGATGGTAGCCGGCACGGTCGGATATGCCAGCGGGCGCGGAATACTACGCTGGTGGGGGGACGGTGCCCTGGGGGCGCTGGGGGCAACTGCCGGGGCGGGAGTGCTCACCCTCGCCATCGGGGGAGTGGCGCTCTACTTCGTTGACCGGCGGGCGCTCCGGTTGGCGCGCGACGCGGAGGCGCCGTCGACCCAAGAAATGCCCGCCATTGCCGTGGCTTTCGACGAGGCTAATGCATAAACGGGTCTGAGGCCCGCACGCCTGCGCAGGGCGGGAAAGGAAATTTTATGTACCAGGATCTGCGTGACGAGTACTGCCCCGCGCATATGCGGCACGTGGGGCGGCGCAATGTGCTCACGTCCCCGTTCATTAACGTGTACGAGGACACGGTGGAACTGCCCAGCGTGGGGGCGCGGATGGATCGTTACTGGGTGGAGCACCGCGATGCGGTGGCGGTGCTCGCGGTACGGGGCAGCGGCGACGGCGCACCTGAGGAAGTGCTGCTCATCCGCCAGTATCGGATTCCGGTTCGCTCGTTCCTGTGGGAAATTCCGGCTGGCATCCTCGATATCGAGGGTGAGGATCCGATGGATGCCGCGCGCCGGGAGCTGCGTGAAGAAACGGATTATACGGCCGGGGAACTGGAGTTTCTCACCCGTTTCTACACGTCGCCCGGTTTCACTAACGAGCAGCTCACGGTCTATCTCACTTGTAACCCCGAGCCAGTCGCGGCCGCTTTTGCTCGCGAAGATGAAGAGGCCGAAATTGAGGTGCGGTGGGTACCGCTACCCCTGGTGCGAGAGGCGATTATGGCCGGACGGGTTGCTAATCCGCAGCTGGTGGCAGCGGTACTTGCGTACCTGGCGCGCAGCTCTTAACGGCTAGGGGCGTTCGGGCGCCGGTAGCTCACCGGGGGCAGGGCGGTGGCTCCGGGCGGTCTCAGCCACGGGCGTAACTCGGGCGGGCTGCGGATCCGCGCCGGTAAGAACGGGACTTTTCCCGTCCGGTTAGGCTGTCCAAACTAGATTACGCAACGTCGGTGTTGTTTAATTGAATGGCGAGGTCCTAGATATGGCAGCCCGGCACGTGATAGGGCAGCGGCGGGACATTCGGGAGAACCTCGGGCTGCGGCTCAGGTACGCACGAGTGCTCGGTGAGGGTGTAGAACGGTGGACAGTGGAAGGGGTGGAGATGCAGATGGCTGACAAAGAAAGTGCAGGGATCCGCCCCCGGGAAGAAACAACCCGCGAAGGGATTTTGCGTCTCATTATGGAGCGCGGTCCCATTAGCGCCGCGGAACTGGCCCACCTGGCTATTCTTACCCCCGCGGGGGTGCGGCGCCATCTCGTGGCGCTCGAAGATGCCGGTGCGATCACCGAATGCGAGAAACCTGGGCAGCGTGAAGCGCGGGCCGGGCGACCAGCGCGCTACTACGTGGCAACGGATACCGGGCAGAATGCCGGAGCGACCTCTTATCACACCATGGCAAATGCGGCCCTCGATTTTCTGCGTGAAAATCTGGGGGAGGCCGGGGTTGCGGAATTTGCACGCCGGCGCGAACGCGCTTTGGTGGCGCGCTACCGCGATGTGCTCGGGGATACAGAAAATCCGGCGGAGCGGCTGCGCCGCCTGGCGCGCGCCCTCACCCAAGATGGCTACGCCGCTTCGGTTCGCGATGTTCCGGGTACGCAAGATGGGCCGCGCCAGATGATCCAGTTGTGTCAGGGGCGCTGCCCTCTGCGCGACGTCGCCACACGGAATAACTTTTTATGCGCGGCGGAAACCCGCGCTTTTCACGAACTACTCGGGGTTCCCGTGCAACGCTTGGCAACCATTGCATCCGGGAGCCACGTGTGCACGGTGACGCTGCACGCTGACAGCGTTTAAATCGGGAGGAAACACATGGCACAAACACGGCACGAGGCAGCAATTGCGGAGGCCGTGGCGCAGCAGGAACACGTTATTGCGAACCTGTCCGGCGCCTATGAATTTGGGTGGCACGATACCGATACCGCCGGGGCGCACGCGCGCCGCGGTCTGGATGAGGGCGTGGTACGCGCGATTAGCGCGGCGAAGAAAGAGCCGGAATGGATGCTCAAACGGCGCTTGCGTGCGCTGCGTCTTTTTGAGAAACGCCCCATGCCCACGTGGGGAGCCGATCTTTCCGGTATCAACTTTGATGACTTCAAATACTTTGTGCGAGCTACCGACCGCCAGGTTACCGACTGGAATGATCTTCCCCCGGAAATCAAAAACACCTACGACCGGCTCGGCATCCCGGAAGCTGAAAAAGAACGCCTGGTGGCCGGGGTGGCTGCCCAGTACGAATCCGAGGTGGTCTACAACTCGATTCGCGCGGATCTGGAAGAACAGGGCGTTATTTTCGTGGATACCGATACCGCGCTGCGCGAGCATGAAGATCTTGTGCGCGAATACTTCGGCACCGTGATCCCGGCCGGCGATAATAAGTTCGCCTCGCTCAATACCGCGGTGTGGTCTGGTGGCTCCTTCATTTACGTCCCGAAGAACGTGCACGTGGATATTCCCTTGCAGGCGTACTTCCGTATCAACACCCAGGCAATGGGGCAGTTTGAACGCACCCTCATTATTTGTGATGAAGGCTCCTACGTTCACTACGTGGAAGGCTGCACGGCCCCTATCTATTCCGAAGATTCCCTCCACGCAGCCATCGTGGAAATCATCGTGAAGAAGAACGCCCACTGCCGTTACACCACCATCCAGAACTGGTCGAATAACGTGCTCAACCTCGTTACGCAGCGGGCCACCGTAGCAGAGGGTGCCACGATGGAATGGGTGGACGGTAATATCGGTTCACGTCTCAATATGAAATACCCGGCCTGCGTGCTCCTGGGTGAGCACGCGCACGGGGAAGCGCTGTCTGCGGCTTTCTCCGGCCCCGGCCAGCATCAGGATACCGGCGCGAAAATGCAGCACCTGGCCCCTAATACCACCTCCTCGATTGTTTCGAAGTCGATTTCGCGCGGGGGTGGACGCTCCTCCTACCGCGGTCTCGTGCAAGTCTCAGAAGATGCGCGCGGCTCGAAATCGAATGTGGTCTGCGATGCGCTGCTCGTCGATGATATTTCCCGTACGGATACGTACCCCTATGTGGACGTGCGCACGGACGACGTCGAAATGGGGCACGAAGCGACCGTGACGAAGGTGAGCGAGGAGCAGCTCTTCTACCTCATGCAACGCGGCCTCTCCGAGCAGGAAGCCATGGGTATGATCGTGCGTGGTTTCGTGGAGCCCATCGCTCGGGAACTGCCCATGGAGTACGCACTTGAACTCAATCGTCTTATTGATCTGCAAATGGAAGGGAGTGTGGGCTAATGGTCAGTACTGATCATTCCCAGGCGGTGCTGGCAGATGAAGGATTCCATACCGCGCACGCCGACCGCTCGGATCGCTTCGCCTCCTTTAATCCGGAGGAGTTCCCGATTCCGCGCGGAACCGGGGAGGAAGAAGATTGGCGTTTCACGCCGATGGATCGGGTAGCCCCGTTTATTAAGGACGTGGAGGGCGTGCGGGATGCCACCGTAACCGCCACCGTTGTGGGCGGTGCCCGTGTGGAAGAAGTGGATCGCAGCGATCCTCGCCTGGGCACCGTCGGGAAACCCGACGACCGGGCGGCTGCCCTCGCCTGGTCGGCTTTCCAGCGCGCGCATATCGTGACTCTCGATGGAAGCGAGCACGCGGACGTCGTCGCCATCATCAAGGGCGAAGGGAAACTGAGCGTTGCCCACACCCTCATTACCGCGGCACCGGAGGCCAGCGGCACCGTGGTGCTTGAACACACCGGCAGCGGTAACCTCACCGAAACCGTGGAAATTGAGGTGGGTCCGCATGCTGATCTCACCGTCGTGTCCGTGCAGGAACAGGAACGCAGCGCCTCCCAGCATTCCGCCCAGCGGATCCGGGTGGGAGAAGGCGCGAAATTCCGGCATATCGTGGTGACTATCGGCGGGGATCTCATCCGCATGACCACCGCGTGCGAGCTGGAAGGAGAGCGTTCCGATAGCGAGCTGCTGGGTGCCTATATCACCGAAAGCCACCAGCATCACGAGCACCGCATTTTCGTGGATCACGTGGCCCCGCATTGCAAATCCCGCGCTACCTACAAGGGGGCACTCCAGGGCGATGAGGCGCATTCGGTGTGGATCGGGGATGTGCTTATTCGCGCGCAGGCCGCACAGACGGATACCTACGAACTCAACCGCAACCTGGTCCTCACCGAGGGAGCCAAGGCCGATTCGGTGCCTAACCTGGAGATTCTCACCGGAGATATCGCGGGGGCCGGGCATGCCTCGGCAACGGGCCGTTTTGATGATGAGCAGCTCTTCTATCTCATGGCGCGGGGCATTCCCGCGGATGTGGCGCGCCGCCTGGTGGTGCGTGGTTTCTTCGCGGAATTGGTGGAGCAGATCGAAGTGGATTCGGTGCGTACCAAGCTCATGGACGCCATCGAACGGGAACTCGATTTAGCCGATGCCGGGAACGGGGAGGAGGCATGAGCTGGCAGCAGGTGTGTACCACCGCGGATCTCGAACCGGAAAGCGCCTTGAGCGTGGAAGTCCGCGCTGCTAGCGGCGCCGTCGTACCTGTATGTATCGCGCGCGACTGCCACGGAACCTGGCATGCCGTGGGCGATATCTGTACCCATGAAGACGTCAATCTCAGCGATGGCGAAGTTTTTGATACCACAATCGAATGCCCCAAACACGGGGCGGAATTCGACCTGTGTTCCGGGCGTGCCCTCACGCTCCCGGCGGTCACACCCGTGCCCGTCTACCCCTTGACCTGCGATAACGACGGCCGCGTTTTTATTGACGTGGACACAAGACCTGAGGAGAAGTAATGGCTACTCTCGATATTATTGATTTGCACGCCTCGGTGATTACCCCCGAAGGTCCCAAGCCGATTCTGCACGGTGTCAATCTACATATTGGCGATAATGAGATCCACGCGATTATGGGTCCGAACGGTTCGGGTAAATCGACCACGGCGTACGCGCTGGCCGGGCACCCTTCCTATGAGATCACCTCCGGGCAGGTACTGCTTGACGGCGTGGATATTACCGATATGACGGCTGATGAACGCGCCCGCGAAGGACTTTTCCTCGCCATGCAATATCCGGTCGAAGTGCCGGGGGTATCTGTCTCGAATTTCCTGCGCACCGCGAAAACCGCGATTGACGGAGAAGCTCCGAAGCTGCGGGAATGGTCCCAGGCCCTGCGCAAGGTCACGGAGAAACTGCGCGTGGATGCCGATTTCATTAAGCGTGATCTCAATGTGGGCTTCTCCGGTGGGGAGAAGAAACGCACCGAGGTGCTCCAGATGGAATTGCTGGAACCGAAGATCGCCGTCCTGGACGAAACCGATTCCGGCCTGGACGTGGATGCGCTGCGCGTGGTCTCCGAAGGGATTGTAGACGTGCATGAACGCACCGGTAATTCGCTGTTGCTCATCACCCACTACAACCGAATTTTGCAGTACGTCAAACCCGATTACGTCCACGTTTTCGCCGGCGGCAAGATTGTGCGCACCGGCGGAACGGATCTGGCGAGCGAACTGGAAGCTTCCGGTTACGACAGCTACATCGAAGCGGAGGCGAAGTAGGTGAGCGCCGTGCGCCCGCTGGTGGCGCGGGAAGATTTCCCGATCCTTGCCCGGCCGATGCGCGGGGGCCAGGCCCTTGTATACCTAGATTCCGGGGCGACGGCGCAGCGCCCGCGCGCCGTACTAGACGCGATGATGGATTTTGATACACGCTCCAACGGAGCGGTCAAACGCGGTAGCCACTTGCTCGCGGAGGAATCCACCGTGGCCTACGAAGAAGCCCGCGCGAAAGTGGCGGCTTTCATCGGGGCGGCACCCCAGGAAATCGTGTGGACCAGCGGAAGCACCCAATCCCTCAACCTCATCGCCTACGCGATATCGAATGCCACGGCGGGACGCGGATGGGGTAATGCGGATCGTTTCCTGTTGCGTAGCGGTGACGATATTGTGGTCACCCGCGCCGAACACCACGCGAATCTGCTGCCCTGGCAAGAACTGTGTGAACGTACCGGGGCCCGCCTCACCTGGCTTGAGCTGGATAGCGAGGGGCGAATTGACCCGGCTAGTCTCGGGGTTATCGGGAGGCGCACCCGGATCGTTGCTTTCACCCACGTCTCGAATGTGACCGGGGCGGTATCTCCGGTAGCACAGATCGTGGAAGCTGCCCGCGCGGTGGGTGCTTTTACGGTTCTGGATGCCTGCCAATCGGTGCCGCACCTTCCCGTGGACGTGCACGCCCTCGACGTGGATTTCGCTGCTTTTTCGGGGCACAAAATGTACGGCCCCACCGGTGTGGGCGCGCTCTACGGGCGCGAAGAGCTCCTCGCGGATCTGCCACCTTACCAATTTGGTGGCTCAATGATCGAACGGGTGACGATGGAAAAAACGCGCTACGCGCGCCCGCCGGCCCGTTTTGAGGCGGGAAGCCAACCGGTCACCCAGATTGTGGGCCTTGCGCGTGCGGTTGATTATCTCAGTGCTATCGGCATGGAGAAGGTGGCACGCTATGAAGACGCGCTCACGGTCCAGCTCCTCGAAGGCCTCGGGCAGATCCCGGGGATCCGGGTGCTCGGACCGCGCGGGGGAGGTGGCCGTACCGGGATCGCGGCTTTTACCGTTGCCGGTGTGCATCCCCATGACGTAGGGCAATTCTTAGATGCGCGCGGTATTGCGGTGCGGGTGGGGCACCATTGCGCCCAGCCCATTCACGATTTCTTCGGGGTGCCTGCCTCGGTGCGCGCCTCGGTGGGGATATATACAACAAGCTCGGATATCGATGCGTTTCTGGACGCGTTGAGCCAGGTCCGCGGCTATTTCCGGGCGGAAGGATAGGCACGTGAGCGAACTTGATGAGCTCTACCAGCAGATTATTCTCGATGCGGCGCGTGAACGGCACGGGGAAGGCGAGCTGGCGCCGGTGGAGGCCGGCGCGGGTCCGGCTACCGCGGGCCGCGCGGCTGGCGCGGGCGCGCTATCCGGGCCGCGTGGGGAGTCCACCCAGGTCAATCCCATGTGCGGGGATGAAGTGACCCTTGAGGTGCGCCTGTCTCCGGATGGGGAGAAGATCGCCGAGCTGGCGTGGCAGGGGCAGGGGTGTTCTATTTCCCAGGCCTCGATTTCCATTATGAATGACCTGGTTGCCGGGCAGTCCATTGAGCATCTCGCCACGCTCTACAGCTATTTCCGCGAGATGATGGATAGCCGCGGGGCCGAGCTGCCCGAGGCCGCCGCGGATGCCCTGGAAGATGCCGCCGCTTTCCACGGTGTCGCGCGTTTCCCCATGCGTATCAAATGCGCGCTGCTGGGCTGGATGGCGGTCCGTGAAGCCACTGACGAAGCTCTTTGCCACCTCGGCAACTCCGATGGGCAGGAGAGTGGCTCCGCGGCGGATGACGCCGCGGAAGATACGTCGCAGAACACAAAGGAGACCCCGGAACAATGACGGAGAAGAAGGACACAACCCCGCCGGAGCCCGAGGCCACAGCTCCCGTAGCGGAAACCTTGAGCACAACGAGCACGCCTCAACCGCCCCCGACCGGGGCCGGGGAACATATCGGCGAAGTTATTTACACGGACGGCGATAGCCCGGTGGACGACGTCGACCCCTATCTCGTTCTCGAAGCGATGAAAGACGTTATCGACCCGGAGCTCGGCGTCAATATTGTTGACCTTGGCCTCGTGTATGGCGTGACGACCAACGGCCGCCATCTCCACCTCGATATGACTCTCACCTCGCCGGCCTGCCCGCTCACAGACGCCATTACCGACGGCATTATTATCGCCACGGAAGATCTTGTTGATGACGTGGATATTAACTGGGTGTGGTTGCCTCCGTGGGGCCCGGAACGCATTACCGAAGACGGCCGCGATGACCTGCGTGCCCTCGGTTTCAATATTTAGCACGACGACGCACGGGCGCCCAGAAAACTCTGGGCGCCCGTGTTATCTCTACCAGCGCTACTTTAACGCCAGGTATTGCAGGCGTTGAAATCGCCTGTTTCGTAGCCGGTTGTCAGTGCATCCATCCGCTGGGCAGATGACCCGTGAGAGAATTTTTCGGGGTTGACATCCATTCCGGCGCTTTCTTGAATATGGTCATCGCCGATCGCGGCCGCGGCATCAATCGCGCTGGCGAGCTGCTCCCGGGTGGGTGCTTGCAGAATCGGGATTCCGCTGGCCGGATCCACCGTGCTGGCAGCGTGATGCAGCCAGAGTCCAGCGTAGCAATCAGCTTGCAGCTCCGAACGTACCTGCGAAGAATCCGGACCGGTATCACGCGGATTAATACGTTCGAATACCCCGGTGAGGTTTTGGATATGATGCCCGAATTCGTGGGCAACCACATAGGCCTGCACCAGGGTGGTGTTCTCTGCCCCGAAACTGGTTTCCAGCTCGTCGAAGAAAGTGGTATCGAGGTAGACGGTTCTATCCGCGGGGCAGTAGAAGGGCCCCACCTGACTGGACGCGTTCCCGCACCCGGTGCTCACTCCCCCAGAAAAGAGCGCGAATCCGGGAAGCTCATAGGACGTGCGAGCCGAACGGGGCAGTTCACCCTCCCAAAACGTATCGAGTGATTGGGCTATCGCCACCATAAAACACTCGGTGGAAGCATTGGCATCCGCCCCGGTGCGGCATTTGTCCGCAAAATCGGAGGTGGTGGATTGCTGGGCGGAGTTGCCCTGCGCTGAGCCACCCTGGGAGAGGGCCGCCGGCGGGGGAGTACCGGTAACTATGTACCACACCAGGGCGATAATGATGCCGGTCACGCCCATACCGCCGCCGATGATGGTACCGCGCCCGCGGCCGCGATGTTGTACTCTCGCCCCGTCGAGGCGCACGCCGTCGTTAACACTCATGACGTTGAGCCTACCCTCCCGGTGCGCACCCCGTGCGCGTTTCCTCAACCGCGCTTCAGTATTGCGCGATGGCGTACCCGAGGGGCAGCGCGGCCACGATCACACACAGCACACAGGCGAGGAAGCTCCATCCGGCAGCCTTGCGGAACCGCAGCTGCCCGGGAGTGGCGCGTTGTTCGCGCGAGAGGGTGACAGCGGTGAGCACCAGGCCAGCTACCGTGCCGAGCCAGGCGAGGAGTTGGACGAGCAGGCGGCCGTGCCCGAGGAATACGCAGGCTGCCGCGCAGACAGATATCATCACGGGCAGCACATAGGTGGTGTGGTTCTCCGGCTGTTCGCCGGGATTCGGCTCGGGTGCGGAAGAAGCTGTTATCACCTCTCCATTGTCGCGCGTGCGGGCTAGGCGCACCAGTGGCCCGTTGGCGTGCCGGCATATGCCGGCCGGGTCCACCCGTGGCGCGCTAGAGTGATGAGCAATGCGGCCCGCGGGCGGTTTTCTCGGTAAAGTAGGCCCTTGTGATTACGGCTTCTGATCTCACGATCCGCATCGGTACGCGTGAACTTGTCCAGCACGCTAGTTTTCAGGTCCACAAGGGTATGCGCGTGGGCCTGGTGGGGCGCAATGGCGCTGGCAAAACCACGATGACTCGCCTGCTGGCGGGCGAAGGTACCACGTCTGATGCCGTTGACTACGAAGGAACCCTGCACCGCAGCGGCACCATTGCCTACCTCCCGCAAGATACCCACGATGGGGATCCGAATCAGATAGCTCGGGATCGTATCCTGGAGGCGCGCGGAATCGACGCCACGATTCGCCGTATCCGCAAAGCGGAAAAGGATATGGCCGAATGCACCGGAGCGCGCCAGCAAAAAGCTATGGAGCGCTACGTGCGTCTCGATCAGGAGTTCACCGCGGCCGGGGGCTGGGCCGCCAATGCGCAGGCCTCCCAGATGGCTGCCGCGCTGGGCTTGGACGAGCGTGTCCTCAACCAACCGCTGGGGACGCTTTCGGGTGGGCAGCGCCGCCGCGTCGATCTGGCGCGGGTGCTCTTCTCCCAGGCAGATACGCTGCTTCTGGACGAACCGACCAACCACCTCGACCATGATTCTCTCCTGTGGCTGCGCGATTACCTTTCTAATTATTCGGGCGGTTTTGTGGTGATTTCCCACTCGGTGGATTTGCTGGAAGAAACGGTCACGGCAGTGTGGCATTTAGATGCCAACCGGGCAGCTCTTGACCAGTACGCGATGGGATGGTCGGCCTACCTCAAGCAACGTGAAACCGATGAACGCCGGCGCCGGCAGATGCGCGCTAATGCCGAAAAGAAGGCGGACCAGCTGCTAGCGCAGGCTAATAAGATGCGCGCGAAGGCAACGAAGGCGGTGGCCGCCCAAAATATGGCGAAACGCGCGGAGAAGCTGCTCGAGGGCCTGGAAGAAGAACGCGCGGATGACAAAGTGGCAGCGCTGCGCTTCCCGGAACCGTCCCCGTGCGGAAAAACCCCCTTGCGGGCCCGGGGCCTGTCAAAATCCTACGGCTCGCTGGAGGTGTTTACCGGCGTTGACCTGGCGATTGACCGCGGTTCGCGCGTCGTCGTTCTGGGGCTCAACGGCGCGGGCAAAACCACGCTGCTGCGGCTGCTCTACGGAACGGAAACACCGGATACCGGCGAAGTAATCCCCGGCCACGGCCTCAAGCTGGGATATTACGCGCAGGAACACGATTTTATCGATACTGATAAAACTGTGGTGGATAATTTGCGCTACGTCGCCCCGGAGTTCGATGAAACAGGCTTACGTACCGTGCTCGGTTCGTTTTTGTTTTCGGGCGACGACGCCGATAAGCCCGCCCGCGTCCTCTCCGGCGGTGAAAAGACTCGTTTGGCGCTGGCCATGCTGGTGGTCTCGCGCGCCAATGTGCTACTGCTAGACGAACCGACGAATAATCTCGATCCGGCATCCCGCGAAAAAATCCTAGCTGCTCTGGGTAAATATGAAGGCGCCGTCGTGCTCGTCACGCACGACGAAGGTGCCGTGACCGCACTTGATCCCGAGCGGGTGCTTCTCCTCCCGGACGGAGATGAAGATTTGTGGAACGACGACTACCTGGAGTTGGTCTCCCTCGCCTAAGCGGTGGGAGTCACTCGCGGAGGTGGAAAGCAGGGAAATATGGCTATGGGTACGCCTGTGCCCGGTACCGGAAACCGATACCGGGCACAGATACTGGCCTGCGTTAGCAGCTCAGGGTGGGTGCTGAGCAACTCACGTGCCTAGCGGCGCACCACCGCATTCTTGGGAACCACGACCACGCCACCTTCGGAAACGTAGAAACCGCGTTCGCGATCATAATCGTGATTAACTCCCAGTTGCGCGCCTTCTTCGATCTGGACGTTCTTATCTACGATGGCGCGGATAACGGTGGCATTGCGGCCCACGTTCACTCCGTCCAACAGGACCGATTCGCGCACCGAGGACCAGGAATTCACCCGCACCCCGGGGGAGAGCACCGATCCGATGACTTCACCGCCGGAAACAATCACTCCGGGAGAAACAATGGAATCTAGGGCATGCCCGAGGCGTTCATGATGCCCGTACACGAATTTTGCGGGCGGTAACCCGGTGTACCCGGTCAGAATTGGCCAGCGTTCGTTGTACAGGTTGAAGTCCGGGGTAACGGAAATAAGATCCATATTCGCCGCGTAGTAGGCGTCAATGGTACCCACGTCACGCCAGTAGTCCTTATCGCGTTCACCTTCACCGGGGATGCGGTTGTAGGTGAAATCGTAGACGCCGCAATTACCGGCCTCCACGAAACGCGGAACAATGCTTCCACCCATATCATGGGCAGAGCTGGGATCGGAGGCATCATTCTGCAATGCTTCGACCAGGGCATCGGTATTGAAAATGTAGTTACCCATGGAGGCCAGGAACTGATCCGGAGCTTCTTCCAGACCCAAGCCGGTAGTATCTTGCGGCTTTTCAAGGAACCGGGAGACCTTCTGGTGGTTTTCTTCATCAACGTCGATAACGCCGAAAGAAGGTGCCAGTTCCAGCGGTTGGCGGATACCGGCGATGGTCAGATCAAAACCGGATTCCACATGCTGATCCATCATCTGGGAAAAGTCCATGCGGTAGATATTGTCTGCGCCGGTCACGAGCACAACATCAGGGCGTTCATCATCAATGACGTTCATAGACTGGTAGATAGCATCCGCACTTCCGGAGAACCATCCCTTGCCACGCCGCTGCTGGGCGGGAACCGGGGCTACATAATTGCCCAAGAGGTTGGACATACGCCAGGTTCTCGTAATATGGCGGTCCAGCGAATGTGACTTGTACTGGGTAAGTACGATGATCTGGAGGTATCCAGAATTCACGATGTTACTCAGCGCGAAGTCAATCAGCCGGTAAATGCCCCCGAAAGGAACCGCGGGTTTCGCTCGATCTTCAGTGAGCGGCATTAGACGCTTGCCTTCGCCTCCCGCAAGGACGATGGCCAGAACGCGTAAATCTCTCCTCATGCCTACAGCGTACCGTAAAACGTGAAGTTGAACACCCACTTCTCGAGGTTCGTGTGGACAAGCTGAGCGTCGGTCCACGCTGTGGATAGATACGTGGCACGGCTGTGTTTCCCGGTGCGGTGGGATACCCTTGGGGTAGTACGCACGCATGATCCGCTTCGTGGGGAAGCGGACGGCGGCGAAGAAGCCGGAGGCAGCCATGCGCATTGATTTACTGACCCGCGAATACCCCCCGCACGTGTACGGAGGCGCGGGAGTCCACGTTACGGAACTTTCCCGGGTGCTCGCCCAGCACGCTGATATTCACGTGCGTGCTTTCGACGGCCCGCGCGCTCCCGCGCAGAACAAAGATGTTCCCGCGGGCGTGGCGCTCCAGGGTTATGACTACCTCAAGGAACTTGAGGGCGCTAACGCTGCCGTGCGCACGATGGGCGTTGACCTCGCTATGGTCACGGATGTCGAGGGAGCGGATCTGGTGCACTCCCACACCTGGTACGCAAATTTTGCCGGGCATATCGCCTCGATTCTTTACGGAATTCCGCACGTGATTTCGGCTCACTCCCTCGAACCGCTGCGCCCGTGGAAGCGCGAACAGCTCGGGGGAGGCTACCACTTGAGTTCCTGGCTGGAAAAAACAGCATATGAATCCGCGGCCGGAATCGTGGCGGTATCTCACGCGATGCGCTCCGATATTTTGCGCTGCTACCCGAATATTGCCCCCGAACGGGTGCGGGTCATCCACAACGGTATTGATTTGAACGCGTGGAAGGCCCCGGAAACCAGTGCGGATAAAGAAGAAGCCCGCCGGTATTTCGCCAGCTACGGTTTGGATCCGGACCGGCCCACCATTATGTTCGTAGGGCGCATCACCCGCCAGAAGGGCGTGCCGGGCCTGCTGCGCGCGCTCCGGCAGGTAGATAAAGGCATCCAGGTGGTACTGTGCGCCGGGGCTCCCGATACCCCCGAAATTTTGGAGGAAACAAAGGCTCTCGTGGCCGAGCTGCAGGCCGAACGCGAGGGCGTGGTGTGGATTGACGATATGCTCAGCCAGGATCGCATTGTTGCCCTGGAAGCGTGCTGCACCACCTTCGTTACCCCCTCCATCTATGAGCCACTCGGCATTGTTAATCTCGAGGCTATGGCGGTGGGATTACCGGTGGTCGGCACCGAAACCGGGGGGATTCCCGATTGCATCGTGCACGGAGCCACCGGGCTGCTCGTGCCTATCGAACAAGCTCAGGACGGTACGGGAACCCCGCTCAATCCCGAGCAATTCGAGGCAGATCTGGCTGCGGCTCTCAACGAGGTATGCTCCGATCCGGAACGGGCCGCGCAGATGGGTGCCGCGGGCCGGCGCCGGGTGGAAGATCATTTCTCCTGGGAAGCCATTGGCGAAAAAACCATGGAGTTCTACCGGGAACTCGTGGATAACTATCCGCGGCGCTAACGAGCTCTGCCCCAGCAGCACGCTATTCTAGAACCATGGGTGACGTGCTGTCGTTGAAAGATGTAACGCTACGCCGCGGGGCCACGGAAATCCTCCGCTCGGTATCTTGGGATGTTAATTCCGGGGAGCGCTGGGTCATTTTCGGGCCGAATGGCGCCGGGAAAACCACGCTGATACAGGTGGCTGCCGCGCGGCTCTTCCCCAGTTCGGGAAGCGTAGAGCTCATGGGCGAACGCCTCGGCACGGTAGACGTGCGGGAGCTGCGCAGCGCCGTGGGCGTGACCTCCGCCGGGATCGATGCTCGTATTCCCGGTGGCGAAACGGTTTTCCAGGCGGTGCGCAGCGCCGCGTACGGGCACCTGGCCGTGTGGAATGAAGAGTACGACGCCGCAGATGATGCCCGCGCCCGCGCCATGTTGCGCCGGCTCGGCTTGCGTGACCTCGAGGAACGTAAGGTTGCGTACCTATCGTCCGGGGAACGTAAACGCCTGGGGATCGCGCGCGCTCTCATGCCCAATCCGGAAGTCCTTATCTTGGATGAACCCACCGCGGGTCTGGATCTGGGCGGGCGTGAACGTCTGTTGGGCACCCTGTCACGACTGGCCGGGGAAGTATACGCCCCGGCCATGCTGCTGGTTACCCACCACGTGGAAGAAATCCCGGTCGGATTTACCCACATGCTGCTGCTTAAAGCCGGAAGCGTTGTTGCCGCTGGGCCGCTGGCGGAAGTTCTTACCTCAGCGCAGCTCTCGGATGTTTTTGACTACCCGCTGCGGGTGGAGGAAAACGCGGGGCGGTACACCGCGCGCGCGGCCCGTTAGAAATTTCCGGCGCGCGGCATATCCCAATATCCCGCACCGGTCGATGTGCGGCTCGGTATATCCGGGTAACAGTGCGTCCGGTAGCATGGCACCAGAGGACGAAGAGGCCCGGAGTCGGAAAACCGGCAGTACGGAACTCTCAGGAAAGGGAGAACAATGACGTGGCAAATTTGGGTCATCGCCGGGTTGGCACTCGCAATTGTTGAGATGTTTACCCTCGATTTCACTTTCCTTATGTTGGGGCTATCTGCCCTGGCAACCGCAGGGGTGGCCCTGGGAACAGATATTCTCTGGGTTCAGATCGTGGCCTACGGGGTTTTCGCTCTTATCCTCTTGCTCTTCGCCCGCCCCTGGGCGCGCCGTCACGTCAATCCGCGCGGAGCCGCCGTTGGCAACGTGGAGGCCCAGGTGGGCCGGCGGGCCTACGCGCTCACGGAAATTACCGAGCGCAGCGGGCGCGTGAAAATTGGCGGAGATGAGTGGAGTGCGCGCACCGCTGCGGGGCGCATCCCGGAGGGCGGCGTCGTACTTGTGCAGGCAATCGATGGCGCCACCGCAATCGTGACCCCAGAACCATAAGTTGTATCTACTCACGTATCACCGAAAAGTCACCGAGGCCGCCTAGCGGCACAAAGGAACAATCATGGATGTTGATTTCAACGCGAGCACGATTATTGGTGTGCTCCTCCTCTTACTCCTTCTCCTGGTGGTGGTGGCGGTGTTCCGTTCCGTCATCAAGGTGCAGCAGGGCTACCAGGTGGTTGTGGAACGCCTGGGGCGCTACCACTCCGTGCTGCAACCGGGGCTGCACTTCCTAGTACCGTTCTTCGATGCGGTGCGCCAGCGCATCGATATGCGTGAGCAGGTGGTACCCTTCCCGCCCCAGCCGGTTATTACCTCCGATAACATCAACGTGTCCATTGACACGGTTATTTACTATCAGGTGACGAACGCGTACTCTGCAACCTACGAAATTGCCGATCCAATGACGGGTATTGAGCAGCTGGCCGTGACCACCTTGCGTAATATCATCGGCACCATGGATATGGAGCAGGCCCTGACCGGCCGTGACCGTATTAATGATCAGCTCCGCAGCGTACTTGACGATGCGACCGGGCGGTGGGGCATTCGCGTTTCGCGCGTGGAATTGAAGGCGATTGACCCGCCGGCTACGGTGCAGGGCGCGATGGAGCAGCAGATGAAGGCGGAACGTGACCGCCGTGCCGCGATCCTCACCGCGGAAGGTATTAAACAGTCCCAGATTCTGACTGCTGAGGGTGAAAAACAATCGGCTATTCTCAAGGCCGAAGGTCAAGCGCAGGCCACCGTTCTCAAGGCTCAGGGTGAATCCCGGGCTATCCTCCAAGTCTTCGACGCGATCCACAAGGGTAATGCCGATCCGAAGCTGCTCTCTTACGAGTACATCAAGACGCTGCCGCAGATCGCCAATTCCCAGTCCTCGAAGCTGTGGATTGTTCCTACCGAGCTCACCGCCGCACTCGACGCGGTGCAGAAGGGCTTTGGTGGGGGCCGCAGCGGCGGGGGAGATGAACCCAGCCCGGCTGGTCCCACCGGGGTAGATTTTGAGAATGCGGCTGATGTGGCCGATGTACTCAAGGAAACCACCCTCCCGGATATTGATTCGGCGCTGGCCGATGCGCGTGGAGAAGCTAATCGCGCGGTTGATGATGCCCGCGGTTCCGTTTCCGATCCCACCCAGATCCCGAAGAACTAAGCGAAGATAAAAGCTCGCCTGCGGCGTAATGCCGTGGCCTTGCTGCAATATAACTAACCGGGGCTACCCTCACGTTCTGCGCGATGGGTAGCCCCGGTGATTTGTGTCTGGCACCGGCACGGTGGCACGCTTGCTATGTGTTGATTTACCTCGATGACGTTGCCGCTCCCGAACTCGATGACTATTTCCGGCTGACAGATGTGCATCTTCGCCGCCTGCTGGAACCCGAGCGCGGGGTGTATATGGCCGAATCGACAAAAGTCATCGAGCGGGCTTTACAAGCTGGCCACCAGCCGCGATCTTTTCTTAGCTCACCGCGGTGGCTACCGGATTTACAGGCGTGCTTATTACGTTGCGGCTGGGAAGCGGAGGGAGCTGAAGTCCCTATCTACGTAGGCACTGATGACATGCTCCAGGCGGTGACCGGGTTCAAAGTGCATCGGGGTGCGCTAGCCGCGATGCACCGCCCGGAATTGGCCGATGTTGCCACGCTGCTATCGCAGGCGCGCGCAGGGCGTGGGGCGCGGCGCGTCGTCGTTCTAGAAGGCTTGGTAGATCATACGAATGTGGGCGCCATTTTCCGTTCTTGCGCCGGACTCGGGGTTGATGCGGTGCTGGTGACCGATACCTGTGCCGATCCGCTGTATCGCCGCTCCGTGCGGGTATCTATGGGGACCGTGTTTCAGGTGCCGTGGACGCGGATCCACGACTGGCCGCGCAGTATCGAAAAATTGCACGAGCTCGGTTTCTTAACGGCCGCCTTGGCGTTGGAAGACGACGCCGAAACTCTTGATGACTTTGCGCAGCGGGCTGATGTGCTGGCCTCGGATTCGCGAGTAGCGCTTATCCTCGGAACAGAAGGGGACGGCCTGAGTGCGCGCACGGTTGCGAGCGCTCAGACCCGGGTTATTATCCCCATGGCCGGGCATGTGGATTCTCTCAATGTAGCGGCCGCGAGCGCGGTAGCTTGCTGGGCGCTGCGCATCCGGAACTGAGGTAGGGCGCAAAGAAGCGGCACGTAGAGCTGGCCATTGAGAAAATAAGGGTTAATAGACAAAAAGTGGGTCTAATGGCGGCGTGTCGTTAACGTCCGATCTGGCCTTTACGGATGTTTAGACCGTCTTCCCAGGGGTGTTCGGTATCGATATGGGTATCAATCTCGACGGGCTTATCACTAGGCGTACTAACCGGTTCCTTCCTTGGTTGGATCGTGTTTGACACGAAATCAGACATCGGCTGCGTGTTGATCGACCTGGAATAAAGCCAGTAATCCAGGGCGGTGAGCAGGTGAGACTCAGACCAGCCACGGTGG
>NZ_QDIE01000025.1 GCF_003957255.1 Actinotignum sanguinis
GTGATGGTGAGTTGTAGATCTTTTCCAGGGTGCTTCGTTCCTCGTCACTCAAGGCGAGTGGTTTAGCGGGGTGCGACATGGATCAATAATACCATCACCAGTAAGCTATTTCACGGACGGTACACTAGCACCATTTTGGTTACTATTATTCAGCAGTAGCCACCCATAATTACCATTATGTTTATACGAATACATGAGTAAAATCGTGCTTTGAGGCACACCTTCGGCTATTTACCGCCATCGATACACCGATAAGCACAGACACACTAGAATGAAAGAAAATATTACTTCGGTTTCAAACTATGGCGTTACGCGGCACCGATACTGCCTGACGTCGAGGAGCTATGATGTCCAGTAATCCTTATCTAAATAACAACCCTCCCCCCGCATTTCCGCGCGAGCGGAGCCTAGAATTCGCCCGCTCCCGCGCGCTCCTCACTTTCCTGGCGGTTCTCGCCCTCATTCTCGGCACACTGGTGTGGGCCACTCCGGGGCCGGCCAGCGCAGCCGAATCCGCCGCGGGGAATAGCAACGCTCCGGCGCAGGCCGCGCCGGAGCGCGTCGTCGTGCAATGTTCACAAGACCCAAATGACCTGACCTGCCCCGAAGCCCTCCTCACCCAGCGCATCCGCGAGGCCGGAACCACGCCCACCCGTATTATTTTGGGTGCCACGGACACAATGCTGACCACAACGCTGGAGATTCCCGCCGGCGCGGATATCGAACTTGTTAACGGCGCCCGCGCCCCGTGGGGCACCACCAATTCCGGCCTCAACCGTGAGGATGACTTCCGAGGCACGATGGTACGTGTGCCGGCGGGCGCAGCCCTCACCTTCGATAATTACGACGGCGGTACATTCCGCATGGTCAGCCGCGGAAAGTGGGTGACTGGCGGGGGAACCCTCCTGGACGTACGCGGCAAGCTCACCATTAATAACGGAGAATTCTCCGGGGTGCGCGCAGCGACGGGGCGTTACGAAGGCGCCATTACCGTACACGGCAAGGATGCCAGTTTTACCCTCAACGGCGGAAAAGTAACCGATAATCATCGTGAGCTGAATGAGCCCGGCAGAGTCCAAGACGGTGCTGCGAATATCGCGGTGACCGAAGGCGCCACTTTCGTGATGAACGGCGGGGAGGTCAGCAAGGGCAAAGCTCGCGTTGCCGACTCTTATGGTTACGGTGAAGTAGGCGGAATCGGTGTCTACAACGGCGGATCTGCCACCATTAACGGTGGGACCATCACGGATAATGAGGGTTTCGCCGGCGGACTTACCGCCTGGACCTGGCTGGATTTCAAATCAGATGCCACCCCTGAAAACTCCACTCGTACCCGCAGTTACATCACTATCAACGGCGGGACAATCACACGTAATCGCGCGGCCTTCTCCGGCGGCGGCATTCTTACTTACGGTAATGCGGATGTCACCATGAACGGTGGCACTATCGATTCCAATAACGCGCCCAACGGTGGCGGCGTGGGAACAATGGATCTGTACGTCTGGGGCACGGAGGGCACCTGGGAAGAGAAAGACGGCGACGGCAGGAGCTGGGGCTTCACCACCGCGCAATGGTCCGAACTGTCCCCCGGCGGCTTCACCATGAACGGTGGCACCATTTCGAATAACTCCAGCTGGCGCACTGGCGCTGGCGTGAACGTGACCTCCAATAGGGTCCAGCTCAATGGCGGCACTATCAGCGGCAATAAGGCCGGGATGCAGGGCGGCGGCGTGTACGTGGCCACCGCCAGCTATACCCTGCACGCCAGCAATACTCTCATTACGGAGAATGCTGCCTCGGGAATCGGCGGTGGAATCTGGAGCTGCCCCACCGGCAACGTGGAGGTCCACGTGGATAACGGCGCGGCGATTTTCGGGAACGCCGCGACTCGCTACGGGGCGGACCTCGCGCACGATAACCTCGGTTCGGTCAACGCCGCGCCGGTGTGGCTTTCGGATACTATCCTCGGCGGCGGCCTGGTGGATTACTACCAAGATAACGAAGGTGCCCGCTTCGACCCGGCGCAGCTGAGCCTGCCCGAGAAGGAACGCCCGCGCCCCGAACTCATCAAGGGTCGCGCGATTTCTAACGAAGGATTTGCCGCCGTGGTTTCCGATCCGGCTCAGGGTGCGGCTCGCGGGGCCGCGCGCCTGGTCATTACGGGCAACTCCGCACCGCGCGGTGCGGGTATCGGCACGAATGGCTCGGTTATTTTCGGCACGTGGGGTTACGCGCAGGCAACGGTCACGAAGCAGTGGTTCTATGAAACGACGACGCCGCAAGGAAATGCTCCCGATACCACACCGGCACGCCCTTCGGATATCGCCTCGTCCAGTGTCTCGATGCGACTGGTTTCCGATACTTCCGGTACGTTCCAAAATCCGCAGGTGGTGCGTGAATTCACCGTCAGCGCCGCGGAGGAGTGGACGAAGAGCTTCACAGATCTTCCTATCCGTAACGATGCCGGGGAGTTTTACACCTACGGGGTGCAGGAAGTGGACGCGACTGGAAAGGTTCTCAAATCCAAGGTGTTGGAGCCCTCGCAAATTGTTGTGCAGCGCGGGGAGGAATTGCCGCAACGCCCGGCCGTGCCAGCGAATAAGCCCGGACCCGAAGTGTGGTATCTCGGAAAAGTTGCTAACGCGGTGCCAACCCCGGTGGATATCACGGTGACGAAGAAGTGGACGTATCGCGATTCGAGCGATCCGGTTCCCGCCGATGCAACGCCCGATCAGGTGGAATTCGAGTTGCTGCGCGATACTGACGCGGCTTTCCCCAAGCCCGAGGTGGTGCAGAGCTTCACTGTGACGAAGGCGGATAACTGGGTTCGCACCCTCACCGGACTCCCCCGCGCCAATGCGGAGGGCGTGGCCTATGTGTACGGGCTGCGGGAAAAGGGCGTGGCAGGTGCCGGTGCGGCTGGTGCCGGTGCCCCCGATGCCGATACCACGGCTGCTGCAATCGTTCCGGTACCGGTCGGACCTGATAATCCCGAAACTCCCGGAGCCGATGGCGTTATTCACCGCGCAATCACGGTAACCAATACCCTGACTCCGCCGACACCTCCCACGCCGAGCGAACCTCCCACGCCGAGCGAACCTCCCACGCCGAGCGAGCCACCGACGCCGAGCGAGCCACCGGTTCCTCCGGTAACACCGCCGACACCGAGCGAACCGCCCACGGTGCCACCAACTACTCCGCCGAGTAACCCGCCGGTGCCGCCGACAACTCCCCCGGCTCCCCCAACAACGCCGCCGGTGCCGCCCACGGTTCCGCCGAGTACGCCTCCGGTAACTCCGCCGGCCAGCACGCCTCCGGCTACTCCGCCGAGTAACCCGCCGGCAAATCCGCCGCGGATTGTGCGCACCGGCAGCGATGCCCGCACCGGAGCAGCCCTCGCGAGCTCAGCGCTCCTCGCTGGCCTCGGAATCCTGGCCTGGCGCCGCATCCGAACCGACCGCTAGGCGAGCCCTGCGCCTAAGCCACGGGGGGGGTGGCACATCGCGCGCGATGTGCCACCCCCGTCGTTCTTTCAAATAGCCACCCAATCCCGGTACACACAAAGTGGTACCAGAACTACATTAACTAGATAATTTCCTGTCGTGGAGTACCACTTTGTTGTGCCACTACCGAACCGACCCTTTCAGACCCCACCGCGCCATACCTCCTCATCAACGTGGCGAGAGAGCATCATTTTCACCGGGTTTCATATTCCTTGCGCGAACGTTGCGACTCCCCCGCTTCGAGATACACACTTGCCGAGCACCGAGGGCGTAGGCCGCCGGACCCGGTATGTGTTGTCCGGGGTGTACTGCGAATGTCGTACATACGAAGTACACCCCGAAAACGCATGCCCTGCCCCGGGTTCTCGTGTGACTCCTGGGGCTCGGCTTATGTAACCTCGACTATGGAGCCCTTGGAAGGACAGAGGCTAAATATGCTCTTTAGGAAGCTATTTTATGGGCGTATTTTGGAAAGCTCCTTGCCTGGAAAGGTGGAGATGTTCCCCAATTTGTTCCCAGGTAAGCCCTTCCTCGCGAGCTTTCCGAACGGCTTCGAGTGATGCTATTTGCGCCTGCTGGGTTGCTATACGGGCTTTTTCCAGTGCAATAGCAGCCGTATTGCCCTCAATGGTGTCAAAGTCTGCCAGCGTGCACCCCTCAAACCAGTTCACTATTTCTTCACCGCTCATTGAAGTAGAGCCCGCGATTTCTCCTCTTATCTATCGAAAGGCTGTAAAAACTTACGGCGAAGCGGCATTGCGTGAATGATAACGTTTTCGCGTACGATGCCTATCTCAAGAAGTGACCCGTTTACGGCGAGATTACGCCCGCTGCCCGGCCGCGTAGAGGCGCAGGGCGCGTACGGCGGCGTTTTCCAGGTTCACCGCGCCCTCCGCGAGCGCTTCGTCAAGGGTGCAGGGCCGGTCCACAATCGGCACCAGGCCAACGAAGCCGTGTCCGTACAGGTCCTCCACGCCATCACCAAGTTTCCCCGCGAAAGCAATAATCGGCACGCCGGCAGATTTACCGCCGCTGGGCGTATCACCGGCACCGGCACCCGTATCGCGCCCGGCACCTGCATCGCGCCCGGCACCCGCACCAGCCGCCGCGGCAACCCGCGCCACCCCGGAAAGCGTTTTGCCCATGAGGGTTTGGCGATCCATGGCTCCTTCACCGGTCAGAACCAGGTCCGCTCCGGCCATCGCCTCTGCTAGACCCACGGTTTCCATGACCAGATCCACCCCGGATTCCAGACTCGCCCCCAGCAGCAAAAATGCGAAACCAAGCCCGCCGGCCGCCCCCGCGCCCGGTGTTTCCTGCACGTCCATCTTCCCGGCAACGGTGGCGAAATTACGCAGCACCCCGTCCAGGAATTCCACGTCCGCGGGTGAAGCGCCCTTCTGCGGCCCGTAAATCGCGGAAGCCCCGCGCTCCCCGAGCAGCGGATTATCCACATCGCAGGCCACCCGGATGGTCACGCCGGCCAAGCGGCTATCCAAACCGACCAGATCCACCCGCGCCAAGCGCGCCATCTCTGCCGGGGTGGTGCCCAGCTCGGTGGCGGCGGCGTCGTAAAAACGTGCGCCTAGTGCCGCGAGCATCCCGGCCCCGCCGTCGTTCGTGGCGGAACCACCCAGCCCCACCAGAATCTCGGTGGCGCCCTCATCGAGCGCCCGCGCAATAAGCTGCCCCACCCCGGTACTATCCGAGCGGCGAATATCGCGTTCTTCGGGGCGCAGCTGGTCCAGTCCCACCGCGGCCGCGCTCTCAAAAATGGCGCGCTCCCCCGCGATCGCCAGCTCAGCCGGCACCGTAGCCCCGCGCACCCCAGCCACCGGCAGCGTGACGATCCGGGCGCCCAGCGCATCGGCAATGGCGCGGGCGAAACCTTCCCCGCCGTCCGCCATAGGAATTTCCACGCATTGCGCATCCGGAATAGCCCGCCGCGCCCCGGCCGCGAGCGCCGCGGCCGCGCGGGCCGCCGTCATGGATTCTTTGAAGCTATCGGGGCAGCACACAATTTTCATGGCAGAGCCTTTCACGTCGGTGTCTACAATTTTCGCCGTGCTGAGTCACGCGGATGTTAAAGCTATCGAAACGCTATAGAAAAGCTATCGAAAAAATACGCGGGGCACACGAACGCGAGGAAATGGAGAAAACTCGTGCCCGCGCGCCCCGCGCGATAGGAACACTGGCAGCTTAAAGCCGGTAGGGTGCGGCACGCTAGCGTCAACGCAAACTAGTGTTGCCGCAAGCTACCCGCCTTTTAGTTAGCGCACCAGTGCTGGCTTCTTATTATCGAACTTCCAACCGGGGATGAGGTACTGCATGCCGATGGCGTCGTTGCGCGCGCCGCCACCTTCCACCTTCTCCTTGTAGAGTTCGTGCGCCGCGAGGATCTGATCCATATCCGGCTCGATGCCCAGGCCCGGGCGCTGCGGGATCGTGAGCTTGCCGTCCACGATCTTGAGCGGTTCCTTGGTGAGGCGCTCCACGCCTTCCTGCCAGATCCAGTGGGTGTCCAGGGCGTTGTATTCGCCCGGGGCCGCCGCGCCGCAGTGGGCGATCTGGGCCAGGGAGATATCGAAGTGGTTATTGGAGTGGCAGCCCCAGGTCATGCCCATATCGTGGCAGAGCTGGGCCACGCGCACCGAGCCGCGCATCGTCCAGAAGTGCGGGTCGGCCAGCGGGATGTCCACGGATTGCAAGGTCAGCGAGTGGGTCATCTGGCGCCAATCGGTATTGACCATATTGGTGGCGGTGGGCAGGCCGGTGGCCTTGCGGAACTCGTTGAGGATTTCACGGCCGGAGAAGCCGTTTTCCGCGCCGCAGGGATCCTCGGCGTAGGTGAGGATGCCGACCTTGTCCTTGCACAGCTCGATGGCCTCCTTGAGGGACCACGCGCCGTTGGGGTCGAGGGTGATGCGGGCCTCGGGGAACCGTTCCTTGAGGGCCACAATCGCCTTCATTTCTTCGGCGCCTTCCAGCACACCGCCCTTGAGCTTGAAGTCCTGGAATCCGTAGAGATCGTGGGTGGCTTCCGCGAATTTCACGATCGCTTCGGGGGTGAGGGCTTCTTCGTGGCGGATGCGGTACCATTCCACATCCGAATCCTTTTCGCGCAGGTAGGGCAGGTCCGTCTTATCCGGGTCGCCCACGTAGAAGAGGTAGCCGAGCGCGCGCACCTGATCGCGCTGCTGGCCTTCGCCCAGGAGCGCGGCCACCGGCACGTTGAGGAACTGGCCGAAGAGGTCCAGGGTGGCTGCTTCCAGCGCGGTGACGGCGTGCACGGTGGTACGCAGGTCGAAGGTCTGGAGGCCGCGCCCGCCCGCGTCGCGATCCGCGAAGCGTTCGCCCACTTCACGCAGGAAATTATTGTAATCGGCCAGGGAACGCCCCAGCACGATATCCTTGGCGTCCTCAATGGTGCGGGTGATCTTCTCACCGCCGGGGACTTCACCGATACCAACGTTTCCGCTGGAATCTTCCATGACCACCACGTTACGGGTGAAGTAGGGGCCGTGCGCGCCGGAGAGGTTGAGTTCCATGCAGTCATGGCCGGCAACCGGGTAAACATCAATCTTCTTAATTGTGGGAACTGACATCGTTGTCTTTCTTCTTTGGGCGCTGCGCGGATGCTGTGTGCCGCGCGGCGCGGTTGGTCGGAGTAGCAGAGTATGTGCGGTTATGTGTAGGTGCGGTGTTCTGGTGGGGTGCGGCTGCGCTACGCGCGGGTTTTACGACGACGCCGCTAGCTGGCCGCCGGCCGGCCGGTCAGGAGAACTTCCTTTCCGGCCGGTCCGGCCGCGCTCGGTTCCAGCGAGGCGTGGCTCGGAGTCACACGGCCACGGCCAGCTGGTCAGTTACGGCCAGCGGGTGCTTTACTCGGGCAGGCCCGGGTGCAGCTCGATATTCGCGAGCTTCTCGTAGAAGCGCACGAGGGAGGAGTGGTCCTCACCGGCATGGTCATCGCCTTCGAGCACCGACATCATCTCGCGCACCTGGGCGGTGAGCGGAAGCGCGGAATTGACCCCGTGGCCGGTGTCCATGACGTTGTTGAGGTCCTTGATATGCAGGTTGATGCGGAAGCCCGGCTTGAAATTGCGGGCCAGCATCATGGGAACCTTGGCATCCATCACCGTGGAACCGGCCAGTCCGCCGCGGATAGCGCGGTACACGGCTTCCGGATCCACCCCGGCCTTCTGGGCCATGGTGAACGCTTCGGCGCAGGCGGCAATATTGATCGCCACGATGGCCTGGTTGGCCAGCTTGGCAATATTGCCCGCGCCGATGGGACCCACGTAGGTAACGTCCCCAGCCATCACGCCGAGCACGTCCTTGACCTCGTTGAAGAGCTCTTCTTCGCCGCCGACCATCACGGACATGGTGCCGTCAATGGCCTTCGGCTCACCGCCGGAAACCGGGGCGTCCAGCATCCGCACGCCGGCCTTTTCCAGGCCCGCGGCCACCTCGCGCGAGGCGAGGGGGGCGATGGAGGACATATCAACGTAGATGAGCCCTTCGCGAGCACCTTCGATAATGCCACCTTCGCCCAGGGCCACCGCCTTGACGTGGGGGGAATTC
This sequence comes from Actinotignum sanguinis, assembly GCF_003957255.1. Lineage (GTDB taxonomy): Bacteria > Actinomycetota > Actinomycetes > Actinomycetales > Actinomycetaceae > Actinotignum > Actinotignum sanguinis. The sequence continues at coordinate 8,088 of NZ_QDIE01000025.1, forward strand.
GGAAGCATCGTGATGACCAGGTCGGCCTTCTCCGCCGCTTCCTTACCGTTCGCAACGGCGGTCGCTCCGGCTTCCACCACGTCGGCAACGGCTTCGGCATTGTGGTCGTTCACGTAGAGTTCGTGCCCGGCCTTGAGGAGGTTCTTCGCCATGGGCTTGCCCATAATGCCAAGACCGATAAATCCGATCTTCATGGAGTTTTTCCTTCCTTTTTGTATGATCGTCAGGTTGGTGTTTCCAACGGGCGGAGCGTTTCACGTGGGGTGGGGCGCTCCGTTTCTTTGCGCACCGTTTCCTCGCGGGGTTGGGGCGACGCCGCAGCTGCGCCGTCGTACCCCTTCCCGGAGAAGTATTAGGCCGGAACCACCAGGCTCAGCAGCAGGCAGGCACCCAGGCCGAGCACGGAGAGCAGCGAGGTGTAGGTGGTGCGGACCTTAATGGTTTCCGCCACCGAGAGCCCGAGGAATTCCTTGAACATCCAGAACCCGGGGTCGTTCACGTGCGAGGCCATAATGGAACCGCACGCGGTTGCCAGGGTCATGATTTCGGGGCTCACCCCGCCACCGGCGATCATCGGCACCGCGATACCGGCCGCGGCCACCACGGCCACCGAGGCCGAGCCGAGGGCCACGCGCATGAGCGCGGCGATAAGCCAGGCGATGATAATCGGGGAGAGGCTGAGGTTCTCGGTAATGGAGAGAATGTAATCGGAAATGCCACCGTTCTTGAGCACGGCCGCGAAGGCGCCGCCACCACCGATGATGAAGACGATCATCGCGATGGACTTCACCGAAGCCGCGCAGGAAGCCATGATCTTATCCATGGGCACCTTGCGGACCAGGCCGAAGTAGGCCACGGCCACGAGGAGGGAGAGCATGAGGGCGAACCAATCGTGCCCGATGAAGGCCATAACCTTGGTGACCGCGTGCTCGTGCCCCAGGGTCACCTCAAGGATGGCGTGCCCGCCGATGAGGATAACCGGGAGTGCGGTGATGCACAGCGAGGCCCAGAAGCCCGGCATTTCTTCGTCGGTCCATTCCTTTTCGTTGACCAGGCCGGCCGGCGGGCGAGCGGTCACAGACTTGACGAAGGGCAGGCGCGGCCACATGATCGCGACCACGGCACCCAGCGGAATGGCAAAGATGAGGCCGTAAAGCATGGTCAGGCCGATGGAGGCGTCGTACATATTCGCCACGGCCGAGGGGCCCGGGTGGGGCGGGAGGAAGGAGTGCATCGTGGACAGCGCGATCGCCATGGGCATCGCCAGCCACATAACCGGGATCTTGTAGGCCCGGCACACGGCGAAGACGATGGGGATGATGATGACGAAGGCGGTCTCGTAGAAGAGAACGACGCCGACGAGGAAGGACACGATCACAATCGCGAGCTGGGAGTGCTTGATCCCGAACTTGTTAATCATGGTGGTGGCGAGGCGGTTCGCCGCGCCCATATCCGCCATGAAAACGCCGAGCATGGCGCCGAAGCCGAGGAGCAGCACGAGTTTACCGGTCTGCCCGCCCACACCCGATTGGATGACGTCAAGGAGTCCCTTGACTTTCTCACCCTTGTCGTCAACGGTGGCCAGGAGAGGCATACCCTGCGCCATGCCCACCACGACCGAGACGATGACGAGGGCAATAAAGCCATTCATCTTCAGCACGATCATGAGGAACAGGAGCAGCGCAATGCCAAGTGCGAGGATTACTAGTGGCATGGTTTTTCCTTAGTTTCCAATCTCATCACTGAGATAGCCGGATACGGCTAGATATTGGTGACCGCTTCGACGGCCTTTTCGAGCGCCGGGCGGAATTCGGGGGCAAGTTCACGGGCCGGTGCGAAGCAGTAACCCGCTTCTACACCCGCCATACGCAGGCCTTCCTTGAGAACCACCGGGAAGGTGGCCACGTCTACGAGGTTGCGCAGCGGCGAGAGCGCATTTTGCAATTCGAGGGCGCGTTCGCGGTTACCGGCGCGGTATTCGTTGTAAATGCTGGAGACGAGCTTGGGCGCAATATTCGCGGTGGAGGCTATGGCGCCGGCGGCCCCCAGGCACAGGGCCGGGTAGATGAGGGTATCGCGGCCCATAATGACGTCGAAGTCATCGGGAAGCTCGCGGATGTAATCCCCGGTGAGCGTCATATCACCGGCGGAATCCTTGATGCCGATGATATTGGGGACGTTCACGAGTTCGCGCATGGTGCTGAGCGCTACCGGAACCTTGGTGCGGCCCGGGTTGGAGTACACCAGGATGGGCAGATCGGTTTCTGCCGCGATGTTCTTGTAGTGTTCGACCAGCTCAGACTGGGTGGGGGTCATGAAGTAGGGGGTGAGGACCGAAAGGGCGGAAACTCCACCAACTTCCTGGACCATATGGGCGGTTTTAATGCAATCGCGCGTGGTAATTTCCGAGGCGCCGGCGTAGACCGGTACCCGGCCATTGGCCTGTTCCACGGCGATTTCAACAACGCGGCGCTTCTGGTCATTATCAAGACCGTAGATTTCACCGGAGCTGCCGAGCACGAAAATACCGTGCACGCCGTTGGTGATCGTGTAGTCGATGACGTCGCGCAGACCCTGCTCCAGCAAGTTTCCTTCGCGATCTAGAGGTGTGACGAGAGCGGGAATCACGCCTTCTGCATGGAACTCCATAGTTCTCCTTGGTTGCGGCTTCAGTTTCGACTTCGCCAGCGAAACCGAAACTTTGTGGACAGTCAGCTACGTATGTAGACACTAGTATTAAAACGCGGCTTTGAAACTACAGGGTGGGACTAACGTCTGAGCCATGTAGGGCAACACAGGTGTTTCGCGGCGCAGTTCCGGGGAACTTGTTGCGGTGTCCTTTACTATGGAACCTAGAGAAATGAAAGAAATTATCGTGGTACCGTGGCACCCCTGAGGTACCCCACAGCGCGCGGCTTTCCGCCAGGCGCCGTGGTACCACGGCTTACGAAGGTGTTGGATCCGTTTGAGAGCTACAAGCACAACCGGCGGCGGTGTTCGCCCCGTCAAATCTGCCTCGCGCACCGTTGACCTGCTCGAATTCCTCGGCAGGCGCATTGCCGACCCCCCGCGCTTGGCCGAGATTTGCGCGGAGTTAGATGCGCCACGTTCCTCCACCTACGCGCTGCTGCGCACCCTCATTGATGCTGAATGGGTGCAGGCCACCTCCACGGATCGCTACATGCTGGGCATTCGCGCACTGACCGTAGGCACCGCCTATATCGATGCCGATCCGTACGTGCGAATCGTGCGCCCGATCCTTGTGGATCTGGCAAAAGAGCACGGGGAAACTTTTCACATGGGCCGTTTCGATAACGCGGAAATCGTGTATCTCCTCACCCAGCAATCCGACCGTTCCACCCGCACCTATTCGCGCGTGGGGCGCCGCCTGCCCGCGGCGGCCACCGGGCTGGGCAAGGCCGTGCTGGCTCACCGCCCCGCAGATATCCCGGAGGAACTGGTGGCCTTGACGGAGCGAACTATCACCTCAGAAGCACAGCTGCGCAAGGCCCTCACGGAGACCGCCGCGCGCGGTTACGCTATCGATAATGAGGAAAATACCCTTGGCCTGCACTGCGTGGCATTTTCTCTCCCCTACGAAAGCCCGGTGCGCGACGCCATTTCCTGCTCGATCCCCAGCGCGCGCTGGAGCGCGGAGCGTGAAGCGGAGATCGCGGCAGCCATGCGCACCGCGGTTAATCGCATCCTCGATTCCGCGCCGATTGCATAGCACGGAGAAGAATGGGATGGGTGGTTCACGTTTCGAGAGCTTCGAGTGCGACGACGCGGTCATGACACACCGCGACGCGTAACTGAATCTTCTCCCATTCCCGGATCCCTCGATATAGTGCATCGCGTGCTTGCGGCGTACATGCCGCTCCGAACTCATCGATCACGAAAAGAAGAATTTTCATCTAGAAAACTGCTTATCTTTCCGAGGTGGTCAGCAAATCTTTCGGCCTGGAACTCTAGGATTCCACCTGGATGATCACGGTTCTCGACCATAGCGAACCAACTTCTCGAAGTAATCTAATCCGTCCAATTCGAAATAGAGCTTCGCTTCTTTTTCGCCGAGCAGGTAGTTATCAGCGCGTAGGTCAAATTCTTCCCGGGTCATCCTGACTTCGCGCAGAATCTCCTCTTTCCGCGCCAGAATTTCTTCCAGCGAGGTGTAAGTTCGCCCGATAATGACTGCCATAGTGGTCACCTCCGTCCTTCTCCGCCATTCTCGCATGACATGGAAGCGCAAAAAAGACCTAGGTAACGCCTTGTGGACAAGGATGACGTTTGCGGATTCTGTGGATAACTTCGATACCGCTGCCACTACCTATCCCGGGCAATCTCGCTGTTCTCATCCGCCAGTTTCGAAAACCTGACTAACTTGAACCAACTCAGACCTAACGACGACGCCGCCACCTGGCTTTCTCCCTATTGGCTGCGAAGGTGCACCACCTGGGGACTTATGTCACATTTGCTATGGTCTACATCTGTAGATACTTGTATTGCCGGTAAGTAGGCTGACGCCGTGTGTGCACCGCCGCGCGGGCGCCTTCCCGGCATATCTCAGGCAGACCCCAAGGCAAAGGAGCATATTGTGAGCCGGGATACCATCGCACACGTGAAGCTTTCCCACGTTATTTTGCCACTGAACAACCCGATTTCTGACGCAAAGGTGTTCACCGGGCGGCAAAAGCCCATGACGGAGGTGAATTTCCTCTTCTGCGAAATCGAAACAACCGACGGCCATTCGGGCCTTGGTTTCTCCTATTCGAAGCGTGCGGGTGGGCCAGCCCAATTCGCCCACGCTTCCGAAGTGGCCGATAACCTTATCGGGGAAGATCCCAATGATATTGACCGGCTGCGGGTGAAACTGCTGTGGGCCGGGGCTTCGGTGGGGCGCAGCGGGGTGGCGGTGCAGGCCATCGCCGCCATTGATGTGGCCCTGTGGGATTTAAAGGCGAAGCGGGCCGGGCTACCGCTCTCCAAGCTTATTGGTGCCCACCGGGATTCCATCCGCACCTATAACACTTCCGGTGGTTTCCTTTCCTCGCCGCTGGAAGAAGTGATTGATAATGCGCTGGCTTCCAAGGAGAAGGGTATCGGCGGTATCAAGATCAAGGTGGGCCACCCGGATCACCAGGTGGATTACACCCGCGTCAAGGCGGTGCGCGAGGCCCTGGGCGATGATTTCCCGCTTATGGTTGATGCGAATCAGCAGTGGGATCGCCCCACCGCGAACCGCATGTGCGAGTGGCTGGAAGAATTCAATCTGGTGTGGATTGAGGAACCGCTGGATGCCTACGATTACGAAGGGCACGCGGAGCTTGCGCGGCGTTTCATTACTCCGATTGCTACCGGTGAGATGCTCGCTTCGGTGGCCGAACACGTCAAGCTCATCGAGAACCATTCCTGCGATTTCATCCAGCCGGACGCCCCGCGCGTGGGTGGCGTATCGGAATTCCTCAAGCTGACGAAGCTGGCCGAGCATGCCGGGCTGCAACTGGCCCCGCATTTCGCCATGGAGATCCACTCCCACCTGGCGGCCACCTACTCCTTGGAGCCGTGGGTGGAGCACTTCACCTGGCTGGATCCGCTCTTCAATGAGCATATGGAAATCAAGGACGGCCGCATGATCGTTTCTGACCGGCCCGGCCTGGGCGTGACGCTTTCCGACCAGCTGCGCGCCTGGACGGTTAATACCTTCGAGGTAGGCCAGCGGCCCTAATTACGGGGCTGGACACCACTAGCCACCCGGGCCGCGGCGCGGGCAAGGAACACGGTGGCCGGTTGGCCCCGGGGTGGGCGGATTTTCCGCCCACCCCGGGCGTCGTCGTATTTAATGCGCGGCATTTAATACGAGATATTTAGTGCGCGGTATTTCATGCGTGCGTATTTATGCGTGCACCTCGCGTAGCAGCGCCGCGATTTTCTCCGAATCCTCCACACTCAACGGCACCTGCGGGGCACGCATCAACGGCGAGCACTCCACCCCGCACAAACGCACCCCCTCCTTAATCGCAGCAATGAAAATATCACCGATCTCATACACCGCAGCCAAACGAGTAATCTTCCCCAACTCAACAGCCGCCCCCGCAACGTCTCCAGCCTCATAAGCCGCATGCATCGCCGCGAAAACCTCAGGGATAAGATTCGTCAAGCCAGAGAGCACCCCAGCCCCACCACACACCCGATTCCCAATGTAATACTCATCAAAACCAGAAAGCACCGCGAAATCCGGACGCACCTTCCGCACCTCACGAATCACCCGCCGCGTATGACTCTGAGCATCCACCGTATCCTTAAGCGCCACAATATTCGCATGCCGGTCAGCCAACTCCGCCACCAACTCCGGACTCAAATCCGCACCCGTACGCTCCGGGAAGTTATAAAGCATCACCGGCAACTGCGTCGCACCCGCAACCGCGTCATAAAAATCAAGCGCCCGCCCATACGAATGCCCGAAATAGAACGGCGGAAGAGCAACCACACCATCAACCCCGGCCGCCTCAGCTGCAGCCACATTCTCCAGCACCTCACCCAGCCGGGCCGCACTCACCCCGGCCAACACCTGGAACCGCCCCGCGGCCTGCTTGACCGCAAACTTCAAGAACTCGGCCTTCTCCTCGGTGGCAAAGGAGAAAAACTCCCCAATCGAGCCGAAGAAAAGCACCCCGTTGAGCCCGGACTCGGCAAGACGATCAATATGGGCAGCCATCGCCGGATAATCAATCGCACCCGAATCATCGATCAACGTGACCGACGGGCAATACACACCAGAAAACATTCCAACCCCTTGTCAGTGGCGCGCGGCCAGCTACCCCGAATGGGCAGCATGCCGCGGCAGCCGTTCATACCTCTATTATGGAACTAAGTTCCACGTAACGGGACTGGGTAGGGCTTGTGCTACGTCACATTTCGGGAGCGCTCCGGCTAGTTTCGGACCCCGCACCGGGCAATTTCGCGCCTCTTTCGCGTAGTTCACCTAGCGCCGCTGACCAGGCCCGTTAGCACTCCACCACATTGACCGCGAGGCCGCCCTCCGAGGTCTCCTTGTATTTGGAAAGCATATCCATCCCGGTTTGGCGCATAGTTTCCACCACGGTATCGAAGGAGACGGTGTGGGAGCCGTCGCCCCACAGCGCAATATAGGCCGCGTTAATGGATTTGACCGCCGCCATGGCATTGCGTTCGATGCACGGGATTTGCACCAGACCGCCCACCGGATCGCAGGTGAGGCCGAGGGAGTGCTCCATAGCAATTTCCGCTGCGTTTTCCACCTGGGCCGGGGTGCCGCCCAGGGCCTCCGCAAAACCCGCGGCCGCCATCGCAGAGGCTGAACCAACCTCCCCCTGGCAGCCCACTTCCGCCCCGGCAATGGACGCATTCGTTTTAATAATGCCGCCGATGGCCGCCCCGGCCAGCAAGAAGTTATACATCCCCTCGCGGGTGGCACCGGGCACAAAACGTTCATAGTACGTGAGGACCGCGGGAACGACGCCGGCCGCGCCGTTCGTCGGCGCGGTGACAATCCGGTGGCCGGCCGCATTTTCTTCGTTGATCGCCAGGGCGAAAAGATTCACCCACCCGAGCGCTTCCAGCTGATCCGCACGGTGCCCCGCCGCGGTTTTTTCTTCCAGCTCGCGGGCCAGCCCGGGGGCGCGCCGCTTCACGCGCAGCCCACCCGGAAGAGTACCCTCCGTGGCAATACCGGCTTTAATGGCCTCTCCCATAACCGCGTGTACCCGATCCATATGAGCAATAACGGCCCGGTGCGGGCGCAGCGCGGTTTCGTTAGCGAGCGCGAGTTCAGAGATGCGCATGCCCGTTTCGGAACAGAGTTCCAGCAGCCGGGCGGCGGTGAAAAATGGGTAGGGGACGGCGGTCTGGGCGGCGTCGGCCTGTTCTTCGGTGGCGAGTGGCGCCACCCGCGGTTCTGCCGGATCGCCCAGCTCTTCCATCACGAAACCGCCACCCACCGAATAATAGGTGTGTTCGGCAAGGAGTTCCTCGCCCGCCCAGGCGCGCAGCGTCAGCGCATTAACGTGGTAGGGCAAAATATCACGCGACCGAAAAATAATATCGCGCTCACGCACGAACGGCGTGGGGGCAAAACCCGGGACGGTAAGGGTTCCGGAGGTGTCGATAGCGGCCTCCATACCGTCCACCACCGCGATAGACACATTTTCCGGGCTGTAGCCGGATAGCCCCAGAAGCACCGCGCGGTCGGTATTATGCCCGCGTCCGGTGGCGGCCAGGGAACCGAAAAGATCCACGCGCAGGCTCGTGATGCGAACGCCCGGAGCGCGGGCGGCCAGCAGCGTTGCGAAATGCAGCCCGGCGCGCATGGGTCCCACGGTATGCGACGACGACGGGCCTATCCCCACCCGGAACATATCGCAGACCCCCAGGGGATTCGCGCGGTTTTCCTCCTCCCCGGATTCCCCGGTGGTGGTTTCGCCGGCGAGGATAGCGGCCGGGAGGGCGGCGCGCGGGGTGGCGGTGGGACGTTCGCTGAGGGAGACCGGAAGGGTATGCGCGGCGTCGTCGAAATCGGGGTTGAGCCGTAAACGCGAGGTCATACATGTCCTTCCGGTTGCTGGTGACGCACCGTTTGTGATCATACGGCAAGCGGCCGGGAGCTGCGCGCCCCCGGCCACTTTTGTGCCGCGCCGCGGGTGCCGGCGCGATCACCGTTATGTTAATTATTACTTGTTACTTGCCTGCCGGGCCTTCCCAGCCGGGAACCAGCTGGTTCGGGCAGGTCTGGAGGTACTGGGCGAAAGCATCGTGTTCGGCCTGGGTGACGGTCAGCCCGTAGGTGGCCTTCACGCCGATCTGGCGCGCCACATATTGGCAGGTGAAGTTCTTATTCGCGGGGACCCATTCGGCGGCGGAACGCCCGGCCTTCTCCTTGGCCTGGTCCGCGGAGACAGCCTGCATATTGCGCGGGTCGCTGGCGAAGGCGGCGCGCTGCTCGTCCGTGAACTGGTTGGCGCCCGAAGCCCAGGCGTTATCGAGGCTGACGATGCGGTCCACCACCACGGTCTTGGTTCCCGCTTCGGGCCGCGCGTAGTCAACCATATTCCCGGTGTAGCTATCCACCAGGGTGCCGTAGGCGATGCCGCACCCGGAGGTGCCCGGCTGCACGCCGACGTTCACGAGGTCGCGGCGCAGCACGTCCGTGTAGACGTTACATGCGTCTTCGTTTGCCTCAGCGGCATCGGGACCGAACTTCGCCGGATCGGCCTTGTCGGTGGCGGAGGGCTCGGCAACGGTCAGGGTACCGAGAAGTTCGGTTGCGCTTTGCGGGTGGGCCGGGTTCGGGATGACTGCCGGGAGCTTTTCCGGCGGGGTTTCCGAAGCACCCGGGGTAACGACGGCGGAGCTAGCGGCCGGGGAGGTAGCGGGAGCGGAGGTGGCTGCCGCCTCGTCGCCACTCTTGGAGCAGGCCCCCATCATTCCCGCAAGAATCGCCAAGGATCCCATGGCGGCAGCGCACTTCGCGAGCGAGGTGCGGGCGATGACTGATGCACCGCGACCATTGTTTAGAGAGCTGCCAAAACTAGTGCGTGGCATGACTTCCTTCTCTTTCCGTTCTTCTCTCACGTATCTAAAAGTGACGACGTGGAAACGCCGCGTGACAATGGTAGACAAGCAGCGGCGTGGATTCAAAAGTTGGGCACATGGTGGAATGGCAGGTGGACATGGCGGCTGGGCGCAGGGCGGTGGTGGTATGCTGCGAGCCGGTTGTACGGCGGTGCCGTGATCCTAAATATTGATCAGCTTACAATTTTTCCAATTGCTTCGCTTGATCTCTTCTCGCGTAAATAACGGCAACGATCTGAACTTCTTTTCTCGGTTCATCAATTCGAAAATAAATATAGTAGTTTTTAGCTCGCACCATTCGAAACTCTAAGCCTCGCCACGGCTGCTCATCAACACACCCGAATCGATACGGCATGACCCCCAAAGAGAGCATCGTGGATCGCAGCAATTCGTGCATCCTTTTAGCAGCCCCAGGCTGTTTCAATTCGATAGCTATATATTGCCCAATAAGTGAAAGATGCTCCGCAGCCTGCCGAGTGATTAAAATACTGTAATTATCCAAGACCCCTCTCCAACTCCTCAAAGACATCTTCTATCGGGTAAGAGTCACCTTGGACAGCCTGAGTGTATCCATTTGCCATCATCAAATTGAAAGCATCCTCATCCATATCTTCCCTAACAGGCACGCCTTTAGGGATAGTTAGAGAAAATGGGATACCCTTATTTAAGATAATTTGCCGGTAAAACAAATCAATCGCCACAGCCCTAGAGATTCCAATAGTTTCTAGAATCTGCTCCGCCTGTTCTTTTATGTTCTCGCGTATTCTCACGTTCACATTTGCCGTCTTGGTAACTGTCATATAAATCTACCTCCCGCAAAAATAGTACAGTAATGTAACGCAAATTGCAACACATTTCAGCAGATATTGGCGTGCTGTGCCCGCGCGTAAAGACATAGGCGCCCCGAACCCGGCACTATTGCCAACCGGGCGGGGCGCCTATCGGTAACGTATTGCGTTAACGCAGAAATGCCGCTATCGAGATGTGAGACAAAGCTACGCACCGCTATTTCATAGCATGGCGCGCGCGAGAACGCCCAAGAACAACCGCGCCGCCGGCCAGCATGAGAATCGTTGCCGCACCGATAGCGCCGCTCGCATCACTGCCGGTCTCGGGGAGTTTCTGCGCGGGAGCCGCGTTCTTCGCCGCCGCTCGCTTCGCCGCGGGCTTACCGGCCGGCTGGGGCGACGGTGCAGCGGGCACCTGCCCCGACTTCTTCTCGGACTGCCGGGGCTTCTGGCCCGGCCGCTCCGGTTTCCGCTCCGGAGTCGGGGCCTGCGCGCGAGCCAGTTCCAGATCCCGCTGAGCCGCCCGCAAGGCAAGGTTCGCCGCGGTCAGTTCTCGCTGCGCTTCTTCCTGGGCTTTCTGAGCCGCATTTTCCGCTTCTCGCGCATTTTCAAGCGCAAGAAGTGCCCTGCCGTGGGAATCTTGAGCACGCTGCAGCTCCCCACCGGCAACCCGCGCCTTTTCAGCGGTACGTTGCGCATCCCACTGCAGTTCATCGTGCTTATTCGACACCTCGGCAAGCCGCTCCAATTCTGCTTGCTGCTCGGCGGCGGTAGCTCGCGCCGTGTCGAGGGTGCGCTTCGCTTCTTCGGCAGCCCGGCGAGCCTTATCAACCTCGCCTTGCGCCTGAGTGAGTACGTCTTGCGCAGCCTTCGCGGCGTTTTGCGCGGTGGTGAAATCTTTTTCTGCCTGCGCGTGCTTCGCGGCAGCTTCTGCCCACCCGGGTTCAAGTTTCGCGGTAAGCTTCTGGTGCTCTTCTAGCTTCTCTGTAGCTTCTTTAGCCGCTTTGTCAGCGGTGGCGTGTTTGCCTTGTGCCTCACCCACCGCTTCTTCAAATTGCGCAACAGCCTTTTGCTGAGCATCCGTCGCCGCGCCAAGTTTTTCTTTCGCGGCTTTCAGGACTTTCTGCGCCGCGTCGAGTTCTTTTAGCGCTCCCCGAGCCTTTTCATCCGCTGCCTCCGAGGCAGCTTGCGCTCCCTCAAGCTCCTTAGCGCACCGCTCCGCAAGAGCTTGAGCCTCACGCGCCTTTCGCGCTTTTTCTTCTTTCGCGGTTACGGCATCACCGTGTTCACTCTTTTTCTGCTGTTTGTTTTCTTTTGTAGTTTTCAGTTCCTTGGCGGTATTTTGCCACTCGGCCTGCGCGTTCTCATATGCCCGTTTCTTTTCCGCGGTGTTCCGTTCAGCTTCTTTGACCTTTTCTTCCTGCTGCTGCACGAGTTTCTTTACATCGTCATCGTTCGGATCAATTTTCTTGAGCTCCGCAAGCTGTTCACGCAGCACACCTTCGCGGGTCTGCGCGTCCGTGTACGCAATCTCCGCTTCTTTCGCGGCGTGCTCTTTCTGAGCTACCTGCGTGGTGAGATCGCCTTCCTTCTGTTCAAGCTGCTCAAACTCGGCTTTAAGCCGCGCTTCCTTTCGCTCCGCTTCCGCGCTGGCTACTTGCGCTTCGCCAGCTGTTTTTTCGCATTCGCCTCTGCCGTCATAGCATCAGCTTGCGCACCCTGTGCTTTGAGGGCTTCCTCCGCCGCGCTGTCCCGCAACTTTTCCTTCGCATCGAAATCGGCCTGGGCGCCTTCCACCGCCTTCGTTTCCTTGCCGACCTTTTCTTCTTCAGCCTTGACTACCTTGTCACGTTCTTCCTGCGCCTTTTCCAATTCCGCTTGGGCCTGCTGCAACTGGCTTTCCGCGGCAGCTTGTTTCTGTGAGAGCTCGGCGAGTTCTTTGCCCAGACGAGCCTTCTCTTCCTGCGCCGCAGCGTCAGCCTCGCGCGCTGTTTTCACCGCGATGGTTGCGGCTTCCGCAGCATCTTTCTTTTCTTTCGCTTCGACTTCTTTTGCTACGACGACGGCCGCGGCTTTTTGCGCAGTCACGTCCGCTTTCTCGCGGGCGATTTGTGCAGCGGCTGCCCGGTCAGCGGAATCTCTGGCTTTATCGGCGGCTTGCCGAAGCTGGCCCTTCGCAACTTTTCCGGCTTCGCTTATTTCATCCACCGCCTGCTGTGCAGCTTCTGCCTCCTTCGTGGCAGCGGCGAGTTCATTCTCGCTGCGCGTGACCGCGGCTTTGGCTTGGGAAGCTTTCACGTCCGCTTCAGCTGTTTTAGCTTTCATTTCTGCGGCTGCCGCGGCAAGCCGGTCAACATCAGCCTGGCGTGCTGCCACCGTTTTCTGGGCGGCTTCGAGGTTACGTTCCGCCTGATCAACGTTGAGGGTGGGGCGCGAGGTGGTAGCGGCAGGTGCGCCGTCGTGATCCGTGGGCTGTGCAATAGCGGCGCTGGCGGGAAGGAGTGCAACAGCAACCCCTGCGGTGAGAGCAGTGGCGACCACGCGCTGAGTCTGGGTCCTCATTATTATCCTTTCGAGGAATACGCATTGGGCGAGACCAGCACCCGGTGGTTGCCAGGCCCGCATTTTTATCACATATATTTAATGCGAAAAACGCCAAAATGGACTTGGAATTAGCTGGGATTTTCTCGATAATCCCGCGGCTCCGCGCGAACGCCTGCCCGCGCGAAGCTCCGCGTGACGTACGGCATTTATATACACAGAACCCCGCTCGATCCGGGCGCGAAGCCCAGCCGAACGGGGTTATGCGTTCATTGCTCCCCACGCTTGCGAAGGTAGCACGCGTGGTTCTTATGCGTATTTAACTAATAGCGCGCCGTCCGCGAGCGCGGGTCAGAACCACCGTGCCGCCGGCAAGGAGGAGCAGAGTGGCTGCTCCGATTGCACCGCTGGTTTCACTTCCGGTTTCGGGAAGTTTCCGCTGGGTTGCGAGCTGCTTTGCCGCCGGCTTTTGTGCCTTTTCGGGCGACGACGGCGCAGCTGGGGCCGCGGGTGCCTTACCCGGTTGCGCCGGCTGACCCGGCTTCATTTCCGGTTTCGCAGCGGGTGCGTCGGGCTTCTTCTCCGGCATGCCGGGTTTCACCCCGGGGGCACCCGGCTTATCGGAAGGCATATCGGGCTTGGCTTCCGGCTTGCCGGGCTGACCCGGCTTAGGTGCCGGTGCATCCGGTTTCGGTGTCGGAGCCTGCTGGCGCGCGGTGTCGAGTTCCCGCTCAGCAGCGTGCAAGGCCACGGTAGCCTCGCCAAGCTTATGCTTAGCGTTATCCTGTGCGGCCCGGGCTTGCTGAGCCGTTGCCCGCGCGGTGGTTACAGCCTTGGTTGCCTGCTCGTGCGCAACTCGCGCCTTTTCCACCGCTTCATGTGCCACTCGTGCTTCTTCAGCCAAACGCTGCAATTCGGTTAGGCGTTCGTCGTACTTATGGGCTTCCTCAACTAGACGTGCAAGCTCAGCCTGCTTTTCGGCAGCCATGTTCTGGGCCTGCTGCAAGGTTTGCGAGGTGTTCTTTTCGTTGGCCTCGGCAGTGCTCAGATTTCCCTCAGCGGTTTGCACATCCTGCTGCGCTTGAGTCACGGCTGTAACCGCGGCCTTCACGTTATCTTTCGCCTCAGCCAGCTTCTTCTCCGCATCTGCCCAGGTTGGCTTCAGCTCTTCCACGCGTTCTTTGAGGCCGCTGAGTTTCCGTGCCGCTTCCGCGTGCTGCTCTCCAGCGCTATTACGATTGCCTTGCGCGGTCTTCACTTTTGCTTCCTGCGAGGCGTTGTTTTTCTCAGCCTCGGCAGTCACCTCAGCTAATTTCTGCTGGGCCGTTTGTGAGGCTTGCTGCGCTTGCGCCGCCGCGGTATCAGCTTGCTGCGCGGCGAGTTTCGCCTGGATAGCATCTGCTTTTTTACGGTTAATTTCCGCGGTGAGATTCGTGGTTATCTGCCTAATATCATGTAGCTTTTGTTTCGCCTTTTTATTTTCGGCAACGGCGGTATCGTACTCACCCTGTTTCGCCTGCTGCTTGGCAATAGCCTCATCGCGCACTTTAACTGAGCCGTCGTATTTATCCTTGGCAGCATTGTAGAGTTTTTGTTTTTCAGTAACCTGCGCCTGGAATTGTTGCAGCTCTGCTTGATGCTCCTTAAGGCGCGCTCGCAAGGTGGGCTTTGCCGAATCTGGAGCGGTCCTAAGTGCTTGCTCTACATTCCTAATTTCCCCTTGTTTCGCAGTTACTTTATTTTGCGCGCCATCAAACTCTTTTTTCGCATCATCCATCGGAGACTTGAGCTTGTCAGCAGCATCCTTCTTTTGCTCAGCGTCCTTCTTTAGCGAGTCAAGTTCACCCTTTAACCGATCTTCTTCTTTGCTGGCCTTTTCAGCCTTATCATTCAGTTCGTCATGCTCGGTAATGGCTTTCTGTAATTTGTCCTCCGCTGCATCTTGCGCTTCTTGGGCGCGCTGAGCTTCCTGCTGCTTGGTCTGCTGTTCGGTCGCCTTCTGCTCGGCGAGTTTCTTAGCTTCGCCCGCTTTCCCCGCTTCAGCATCGACCCTAGCTTTTTCAGCCTTGAGCACTTCATCGCGTTTCTCTTCGGCCTTGCGCAGCGCTTCCTTAGCAGCGTCCAGCTTGGTTTGCGCGTCCGTTTCCGCTTTGGTGAGATCCTCAACTTCCTTATTAAGACGCTCCTGATCCGCCTTGGTAGCTGCCTCCACTTCCTCGGCGCGAGTCAGTGCTTGACCGGCGGTCTCCACCGCAGCTTCTTTTGCTTGTTTCAGCTTCCGCTGCTCACCGAGTTCCTCACGTGCACGCCGCAGCTCATCGGCAGCTTCCTTGTGCTTAGTTTCCGCGGTAGCGGCCTTATCGGCAAAATCCTGCGCTTGAGTCTGCACATTCTGCAATTTACCCTTGGCTGCCTTGCCAGCTTCTTTTACCTCGTCAACAGCCTTCTGCGCGGCCTCGTGTTCCTTCTGCGCGGTGGCGAGTTTTTCTTCCGCGGCCTTGGTGGTGGAAGCAGCGGCAGTAGCGGATTCCTCTGCCTTCTTTAGCTCATCTTGCGCGGCAGAGTTCTTCTTGGTGAGATCATTGAGTTCCATCTGGCGTTTCTGGACTTCGGCCTGCGCCGCAGCAACATTCCGCTCAGCCTCTTCAACACTCAGCGAGCCGCGCGCAGCATCCGCCACGGAAGCATCAACCGGCCCGGAAACGGGCTGCGCCTGCGCAGCACCGGTGGGGAGCAGGGCAACGGCCACCCCAGCAGTCAGGGCGGTAGCGACAACGCGATGGTTCTGGGACCTCATCGGTTTCCTTTCAAGGAGCACAATACTTATAGAGACTGACATTCTTTGCCGGTCCAAAATTTTACAGAGACTAGTTAAGGAGATAAAAGCCAAATTCGGCTCGGAATTTTCTGGGATTTTCCAGGGAAACGCACCGCATTTTCAACATGCTATGCTTTTTGGCCCGCAAATAAACGACTCGCAGGTTAATTGCCATCAATTATACAAGCCCGTATTTTTATCACTTCAACCACCATTCGGGCCTTCCGACCTATGCCGCCTGCCCGAAACATCTCATTTTATGGCGCAGCTTACTTCCAAGCCGTAAATTGGCGGCGGCGCAACTCCTCCCACAGGATAGGTGGCACCCAGCGGGCGCTGCGTCGTCGTACTAAAACCTCAATCTTGCGGTAAGTATACGGAAAAGTAGCGGGACGTAACGATCAGCAGCCGCTAACCACATTTCCCGCTTCTAGTAGTGGTACCGACACGCAACAATAATTATCGAATCGTCACTGACCTTATACACCAAACGGTGCTCGTCGGTGATACGGCGCGACCAGTACCCTTCGTAGTTATACCTCAACGGCTCGGGCTTCCCTATGCCCCCATGGCCGTTGCGTGAAATATCCTTGAGTAGCGCGTTGACTTTTTTCACTATCTTGCGGTCGTGGATCTGCCACCATAGGTAGTCTTCCCATGCGTCATCATCCCAGACAAACGGCATAAACACCTACTCGCCATCGTCGAATAACGGGTGCTCAGTCCCTCCGCCTGCTTCGATACGTTCAATCGCTTCAATAAGGCGACGAGCATTTCGCGGTGAGCGCATGAGGTAGGCAGTTTCCCGCATGGAATTGTAGTCATCAAGCGAAACAATGACCGCAGACTCATGACCGTTGCGGGTAATGATAACCGGTTCACAGTCATCAACCACAGACTGCAGAACTTCCGCGTAATTTGCCCGCGATTCAGAATAGCTCATTGTTCTCATCACGCACCTCCGTACAGAAAAGTGTACCTACAATATCTCTTCCTCCACTACTCAGTTCACGTCTTACCAAGCACTACACACCAAGATCGCAAAAGGACGAAAGAAGGGGTTATTTTCCAGACCCTAACTCCGTAGAATGAGAGTCGTGCAACGTTGCGCAATCCGAGCACCGCGCCGGCGATCCGCGAAGGAAAACCTCATGAAACGATTTGCTCCCGCAGCCCTGGCCCTCGCGAGCGTCTTCGCGCTAGCGCTTGCCGGATGCACGAATTCTGGAGGTTCGGCCGCAGCACCCGATTCCAGCGCGGCGGCCGCACCCTCCACAGACCACGCCCCCGCACCGGAGTTCGCGGCGCTGGCCAGCTCAAACCTGGCGCTCCCCGATTACCTCGCGCGGGCGGTCCGCGACGGCGACGGCACCTACCCCGGGAAAGAACCCGCCCGGGTCACCGCGCCCTTCACCAACGGCACCGCACTCCTCTACGACACCGAGCGCGGCACCCCCGCCCGCGAGCCCGTCACCGCGGGCGCCACCCCGAGCGGAAACCTCTTCGAGATCCGGATGGACGATCTAGGCGCCACCACCCTGGGCGGGGTACCCGTGCGGGGCGTCGTTTTTAGAAGCAGTATCCGCCACGCAGAACCTGAAGAAGCGCCGGAAACTCCGTCGGTCACCTTCGCGTGGTACGACGGCGCCAACCGGCCCATCGCCCAGATCATGCCCGAGGATTACCGGCATGGCAGCGCGCATGCTCCCCGAATCGAAGTGACGGATATGCAGCCAGATCAGATCTCCCTGAGCTGGGCGCCGCTGGATAGTTTCGGTGGGCAGGCCAGCGTACGCGGACGTTTCACGTGGAACGGAAACGAGTGGGTTCAGGATCAGGTCGAGTACACGCTGGCCGATGGCCGCGTCGTCGTACAACCAAAAGATGCCGAGCTGGAAGCGCTCGCGACGGCGGAGAAAGCACAGGAGGCCGGAATGCCCACCGAGCTGGCCGGGCGCGTGTTCACGGCAGAGACTCGGATCGCCGGGTGTTCGCTGCGCGGGCCGGATTCGATCACGTACTTCCCCTACGCCTCGTTTATTGCGGATAACCGGGCGAATGCCGCAGTGGCCGACGCGCAAGCCGCGAGTGGCGAGCGCGGGCGCTCCGGGTACTGGATCGGGGAGCCCACGGAAACCACACCGACCACGGCGACCGATATTCTGTGTGCACTGGAGGGAAATGAGTTCGCCGTTCTGGGCGGAAACCGCCGCGAAGCCGCTCAGCTGGTTCCCGAAACTCCGACTAAGCGTTTTGATTCCTACCTGGTGGTGGAGGGTAACCCGGCCGGCGAAGCGCGGTTGAAGGAAATCGTTGCTGCGGAGAATCCGCGATAAAAATATCGCCAACCTCCATCGGAATCATGAGGGGCAACGGAACACCTTGTGGTCGGTAAAACCCGGAAAGTACACTAACGCTATTTAAGTCGCACATCATTGACTAGCGTAAGTCGCCTTCAGTAGACTATGCTCATGACGAAGAGGAAAGACGTGATTGCAGCCATTCGTGCTCACGCTAAAGCTAGTGGGCTTGAGTTCACGAGCCTCGAGGATGCAAATCACACTCGCGTGTGGGTCGGCAGCAATTACACAACTATTCCTCGGCATAAGGAAATGCCTGATGCGTTCGCACGGAAAATCCTCAAGCAGATCGGAGTTGAATCGTGAGCACATATACTGCACGCGCTACCCGAGATGAAGGTTGGTGGGTAGTTGAGGTAGACGAAGTACCGGGACTGTTCACCCAAGCTCGTCGCCTTGATCAAATTCTCGATATGGTGCGTGACGCCCTTGCCCTCTTCCCGGAGGTTGAAGGCGATCCCGACGCTGCCACTATTGATGTGATCCCCTGCGGGAAAGAAGCCCAACAAGCTCGCGCAGCTTTTGATCTACACGAACAAGCAACTAAAGATATGGAAACGGCAACACGCGTAATGGCCAGCACTGCCCAAACCCTTTCACAAGAAGGACTTTCCTACCGCGATATTGGCAGCCTTCTGGGAATCTCTTTCCAGCACGCCCATAAACTTGCAACCGCATAACCGAGCAGGTCGCCCCCCAGGCAGACATGGCGAAGGCCGGGGGTCCACGCTCCCCCGGCCTTCTCACGACTCTCGCGCTAGAACCGAGGATGGAATGGGAACCATCCGGGTTCATCTTGGCTGCGACTGAGCCTGTCCCCGGGAGATAACCAGTCTCCCGGCAGCGGAACGGGTCCACGCCCCCCGTTGCTTTCCGCTGACATGTTCTATATAACCGGACCTTCCCTAAAATACCATGCACCAAGACTGGGATTTCCCTGGGAATTTGGGGGCGGCGCAGAGAGCATTGCACGCCTGCCGAAACACGAGTGGATTTGAATTGAACATAAACGCCACCCGGAAGGTTTGCGTCGCTTTCTTAGATAGTTCATCGAATACCTTTAGGTTGCGTCCGTTAGTGTGGTGTATCTGTATCCCGCGGTGATCCTCGTGTCGGTATACACAAAGGCGACCATCGCGGGTACCTTTCGAATCAACTCCTACCTATCCTCGAAAGGAGATACCCCGCAA
>NZ_QDIE01000026.1 GCF_003957255.1 Actinotignum sanguinis
AAGACTATTAGTGGGAAGGACGTTATTGCTTGACCGGTATCTGATATCCAGTCCTTATTAGTATCGAAACCAGAGAATGACAATCATGATTCGAGAACACAGATACACCACTACCCAGGACTTGACCAAAACGGGGCGCAAGTGGTCCGGTAATTGCTCTACCGCAGCAACGAAATCTGCGTATTCTTCTTTGCTCTGCTGGACTTTCTCGTAGGAAGTGATCAGGATTTCGGTCGGACGGGGTGCCATAACCTGCTGCCCACTGTAGGCCTTGCGGATCAGTTGGGCGAGTTCCGGAGCGATGATGTCCTTAGTAAGAAAACCGCGTACGCCAGCGCCTATAGCTTCCCCGAGAGATTCTTCGTGTTCGAACACGGTGAGCATAACGATCACGATGTGGGGGTAATCCTGGCTAATTCGTTTAGCGGCTTCGATGCCGCTCATGACCGGCATATCCACGTCAAGAAGCGCAAGGTCCACGTTCTGGTGGCTAAGTTGATCAATTGCTTGCGCGCCGTCAGCAGCGGTAGCGACTACAGTCACACCCTCCTGCTCATTGAGTAGCCGTGCAAGGCCTTCGCGGATAATAGGGTCGTCATCGGCAAGTAAAATTCTAATGTTATCCATGCGCTACTCTTTCGGGATAGCGGTTTGCGTGCTCGTAGTTTCCAAAGGAACAGATGCGTGGGCGGGTAAAGTTATATAGGTTATCCACTGTTGATCTACCGCCTTCGATTGTATCGTTCCCCCTTCGGTTCTGATTCTGTTAGCGAGATTTGCCAAACCATATCCACTGCTCATATGTGAAGTCTGCGGTTGTGAAGCGATCTGATTACTTAGGGAAAGTGCGAGCAGATTAGGTGCCGTTGTTACTTCTATAACGAGATTTGCTTCCGAGCCGGCGGGCGCGTATTTAAGAATATTGGAGGCGCACTCGCGAATTGCTAAAGCCGCCGTACGGCGCTGTTGACGCGTTGTTAGGGTGTCAATATCGCCGTTGATATTGACTTCCAAAGTTATATCTCTGGTACGCAACATATTGGTTACTTGCGTGATTACCTCGGACAGTGGGGTTTCGGTTGCCGTTGTATCCATGGAGAGGATGAGCGGACGGATCCTCCTCGAAGCGCTTGTAGCAACCTTGACAAGCTTGTCTAATTCCTCGGATAGATCGGGATGCCGAATGGCAATATCCTGGGCAAGAATCGCAATATGAGCCAGGTCTTTCGCAGTAGTGTCATGCAGTTGACGTGCTAACTCTTGTCGAGTTTGCCTCACGGCTTCAAAGGCTTCTTTCGTTCTTTCTTCTGCCAGAGCACGGCGATTGTTTTGCCAGCGTAGCGCTAGGCCTACTGTTAAGGTTGCAAGGGTGATGACTATTGAGCTATATAGCTGTAACTGAGGTGTTGGGCTAACGGCTACTGATACGGATGTTTCTATGGCCATAACGGTCACGGCTCGCATAATCCATGAGCGTAGAAGCCATGACACAAGTACGGTGGGAACGCCAAAACTGAACACGGCAAATCCACCAACTAAATTGCATGCGTTTAGGGTGATGCAACTAGCTATAAGCAGTACTTCACAAAAGCGGAAAGAGCCAGCTAAAGCGAATAGGAGCCACAAGCCAATATCGAAAAATAGGAAAGAAGTATTGAAATTATAAAAACCAAATGCGGTGCTGGTGACGTCAATTCCGGCGAAAATGACGGCACCGATGATGAAAAGTAATGATCGTGCCGTGGTGAAACGGGAGCGGTTGAATACGGACTCAATCATTCTTTGTTGCTACCGTGGCCGATGATCTTTACAGTGGGGCAGATTTGGAAACAGGAAACATATTCCGGGAAAAGCGGCCTGAGTTACGTACTTCCTAAGATAGCCGGGACCCTCGTGGACAGTGTAGAAAACTGGTGTAGAAGCTCCGGGAGCGGTTGCAATTGGCGTTGTAGTTGCGGGGAAGACTAACGCACATAGAGCTAGCACGGCACTCAGTGTGGGCATGGAATTCCTTTCTTTTCGATTTCATCGATTTTTGAGTCGATGCTTCTGTTATTAAATTCTGACTGATGAACGTCGGTATAGCTAACCGACATTCGTCGGTATCTCCAAACCGTCTGTAGTGGCTAGCTTTAAAACGTTCATGATTCCGATCAAAGAGGAAGGACACATTTCATGAATACGCGTATTTATGAGGTGTGGTGGGACTGGCTGCGATGTTGGCGGGTTCTGCTATTTGGTGCCTTACTCCGTGGTCTAAATAGGTAGGATAGCTCCATGAGGAAGCTTTTTTATAGCAAAGATTGGCTGCGGGTTTACGTGGTTACCCTGGTGTCCACCTGCCTGATGTCGGGCTTGTTCTTTATCTGGATGTACGTAAAGAACAAGGGTCAGTTCTCGACCTTGATGGCGGACTATGGCTCGGACTTGATCGCGTATTGCCTCATGCTGGTTATCGTGCTTCCGCTGGTTTTCGCATTGCACGCAAAGAGGCGGCAAGATCAGCGCAGGTAGCCTACATCCCGAGGAAGCGCAGGATCGCGGGGAAGTCCTCGTTGATCTGGGCGGTGCCTGCCGTGAAGGAAGCTTCTAGCTTCGCCACATTGGTTTCCCGGTTGGAGACTAGCTGGTGGCGCGGGAAATAAAGGTAGGCCCGCCCCCGCGCTTCCAAATCAAAAAGACGGGCCCGGGTGGCGTTGTACTTCGCCGCACGCTCCTCCAGCGCGGTAATGAGGCGGGGGTATTTGCGGAAAGCAGCCCTGATCAGCGCAGTTGCCTTTCGGGAAGGTGACGGGCGCACGTAATCGTGTGGTTTCGTCATAATAACGACGGCGCGCTCGAAGCCAGCAGCCTCAGCGGCATCAATAGGTATACCCCCGGATGGCCCGAGCGCGCCGTCGGCATAAAGCTCACCGTCCAGCGATACGAAAGGCATAATGCCAGGCATCGTTGAGGATGCCTGCACCCGTACCAGCAGATCGTCAAGAACGTTAATATCGCTGCGGTGCCAGTGCACGGCTGCGCCGTCGCTCAAACGAAAAGCGCTGATATCAAAATCTCCAGGAGTGGACTGGAACGTAGCGAAATCGAAAGGGAGTGCTTCGCCGGGCCGTGAGGTGTGGCGGTAAATATAATCCGAGTTGAAGGCACCCTTGCCGCTGAGGAAGGTCCGCCAGTTCCCGATATTTGGATCCGCTCCGAACTCCACGAAAGAACGCCGCGCCCGTACCGGGTCGCGGCTGAGGTAATTCGCCACGTGACTGGAACCCGCCGAAATACCCGAAACGTGCGGGAACTCCAGCCCAGCCTCGATGAGTTTGATAACCACCGGAGCCGTGGCGCTCGCGCGCATACCACCGCCCTCAAAAACGAGGGCGGTCTCAGCAATCTGAGACATGGGGTCTCCTTTCTACGAGCCGGGCCGGAGTGGGTGCTGCCCCAGCTAGCCGCGGCCGGGCCGCGGCCCACGCTACCTGCCGCGCAGTCCTGATTCTCCCATTCCGTAACGCAGCGAATTGACTTCGCAGCTGCATTCGGTGGCGATATTGATCGTGGAGGCAATGGCGCCTTCAGCGCGCAGCTCCAGCAAGCGGGGAACCACCCGATCCCGCAATGACCACGGGTCAATGGTATTGACGTAGATCTTAGTGCCGCCTTCGAAACCGGCGAGCGTGGAGGTGCGCCACTTGAGGAGCACCCGCCACGGGGTTGCTACTTCCATATCCCGTGAAGGCGCGTACCATTCCTCATTCGTGGGAATATCAGGGCCGGTGGCCGCGTGCATGGCATGTACCAGATCCGAAACGGCGCGCAATTCGTGGCGGGTGTGCTCGAAGGGTTGAGAGGCTTCCGAGCGTGACCACACTTCGAGAGTGGGGTAGCGATGCCCGAACCCGGCGTAGGCCACCGCGTACTTATTCTCCGCGATAACAAGATTGTGGTAGCCGGCGTAATCCACCCCGTACTCGTTGAAAATATTGGGGTTATCGCGCACCCGGTCCACTTCGTAGCGGTGATTGACAGTGCGTTCATCAATGGACACCAGCTGCTTATGCAGGTGCTCGAACGAGGCTCCGGCCGGTCGCAACCAATTCTGGAATACCTGCACGTATTTGACGTAGCGGTTCTGCTCGTACAGATCGCGCATGGCATCCGCAGTAAGTAGGAAGTACCAGTAGTGCTCAGCCGGGGTGAGGGTACCCGAGCCAGCCCGATTCGCGGTGGAATCCGAACCTGGCACATAGTGGTGGCGCCCGATAATGAGGTCATGCCCGCCCCCGTAGAAAGGCAGCGCGCTTGCCAGGCGTTCCCGCTCCGGAAGCGCATTCCAGGCATCCTCATCCATGCCCGAAGCAATGGCCTTGTTATGAGCCACGGAGAGCACGTGGGCCCGCCCCGCCGCATCCGAGGTGTAGCGCTCGAAAGCATCCTGGCGGCGGGTGGTGAGTTCGTACTGGTAATTGGTGGTCCAGTACTGGAAGGGGACAATCTCAAAAAGATTAGGAACCCGCCGGAAATCCCACGGATCCGCCAGGGAATCCACCGGGGCATCATAGGTGATCCGAGCTTCGCCCGTGGCGGGGTTACCGACGATGCGAGCCTTTTCCGGCGGTGTTTCCAGCACCCGATCCGCGCAGAAAGAACAGAAGTTTTCCGGGTGATCCGCGCTCAACGGTTCCGCGATAGGAACTTCCGCCTTGAGGGGGCGGTTGGCGCGGCCCGGCTGGGTCCACACTTCGGTACCGGAAAACGGGTTGATCTGTTTGATGGTCCCGTCCGGAAGCCGGGTAATAGGCGGGCGGATTTCGTGGCGTACAACCATAAGTTCCCCTCACGTTCGGCAGCAGAGCCACCCACCATAGTAGTGGGTAGCTCCGCTGCGAGCACGGCGAAGCCGAATTTCGCGGCCGTAGCGGGCGCTTGTTTAGTTCAGCGAATATCCGGCTTGTGCCAAGGTTGCGTAGGCTTCGTTGACGAAGGCCCGCCGCACCTGCACTTCATAAGAATTGGCGGTGGTGGCCCGCACCGAAGCGAAATCGCGCCGCCCGCCGGTGAAGCCGTGCGAGAGCGCGCCCATAATGGCCCCGAGCACCGCGCCGCAGGCGAGCCCGAAGAGGAGGACCTGCCAGAGCACCACGGCCGGCGCGAAAAGAATAAAGAAGAAGGAGAAGAAGAGACCCCAGGAGGCCCCGCCCGCTGCACCGTACAGCGCGGCTTTCCCGGTGGTGAGGCGCCCGGTCACCTGCTCTACGCTTTCAAGATTCACGCCGACGATACGCACATTTTCCACCGGGAACCCGGCATCCGAGAGCGTATCCACCAGGCGTTCGGCCCGCCGATAATCAGAAACTTCCGTAATGGTGCGGTAATCCGCGGCACTTTGTTCAGCGGCGCGCGCGGTGGCGGACGCGCCAGTAGTTATGTTTTCACTCATAGGCTCATCCTAAAGCTGGCCTATGACAGAAAAATCGCCGTCGAAACGAAAACCAGCTGCGCGCCGGAAATACTCGCTACCGGTGGAAACCGGTGCTGTTATTCCGGCGCGCAGTCTGGTTGGTGTTAGTGTGCGCGTGCGCGCAGCTCACACGGCTGCGACTCAGCGACTTTATTCAATGGTGGACAGGTCAGCGGCGCCGATAATCCCGGCGTCGTTCCCGAGCCGCGCCAGGCGAATCTCCGGCAACGTCCGGTATTTCGCCACGGGGAGAACTTCGGGGAATTCGCGTACCAGCGGCTCGAGTACGAGCGAACCGGCCTCGCTCACCCCGCCGGCAATTACGAAGATTTCCGGATCGAAAATGGTTGCCATATCCGCCAAGCCGATAGCATTCCAATGGGCGAACTCATTGAAGACATCGAGGGCCATTTCATCGCCTTCCTGAGCGGCCGCGGTCACGGCCGGGCCGGTCACCCGCCCTTCACCCAGTTCCAGGATGCGGGCGGCCCCGCTGGGGTAATTCGCAGCCCGTTCGGTGGCGAAACGCACCAGCGCGCTGCCCGAGCCCATCACTTCCCAGCAGCCGCGCGACCCGCATCCGCACAGCGGCCCGTTGGGAACCATGTGGATGTGCCCGATTTCCGCGCCGAAACCGAAAGCTCCGCGCAGCAGATTCCCGTTCATAATGACGCCGCCGCCCAGCCCGGTGCCGAGCGTGACCACAACGGCGGATTCCGCATCCGCGGCCGCACCAAAACGGTATTCGGCCCAGGCGGCCGCGTTGGCGTCATTTTCAACGACGACGGGCATGCCGATGAGCTCAGCGATACGCGAACCGAGCCGTCCGTTCTGCAGGGGGACATTCGTGCCGTAAATCAACGTATCGCGATCCGCGGCGATATAGCCGGCCTGCCCGATTCCCACGGTGGTAGCACCCGAGGATTTGAGGTCGTTGACGCAGGCGGCGATGGTTGCGATAAAGGCCTCGGAATCCTGGCGCGGCGTGGGGCGCCGGACCCGCTGCAAAATTTCACCTTGTTCATTGACGACGCCGGCGGCCACCTTCGTGCCGCCAACATCCACACCGATGCTCAGAGTCATGGTGCAAGTCTACCTGGCGTAGCCCGCCGGATTCCGGGATGGCGCAGCGGCGTCGTCGTGCCGAAAAAAGAGTGCGCACGGGCGTGACGCAGCTCGCGAAAAAGGAGCGGGAATAAAAACCGGCACCCTAAGGTTGAGTTTGGTGGACTCAAGAAAGGGCGAGCCGATTGGACATAGGTTCTCGGATCGTTCAGACTTGGAAGGAAACTTTGTCGAAGGGTTCGCGGCCGGTACTGCCGGTACCGCGGATCTGCGGCACGAATGCAGAAGGAGCAATCATGGCACGTGCAGTAGGTATTGACTTGGGAACAACCAACTCCGTGGTGGCCGTCCTCGAAGGCGGGGAACCCACGGTCATCGCGAACGCGGAAGGTGCGCGCACCACCCCGTCCGTAGTGGGCTTCTCTAAGAGCGGAGAAGTGCTCGTGGGTGAAGTGGCTAAGCGCCAGGCTGTCACCAATGTTGATCGCACGATTTCTTCCGTCAAGCGCCACATGGGCGATGATTGGAAGGTTGATATTGACGGTAAGGATTACAACGCGCAGCAGATTTCCGCGTTTATCCTCCAGAAGCTGAAGAAGGATGCGGAAGCCTACCTGGGCGATACCGTGACGGATGCGGTTATTACCGTGCCGGCCTACTTTAATGACGCGCAGCGCCAGGCCACCAAGGATGCCGGTACCATCGCCGGTCTCAATGTGCAGCGCATCGTCAACGAACCCACGGCGGCGGCGCTGGCCTACGGCCTGGAAAAGGGCAAGGAAGATGAAACAATTCTCGTCTTTGACCTGGGCGGCGGCACCTTTGACGTCTCCCTCCTGGAAGTGGGCAAGGATGAGGATGATTTCTCCTTCATCCAGGTGAAGGCCACCTCCGGGGATAACAAGCTCGGTGGCGATGATTGGGATCAGCGCATCGTCAACTGGCTGGTTGACCAGGTGAAGAACGCCTCCGGCGTGGATCTGTCCAAGGATAAGATCGCGCTGCAGCGCCTCAAGGAAGCCGCGGAAAAGGCGAAGATTGAGCTTTCGGCCGCTACCTCCACCCAGATTTCGCTGCCCTATATTTCCATGAGCGAATCCGGGCCTATCCACGTGGATGAAACCCTCAGCCGCGCCAAGTTCGAGGATATGACGAAGGATCTGCTGGATCGCACCAAGACCCCGTTCATGAACGTGATTCGCGATGCGGGCATCCAGGTTTCCGATATTGACCACGTGGTGCTGGTGGGTGGATCCACCCGTATGCCGGCCGTGACCGAAGTGGTCAAGGAACTCACCAACGGGCGTGAACCCAATAAGGGCGTGAACCCTGATGAAGTTGTGGCTGTGGGTGCGGCGCTGCAATCCGGTGTGATTACCGGGGACCGCAAGGATGTGCTGCTTATTGATGTGACCCCGCTGTCCCTCGGTATTGAAACCAAGGGCGGGGTGATGACCAAGCTCATCCAGCGCAATACCGCTATTCCTACCAAGCATTCGGAAACCTTCTCCACCGCGGAAGATAACCAGCCTTCGGTATCTATCCAGGTGTTCCAGGGCGAACGTGAGTTCACGCGCGATAACAAGCCGCTGGGCACTTTCGATCTGACTGGGATCGCGCCGGCTCCGTCCGGGGTACCGCAGATTGAGGTCACTTTCGATATCGACGCCAACGGCATCGTGCACGTATCCGCGCGCGATAAGTCGACCGGCAAGGAACAGTCCATGACCATTACCGGCGGTTCGGCCCTCTCCGAAGAGGAAATCGACCGCATGGTCAAGGAAGCTGAGGAGCACGCCGCGGAGGATGCCAAGGCTAAGGAAGAGACCGATACTCGCAACCAGGCTGAGCAGACCGCGTACTCCATTGAGCGCCTTATCAAGGACAATAAGGACAAGCTCACCGATGCCACCGTCACCGAAGTGGAGGAGGCTATCGCCAAGGTGCGTGAAACCCTCAAGGGCACCGGCAACGTGGAGGACGTCAAGAGCGCACTGGCCGAGCTCAACGAGAAGTCGCAGAAGATCGGGCAGGAAATTTACGCGCAGGCCCAGGCTGCTGAGCAGGCCGGTGGTGCGAATGCGTCCGGCGGGGCCGCGGGTGGTTCCGGTGCGGCCGGTTCTTCTGATGACAATATCGTCGACGCCGAAGTGGTGGACGATGAGGAGAATAAGTAATGAGTGAGGACGATCTGAATCGCAACGGTCCGGAAAACGCGGAGGAGCCTGGCGCCCGGGAAAGTGCAGGTGCCGGTAACGGTGCGGGCGCTGTTTCTGGGAACGACGACGCAGCTACCGCCGCGGCCTCACCGGCCGCTGCGGATGCGGCTGGCGCGGCCGTGGCCGATGAAGCTGGCGCGGGCGAGGCTGGCGATGCGCAGGCATCCGAAGCCGAATCCGCCGGTGCTGAGGGTGTTGCCTCCGATCCGCTTAGCGAAGCAATGGCCACCATCAGCACCCTGGAGGATCAGCTCAAACGCGCTCAGGCATCGCTCTACAACACCGAAACGGAGTACACGAATTACGTGCGCCGCTCCAAGCAGGAAGCCGGAGCGCACCGCGATTCGGGCACTCTCAAGGTGATCGAAGCATTGCTTCCGGTTCTTGACGATGTGGAGTTGGCTCGCCAGCACGGTGACCTGGAAGGGCCCACCGGTTTGATCGCGGAGAAAATGGAGCAGATCCTCTTCTCCACGTTCAAGGTGGCGCGCTTCGGGGCGGTTGGTGACGAATTTGATCCGGAGTACCACGAAGCGCTCATGAATCGGTCCTCGGCTGAAGCGACCGCTCAAACTATTGAGACGCTTATCCAACCCGGCTATACCGTGGCGGATAAGGTGCTCCGCCCGGCCCGGGTGGGAGTCGTTTCACCGGAATAACGCGGGGAAGTGGGCGCGGGTCGGCTCCGCATACACGGCCGGCCCGCGCGGCACCCACCCGTACGTAGGTAGCAACAATACGGAGTACACACTAATTTCACCGAGCATACTCAGCACGATAAGAAAGGGGAGGTGAGCATATGGCAGGGGCAAGCCAAGATTGGCTCGATAAGGATTTCTACCAGGAACTCGGCGTGAAAAAAGACGCCACCCAGGAGGATATTAAAAAGGCCTACCGGAAGCTATCCCGCCGTTACCACCCCGATCGGAATGGCGGTTCGAAGGACGCCGAAGAAAAGTTTAAGAAGGTGGGGGAGGCCTACCAGGTTCTCTCCAACCCGGAGGATCGCAAACAATACGATGCGATCCGGGCTCTCGGGGCCGGCGGGCCCCGCTTCCGGGCCGGCGGGCAAGGCAGCGGCGGTTTTGAGGACATCTTCTCGATGTTCTCCGGCGGCCGCGGCGGAACCTACCACGCCTCATCCTCCACGGGCGGTGCCCGCGGGGGTAGCTTCGGTGGCAATTTCGAGGATGTCCTAGGCGGACTTTTCGGGGGCGGCCAGGGAGGCGGCGGCTTCTCCGGCTTCGGTTCCCAGCGCCGGGCCCAGAAGGGTGCGGATATGACCGCCACGGTCTCACTCCCGCTCCGTCAGGCTGTGGACGGTGCCACCGTGAAAATCCAGACGGCCTCCGGCAAATCCGTGACCGCGAAAGTCCCCGCCGGGGTGAGCGATGGTCAGAAAATTCGGATCGCCGGGAAGGGCCACCCGGGTCTCAACGGCGGGCCAGCTGGCGATATTATCGTCACCGTCCACGTGGAACCCCACCCGGTTTTCGATGTGCAGGGTAAGGACGTGTACGTCAACGTCCCGGTATCTTTCCCGGAAGCCGCTCTCGGGGCTACCGTAGAAGTACCAACGTTGGCAGGTAAGACCGTCCGGGTGAAAATCCCGGCCGGTTCTTCCACGGACAAAATTCTGCGGGTACGCGGCAAGGGCCTCACGACCAAGGGATCCGCCGGGGATATGTACGTGCGTCTCAAGGTTGTGGTTCCCACCCGGCTTTCGGATGATGCCCGTAAAACCGTGGAACTGTTCGCCAAAGCCACAAGCGACGCCGACCCGCGGGCGGATTTCATCCGCATGGCGAAGGTGTAGGCGAAGGAATAGCGAAGCGGCACAAGGAACAAGGCGTTCGGCTAGCCCGGCCCCACCCGGGGCCGGGTCCGGAACCCCAATGAAGGAGGTTGAGGAGGTATGGCGAATCGACGCGCACCGCTACTCACGGTGTCAGTAGCGGCCGAACTTGCGGGTATGCATGCCCAGACGCTGCGCCAATATGACAGCCTGGGGCTGGTATCTGCCCGGCGCACCCGCGGAGGCGGGCGGCGCTACTCCCTGGAGGATGTGGAACGACTCCAAGAAATTCAACGCATGTCGCAGGAAGACGGTATCAATCTGGCCGGAATCGCCCGCATCCTCCAGATGCAAGAGCGTATTGACCAGCTCACCCGCTCCCTCCAGCGCGCCGAACAAGAACTCGCGGCGGAGCGGGAACGCGCTAACGAACGGCGCGCCCATGCTCGCCGGATTTTCGCTGCCGGGGCGGATGGCGACGTCGTTCTTACCCGCGGCCATAAAGATCTACGCGAATATCTGCGCCACCAGGCCGCTCAGCGCCTCGCGCAGCTACGCACCCAAGAAAGTACCGGGCCTTCTCGCGCAAGCTCCACGGTGAGTCCCACGCCGGGTTCTACGCGCCATCCCGGTTCCGAACTGGCTCGCTACCAACCCCATACCCTTGATCTGCTCCTCGCCGCGCTCGCGGTGCAGCTGGATCGGGAGCACAGCCGCGACTACAACCACGAACGTGACCACAGTCGCGACTACAACCACGAAAGCGGCGCGGCACGCGAACGGCCCGGGAACACCGCGCAGTACTGCTAGGGTCACTATGTGCACGCACTGCTAAGAATTTTTCGTTTCACCTCCGCGCTGTCGCGCTACTACGTGGCGGTGGCCCTCGCCTCCATCCTCGTAACCGCTGGAACCATTATCGTTCCCTTCGTGCTCGGGGCCGCCACCGATACCGCCGTTGCTGCCGTGAGCGGTAGCCTCGACGTTGGGGTGGCGGTGCGGCGGGTGATCCTGCTGGCCGGCGCGTTCCTCGCCATCGATTTTTTCTCCACCACCGTGGACTCGCTGGGCGGATACGCCGGAGATCTCATGAGCCAAAAAATGCGCTCCATCCTCTCCGTGCGCTATTTCGATAAACTCCTCACCCTTCCCCAAGATTATTTCGACCGCGAACTCACCGGAACCATCACCTCGCGCCTCAACCGCTCCATTACGGAGGTCACGAATTTCGTCAAGAGTTTCGCGAACTCCTTTTTCACCACGCTGCTCACGGTACTGGCCGTCCTGGTTATTTCCTTTATCTATTCCCCGTTACTCTGCCTCCTCCTGCTTATTATTTTCCCGATCTACATGTGGCTGACTGCCCTCACCTCGCGGCGCTGGCAGGGTCTAGAAGCGCAGAAAAACGAAGATATCGACGTGGCCGGCGGGCGCTTCAACGAAGTAATCGGCCAGATCCGCGTAGTCAAATCCTTCACCCGTGAACGCGGCGAACTCGCGCATTTCGCCCGCCACTACGAGCACGCCGAGAGCCTCACCGCCAACCAATCCCGCCACTGGCACGGTATGGATTTCCTGCGCCGTATGGTTATGGCCATTATTTTCTTCGCGATTTACGCCATTATTTTCCTGCGCACTGCCCGCGGCCAGTTTTCCGTGGGAGACATGGTCATCCTGGTGCAGCTCGTGGGGATGGCGCGCCGCCCGGTCATGTCAATGAGCTGGATCGTCGACACCACCCAGCACGCCATCGCCGGCTCGCGCGATTACTTCGAGGTCATGGAGCTCACCGAAACCGAACGCGGCCAGCGCCCCGTTATATCCAACTCCGCTGCTCTTTCTGGCGGAGCTGACCCTACTTTTAACGACGACGCCGCACCGGCCCGCCCGCGTACGGCCCGCGCGCTCCACCACAACGCGGTGGAGGCTCAGCCTGATGTGCCGGCAATTCGTTTCGAGAACGTGACTTTTGGATACGGCAAAGATCCAGATGTCTTACGCGATGTTAGTTTCACTATCGAGCCGGGGGAACGAGTGGCTTTCGTTTCCGAATCCGGGGGTGGGAAAACCACGTTGACCTCGCTTCTCCTGGGGCTATACGAGCCGCGAGCCGGGCATATTGAGCTCTTCGGCAGCGATATCGCGGATTTGCCGCTTCAGCAGGTGAGGGCCGCTATCGGGGTAGTTTTCCAGGACCCGGCACTTTTCTCCGGAACAATTCGGGAAAATATTGCTTACGGACGCCCGGATGCTACCGAAGAAGAAATCCTCGACGCCGCAACCCGTGCCCACGCGGATCGTTTTATTCGGCGCTTTGCCCACGGCTATGACACTGTCATCGGGGAACGCGGGCTCAAGCTTTCCGGTGGGCAACGCCAGCGCATCGCGGTGGCTCGCGCAATGCTCAAAGCCGCCCCGGTTTTGGTGCTGGACGAAGCGACCTCCGCGCTGGATACTCGCTCCGAGCGGTGGGTGCAGGCCGGGTTGGAAGAACTCATGAAAGACCGCACCTCGATTATTATCGCGCACCGACTCTCGACCATCGCCAGCGTGGATCGCATTATTACTCTGCGCGCCGGGCGCATTGATGAGGTGGGTAGCCCGGCCGAGCTCGCCGAGTCCGGCGGTATCTACGCCGAACTGCTCGCCTTGCAGAATGACAACTCCGCGCGCGCCCAGCGTCACCTCAAGCGCTACGGTTTGCGGTAAGCGTGGAAGCCGCGAGCGAGCCATGTGTAACTGTGCCGGTTTCCAATAGCGGCGTGGGCGGGGTTTTCCGTTGCTATTGTGCCGATCCGTCAGTTCCTACTGCAATGATTTGGTAGATGCTACTGCAATGATTTGGTAGGATCTACTTCAGTGATTTGGTAGATGCTACTGCAATGATCTGGTGAACTCTGGTGCAGATATGCGGTGGCTCTACTATCGCAATGATGGGAGAGGATGGCACGGTGATTCCTCGCAGTGCGAGTGGCTATATCGCACAATTAGCGCAATGGTTTCCGGTGGTTTTCGTTACTGGCCCGCGCCAGAGCGGGAAGTCTACCCTGGTTCGGGCGGCTTTTCCTGCCCATGAATACGTCAATCTCGAAAATCCGAATCTCCGTGCGGCAGCTACCGAGGATCCGATTGGTTTTCTTTCCGCACATCCCGCGCCGCTTATCGTTGATGAGGCGCAATATGCTCCGGATCTTTTTTCTGCCATCCAGGTGCGATCTGATGAGCTAGGTGAGGTGGGTCAGTACGTTTTGACCAGTTCGCAAAACTTTTCGCTGCTGCGCAGCATTAGCCAATCTTTAGCCGGCAGGGTTGGAATGCTTCAGCTCCTGCCCTTGAGCTGGCAGGAACTTCACGCTCTTGATCCTGCGCCTACACTCAGCGAAGGGCAAGTGACCGGAGGGTATCCGCGAATGTACGACGCAGGTATCCCGGCCCCCGTTTTTATGCCTAATTATGTACGGACTTACCTTGAAAGAGATGTAGCGGATTATCTGGGTGTCCGAAATATTGACGCATTTCGTGCTTTCCTGCGACTGTGTGCAGAGTCGAGCGGAAGTCTCATTAACTACAGTGGCTTGGCACGCGATATCAGCTCCACCTATCGGACCGTCAAAGAATGGGCATCGATTCTCAACTCCTCCTACATTACGTTCACTTTGCAGCCGTATATGGCTAGCGGTGCGAAACGAGTGACGAAGACTCCGAAGCTGTTCTTTTACGATACTGGATTGCTGTGCCATCTCTTGGGAATCCGAAGTGCTGCTGAACTTCTCACCCATCCGAAACGCGGGGCGGTATTCGAGAATTTTGTGATCGCGGAGATGAGGAAACAATATCTCCATACGGGAACGGAACCAGAGCTCTATTTTTATCGTGACGATTCCAAGCGCGAGGTTGATCTCCTTGATCTTACTGAGCGTAGTAACCCGCGCATCTTCGAGATTAAATCCTCGATGACGATGCGCGATAAATTTGGCCACCAGCTTTCCCAGATCGGTGACCTGCTGGGAATCCCGGTCGAAAACCGCGCGGTTATTTATCAGGGGGAGGAATCGTATCAAGGCCACCACTTCGCAGCCCAGTCGGCTGCGCGCCTGCTCGCGAGCTATCCGCAACCTGCGCCGGGTGCTTAACCCCCGTAGGGAGATGTGTAGTGTGCCCGGTGCCGCTCTTCGACTACGGATGAGGTAGTCGGGGAGGTGGCACCGGGCACAGCTATAGTGGATGGATTATGAACTATGCGCAGTAGTGCTTGATGGCATCGTGAACGAATACCGCGGTTCCTTCGCCCGCAAAATCATCAATATTGCGAGTGAACTCGCCACCTTCGGCATACATTTCCCCCAGGCCGGCCAGGATCTCATCCGTGCACGTATAGAAATTATCCGTGATAAAGCTTTGCAACTTTTCCACCAGCGCCTGGGCCTCCGGAGAGTTGGGATTGCCAGTTTTGATCTTCCCAAATTCCCCGAAAATTAACATGAGGCTCTGGGTGATGGCCTGAGTTTCCGTAGTGCTCCGTCCTGCGTTCTTGGATTCATACTCCTGATATTCCGACGTTGCACCCCAGCGCTCCCGGGCCTGGCGTGCGTAATCATCGATTTTTCCGGTGTCAAAAACTGTGAAATCCATATAGGTACCTCCTGACGATTTGATTCTTTTTGCGAAGTCCAGCAAGGCGTCGAGCCGGTCCCTTTTCAGGGACAGTAGGGTTATCTGCTGGTCGAGTGCCGCGACTTCATCAAAGTTCTCGCTGTGGACTATCGCCTTTATTTCTTTGAGCGGGAATTCCAACTCCCGAAAAAGCAAAATATATTGCAGCTGTTTCACGTCCGCGTCGCTGTAAAGCCTGTATCCAGCATCCGAGTAATCGGTGGGCTTGAGAAGCCCGATCTTGTCGTAGTACTGCAATGTGCGAACACTAATGCCGGCTATTTTGCTGACCTCATTGACGGTTTTCATCACGCATCCTCCTTCCGTGTTAACAACGGTAGAGTGTGACGTAACGTCAGGGTCAAATGGAAGAAACCATGCCCGCCCACAGTTAAACGCAGACGGTCTCCGAGCCGCAAGAACGCCACATGAATTAAAGTGGCTGGGCATCGGTACCTATCGCGAAATCCCCTTCGCCGAACTCTAAACTCAGTGATTTAAATACTTCTTCTGCGGGTTTGGTGTCGCCTGATTCGATGGACCGGCGGCCTTTGTCCAATTCGGCAATTAACTCATCTTTGGTCAGCGAGCTAATATCAACCGGCCTGGAATGAGGGAGCTTCACCTCAAAGGGGATGCCGCGGTGCAAGATCACTTGCTTATAAAGCAGGGTGATAAGAGTTGATGGGGAGACGCCTAATAAGCTCAAAATGCGTTCTGCCCGTTCCTTGAGTTCCGGATCGATGCGGACGTATACATTCGCTGTCTTTGCCACGGGTGCCTCCTTGCCTCCTGTTGAACAGTCTGCGCCAATGTAGTGGCATACGCAAGCACTTATCCCTCGCGAAACGCCCAGAACAAATATGGTGGCATGCCGCTTCCGAAACACCGCAGCCGCCGCCTAATCCACCCGCTCTGCCAGCACCATGCACTCCATATGTCCGGTCTGCGGGAACATGTCCATGAGGCGCGCTTCATGCACGGTAAATCTATCCAGAACCTGCAAGTCTTTCGCTAAAGTCGTGGGATTACACGATGAATAGATGAGCCAGCGCGGGGGATTGGCCGCAATCCACTCGGTGAGATCAGTCAGGCCACGCCGCGGTGGATTAACGATGAGCAGATCGGGCGTGCCGCCGAGCTTGCCGGCGGCACGTGCGGCGTCGCCGGCAAAAAACTGCGCGGAACTACCGGCGTTTGCGGCGGCGCGGCGCGCGGAATCCACCGCGGCCTCGGAAATCTCCACGCCGGTCACGCGCCGCCCCGGGCCGGCCACATGCAGTGCGAAACCACCCACCCCGCAATACAGGTCCCATACCGTGCGCACCCCGGCTAAGCCGGCGGCCCAGTCCCGCGCCTGTGCGTACATTGCCCGCGCAATCGTGGTATTCGTTTGGAAAAAAGAACGCGGGGTGAGATAGAGCGTGACCGCGCCGAGCGGGAAGGGCAGCGTATCCTCCCTGGTCAGCACAATCTCTTCCTCGCCTTCCACGAGGGCGGCACGCTGCGGCAGCAAATTAACAGAAATAACCCGCGCGTGCGGGAGCTGCGCGCGCAACCAGGGCAGATGCTTGCGAATCCGCACCACCGATTCGGTTGAGCGCAGCACAAAACGTAGTAGCAGCTCACCGCTCGGCGCCGCGGTGAGGAGAATATTTTTGAGTTCCCCGCGCCCGCTCGGCACGTCGAAAGGCGTGAGTCGCGCCCGCCCGATGAACTCGGTTAGCACCGGGAGCGCCGCGGTAATGGGCTCTTCGTAGAGTCCGCATGCGCGCAGGTCCACCCCGCGCATACCCCGATCCAAAATTCCCAGCGTCGGCGCCTGTGTGCTTCCACCCACGGCAAGCTTAGCTTTATTGCGAAAATGCGATTCCGGGGAGAGTGCCGGTGGCAACCACTCCGGTGCGAAAGGCGCCAGTAATTCGGTCAGGCGTTCTTCCTTGTCCGCCACCTGAGCGGGGTAGGCCTCACCCATCCGGGTACACGAACGGCAGGTCCCCGCCTCAAAATACGAACAACGCACGGTCCCAGCTTAGTGGGCGCGCCCCGTATCCACGGTCTCCACCACCGCGAGCTCGCGCACTCCGCGGCGTGCCGGCCCTAATTCCACCCCGGTGATCGCCCCGGCCGCGGTTTCCTCGCCCACCAATTGCTGGCACAATTCCGTCAATTCTTCGGCTTCGCGCGGCGGGGTAGCGGCCAGGAGCGCCAGGCGCGTCACCCGCCCGCGGAAATATTTCGCGGCGTGTGAGATCGTGCGGGAGGTGGCGCCCGTGATGCGGGTGGCGGTTATTTTTACGACGTCGCAGCTAGCGGGTACCTTCCATCCCGCATAGGCACCGGATCTCGCGTCGATGACCAAACCGGTGGCTCGGCTGTCAAGAACCGGCCAGAAGGGTGCCCAGCGGGCCGAAATTTTCGCGCCGCCCAGTTCCACGTTCATTCCCAACCTGTAGGAGGGGATGAGGTCAAGGGGCGACGTGGCTCCGAAAAGACCGGAGAAAATCAGGGTGTGCTCGCCGGCGCGGGTCAGTTGGGTGGCCGAAAAACTTTCCATATCGAGAGCCTGGTAGAGCACTCCGGTATAGACCTGCCAGGCCGGGGCGCAGGGCTGTTCCCGCAGCGTGATTTGCGTGGCGACTTCACCAGCAATGCTCGGACCCACCCCGAGAATATCGAGGGCATCGGGGCGGCGAGATACGGCTTCCAGCTCCGCCACCAGTTCGGCGCGCAGCGCGGTGAATTCCGGGATGCTCAGGGCGCTGAGATCCAGAGTGGGGCCGCTGGTCGGTGCGGTTTTCCCTTCCGAAGGAGGTAGGAGGATAAGCATTGTTTACTCCCCGCTTTCCGCGCTGGCGTGCCAGGAGAAGAGCTCAACTTCGCCGCCCGGATTCCCGGCGGTGGTAGTCGCGGCACTCGCGCCCGCAGTTCCGGCAGCAACGCCGGTGATACGAACGCGCGGGTGCGGCTCGAGATCGAGGCGCACCCGCAGCTCGGCGGGTTGGCCGGAGTCCGCACCGCCGGGGGCTGCGTCGTCGTGCTCACGCTCCCAAACGCGGTACTCGATCCAGGTATTATCCTTGCCCGTGACCTCAAGGCGGGCGCGGGTGAGCCACGGGTGGGTGCGGCGCAGCGCGATGAGAGCGCGGTAGGCACTATATATCCCGGCGCCCAGGTCGGAGAGTTGTTCGGGGCGTTCGGGCAGGGGCGGGCGCAATTGATCGTCGGCAGAAAAGCCCTCGAGTTTAGTTCCCGTGAAGCCCTGTTCGTCCCCGTAATAAATCGAGGGCATTCCCGGAACGGTGAACAGCACCGCGGCGGCCAGCACCGCGCCGGCCGAACCCACCGCCGTGGCGATACGTTCCACATCGTGATTGCCGATGAAAGTATTGGGAATGAAATGCTCGCAGAACTGCGCGTGCCGCCCCAGATTCCAGTCCAGCTCCCAGAAATTACGCGAAGCGATGGATTGGCGGATCGAGGCCCAGAGTTCGTACTGGGTGAGCGTATCCACCCTGGACCGCGCCACAAAATCGGGATAGTCACCGTGGATAACTTCGCCTAGGAACAGCGCCTCGGGGAAGCGCTCGCGGACTTTCCCAAGCACCTCGGCCCAAAAATCGGTCGGGACCGCGTAGGCCACGTCTAGGCGCCAGCCGTCAATACCGCGTTCCAGCCAGAATTCCATGACCTCGCGGACCAGCTGGCGTACGCGCGGCGAAGAATGATCGAGGGTAATGAGATCCCCGTGGCCTTCCCAGGTGTGGAAATCGCCGCTCTCGGTGCGCAGGCCCAGCTCCTCTACCTGCGGGTGGAAGCGGGAAATATGGTTGAAAACCCCGTCGAACAGCACCCAGATGCCGCGGCGGTGCGCTTCTTCAATGAGATGGGTGATATCCGTGTTATCGCCCAGGCGCGGATCGAGGCGGAAATGATCGAGGGTGTCGTAACCGTGGGAAACGGAAGCGAAAATCGGGGTGAGGAGCAGGCCATTCGCGCCGAGCTCAATAAGATAATCCAGCCACGGATCCAAAGCCCGTAAGCGGTGTTCACCGGCAGTGGCTTCGGGAATCTCCCCGGCTGCGGTTAGGGGGTTATGCCCCTCGCGAATGGGCGCCCCGCAGGCACCCAGGGCAAAAACCTGCCACCAGATAGTGTCGAGCTGCGACATAGCTGAGAGCCGCCTTCCTTCGCTTCGTCATGGCTAAGAGTGCTGCCGCGGAGCCCGCTCAGCTGGGTGAATGCGCTGCGGCCCCTCGCTCGATTCTAGAGCGAAGGGCCGCGAAGATAAACGCCAGGTGATAACCGCGCAGCGGTATCAGCGAAGTAATCAGCGTTTACTGCAAGGTGACGGTCGCGTTATGGATCCACCCGGTTTCCAGCTCCAGCTTGGCCGGAACCGCGTCGGCCGGCACATCGTAGAGCAGCTTCCCGGTCACGGTATTCCCCGGATTGACCTTCTCGTAAATCATCGACGCATCGCCCAGATACAGGGAATCACCGGAAACCGAATGCTGGCGCCCCTCGGTATCCACGAGCTTCTGCTCCGATTCGGAGAAGCCAGCCGCTTCTTTCCCGGTGTTCTTCACGGTTACGTCCACAATGACGTACTGACCCGTGGCATCCTTACCGAGCACGTCATTGCCGATATGGCTCACGCCCTTCTCCACATTCGTCACGGTCACTTCAAAATCACCGAGAATGACAGGAGTGCCGATGCCCACGGTTGCGTCGTCGTTCTTATTATCCTGCGCGCCCTCGGACTCGGCCTTCTTATCTGCCTTATCCGCGCTATCCGCAGCGTTCCCAGCGGCGGCGCTATCGGCGGCCTGCGAGCTGGAGCTGGCGGCAGGCTTGCCATCGGATTGCTTCGAGAGCGAGGCACCGATAATCGCGAGCACCACAATAACGAGGAGCGCGGTAAGGAGCTTATGGCGCGCAAACCAATTCTTTTTCTGCTCCGGAGCGGGAACTGCGCCGTACACCGGCGGCGTGGATGCTGACATGCGAGAACCTTTCTTTATCTACAGCGGTGGGCGCCGCCCCGGCCCGGTCATAAGCCGGCGGCCAGAGTCGCTCACGTATCGCCTCCAGGGTAGAAGGGCCGCGCGGCGGGCACATCCTCCACATGGGCAGAGCCGGCTCATCCCTTCGGGTGGCATCCGCGGGCCGAACGGCGGTTCTGGAGCGCGCGGGCGGGTCGTACAATCACAGGCATGACAGATCACGCGCCGAAGAATCGCAGCGGTGCGGCGGCGCGTGCGGGCCAGAATCCAGCGCGCCGGCGCGGGCCGGCCGCCATCCCCTTCTACCTCAAAACAGCCGCCATATATATCGTCATGGCGGTGGGGGTTGGCTACCAGATTGAGCGCGCAAAAGTCCGCGCGCTTCCCGGCTGGCTCGGCACCCTCGACGAAGCCGCTATTTTCCTCTCCATGTGCTGCGGCATTATGGCGGGTGTGTGGGTGGCGCGCCGGGAACGATATCCGCGCCGCGCGCTCGCGGTTGCGGCCGTGTGTTCCACGCTGGGCGCTATCGGCCCCGTGGTCGGGTTTTTGCTGCCGCGCTATCTTGCGGGGGCCCGCGTGCAGGGGCGACGACGCCGCGCCCTGGGCGTCTGCGCCATGTATGCCCTCATTACCGCCTGGCAATTCGCCCGTGAACTGACCGGGAAAGATTACAACTCGTCCTGGGTGATGGGCTTCCTCAACCACCAGAATCCGCTGGATGATTTCCCGAATAATATTGTGCCGCTCCTGGTTCTCTACGCGGTGGCGGTGCTCCTTCCTATCGGGTGGGGGCTGTGGCGCAGTGCCACCGCCGAACTCCAAGAAACGCATGATCGGCTGGAATCCACCAGCGAGGAACTCCAAGCCTCGGCCGCGGCCTCCGAGGAGCTGGAAACCCAGCTCACCCGCAAAGAAGAACGCGATGCCCTGGCCCGGGAAATTCACGATTCCATCGGGTCTCAGCTGGCCATTATGAGCCTGCAGGCCGGTTCTTTGGAATTGCTGGCGCGCGGGGATGCCGATTTAGAAGAAGCGGCCAGGTCGCTGCGGGAATCTTCCCGGCAGGCCACCGATGATTTGCGTTCCCTCGTGCGGGTGATGCGTGATCCGAGTTCCTCGGCCTATCGCCCGCCGCGTTCCCTCACCGAATTAGCGGATCATATTGATAAGGTGCTGGCGGCGGGGCATCCCGTCGTCGCCAATGTTTTTATTACGGATGCGGAACGCGCCCCGGCCGCGGTAACGACGGCGTGCTACCGCATCGTCCAAGAATTGCTCACTAACGCGGTGAAATACGCCCCGGAAGAAACCACCCGGGTGCGGGTGAGTGGCGGCCCCGAGCAGGGGCTCGATATCGCGGTGCGCAATGCCATGCCTGCCACACCTGAAGGTGAACAGGGCGAAAGCGCCCGCGGGGCAGGCTCGGGATTGCGCGGGGTGCAGGCGCGGGCCCAGGCCCTGGGCGGGCGCGCCACCTTCAGCACCACGGGCGGTGTTTTCGCAGTTGATGTGCACCTTCCCTGGGACGGGAGTACCCGGGGTGGCACTCCTGGAATGGTAAAATAGCTCGGTGCCGATTTCCTCACCTATTCGCGTTATGGTCGTGGATGACGATCCGATGGTTCGCCGTCTCCTGGTGCAAATTATTAACTTGAGCCCGGAGCGGGATAGTGAGGTTGTGGCGCAGGCGGGTACGGCCCGCGAAGCTTTGGAAAATCTCACCGCGGTGAAGGTCGACGTCGTGCTCATGGACGTGGCGATGCCCGGAGGGATGGACGGAATCGAAGCCACGCGCCAGCTGCGGAGTTTCCCGCATCCACCCCAGGTGATCGTGGTGACCACCCTGGATGCTGATGATGAAGCGGTGCGAGCCGCGGAAGCCGGCGCCTCCGGTTTTATTCTCAAATCGGAAGACCCCCAGGTTCTCCTCCAGGCGATCCGCAATGTGGCAGCCGGGGACGGCGCCCTCTCCCCGCGGGCGGCCAAGCAGGTATACGAATACTTGGCGGCGACCCGCACCGTGAGTGCGCGCCGGCGCGCCCAGGAAAAAATCGCGCGGCTCACCGCCCGTGAACTCGAGGTGGCCCGGCAGGTCTCCCTGGGGCTGTCGAATCGCGATATTGGGGAGAAACTGCACCTATCCGAATCCACGGTGAAAACCCACCTGGCCGCTATCGTGGCGAAAATGGGTGTGGAAGGTCGTATCGGGGTTGCGGTGGATATGACGCGCGCCGGGCTGCTCGACGACGACCCGGTCTAGCCTGGAGCAGGTGCGCCCGTGGGCCGGAGTCACCGGGTGTTTACCTGGTGTTTAAGAGTTGGCGATGCGGCACCGCTAACGTGGAGGCGGCGTGAATCACCCTCCGCGCCCGCCACGCGCGGATCGCACAGAAAGGTCGCAACGTGAAAAAACGTGCCCTCGCGGGCGTTGCGGTACTATCGGCCACGGCTTTGATGGTTCCCGGCGTCTGCCTCCTTCCGGCGTTCGCCGCGCCGGACGGTTCCGGAATTGTTATTAATGAGATTTATACGCGGGGTGGGTCCTCCGGCTCCACCTACACTCATAAATACGTTGAGCTGTATAACCCGAGCTCGGTGGCCGTTGACCTGAGCGATCTGGCCCTGGGCTATTCAGCGAGCCACGGGAAGAACATTTCTTCCAAAGTGGCCCTGAGCGGCAGCTTGGAGGCCGGGGCTTATCTGGTGGTAAGTGCCGGATCGAATGGCTCCAACGGTTCCCAGCTCCCGGAGGGTGTCACTTCCCCGATTAGTCTTGGGGCCAAGGGCGGGATTGTGGTGCTGGCGCCGTCGTCCCGTATTGACGCGGCTCTGGCCGATCCCGCCACCGCTATTGACCTGGTTGGATACGGAAACGCAAGCGTGGCGGAAGGCGAGGCAGCCCGCGTGGGCTCCAATTCCCAGATGGCTGCGAACTCCGCTTCTCGCATTCCCAACGGTTCGGATACGAATAATAATGCGGCCGATTTTAGTGTTGTTCCGGCTACACCGGGACGGGCGAACGACGGCGCAACTCCGGACCACCCGGATCCCGGCACCCAGCCGCAACCCGAACCGAGCACCGGTCCCGGCGCCGACCCAACAACGGACCCCGGCACGGGAACCACAAGCGATCCGGCCGTGCCCGTGCCCATCGCGCAGATCCAGGGAAATGGGCAGGCAAGTCCGCTCGCCGGGCAGGAAGTGACCACGCGCGGCGTCGTAACCGCGGCCTACCCGGAAGGCGGGCTCAACGGGGCCTATATCCAAACACCCGGGGTGGAACATACCGATGCCTCCCACGGTATTTTCGTCTACGGAACGGCGGCTGCCCAGTTGGAGGCCGGTGCCTATGTGGAAGTGCGCGGCACGGTTACCGAATTTTACGGACTGACCGAAATTAATGCCGCTGCTATCACGGCGCTAGAGGAAAAACCGGCCGCTCCTGAGCCGGTCGAGATTGCCTGCAATGCCACGGCCGCGCAGCGCGAAGCGGTGGAGGGCATGCTCGTGCGGGTAACCGGGCCGCTCACGGTGACCAATAACTATGCCACCAACCAGTACGGCGAAGTGGGCCTGGCCTGCGGCACCCAGTCGCTGTGGCAGCCCAGCGAACGTTTCAACCCGAGCGAGAATCCGGAGCAGGTGCAGGCACTGGATGCCTATAACGCGGCGAATGTGCTGGTATTGGATGATGGGCGCTCGCGGGCCTACTTCGGGCGCAATGCCCAAACGAATGTGCCGGTGCCCTACCTCTTTGCCGATAATGCCTCCGCCAAGGGCGCGCCGGTGCGAGTGGGGGCCGCCGCCACTCTCCAGGGCGGGCTCATTATGGACTTCCGTAATAATTCCTGGAAATTGCAGCCACGTTTCCCGGTGACCCTGGAAGATGGGACGGATCGCTCCACCGAGGTCGTCACTTTTGAGAACACCCGCGCGGGCGCGCCCGGGAAACTGGACGGGGATATTTCCCTCGCCTCCTTTAATGTGCTCAACTACTTCACCAGCCTCGGTGAAAATGAGAAGGGCTGCCGTTCCTACACCGACCGCGAAGGTAACCCCATCGCGGCGAATCGGTGCAAGGTGCGCGGGGCCTATACCCCGGAGTCCTTCGCGCGCCAGCAAACCAAGATTGTGCGGGCTATCAATGAACTGGACGCCAGCGTGCTCGGGCTGCAAGAAATTGAGAATACCGCCCGGGTCTCCGGCGGGGATCGTGATACGGCGGTGCGGGAGCTAGTCGCGGCCCTCAATGCGGACGCGAAGGCGGAGCGCTGGGCTTATGTTCCTTCCCCGGCGAAGGTGGGGGAGAACGAGGACTATATTCGCCTTGCTTTTATCTACCAGAAGGACAAGGTGCGGGCAGTGGGGCCCTCGCAGATCCTCAATAGCGAGTGGTACACCGGAACCGCGCGCCAGCCGCTAGCGCAAAGCTTCCAGGCGGTTGTGGATGGCGAAGGCGTGGGCCCGGAGTTCGTGGTGATTACCAACCATTTCAAGTCCAAGGGGTCA
This sequence comes from Actinotignum sanguinis, assembly GCF_003957255.1. Lineage (GTDB taxonomy): Bacteria > Actinomycetota > Actinomycetes > Actinomycetales > Actinomycetaceae > Actinotignum > Actinotignum sanguinis. Next base: position 24,706 of record NZ_QDIE01000026.1, read on the forward strand.
CTATCCAAGAAGATCGCGAATGACGAGGATGTGTACCAGGGCAATAACAACCTTTTGCGCACCAAGCAGGCGGAGACGCTGCGCGATTGGATCGCGGCGGAGTTTGCCGATAAACCGGTGTTCGTGGTGGGGGATCTCAACTCTTATTCGAAGGAAGATCCGATCCGGGTCTTTGAGAAGGCCGGGTACACCAACCTGCACGCGCATTTCCAGCCGGATACCTACACCTATCAATTCTCGGGGCTGGTGGGTTCGCTCGATCACGTGCTGGCGAATCCCGCCGCCGCGAAGCTCGCCACCGGCGGGCAGGTGTGGAATATTAATTCCCCCGAGGCAGTGGCCCTGGAATACTCCCGCTATAACTACAACATCAAGGATCTGTGGGACGAGAGCGCTTTCCGTTCCTCGGATCATGACCCCTTCAAGGTGGGGCTCAAGGTGATTCCGGAGCAGGAGGATCCCGCGCCGGTGCCAACTCCTACGCAACCTGCGCCGGAGCCTACGCAGCCTGCGCCGGAGCCCACTCAACCTGAGCCTACGCAACCTGAGCCTACGCAACCTGCGCCGGAGCCTACGCAGCCGGAGCCGAGCGCGCCCGAACCGACTCAGCCTGCGCCGGAACCCACGCGGCCGGAGCCAACATCCGAACCGGCACCGAGCACCGGAAATATGTTCTACCTATCCAATAACTGGCAGACCACCGTGGCCGACCTCGTTTTCAGCTATGGCCGGGCCGGCGATGAAGTCCTGGTCGGTGATTGGGATGGTGATGGTGTTGATACTTTTGCGGTGCGGCGGGGGAATGTTTTCTATGTGAAGAATTCTCTGGCCAGTGGCGTGGCAGATGCCGTGTTCTCCTATGGTCGGGTTGGTGATGAGGTCCTGGTCGGTGATTGGGATGGTGATGGTGTTGATACTTTTGCGGTGCGGCGGGGGAATGTTTTCTATGTGAAGAATTCTCTGGCTAGCGGCGCAGCAGATACCTCCTTCTCCTATGGTCGGGCTAGTGATACCACCCTTGCGGGGGATTTCAACGGCGATGGCCGGGATACCCTCTCAATCCGCCGCGGCAATACCATCCACGTCAATAACTCTCTGACGAGCGGAAACGCTGAGTACGCACTCCCGTACGGGCGCGTGAGCGACGAGCTCTTCATGGGTGACTGGGACGGCAACGGCACCGATACCCCAACGGTGCGCCGCTAAGATCCATATTTCCTACTAACACGGGTGGGTGCTCGGACCGCGTGTCTCCGGGCACCCACCCGTTTGCCACAAAGTGCAACTGCAAGTACGTTAGGGGCTGCGGACTGTTTATTGGACATTATTGCTTAAAACCGTTTGACGGTGCTCCGTGATAGTTAAACCATCGAACTTCAAGGTAATACGCTTCTGGTTATAAAAGAGCATATACTCGTCTATCGCCTCGCATAACTCATCAGTTGTAGCCCACTTCTTCCCGTAATAAATCTCGGTTTTCATC
>NZ_QDIE01000027.1 GCF_003957255.1 Actinotignum sanguinis
AGCAGATCGCCACCCTTTTCGCCCGGGCCCGTGAGCGTCACCAAGCACAGGCCGAGGCCGAGATGTGGGGGACGGGTATTGAATGGACCGATCTACACAACAGGACTAAATGGAACCCAACCTACTAGACCGTAACCAACACATTTTGTCCTATAGCCCCTGACCTGGGTGGGAATCCTCGCTATTGCGCTCGCGAGCATCGCGGATTTTGTGTTGTTTTTCTTCGATAATGGCTCCCGCTATATTCTCTACACCCTCCCGCTGTGGTTCCTTGGCATCGGATGTTTTGCCTGGCTAGGGCGGAGTGAGGAGCGCAGCGGAAAATCGCCTAATAAACGAGGTCGGTGAAGGTTACGGCTCCGGCCCGTGTACCTCTTTTCTGGTGAACCATTTCGCCGGCGGCGTGGCTTTCGTGCGCGGCAGATCGCCTGTTCGGCAAGCTCAACGCGCTCGGCATAACGTGGCGCGCGCTATCCTCACCGTCACGTCACCAAATTCTCGGTACGATAGGGGAATGACCAGCGCGGAGCCCTGCCCCGCGCAGCAGGGCAAGTACAGGTAGGCCGCTCGCGGCCGTGACAAGGAGCCGCACAGTTGAGCCAATCGCAATCCTTCGCGTTCGATACCCAAACCCGTATCCCCAAGGTACGCATCGGGGTCGGCCGCGCGCACGGCAAAGCGATCCTATTCGGCGAACATGCCGTGGTCTACGGTGCCCCGGCAATTTCTCTTCCCGTTCATGTACTTCCCGTTATCGCCAACGCCACCATCACCACTGGCGAATCAACGATTAGTTCCGAACTTTATCGCGGCCCGGCTGCTTCCGCCCCGGAGCGCCTGAGCCCCGTGGTCGCGGCTATCGACGCCGGGCTTGATTTCGTGGCCCCGGGCAGCTCCGCCCACGTCACCATTTATTCCGATATTCCTTATGAGCGCGGACTCGGTTCCTCAGCGGCGGTCGCTGCCGCGATTGTGTCAGCCATTGCCGATGCTGCGGGGGTGCGCCTCTCACCCGCTGAGCGTTTCCTCCTCATCCAGGTGGCCGAACGGGTTGCCCACGGGCGCCCCTCGGGGATGGATGCGCACGGCGTCGTCGCCGATACCGTTATTAAATTCCAGCGCCCAGACGTCACTCCGTTGATCGTGGCGCGCCCCCTGCACGTGGTTATCGGTGACTCCGGGGTGCCCGGGGCCACGCGGCAGGCCGTCGGTTCGGTCCGTGAGCTGCGCGAACAGTTCCCGGCGAAGGTGGAGACGCTGGTGGCGCGCCTGGCCGGATACGCGGCGGATGCGGAAATGCAGCTCGCAACGGGGGACTGGGCGAGCATGGGGGAGAATATGTGGCGCGCCCATGCTACCCTCGCGCAGCTGGGTGTTTCCTCCGCGGAACTCGATACTCTTGTAAACGCTGCTCACGGTGCTGGCGCGCTCGGCGCGAAGATGACCGGCGGCGGGATCGGCGGGTGCGTTATTGCCCTGGCGGAGAACAGTGCTCACGCGAAAGACATCGCCGCGGCGCTGAGTGCAGCAGGCGCGGCCAACGCCTGGTCTACCTGGGTGGAGGCCAGCAAATGAGCACCGCGCGCGCCCACCCGAATATCGCCCTCATTAAATACTGGGGCAAAGCGGATGACGAGCTCATGCTCCCCGCCGCACCTTCAGTTTCCCTTACACTCGATATTTTTCCGACGACGACGACAGCCCGCCTCGCCCCCACTTCCCACCGTGATCGACTCATTCTCAACGGCCAGGAAGCGAGTGAAAAAGCGCTCGCCCGAGTCGAGCGGGTTCTCGATGTGATACGCGACCAGGCCGGGCGTAGCGAAAAACTGCTGGCCATCAGCGATAACGAAGCACCGACGGGCGCCGGAATGGCCTCCTCGGCCTCCGGGTTCGCGGCCCTGGCGCTCGCGGCCGCCACGGAATACGGAATGGATGTGAACACCGCTCAGCTCTCTCGCTTGGCCCGGCGCGGTTCAGGATCTGCCGCGCGTTCGGTCATTAGCGGGGTGGCGCTCTGGCATGCCGGTACGGATGAAGAATCTTTTGCCGAAGAAATCTCGGCTCCGCCGCTGGCCATGGTCTCGGTGGTATTAAACACTGCTCACAAGAAAATTACCTCCCGGGAAGCGATGGTCACCACCCGCGCTACCTCGCCGTATTACCGCGGCTGGGTGGAATCCACTCGCGATATGGCCGCTCAGATGGTGGATGCCTGCAAGGCGGGGGACATGCAGCGGATTGGTGAGCTCACCGAGCTTTCCGCGCTGCGTATGCACGCTCTCATTATGAGCTCCGAACCGCCGATTCATTACCTAACTTCCGCGTCCTGGCGAGTATTTGAGCTGGCCCGCACTCTGCGTGGGGTGGGTTTGGATGTGTATGCCACCGCGGATGCCGGGCCGAACGTGGTGCTCCTAACCCGCCCGGAGCTCGCCGCCGAAGTAGCACGCCACGCTGAAGCCCTCGGCAAAGTAAGCATTGCTCACGCGGGGAACGGTGCTTACCTCGTGGAGGAGCCGGAGTCTCACCGGGAGGTGTTGTGAGCGACACAGAGATGCAGGAGGCTCCCGTACGCATCCATGCCAATGCGCCGGGCAAGCTTTATATCGCGGGGGAGTACGCCGTGGTGGAGGCCGGCCGGCCGGCGATTCTTATCGCGGTGAACCGTTTTATCGACGTCGTTCTTACCCCGGCGGAAGGCTCCGGGCTGGTGCGTTCGCACGGCAACGGTTTCGCACCTCTCTACTGGCGCCACGAAAACGCGCTCCCTGTTTTTGATGATATCGGCTCCGATTACGCTGCCAATGCGATCCGCACTGTTGAGGCGCTGCGCAGTGAACGCGGCCGCGAGGCCCGCCACTACAACCTCGATATCACCTCCGGTTTGGTCGAAGAGGACGGCCGCAAATACGGCCTGGGTTCCTCGGCCGCGGTAACGGTAGCAATTGTGGATGTGCTCAACCGTTTTTACCATCTCAAGCTCACCCTGGAGGAACGCTATAAGATCGCGCTGCTTTCCGTTTTGGAGCGGGCCCCGCGGGCCTCGGGTGGGGATATTGCCGCCTCCACCTACCGCGGTTGGGTCTACTACCGTTCCCCGGACCGCGCGGGCCTGAGCGAATACGCGCGCAGCCACAGCGTGACCGAAACGTTGAACGCCCCGGCGTGGGATTGCTGGGCGGTGGAATCGCTGCCCGCTCCCGTCCACGAAGAACTCCTGGTGGGGTGGACCGGCTTGCCTGCCTCCACCGAGCATCTGGTTTCCGGGGTACAGGCGCGCTCGCGCGGCGCCTACTTCCCCGGTTTCCTAGACGAATACGAGGATGTGGTGGAGCGCCTGGCCACCCAGTTGCGCACCGGCGGCCGCATCGGTGCCGAGATCACCGCCGCGCGCCGGCTCCTGCGCCAGCTGGGCGCCAGCTCGGGTATCACCATCGAAACCGAGCGCCTGACTCACTTGTGCGACGTCGCCGCAGGGCTGGGGGGAGCTGCCAAATCATCCGGAGCTGGCGGGGGTGATTGCGGGATCGCCCTGGTAGGAAGCGATGTGGATAAAGACGCGGTATATCGGGGCTGGCGCGCAGGTGGCGTCGAACCGCTCGACCTTACGGTGGTGGAAGGATGAGTGCGGCGAATGCTGCCGGCATGGCTGGGGCTAGAGATTCGCGCGGTGCGGGCGATGGGGCTGGTGCGCAGCAGGGTACTTCCCGGGCGGCGCGCAAAGACGAGCACGTAGCGCTGGCGCGTGCGCAGGAAATCCGCCGCAATGATTTCGACTGTGTGAACCCTGTTCACCACGCTCTGGCCGCTTGTGATGTGGCGGCGGTGGACCTGTCTACCCGGGTCGGGCCGTTTAGCTGGCCGGTGCCCTTTTATATCAACGGGATGACCGGGGGCACGGAGGCAACCGGGAAGATTAACCGAGTGTTGGCCATCGCGGCGCGGGAAGTGGGCGTGCCGATGGCAAGTGGGTCCGCCTCGGTGGCCCTCGATGATCCGAACACGGCTTCTTCTTTTACCGTGATTCGGGAAGAAAATCCGCGCGGTTTCGTCATGGGAAATATTGGGGTGGGGCGCAGCGGCGCGGATGCCCGGCGCGTGGTTGAACTTCTGGAAGCGGACGCACTCCAGCTCCATCTCAATGCCGGGCAAGAAATTGTTATGCCCGAAGGGGAACGCGAATTTTCCGGCTGGCGTGCCTCGGTGGAGGAAATCGTGGCGCAGGCTGGTGTGCCGGTGATCGTCAAAGAAGTGGGATTCGGGATCTCGCGAGAAACGCAACGTGTTCTTGCGGATCTAGGTGTGCAGGTGGTCGACGTCGGGGGAGTGGGCGGCACGGACTTCGCCCGTATTGAGAATTCCCGGCGGGAAGCGCGCGAGTACTCCTACCTGGCTGAATTTGGCCAATCCGCCCCGCTCTGCCTGCTCGAAGCGGAGGCCGAAAGCGGGCTTGACTTGCTTGCTTCGGGCGGGGTGCGCACTCCTTTCGACGTCGTCCGTGCGCTTATTTTGGGCGCCCGGGCGGCTGGCGTTGCTCGCCAATTCCTCGAGCTGGCTGTCCAGGGGGAGGAAGCGGCTGTGGCAGGTTTGCGTTCCTGGCGGGATCAGGTACGCGCGCTGCTGGCGCTGCTCGGTGCGCCAACGGTCAGCGCGGCGCGGCAGTGCCAGGTGTTTATTACCGGGAAGCTGGCCGAACGGGCCCGGCTGCGCGGCGTCGATCTTGAGGCGTATGCGCGGCGTGGTGCTGCGGCGGATAACTGAATTTCGTAAATAGTTCGGTGAACGAAGCAGACCGCTCATCACTCCTCACACCGGGCCCGAATCCGGATATAGTGGAGCAAAGTGAAGGTGCGGATCCCGGTTCTGTCTAGGCGTCCCGTTTGGATGATAGTGAGGGTGGGTTCCGTGTGGAATACCTTGTTCGGGGAGGATGAGGGACGTGATTACGGGGGAGGAAGCGGTACGCCTCGCAGCTGAGCGTCTGCGTAAGTATTACCCGGAATTTAAGATTTATTCTCGTGGGTGGTTGGAAGATGACGAGTATTATTGTCCTAGCGTCTTCGTTAAATATCCGTCAAAAGGGCCACCCGGTTTTCTTGTGAACAAACAAACTGGTGAAGTTGAGGAGTACCAGTATCGCCCTAATCGTCCTATTGCTGCACGGTTAGAAGCAATGAAGCGAACTAAGTATTTGTTCCGTAGGGTGATTATCCGACCTCGACGTTTCCGTCGTATGTGGAATACCTTGTTTAGGAAGGATTAGGGAAGTGATTACGGCAAAGGAAGCAGAACGCATCGCTGCTGAACGCCTGCATGAACTCTATCCAAAAGATAATGTCATTTCTCATGGGTGGGCTGAAGATGGTGAGTCTTATGCTCCGATGCTATCGTTGGGGCGTGATTTGAAGGGGTCACCAAGGTTTTTCGTGAATAAAAAGACCGGTGAGACTGAAAAATTCCATTATCGTCCTAATCTTCCTATTGCGGCACGGTTAAAAGCAATGAAAGTGACTAAATATTTAGTCCCTAAGGTGGTTATTTCCCCTTAATGGTTACCCACGCGGAGACGTTGCCTGAGCCCGCGATACCGATGCCGCACCCAACGATCCGTCTTTTTAAGATGTATAAGATGTATAAGAAGTAAAAGATAGTAAAGGCCGAGATCTGCGTACAAGCATGGCGCGTAATCCATTCAGATCAAAAGGTAATGTGATGACCGTCAAATCCTCTTCTCTTTGACGCGACGTAGCGGATGGTATTACGCGCTCTTTTCGTGTGGTAATTCTCGGGAACTGTACTGCGCTCGTACGACATGCGAAGTACAGCTGTGAAAAACATACCGTCTCCCGCCGAGGCTCATGTGACTCCTGAGGTACGTGAGGTTGCCGCACCTCAGCGTTGCGTCCCTGTAAAACGACGCCGCACCGACATCGCATCTGACCTGCCCTAATAACCCCACTCCCACACTGCCTTATGAGATGTCCCACAGGGGTGGTTCTTTCCTCAACTGGATTTCTGGGCGGCGAGCGCCTAACGTAATCCACATGGCGAACAGGACCACTCAGATGCGCACCGCGATGCGCGGTGCCTGCGTGCGTACCTGCATGTGCCCCATGGGTTGCATGTGTTGCTGTCGCTAGTTCGCCAGCGGAACCCGAAAACTAGCTGCCCCATACCTAACGGCCGGGCATTTTCGGATAGCCAGCGCGGACAAGCGGCACCCCGGCGCTCGATTCCCGGGGATTAGCACAATTGTGGATAATGCGATGTCCGCGGTGGCACGGCCTTGCGTCTCGTTCCCAAAATCCCGCATTATCCACGGTCAACCCAACACCAAGTAAGGAAGAACCGTGGCATTTGCACAAACCTCACGTATTCGTCGTCGCGTCCTGGGCGGGCTTTCCGCCCTGGCGGCGCTCACCATGGCCCTTACCGGGTGCTCCAGCCCGGATATATCCGGCTCGGGTGACTCCGCCGCCGGTACCACCGCCGGTTCCGGGGCCGGCGCAGAGAGCGCCACCGTGGGGGCCCGCACCCCGGAACAGATCAAAGAGGCTGGGGCCATCAAGATCGGCACCTTTGCTGATAAGGCACCTTTTGGCTCTCTCGTTGGGAAAAACACCTACGAAGGCTACGACATCGTTTACGGGGAACGTATCGGTAAAGACCTGGGCGTGAAGGTTGAATGGGTCCCGGTGGATGCCTCCTCGCGGGTGGAATTCCTCAAATCCGGGAAGGTTGATATTATCCTCGCGAACTTCACGGTGACCCAGGAACGTGCCGCGCAGGTGGACTTCGCCAACCCGTATATGAAGGTATCTTTCGGTGCTGTTTCCAGCGCGAAGAACCCGGTGCGTTCGGAAACGGAACTCGCGAATAAAAATATTATTATCGTCAAGGGCACCAGCCAGGACGCGTGGATTACCGCCAACCATCCGGAGTGGAAGGTGACGAAGTACGAGCAGTACACCGAAGCCACGAATGCCCTCACCGACGGGCGCGGGGACGTGTGGATCACAGACAACACCGAGGCCCTTGCTTTCACCGAACAAAACAAGGATTTCGTGACCGGTATTTCCTCCTTTGGAGAGGAATCCACCATCGCGGCAGCCGTCCAGCAGGGGAATACCCAGCTGCGCGACTGGATCAATAACGATCTTGTGGACCTGGGCAAAGAGAATTTCTTCCACAAGAACTTCGAGCAGACCCTCGCCCCGGTCTACGGCACCGCGATCTCGCCCGATGAACTCGTGATCGAAGGCGGGGCTCGCTAAGAGTTCCCTCCTCCCGCAGGTGCGGGCCGCTCGAATGGCCTCAACCGGCCGCCCGCCGTGAACCGACCGGGCGGCCCGTGCCGCGGAGAGAACTTCTAGCACAGCCAAACCCCAGCGAGGATATTTCATGGATCTATCAGTACTGAGCGAAGCGTGGCCCCTGTATATGCAGGCCATGCTTGTCACGCTCCGCATCGGCGCCATCGGCGTGGCCGCCTCCCTCCTCCTCGGATGGGTGTGCGCCGCGCTCGTGCATTTCCGGGTTCCTATTGCGCGCCAGCTCGTGGCTGTCTACATCGAGCTATCGCGCAATACCCCGCTCCTTGTCCAGCTTTTCTTTCTCTATTTCGGCCTCCCGAAAATTGGACTCACCCTCACCGGGGAAACCTGCGCGATTATCGGGCTGACCTTCCTGGGTGGCTCCTATATGGCGGAAGCTTTCCGCTCCGGGCTGGACTCGGTGCCGCGTATCCAGCGTGAATCCGCCCTTGCCCTCGGGCTCACCCGCCGCCAGGTCCTCACCCGGATCCTGCTCCCGCAGGCGGTTGCGGTAGCGATGCCGGCGCTCACCGCGAATATTATTTTCCTCGTTAAAGAGACTTCGGTGGTATACGTCGTTGCCGTTCCGGATCTCATGTACCTGGCCCGCGAACATATGGGCCTGCAATCCACCACGCAGGAATCCCTCCTGCTCCTGACGGTGTGCTACACAATTATTTTGCTCCCCGTGGCCCTTGGGGCACGCTGGCTGGAAGGGAGGATGCGCCGCTATGCTGCCGTTCGCTAACGCCACCTTCGCTTCCGTGTCCGCGTATATAACGACGCCGCCCGGCGTTCTCACGCCCAACGCACCCACCGCCGGCGGGGAAGGCTGGCGCCCGCTCCTCGACCCGGAAAATATCTCTCTCCTTTTCCAAGGGCTGTGGGTCTCGGTACGCATTGCCCTCATCGCAATGGCGCTCTCCCTCCTTTTCGGAACTCTCCTGGGCCTGGTCATGGACGTGCGCTCGCGCCTGGTCCGTTTCCTCACCCGCGCCTACGTGGAGGTGCTACGCATCATCCCGCAGGTGGTTCTCCTCTTCATCGTCTACTTCGATTCCACCCGCACCTTCCACCTCGATATGTCCGGCGAGCTCGCCGCGATTATCGTTTTCACCCTGTGGGGGACTGCGGAGATGGGGGACCTGGTGCGCGGCGCCATTGCCGCCGTACCCGCCCACCAATACGAATCCGCCCGTGCGCTCGGGCTCTCCACCCGCCAGCTGCAGCGCCACGTGATTCTCCCGCAGGCTATCCGCCAGCTCATCCCCCTCACGGTCAATCTCACAACCCGCATGATTAAAACGACGGCGCTCGTCTCCCTCATCGGCGTCATCGAAATCCTCAAAGTTGCCCAGTCGATTATCGACCGGGAACGCTTCGACTACCCGGATGCCGCCCTGTGGATTTACGGCGCGGTCTTCCTCATCTACTTCGTGGTCTGCTACGCGATTTCCGCTTATTCGCGCCACCTGGAAAGGAAACTGGCACTATGACAAGCCCGGCATATTCACAGCCCCTCGACCCTGCCCTCGCACCCAGCCCGCTAGCTTTGCGTGGCGCGGCCGGGCATGCACAAACGTTGCGTTTGGTCGACGTCGACAAAACCTACCCGAATGGCGTGCATGCCCTCCAAGGTATTTCGCTGGAAGTGGCGCCCTCCGAAGTTGTTGTCGTCGTCGGCCCATCTGGATGCGGCAAATCCACCCTGCTACGCACCATCAACGGGCTGGAGGATATCCAATCCGGCAGCATCTCCTACGGTGAGCAGAACCTCGCGGAACCGGGCACGGACTGGACCGCGGCGCGGGCCCGCATCGGTATGGTTTTCCAGAACTACGAGCTCTTCCCGCACCTGTCTGTCCTCGAGAATCTGCTCCTCGCCCCGCGCGTGGTACGCAAGGCACCCACCGGCCCCACCCGCGCACGCGCCCTCGCCTTGCTCGACCGCGTCGGGCTGGCGAGCCGCGCCGATGCGCGCCCCAGCCAGCTTTCCGGCGGGCAGAAGCAGCGGGTGGCGATTGTGCGTGCCCTCATGATGGAGCCGGAGGTGCTGCTCCTGGACGAAATCACCGCCTCGCTGGATCCGGAGATGGTGCGCGAAGTGTTGGATGTGGTGCTGGAGCTAGCCGGCGGTGGGATGACGATGCTGCTCGTCACCCACGAAATGAGTTTTGCGCGGGCCATTGCCGACCGCGTGGTCTTTATGGATGCCGGGAAGATCGTGGAAATCGATAGCCCCGAGCGCTTCTTCACCAGTCCTGCCTCGGCGCGCGCCCGCGCCTTCCTCAAGACATTCGTTTTTGAGCCGGTAGACTGAGCGGCGTGACTGACTCGAGAATCACCCCGGACTCGCAGACCCCCATCCCCACCAAATGGGTGGGCCCCATTCACATCTCCGGCCCCGTGCTGAGCGGCGCCGTGGAAGTCCCGCTCGCCACGTATGAAACGCCGCTGTGGCCTTCGTGCAACCGCGGCGCGGATGTCTCGCGCATGGTGGAGGGGGGCATCCGCGTGTGCGTGGCCGATGAGCGCATGTCCCGCTCGGTGCTTTTTATTGCCGACGACGCCGCGGCGGCTCTCCGCGCGGTCACCGCCATCGCGGCGCGGCGCTCCGAGTGGGAGCGGGTGGTGGCCGGGCAGTCGCGCTTCGCGCGCCTGCTGGATATCCACCCCGAAGTGGTGGGGAATTTGCTTTTTGTGCGTTTCGAATTCTCCACCGGGGATGCCTCGGGCCACAATATGGCCACCCAGGCCGCAGAGGCGCTGATGAGCGCGATAGCAGCGGTATGCCCGGAGCTGGAGTACGGATCCATTTCCGGGAATTACTGCATCGATAAAAAGCCCTCCGCCGTCAACGGGATTCTGGGGCGCGGGCGGCGCACCATCGCTGATATTTTCATTCCGGACGAGGTCATCGCCCGGCGCCTGCGCAGTGATGCGCACCGGATTGCCGAACTGAATTACCGCAAGAATTGGGTGGGCTCCACGCTCGCCGGGGCGGTGCGCTCGGCCAATGCCCACTACGCCAATATGTTGCTGGCTGTCTACCTGGCCACCGGGCAGGATGCCGCCAATATTGTGGAAGGCTCCCAGGGCTTCACCCACGTGGAAGAACGCGAAGGCGGGCTTTACGTGTCCTGCACCCTCCCGAATCTCATTGTGGGAACCGTAGGGAACGGTAAGGACCTCCCCGGCATTGCAGCGGTCATGGAGCGCATGGACCTGGCGGACCGGAGCCGCCCGGCCGGGGAAAACTCCCGGCGCCTGGCAGCCATGATCGCGGCTACCGTGCTGTGCGGGGAGCTGTCCTTGTTGGCCGCGCAGACGAATCCGGGTGAGCTTATGCACGCGCACCGTAAATTTGAACGCGGCGGGGCGCCCGCGCCGGTGAACAGTGCTTCGGTGAACAGTGTTCCCGCGGGCGAATCCGGTGCCCGCGCAGCGGAGCAGCACTCACGCGCTAAGGAGGACTAAGTGAATATCGGCATTGACGCACTTGCCTGCGCCACTTCGCATTACTGCCTGCCGCTCGCGGATATGGCGGAGGCCCTGGATGTGCCCGTGGGTAAGTACCACGTGGGGCTCGGCCAAGAACATATGAGCATCCCGGCCCTCGATGAGGACGCCGTCACCCTGGGGGCCCAGGCCGGGGCACGCCTCCTGGCCGCCACCGGTACCGCGGGAATCCGCACCGTCATTTTCGCCACCGAATCCGGGGTGGATCAATCGAAATCCGCCGGGGTTTTCCTCCACGCTCTCCTCGAGCTGCCGCGCCACGTGCGCACCGTGGAAATGAAAGAAGCCTGTTACGGGGGCACCGCGGCGCTGCAAAGCGCCCTGGGTATCGTGGCGCGCCACCCGAAGGAAAAAGTGCTGGTCATCGCCGCGGATATCGCCCGCTACGCAGCGGGCGGATCCGGGGAGCCCACCCAGGGAGCCGGTGCCGTGGCTTTCCTCGTCAGCGCGGAGCCGCGCCTGCTGCGCATCCCCGCGGTAAGCGGCGTATACACCGCGGATATTAATGATTTTTGGCGCCCGAACGATTCCAGCACCCCGCTGGTGGACGGCCACCTTTCCATGGACGCCTATATGGACGCCCTCACCGGGGCCTACGATGACTACCTGGAACAGGGCGGCATTCCCGCAGCTCAACTGGCCCGTTTTGTGCATCACCAGCCCTTCGGGAAAATGGCCCGCAAAGCCCACGCTCGCCTCATGGCCTATACGGGTGACTCGCGCGGGGATGAGGTAATCGAAAGCGGCCTTGCCTACGGGCGCCAGATCGGCAACTCCTATACGGCCGCCCTCTACATCGGCATTCTTTCTCTGCTCGGCACCGACCCGGCCGACCTCACCGATACCCCCATCGGGCTCTTCTCCTACGGCTCGGGAGCGGTGGCGGAATTCTTCACCGGTATTCCGGTGGCTGGCTACCGCGAGCGACTGCGGGAAACCGGGGCGGATGCCGAGGGCGTGGCCGCGCTGCTCGCCGCGCGCGAAACCATCGATTTCCCCACCTACCGCGTCCTGCACGGCTCCCTGCGCACCGATGCCGCCGATTTTTCGACGCCGCCGCAGACCACCGCACCTTTCCGCTTCGCCGGGGTCAGCTCCGGGGTGCGCCAGTACGAGGCGCGGAGCGGTAGCCAAGCCTGAGCCCCGCGCCGGGCGAACAGCGCTGCGCGGCGGGGGAGTGGCGGCGGTGCGGCGTCGTCGTACCAAGATAGCGACACCCGCGCGTGCGGCGCCCCGCAAAATAATCGCCCCGTGGATAGAAATTTGGCCATACTGGAGGGGTGCCACCCGCGCCGGACCGGGCGAAAATCGGCAGTCTCCGAAATCTGATACAGTTTTTCTGCGCGTGTCAAGTGACGAAAGACTTAGGAGACAGTACGATGGGGAACATGACTCAACGACCCGCAGATGTGGAACCGAACTGGAGCGTCTCCGGCGGCGACCACCATCCTGATACCGAATACACGATTTACACTGTTGTTCATCGCCCGGCCGGCAGCCCGGCCCCCGCGGATCTTTCCGATGCCACGGCGCGCATCGATGACGTTATTGCCGCGCACCCGGAGGTCACCCTGCGTGGCTTCTACGATCTATCCAATTTGCATGAGCATGCCGATCTCATGGTGTGGGTGCACGGAAAAGAGCTTGCCCCGCTCCAAGATTTCATGCGTGACCTGCGTACCACCCCGCTTTTCGAGAATCTTGACGTGACCTGGCAGGTTCCCGGGGTGCACGTGGCCGCGGAATTCAACCGCATGCACGCCCCGGCTTTCCTGGTCGGTGATAAGCCGCTGACCTGGCTGTGCACCTACCCCTTCGTGCGCCACGCGGATTGGTACCTCATGGACGGCAAGGAACGCGCCGTGCACCTGCGTGAACACGGGATGGCCGCCTCGAAATTTGAGGGGATCCTCGCCAATACCGTCGCGTGCTTCGGGATGTCGAATTACGAGTGGATGCTCGCTTTTGAAGCCGAAGATCCCACCCAGATCGTGGACCTCATGCGCGCCATGCGTTACACCCAGGCGCGCCGGTGGATGAAGCACGAAACTCCCTTCTTCTTCGGGCGCCGTTGCGAAACGAGCGAACTAGCCAAGATTCTGCGGTACGAAGCCTAAACAGCGCTGACACAGGAGATTCATGGACTACCAAGCCAGCCAACAGACCAGCGCCGCCCTGGTGGCCGAACGGAAAGCTCCGCGTGCCACGCGCATCACCCGCGCCCTGGGCGAGCATATTCTGGCGGGAAGCCCCGCCGTGCAGCACGCCGCCGCGCGCGGGGACCACTGGGTGAGTGAACCGACCGCCTATGACGCCATCGTGCTCGCCTCTTTCGGCGGGCCCAACGGCCAGGAAGATGTGCTGCCCTTCCTACGCAATGTCACGGCCGGGCGCGGCATCCCCGATGACCGCCTCGAAGAAGTGGCGGTGCACTACCGCCTCAACGGGGGCAGCTCGCCCATCAACGGGCAAAACGCGGCGCTGCGCTCCCGCCTGGAAAGCGAGCTGACCCGGCGCGGCCACGCTATCCCCGTCTACTGGGGCAACCGCAATTGGGAACCCTATATTTGGGAAGTGGTGCGAGATGCCTACGAGGACGGCCACCGCACCCTGCTGGCCGTTCCCACCTCGGCGTATTCGGGATATTCCTCCTGCCGGCAGTACCGGGAGGATTTCGCGGACGCGCTTGAATACGCGCAGATCCCCGCGGATATGCGGGTGGATAAACTCCGGGAATTCTTCGATCACCCCGGTTTCGTGACCCCCTTTATCGAGGGGCTCGCGGCTGCCTATACCCAGATGCGGGAGCGTGGTTTCGCGGCGGACGAGGTCGAAGTCCTCTTCACCACGCATTCCATCCCCAACCGGGCCAATGAGCTATCCGGCCCGCCCGAACTGGGTGGCGGACTCTACCTGCGCCAGCACGAAGCGGTGCGCGACGCTATCCGTAGCGCGGTAGAGGAGCGGGTGGGGGCCCGCCTGAGCTGGCAGATGGTCTTCCAGTCCCGCTCCGGCCCGCCTCATATTCCGTGGCTGGAACCCGATATTAATGACGTGATCGAAACTTTGCCGGGGCGCGGGCGGCGGGCTGTCGTCGTCGTTCCTATCGGTTTTGTATCCGATCACATGGAAGTGCTGTGGGATCTGGACAACGAAGCCCGGGCCACCGCGCAGCAGTGCGGCCTAGCTTTCGCGCGGGTCTCCACCCCGGAAACGCATCCGGCTTTCGTGGCCGGCCTGGCCGATCTGGTGGAGGAGCGCCTGGAGGGGCGTCCGCGCGCGCAGCGGGCCCACCTCACCGAGATGGGCCCGTGGTTCGATCTGTGCCCGGCGCATTCGTGCCGGAATCCGCACCTGCCCGAATTGCGCGCCATTGGCGGCTTCATCGGGGAGGGCGTGGAGGCGTAATTACTCGCCGGCTGCGGCCAGCCGCTTCGTTTCGCCTTCTACCTGGCGTGCGGCCTGCTGGGCGACCTCGGTGTCCACGCTTTCCGGGAAGAGCACCGCGCGGTAATAGCGCAGCTCGTCGATGGAATCGTAAATATCACCGAGGGCCCGGTGGTGCCCGAACTTCTCTGGGGACACAAAATACGCCTTGGGGTACCAGCGCTTCGTCAGTTCCTTAATGGAGGAGACGTCAATAATGCGATAGTGGAGGTAATCGACCAGCTCAGGCATGTATGCGGTGAGGAAGGTCTTATCGGTGCCCACCGAATTACCCCCTAGCGGTGCCTTGCCTTCCGGCACCCGCTCCTTGAGGTAGGCGAGCACCTGCTCCTGCGCCTGCGCCACGCTTACCCCGTTCTCCCACTCCTCGATAAGGCCGGAGGACGTGTGCATATCGCGCACAAAATCGTTCATCTGCGCGGCCGCGGCGGCGGAGGGCTTAATAATAATATCGATGCCTGCGTCCACCGGGTGGAGGTTGCCGTCCGTCACGACAACGGAAATTTCCACCAGCTCATCACGCTGGGGATCCAAACCTGTCATTTCGCAATCGATCCAGACAATCGGATCGTTTAGATCGTGGTAACTCACACCTCCATTCTAAGCACACGCACGCGGGCGGGTGGCTGCGGTCCGCGTGGGGAAAGGAAGGTACGACGACGCCGCCAGTTGGCAGACCGTAACTCCGCTACAGGGCGGCTCAATCCACGAGCGCCCCCGAAAGGATTCGAACCTTCGACCAACGGATTAGAAGTCCGGTGCTCTATCCACTGAGCTACAGGGGCATAACATGAAGATTATGCACGAGTTGCACAAATGCACAAAATCTGCAAAATCGGTAAGAACGTGCAAATATGCAAGAACGTACCAAATCTGCAAGTAGCGCTCTTAATGTACCCGAATCGGCGGCGGGGTTAAAACTACGCGCCCGCGTCAAAATAGTGAACAATAGAGGGGTGGCTCAATATCGTGATGTTCCTCGTCTTATCGCTCGCACTATCGACGCGCTCGATAAAGCGCGTTTCCCCCTTGCCTTGCCCGGCTCGCGCGATATCGAAGCGGAGCGCACCCAGCTCATCACCCAGCTGAAAAACCGGGTGCTCCCGCGGATGGAACGCGAGGCCACCCCGGCGGTGGTGGTGCTCGGCGGCTCCTCGGGGGCCGGGAAATCCACTCTCTTCAACTCACTTTTCGGGGAAGAACTCTCCGCCGCCTCGGTGCTGCGCCCCACCACCCGCACCCCGGTTATCGCCGTGCACCCGGATGATGCTCCGCTGCTGGAAGGCCACGTGCTCACCGCCCTGGCGGACGTGCGGGAAAGCGCGGGTGCGATTCCCGGACTCGTGCTCGTGGACGCTCCCGATCTGGACTCCGTGGACGCCGATAACCGCGCCCTGGCCCGCACTCTCCTCAATAGCGCGGATCTGTGGATCTTTGTGACTACCGCCTCCCGCTACGGGGACGCCACTGCCTGGTCGGTGCTCACCGATGCGCACGGGCGCGGGGTGACCACCGCGGTGGTGCTCAACCGGGTGCCCGCGAGCGCCGCCCCCACGGTGCGCGCGGACCTGGCGCGCCGTATGGAAAGCTCCGGGCTGGGGGACTCCCCGCTCCTCATTGTGGCTGATAACGGGCCCACCGCCGGGCTACTGCCCCCCGCCAGCGTGGCCGAGCTGCGCCAGTGGCTTGCATCCATGTCTGAAACCGGCTTCGGTAGGGCGCTCATCACCCGGGCGGATGCCGCCATGTTCCCGCATATGGGTGAGCGCCTAGAACATATCGCTGCGGCAGTGGAAATGCAGGCTGAAGCGGTGGAGCACCTGCGCACCGTGGTGGAGAAATCCGCTGCCGCGCCGCGCGGTGCCTTGCGTAAAGCAGCACTGAGCGGGCGTTTCGGGGCCGGAGCTCCCACCACCGCCTGGCTTTCCGCCGCCTCCAGCGGCGGGCCGCTGGCCGGCATTAACCCGGCCGCCGCCCCCGGCCTAGGGGCCCGCGGGCGTAGCGGGGCGCGCGACGCTGCCATGACCACTGTTTTTGAAGCGGTGCGCACCGCCGCGGATGTCACTCTCACCCAGCAGCTCAGCGATGCCAGCGAAGCTATCCTTACCGCCTGGGCTGGCGGGGTTATTGACACCCGCGAACTCGCAGCTGGCGCTCGCGCAGCCCTCGACCTGGATGCCATCCGTTTCCGTGCTTTCTCCGCGTGGATGAGCTACCTGAAAAGTGCAGCCCACGCCGCACCGCCTACCCGCTGGTTCGGCATCTCCGGGATGGCCGCGGTGCTCGGGGCTGCGGCCGGGGGAGTGAACGGGGCGCGCGCCCTAGCCGACGGGCTCTACCGGGGCGCGGCCGTGCGCGAGGCACGCGAAGAACTCGCGCGGCTCCTCGACGGGGCAATCACCGAAGTCACGGAGGTGTTCCTCAGCCAGCTTGGCGATGTGGAGCTCGGTTCGGGGCGCACGCTCCGGCTGCGCGCCGTCGAATTTAAAGACAGGTTCTAGTGGAGGAAGGGAAGAAGCTCATGGATACAGGCACCGTGACCGAGCGGTTGGAGCAGCTGCGCGGCGTCGTCGCAACAGGAAAAGATCTGTTCGATCCGTATGTGCTTCAGCGTGCCGAGCGGGAATTGGAGGAAATTTCCGGGCGCCTGGAGGCCGGGCTCGGCCTGACGGTGGCGGCGCTCGCGGGGGGTACCGGTTCGGGCAAATCCACGCTGTTCAATGCGCTTACCGAGCTCAATTTCGCGGACGCGGGGGACGTGCGGCCCACCACCATGGATATCACCGCGTGCGTGTGGTCCCCGGCGGCCCGCCCCGTGCTCGAAGCCCTCGGCGTGAAGAAGGACCGCACCATTTCCCATAATTCCTTGCTGAGCCGCTCGAAGCGCGAGCTTGATTCCCTGGTGTTCCTTGACCTGCCCGACCACGATTCGGTGAGCCTGGGCAATTCCGCGCTTGTCAATCGCATTTTGCCGCTCGTGGACGTGTTGGTGTGGGTGCTCGACCCGCAAAAATACGCCGATCACCTCATCCACGATTCGTATATCGCGGCGATGCGCGAACGTGCCGACCGCATGATCGTGGTGCTCAACCAGATCGATACCCTCCCCGCGGGTGGCACGGAGGCCATTACCGCGGATATCCGCAAGCTGCTGCGCGCGGACGGCATCGCTGATTCTGTTCCGATTTTCCCGGTGTCCGCGCTGCACCGGCGCGGGCTGGAGCCGCTGCGCGACGCACTGGAAAAGGCGGCCGGGCTGACGAATGCCGCGCTGGAAACCACCGGTGCGTATCTTGATGAGATCGGGGAACGCCTGGGGGAGGGGCTGGAGGAGCCGCCGGTGCGTCTGGAGGCAGAGAAGGCCGAGGAGATCGCGCGCGGGCTCTCGGTGGCTTCCGGGGTGCCCGCCGTGGCCGAGGCTATCGCCGGGGTGGGGTGGCATTCGCGGGCCGTGGCGCCGCCCGAACAGCCCGCCGCCGCGGTGGTTGATGCGCACCGCGAAGCCTGGCTCGCGCACGCGAGTAGCGGTTTGCCGCGGCTGTGGGCGCGCCGCCTGGACGAACAGGTGAGCGACGCAGCTTCCTTGCGCCGTGCCATTGGTGGGGCGTTGCGCGCCGTGCCGGTGCGACCCGCCGGGCGCGGGGC
This sequence comes from Actinotignum sanguinis, assembly GCF_003957255.1. Classification (GTDB taxonomy): domain Bacteria; phylum Actinomycetota; class Actinomycetes; order Actinomycetales; family Actinomycetaceae; genus Actinotignum; species Actinotignum sanguinis. Next base: position 17,928 of record NZ_QDIE01000027.1, read on the forward strand.
GCTGCTGGGTGGCGTGCTGGCCGGGGTGGCGCTTGCGGCGGCATGCGTTGCTGCCGGTATCGCGGCGGCGGTGCCGTGGTGGGCTGCGGGTATCGGAGCGGTGCTAGCGGTGCTGTGCGGTTTCGCCCTGGGATGGTGGGCACGACGCCGCAGCGCGGCCACCCGGGCACGCCGCTACCAACGCGCGGTGAACGAGCAACTCATCGCCGTGGTGGAGAAGCACTGCGCTGCTCCTGCGCGGGAGGTGCTGGAGCGGTACGCACGGGTGCGTCAGGTGGTGCGCGGGGAGTAGTAGCGGGTGAGCTATCCACACCTTGCCGAAACGCCGTGGTTATCCACAGCCAGGTGAAGGGGTCTCCCCGCCCGTGTATCAGCGGGTCATGATGGTGTCCACCGCCCGCCCGTGGCGGTGGGAAAGGACAGCATCATGGTTAATGACACCATCGTCGCGGTGCGCGGATATGCCGGCGGCAACCCGAAAGTTTATGAGAATGCCACCAGTGGGGATGTCACTACTGTCAATCTCGGGGTGACACCGCGCTATTTCTCGCGGGAAACTAATCGTTTTGAAGACGGCAATACTATTTGGTACACGGTGCGGGCGCGCGGCACCCTCGGGCGCAATATCCAAACATCGGTGACTACCGGCACCCCGCTGCTGGTGCGCGGGCGGCTTGATATGCGCGAATGGACCGGTAAGGACGGTTCCACCATGCGTGGGCTCACCATCTTTGCCGATGCTGTGGGAGTAGAGCTCACCACCGGGCGGGCTAGTTTCGTTAAGGTTCGCCCGGATCCGGGTGCGGAAACAAATGGCGGATCGTCTGGCACGGTGAATTCCGCGGATACAGCGGCGGGGGAAAGCACGCCGGGGGACAGCCGCTGGCTCAACGAGGAGTCGGATCCTTCTGAAGGGGCGGATGAACCGCTCGGGTCAGCGGGAATAGGCGTGCCGCCTCCGGGGATGTCTCCCCGCGTACTGTCAGCGGATGAAGCGCTGCGCTCGGATCCGTCAGGTGGTGCATGGTGATGCTGAAAATACCTCTACTCGCTGACTATTTTGGTGGGTACACTACAAGCATGCCTGGGTTTAATTCCTTGGAACAAACCTCGGATTACTCCACTATTTCCGCGCCTAGTTATTGAGGGGAGGGATGTAATGATGAGTATCAATATTGGTGACGAAACGCTTGACCGCCTTGAAGAGCTTGTGGGTGACAATGCCGAAGTAGTGGCATACGAGGCTATTGAAGATGCCCTCGACCTCATTGAGGCGGAGAAGATCTGGGCGGATGTTGAGTCCGGCAAAGAGCGGCTTGTACCTTTTGATGAGGTGGCGCGTCATCTTGGGTTGGAAGATTAGTGTCACTTCCGAGGCGGAAAAGAGTCTTGGCCGCCTTGATCCGGCTACCAGACTCGTTAGCGATTCTTTACCACCACGTAGATATCCGCAGTGTGCCGAGATAGCATGCTTATCTACTTGAGAAAATCCCAATTCCACCCCGGTTCCAGTCACATCGGGGGGACTTTTCGCGGGCGGCTCGGTACACTGGTCAGGGCCGCTCGCGCAACACCTAGCGCGGTGCGCGGCACTGAATCGCGAATCAGGACGGGATAAGTGGCTGAATACATTTACCAGATGATCCACGCTTCCAAGCGTGTGGGGGATAAGACCATCCTTGACGACGTCACCATGGCGTTTTTCCCCGGAGCCAAGATCGGCATGGTCGGTCCGAACGGTGCCGGTAAATCAACAATCTTGAAAATCATGGCAGGGCTGGATGAGCCCTCCAACGGGGAAGCGCGCCTCTCCCCGGGCTACACGGTGGGTATCCTCCTCCAGGAACCTCCCCTCGAAGAAGATAAGACTGTCCTGGAGAACGTCCAGCTAGGCCGCAAGGACATTCTTGACAAGATCTCCCGTTTCAACGCCATCGGTGAAGAAATGGCGAATCCGGATGCTGATTTCGATGCCCTCATGGAAGAAATGGGCAAGCTGCAAACGGAAATCGATGCCGCTAACGCCTGGGATCTGGACTCTCAACTGGAGCAGGCCATGGCCGCACTGCGCTGCCCGCCCGGAGATACACCGGTGTCTGTGCTTTCCGGTGGGGAACGCCGCCGTGTGGCCCTGTGCCGGCTGCTGCTGGAAGCCCCGGACCTGCTTCTCCTTGACGAACCGACGAACCACCTGGATGCCGAATCCGTGCTGTGGCTCGAAAAGCACCTGAAGTCCTACGCGGGCGCGGTTATTGCCATCACGCACGACCGCTACTTCCTGGACAATATGGCGCAGTGGATCGCGGAAGTGGACCGCGGCCGCCTTTACCCCTATGAAGGCAACTACTCCACCTACCTGGAAACGAAGAAAGATCGTTTGGAAATCCAAGGTAAGAAGGATGCCAAGCTCGCCAAGCGGCTCAAGGATGAACTCGAGTGGGTGCGTTCTTCGGCTAAGGGCCGCCAGGCCAAGTCGAAGGCACGTCTGGAACGCTATGAGGAAATGGCGGCAGAAGCCGAACGTACCCGGAAGCTCGACTTCGAAGAAATCCAAATTCCGCCGGGGCCGCGGCTGGGCAATGTGGTTATCGAAGCGAAGAACCTCAAGAAGGGCTTCGGGGACCGCGTGCTCATCGACGGACTCTCTTTCTCGCTGCCGCGTAACGGCATCGTCGGTATTATCGGTCCGAACGGCGTGGGTAAAACCACCCTCTTCAAGACTATCGTTGGCCTCGAACCCCTCGACGGTGGAGAGCTGAAGATCGGGGAAACGGTGAAGATCTCCTACGTGGATCAGAACCGTGCCGGTATCGACCCGGAAAAGAGCCTGTGGGAAGTTGTTTCTGACGGGTTGGATTACATCCAGGTCGGCCAAGTGGAAATGCCATCGCGTGCGTATGTTTCCGCCTTTGGTTTCAAGGGCCCGGATCAGCAGAAGAAGGCCGGGGTGCTTTCCGGCGGGGAACGCAACCGCCTCAACCTGGCTCTCACCCTCAAGCAGGGCGGCAACCTGCTTCTCCTTGACGAACCGACGAACGACTTGGATGTGGAAACGCTGTCTTCTCTGGAAAATGCGCTTTTGCAATTCCCGGGTTGCGCCGTGGTTATCACCCACGACCGCTGGTTCCTCGACCGCGTGGCCACCCACATCCTCGCCTACGAAGGCACAGATGAGGATCCCTCGAAGTGGTACTGGTTCGAAGGAAACTTCGAAGGCTATGAGAAGAACAAGGTGGAACGCCTGGGTGAAGCCGCACTCAATCCTGGTGCCGGTGCTCATCGTAAGCTGACGCGCTAAAATCTAGCTGCTATTCCGCCCGCTCGCAGATAGCGTGTGACGCAGGCGAGTCCCGCGCCACGCTAGTGCGTAGGAGCCTGCTGGATGCAGGCGGGACCGCGCGGATTAGTGCCGCCGGTTAGCAGCGATAAATATACGGATATGAGGTAGCTGTTCGGTTATGGTGAGAGCCGAACAGCTACCTCATTCGCTGTTATAAGGCGGGTACCGATTTTAAGTGCGGGTGGTTCATGCTTCGAGGGCTTGGAGTGCGGTGGTGGGGTTATTGCGTACCGCGGCTCTTAGCTGGTTCTCCTCCCATTCCTGGATACCATGCTGGAGTGCTTTGCGTGCTTGCGGCGTGCACGCTGCTCCGAATTCGTCAATAACGAAAAGGAGGATTTCTTCCAGGCAGGGCCGGAATCTGCGCCCGCCTACCGGGAAATGAACATCAGCAATACGCGGAGTGCGAGCATCATTCTTAGTACGCCGGCGTGAGCGGCGAGAATGATTACCACCCAGGAGTAAAGCGTGCGTCCATTCGTCGCGGTGGGAATGTACCTGGACATGTGCGCAGGGGATATGTGAGCGTGGTGAGCGAATATAATCCCAGCGCACCAGGGGCTCTTTTCCAACCCTGCCATGAATCACCGAGAACGTGGACTCATTGACAGCTAGTAAACCGGTTTCCTGATTGAGGAAAACTTCGTAATCGAGACGGACAATGAGCAGAGGAGCGACGCGAATATCGCCAAGCAATCTTATTGTGGGAAGATCTTCCTTTGGAGCCGTTTGTCTCCGCAGCGAAAATCCGGGGTCAATCAGCTCTCCAATAAGCTGTAAGTGTGCTGCAAACTTATCGGTATAATCATTCAAACGTTCGTTCACCACGATACAACTCCTCGAAGCGATCCAGACCTACCATTTCGAAGTAGGCGTTAGTTTCTTTTGGCCCGAGCTGGTAGTTATCAGCGCGTAGGTCGAATTCTTCGCGGGTCATTCTGACCTCACGCAAGATCTCTTCCTTGCGCTTGAGAACATCTTCAAGCGAGTTAAACGTAAGCTCCGGAATGCACAACCTATCCTCGGCGATATCCATATGTCTCACTCCTCTGATCGCCTAGTGGCGAAGTAGTTACTTCTTCTTTTCCGCCATTCTTGCATGGCACAGAGCCACAAAAAAGAGCCGTTTACCGCCCTGTGGAAAAGCGCAACGCGAGCCGATTTTGTGGATAATTTCTACCCCGTTGCTTACAGCTAGGGAAGAGGGGAGCTCGTAGTGCTTTCGCTACGGATATACGGATATACGGATATGCGGATATGCGGATATGGCGAAATATCGCGCCTAGCCGGTACCTAGCTCCTCCTGTTTCCCCATCCTCAAGGCGCGAGATTACTACAGGCCACCCTGGAATCAGGCGTACTGCTTTCCTTAGTTGAGGGCCGGCAGCGGCACGCGGACCATGCCTTCTTGGCTCATGGAGGCAATATGGCGCCCGTCCTGGAAGAACTTCGCGTTCACCAGGGCGCGCCCGTTCTGCGCGGAAACGCATTCCATCTCCGCCAAAATCCACTCCGACATGTCAAAATTGCGATGCCACCAAATCGCGTGATCGAGGGTAGCTACTGAAATTCCGCGGGAGAGCCAGGCCAGCCCGAGGGCCCGCAGAGCCGGCTCCAACATGAATTGATCCGCGGAATACCCGAGCATCGCCCGCTGGAGGGTACGCGAGGTCCCCGTTGGCATAGGTGAGCGCGCCCGTAGCCACAGGTGCTGGCGCGGGGAACCGGAAGGATCGGGCCGTAGGTAAATATCGCCTTCCACCCGCCGCATATCAATCCCGTTCGTGGAGGACATCACTTTCGCGTACACGTTATCCATCGCCCCGAAGAAATCCACCGAGGAGGCCAGCCCCTCCGGCCCGGGAACATCCGGCATCGGAGAAGCCAAGGTAGGCCCGGGCTGGCGCAGCTGGAAGGAGACCCGCGCCGTGAAAATCAAACGGTCACCCTGATACGCCGTAACATTCCGGGTAGAGAAAGACCGCAGATCATTGATTTCCTCCACCTGGAACTCGATGGGCTCATCCAGGTGCCCGGCTCGTTGGAAAGCCGCGGTAATGGAATGCGCCAGCCGCTCATCCTCACCGATGCCGAGCGAGCGCTGCACATCGTCAGCCGCAGCCATGGTGGCCTGCCCGAGCACCTGCCCGCCGTACACTTTCCCGGTGATCTGCACGAGGTTCTGGCCGCGATACCGGCCCGTCCCGCAGCGTTCCAGCCGCAAATTATTGAGAATCGACGCCAAGGGCTCGGTGTGTGTTTCCGGTATATCAATGTGGTGCATATCTTCCTCACTCCCGGCGGCGCGCGCCACGCTTACTTTCCCTCTGCCGCAACTAGCTGCTGATATTTCTCAAATAGCACGGCCAGCCGCTCCTCATCAGAGGCAAAGGGCTTGTTGCGATAAAGTCTATCGACTGCCTCGTCAATTTTTTCGTGTGCTTCGCGTAGGTTGCGTGGCATGTGGTCGGGGTCGTAGAGTTCCGCGAGTGTTTTTTCGCAGTGGTATTCGCGTACGTCGAGTACGCGTAGCGCGCGTTTTGTGAGTTCTTCTTGCGACGACGCCGATAACTCTGGCACGGGGAAGGTGTTATAGACCAGGGTATTCGAGTAACGGAGTGAAGTCCCCATATAGCCACCGACAGCACGTAGCCAAGCCATGTGCATTCTTGATGTGAGGAGGGCGAACAGCCAGGGATCGGCGTCGTAAATCGCAAACGCCAGGTTTGAAATCACGGTGTCCGGACCCAGGTACCCGATAGGAACATAGTCACGCCGCTCGGAAGAAACACTAGGCACGATAATCGAATCCGTGGGCTTATAACGGATTGCTTGGAACCGCCAAGGTTGAGCTGCGTAACTATTGGTGGACTTGTCGGTGCTTGCAGTCCGCATCTGGACAACCCGGTCCAGGCGCCGCTTCACTTCCGGAATCTTAGCTAGTTCTTGCCGGGTTTCCTCCGTGAGCCACAGGCAGTAGCGGTCTTTCCCATTGATGTAATCGTCGGCGCCCACGAATTGCTTAATCACTTCAGATAGCTCGGGGTGACTGGTGAGAAGATCTTCCGCTTCCTGATCGGAAAGGATGAGGTTGCCACCGTCGGTGGGTTTAGAACCGTAGCTCATCTTTGGAAGCGCAGTGGAGAGAGCCTTGGTACGCGCGGTCACGTAGGTATCGCTACCAGAGATGAGGTAGGCGTTGATATTCTCGACAGGGGTTTTCACCGGGCCGGTGAACAGATACTTCGGTGCTGAGGATTCGTTGCGCAGGCTGATCACGGCGACGGTGACTCCGGCATTATGGGAAGCGTTATTACTCCACTTGAAGGAGGTGTAGGCGTAGCCGATCTCGATTCCATCGGTGAACACATGAGGGTGGAGGAGGGCTACCTGCTCGCCCTGGGTAATGGAATTCGTGGTCACGAAAGCAAGCTGGGCCTTCGTACCCCGGATATAGTTCGCGCCCTTAATGAACCACAGGGCAACGTAATCGAGTTTCTTCGGGTACTTCGCGCTATCGAAAACATAGGCGAAGTCATCCTTCTGGTCCTTCGTCTGGTAGGTACTTCCTACATAGGGTGGGTTTCCGATTAAATAAATTTCGTCGGTGCCGTTGTTGGGGCACACCTCGTTCCAATCCAGGCGGGTGGCGTTGCCGTGCACAATATGCCCGGTTTCCTTGAGGGGAATGAGGGGGATATCCACGCCGAATTTCTCAGCGAATTCCTCATTCATTTGGTGTTTGGCCAGCCAGAGTGCCAAAACAGCCATCTCGGCAGAAACGTCGTCGATCTCAATGCCGTAGAAGTTCTCGATATTGATGACCGAAGAAGTGAGGCCAAGGGAGCCCTGGCCGACCTCTTCGTCGGTTTTACTGCCGATTGCGCCGAAAGAGCCGCGGGTGGAGATCGCGTCGATTTGTTCGAGGATGCGGTGCTCGAGATGGCGTAGTGCCTTATAAGCAATGACGAGGAAATTGCCGCTGCCGCACCCGGGATCGAATACCTTAATGCTTTGGATACGAGCCAGCAAAGCCCGTAGTTTCTTGACCGAGTTGGCTGCGGCGTCGAATTCTTTGTCTAGTGCACCGTCCGCGATTTAGGTTTCCGGTTATGGGGTGGGGGTTTGTTCTAAGACTGTTCTCGCGCGTGCTATTTTCTCCAGGAGGCTATCCACGTCAGCTACCCACGTGAATGGTGTGGCGGTAAGG
>NZ_QDIE01000028.1 GCF_003957255.1 Actinotignum sanguinis
GATGAAAACCGAGATTTATTACGGGAAGAAGTGGGCTACAACTGATGAGTTATGCGAGGCGATAGACGAGTATATGCTCTTTTATAACCAGAAGCGTATTACCTTGAAGTTCGATGGTTTAACTATCACGGAGCACCGTCAAACGGTTTTAAGCAATAATGTCCAATAAACAGTCCGCAGCCCCTAACGTAGCTGCCGTTGCACTTTGATATCTGGCAGACACGGCTGCCTTCCCGCGAGTGCCTCATGGGCCTCACGAACTTCAATAATCACACCGGCCTCCGGGGAGAGGGTATCTGTTTTCATAGCTGTACTGCGATTGTCGTACATGCGAAGTACATCCCGGAAAAACCCACCTTCCCCGCCGGCGCGCCGGGCGGCGAGGTAAGTCGGCAGGAGGCACGAGGCCTGGGGCGACGTCGCTAAGCCCGTGCTTGGGGCGTCGTTTCATCTTACGAACACGCCTGGCGATGTTAGTGACCGACCAACTGTCTTGGCGATGATCAACATGAAGCCACGACCATCACATTCACGTATGTTACAGTCCCTGACTTTTCACAACTGCTTGACCCCGACCAGCCACGTACACTTTGTACATGCCTCGATTGAAGGGATAACTATGGTTCACGTATCTCCGGATCCGGATTGGACACCAGTTCCTTTCCGCCAGTCATGGAGCGGGCATCTCATCGCGGGCACGCTGACCGCAATAGGTATTGTGATTACGCTGGCGCTGAGCCGGTTATTCCTCCCCCATCAGGTGAACTTTTTCGCGCTGCTGCTCATTGTTGTGCTCAGCACCGTGGCTGTTGAATTCCTTTCAACGCACATCGACCGCTGGCATCAACGTCGCTGGCACCACCCGAGCCCTGGCGGATGGATTGCCCCGCTGAGCCGGATTGCATTCTTCACAGGGGCCTATTTCCTTGTCACGCTAGTGTTGACGCTGGACTCTCGCCAAGCACTCATCTGCAGTGGCGCGGCTACTGTTATCGCGATCATCGAGGTGATCGGGATACGGCAATGGAAAACAGGCTTGACCATAGCGGAGGAAAAAGGAGCCACGCTGGCAGCCAAGAAAGCGCTTGAGGACATAGCTATAGAACTGCGCATAGAGCGGCAGGAGAAAGCTCGGCGCAGTGCGGCGGAGCGCCGCAAGCGGCTTGGCTTACCGGAGGACACCAGTCCGATTATCACGGTAAAGCCGGGTGGCTTCGAATTCCGGCCGCACCGCGTTAACTTTATTCCGCCGCGCGCCGAGCCCGGCGCCGCGGAGCCGCCTGATGATCACTCCGCTGAGAGCCCTCGTGAAGGGCGGGATTAGCGGCGCGGTGCGCGGAGCCTTCTGCGGCCGTATGCGCAGGGCTTGCCGCTGAGCTGTGGGAGGCATGGTGCGCTGAGCTGCTCCCGGATGTAGCGGTCGTAGCGAAGGTATGCGCAGCCCGGCGGCCGCGGATTTCCTGCCAAATATTGCGGCTGCGTGCCGTGCTCTCGGTACCCGGCTGGGCAGCGCGGCTCCCCCGGCGCCGCGGCCGCTCGGCAGCTGCCGGTGTTTCGGTTACCTTTACCGCAGGTTCGGGTTTCGCCTCAAGCTCCTCGGGTACTTCAACCGCAGCGGTTTTTTCGCTCGCCTCCACTTCAGCCGCTTCGCTCGCCTCCGCTTCAGCCGCTTCAGCAGCTCCGCTCGCCTCCGCTTCCGGCGCCACATCCAGAAGCGGCACCCCGGCAGCGGGCCCGAGCGCGGTAGCGCGCTGGAGGCGAATTTCATCCACAGAAAGCAAAATCCCGGTGGCCCGCTCCAGGATGGTCACCTGCCAGACCTGCACTCCGGCTCCGGCCAGAGCGCGCACGGCATCATAGGTATCCGGCTCGATGGCGAAAGCGAAAATGCTCAGGCGCGGGGCCGGTTCCGGGATGGGCGGATTGACCGCGGTGAACTCCTGCCAGGCGGAGGAAAAATCGTGGGGCCCGCCCGGGAAAAGCCGGGTAATTTCGCGGCGGTCCAGAGTGGCGTGCTGCGCGGAACGGGCGAGGGCCGCGAGGAGCGCTGCGCCGTCGAGAACATCAATAATATCCACGCTAATAATGTTCCCGGTGGCATCCAAGGCGACCAATGAAGCGGTGCCGCGTTCCCCTTCCGGGCGCGTCCACGCTACCTGGAAGGCCGGGAAATCCAGGAAATCAGAAATCTGGGCGCGCAGTGCTTCCGCAACCGCGGTACGGGTTCCTTCCGGCAGATCGGCAGGAGGCGCCGCGCGATGAAATTGCCCGCCACGTAATGAGAAAACGCCCACGAGATACCATCTCCGATACTGTTTGCCGCACGAACCTGCCAACTCAAGCCTATCCTAGGCGAGATACCTGAGAATTGACTGCACCGAACGCCAATCGGCCGGGCGGGAACCAGCTCCGTGCAGAGCTCCGTTCCCGCCCGGCCACCGTGCAGCGCGAGCCGCGTTTAGCTAGCTTTTGCGCAGCTAGCTTACCGTTCCGCAGCTACGCCGTCGCCCCGGCTCCGGACTCATGCTCTTTGGCCATGACGGCCGCGCGCCCGGCTTCCAGGCGTGCCACCGGTACCCGGAACGGCGAGCAGGACACGTAATCCAAACCGACGGAATCGAAGAAGTGCACCGAAGCGGGATCCCCGCCGTGCTCACCGCAGATACCCACGGTGAGATTCGGATTACCCTTCCGCCCGCGCTCGGTACCCATGCGCACCAGCTCGCCCACACCTTCGCGGTCGATGGTCTCGAAAGGCGAGGTGTCGAAGATTCCTTCCGCCATATAGGTCGGGATGAATTCGTGTTCGACGTCGTCCCGCGAGAAGCCCCACGTGGTCTGGGTCAAATCATTGGTGCCGAAGGAGAAGAATTCGGAATCCTCGGCGATCTTCTCCGCGATAATGGCCGCGCGCGGCAGCTCGATCATATTGCCGATCGCGATATCGAGGTCGTAGCCGGATTCGCGTTCCACCTCGGCAATGATCTTGCGGGCCCGGTCCGCCACCAGGCGGAATTCCTTCTCCGAACCGATCAGCGGGATCATGATTTCCGGATGCGGATCCAACCCGCGCTTGCGGCAGGCCACCGCCGCCTCGGCCACCGCCCGCACCTGCAAATCCACGAAGCCGGGGATCTGGATGGACAGGCGCACCCCGCGCAGGCCCAGCATGGGGTTATCTTCGTGGCGTTCAGTTGCCGCCCGCAGCAGTGTGCGGGTGTGTTCGGGAACCTGCTGGCCGCGCGCCTCCATCGTGGCGACCTCAACCGCCAGCTTGGTCATATCCGGGAGGAATTCGTGCAGCGGCGGGTCAATGAGGCGCACCACCACCGGTAGTCCGTCCATCGCCTCGAAAATACCCTCGAAGTCCCCGCGTTGCAGCGGCATAAGCGCCCCGAGTGCGGCGGCCTGCAATTCCGGGGTAGCCGCGAGGATAACGTGCTCGATAAGCTCGCGCCGCTCACCCAGGAACATATGCTCGGTGCGGCATAGCCCCACGCCCTGCGCCCCGAATTCGCGAGCGCGCGCGGCGTCTTCCGGATTATCCGCATTGGCCCGCACGTGCATGCGCGCAGACTTATCCGCCTGAGTGAGGATGCGATCCACGGAACGCACCAATTCGCAGGTGTCCTTATCATCACCGGCGGCTTCCAGCGCGGCCTCCAGGCCCTGGGATACGTAGATCATGACCGGGGAATCCTCCACCGGGACAGCCCCGAAGAACACTTCCCCGGTGGTGCCGTCAATGGAAATAACATCCCCGGCGCGCAGTGTTTGCCCGGTGGACTTGATGAAGACCGTGCCGGCCTTTTCTTCCACGAGGAGATCCTCCGCGCCCACCACGCAGGTACGGCCCATCCCGCGGGCCACCACCGCAGCATGTGAGGTTTTCCCGCCGCGCGCGGTTAGCACGCCGGCGGCCACCACCATGCCGGGCAGGTCATCCGGGTTGGTTTCGCGGCGCACCAGGATCACCTTGGCACCTTCGGCGGCACGCGCCTGGGCCTGCTCGTTACTAAAGACCACTTCACCCACGGCCGCGCCCGGGGAGGCCGCCATGGCCTTCGTGATGAGGGTGCGCTGGGCATCGCGCTGGAATTGCGGGAAGAGTAGCGAGGTGAGCTGTTCACCGGTCGTGCGGGTGATCGCTTCTTCCGCGCTAATAAGGCCCTCATCTACCAGCTGGGTAGCCACCCGGAAGGCCGCGGCGGCGGTGCGCTTACCCACGCGGGTTTGCAGCATCCACAGTTTGCCTTCCTGGATGGTGAACTCAATATCGCACAGGTCCCGGTAGTGGTTTTCCAGGCGCTTCATGATATCCATGAGCTCGGTGTAGGAAGCCGGATCTAGCTGCTCGAGGTCCTTGAGGGAAAGGGTGTTACGGATGCCGGCCACCACGTCCTCACCCTGGGCATTGACAAGGTAATCACCGTATACCCCGGAGTGTCCGGTGGAAGGATCGCGGGTGAACGCCACCCCGGTGCCGGATTTCTCCCCCATATTGCCGAACACCATCGTGCAAATATTGACGGCGGTGCCCAGGTCATCCGGGATATGTTCGCGCCGGCGGTAGATCCGGGCGCGCTCGGTGTTCCAGGAACGGAATACCGCGGTGATCGCGAGGTTCATTTGCCGGCGCGGGTTCTGCGGGAAGGGATACCCGCTGGCGCGCCGCACGATTCCCTTGAATTGTTCGACCAGCTCTTGCAGGTCCGCCGTCGTCATATCTAGATCGCCACTGTAGCCCTTCGCCTTTTGCAGGGCGTGCAGGGCGTCGGAGAAAAGATCCCCGTCAATATCGAGTACGGTGCGGGCGAACATTTGGATGAGGCGCCGGTAAGAATCCCAGGCGAAACGTTCGTTGCCGGATTGCGCCGCGAGGCCCTTGACGGACTGGTCATTGAGGCCAATATTGAGCACGGTTTCCATCATCCCCGGCATGGAGAACTTCGCGCCTGAACGCACCGAGAGCAGCAGCGGATCCTCCGGATCGCCAAGTTTCTTGCCCATCTGCTCTTCCACGGCTTCCAGGTGGCGCGTCACCTCCGCTTCGAGTTCCTCGGGTTCCTGCCCGTTACTCAGGTAGTAGCGGCAGGCTTCGGTGGTGATGGTGAAACCGGGTGGGACAGGCAAATCCATGTGGACCATCTCCGCCAGGTTGGCTCCCTTGCCGCCGAGAAGGTCCTTCATGTCCTTGTTGCCCTCGGTAAATGCGTATACGAACTTGGTCATATCGTCCTCCGTGAGGGTTCACACGCGCATAAGTGCGCGGAGCGGCCCCTTCGCCGCTCACGTGTCCAGGGTAACACTTTGGGGCGGCGTGATCGAGAGGAATTTTAGTGAATGCCGCGCACGTTTCCGGCGGCGTCCACGTCAATGGCCAGCGCGGATGGTTCTTTGGGCAGGCCCGGCATGAGCATGACGCTCCCCGCCATAACCACAACGAAACGGCCCCCCGCGGAGAGATGCACATCGCGTACCGGCACGTCAAAATCGCTGGGAGCGCCCAGGCGTTTCGGGTCGGTGGTGAAGGAGGCCGGAGTTTTCGCGATGCAGACGGGATAGCTGCCGTAGCTGCGTTCTTCCAGCTCACGTAGCTGCTCACGCGCTTCTTGCGCGAAGGTGACGCTCGCTCCCCCGTAGACGCGCCGCACCACCGCGGTAATTTTCTCGCTGAGGCTCGCGCTATCCGGGTACGTGAAACGGGTGCGGGAGGGCGTTTCGAGCGCGCCCAGAACCGCTTCGGCCAGGGGCGCCGCGCCTTCCCCGCCGCGCGCGAAATGCTCGGAGACAGCCACCGGCACACCTAATTCTTCGAATTGCGTACGCACTTTTTCGATATCGGCTTCGGTATCCGTATCAAAACGATTAAGGGCGACGACGACGGACTGCCCCCACACCGCCTGCAAATTATGAATATGCCGGGCGGCATTGGCGATACCCCCGTGGTAGCGCAGGGCGCGCAAGGTGACCACAAAAACGGCCGCGTCGGGGCGCAGTCCGGAGGTACGGCACATAATGTCAATAAATTTTTCGGCCCCCAGGTCAGCCCCGAAGCCGGCTTCCGTTACCGCGATCTCCCCCATCGCGAGCGCGGCGCGGGTGGCCATCACAGAATTGCAACCGTGCGCAATATTGGCGAAGGGCCCGCCGTGCACGAGCGCGGGGGTGCCTTCCCGGGTGGCAACGAGGTTCGGGCAGAACGCTTCGGCCAGGAGGGCAAGCATGGCGCCGGTGGCACCCAGATCCGCCGCGGTGACGGGTACGCCAGCTCGGGTGCGGGCCACTTCCATGGCGTTGAGGCGCTCGCGCAGATCCGCAAAAGAGGACGCCAAGCAGAACGCTGCCATAACTTCACTGGCGGGAACAATATCGAAGCCGGTGGCGCGGGTGGCGTGCGCACCGGGATTGGAACGGGTGCCCGCGCCCGGGCCGGCGCTATCGAGGCGCCCGCTGGGACTGAGGAGGATGGCCCGCAGGGCCCGGTCATTCATATCGATAACGCGGCGCACGCTGACCGTAGCCGGGTCAATATCGTGGGTATCGAAATAGACCGCGTTATCCGCCATAGCGGCTAGGAGGTTATGTGCGGCAGCAATCGCAGCGAAATCCCCGTTGAAGTGCAGGTTAATGGAGGCGGCCGGAGTGAGGGTGGCTCGGCCCCCGCCGATCGCCCCGCCTTTGAGCCCGAAAACCGGGCCGAGCGAAGGTTCACGCAGCGCCAGCACCGCGCGTTTACCCAGGTAGCGCAGGCCATCCGCCAGGCCAATGGAGGTGGTGGTTTTCCCCTCCCCGGCAGGGGTGGGTGACATGGCAGTCACGAGCACGAGGCGGCCGGGCTGCGCACCGACCTTTTCAACCCAGCGGTAATCGATCTTCGCCCGGTCCCGACCGAAGGGGATAACGGCATCGGCGGGTACCCCGGCCGCCAGCGCCGTATCAACAAGGGGAAGATCAATAGACATACGCTGTAGTTTATACCGCCCTGCCCGCTCCCTTAGGCAAGCGGACCCATCTCTTCTTCATAGGCGGCGCGGAGCGCTTGGCCGCGGGATTCGTCGTCGTCGTTAAAATATCGCAGCACGCGGGCCGGAACCCCAACCACAATGCAGTTGGCGGGGACATCACGCATAACGACGGCGCCGGCGCCCACAATCGAATTCTCACCGATGGTCACGCCCGGGCCGATGGTGGCGGAGGCACCGATCCACACGTTATCACCAATGGTGATGGCGGTGCCGAATTCCAGGTCAGTTTCGGCGCGAACGCGCGGAGGAACCGGGTGCCCGGCGGTGGTGATAGTGACGCGCGGGCCGATGAGGACACGGCGGCCCAGGGTAATGGGGGCGACGTCGAGGAGAATCGCACCGGAGTTGATAAAGACCTCCGGGCCGATGTGAACATTGGCGCCGTAATCGCAGTGGACGGGCGGAACCACGGTGGCGCTGGGGTCGAAAGAACCGAAGAAACGTGCGGCGATGGTGCGGATCGTTTCGTTATCGGAAGGGTTGGTGGCATTCAGCTCGTGCTGGACAGTGAGGCCCTCGCGGCGGACGTGGGCGAGATAAGGATCGTCAGCGATATACATTTTCCCGGCGACCATGCGCTCCCAGGTGGGCGAGGGCTGCGGTGCGGTGCGCTGGACAGGCGCGGTGCGCTGGACGGGCGCGGTGCGCTGGACGGGCGCGGGCGAGGATTCCGGAACGGGCTGATTCGATTCGGTCATAGGTTCATTCTGGCATATCTGGGCTACCATCTATGGTGAACTCTTGTTCGCCCTTCGGAAGGGATGCGGTGGTGCGTTTCCCAGGTTTTCTACCCCGGCGGTGGCCGGCTGGACATCGTGGCCCAGCTGGCATGCTGCCATCTCGCAACGCGGCGGGCTCCGAACCGCTTGGAGAATTACTCCGCCACGCGGCAAGGCGCCCCGTCACCGCAGCAGCCTTGATAAGACCTCACCAGCAGCGGGCCGCTCAGCCGGCCCCCACATCAGAAAGGATGAATCATGCGCATTGCAATTATTGGAGCTAATGGCGCGGCCGGAAAGCTCCTCACTCAGGAAGCAGTTTCGCGCGGGCACGAAGTTATCGCCGTGACGCGCTCGGAAAACGAAACGGAGGCCCCGGTCTCGCTACGCCGCGATGTTTTCGATATTGAACGCGGGGATATTGCCGGCTTCGATGCCATGGTAGATGCCCTCACGCCCAGCGCAGATGCCGGGGAGGACTTCCCCGAGCGCGCCGCACACCACCTCATTGAGTTGGTTTCCGGGCTGCCGACCCGGCTCATCGTGCTCGATAGCGGAGACGCGAAAATCCCGGCGGCTTTGGCGGATGCCCACATCGCCAAGTGGACGTACATCTCCCCGGAGATTACTTCCGCAGATCTGGCTGCGGGCGTGATTGACGAACTCGAGCGCGGCCCGCTGACCGCTCATATTCGCAAGCATCTCGTGGTGGGTGAGAAGTAGAGAGCGAAGAAAGTGGAGTAAGGAGCACTCCTCCGCAATCGGATATAAGGGCCGTGCCTGAGATTCTCTGGTGCGGCCCTATTTTGCGCGGTGTGAGCATTTTACTCCCACTCTATTGCGCGGTTCGATCATCTCAGTTAGCCTATCCGTATATTTCGAACGAAATATATGTTCCGATAGGTGAGCGCGGAGGCGCGCCCTCCGAATGTCCGTGAGCGCCACGCCCGCCCCGACCGGGGGCACGGCACTTTCGGTAGTGTATTCGGCAGGCCCGTACCACTCGCGATGCAAGGAAGCGATCGCGGCACCCCGCGCGGTGTTCCAGGAGTTTTTCATGATTACGTCCCCGCAGATGGCCCAGCGGCCCACCCGATATCGCTGGGTAGTCATGGCGATTATTTTCGTCACTTACGTTATTTGTATGGCCGACCGTTCCAATATCGGCACCCTGCTGCCCTTCATCAAAGAAGACTTCCATATGACCAATTCCCAACAGGGTCTTATTGCTTCGATGTTCTTCCTTGGTTACGCGATTTCACAGATCCCTGCCGGGTTGATTATGGGCAAATTTGGCACCCGCAATATGGTGACGTTCGCGGTGCTGTGCTTCTCCCTCATCACTTTCCTCATGGGCTTCACCACCACAGCTATCGGCCTGATCGTGCTGCGTCTGCTGCTCGGTCTGGCCGAAGGGCCCACCCCGGTAGGAATGACTTCCACGATTAATAACTGGTTCCCGAAACGGGAAAAAGGTACTGCCACCGGTATCTATATTGCCTCCACCCAGCTGGCGCCGATGCTGGTCCCGCCTATCGTGGTGGTCCTCGCCCACAATATGGGCTGGCAGCACGTGTTCTGGGTCTTCGCGATTCCAGGTGCGATCATGGCGATCGTCTGGCATATTTTCGTGCGCTCGTATCCACGCCAGTCTTCCCGCGTCAATAAGGCTGAGCTCGCCCACATCGCCTCCGAAGAAGTAGTCACCCAGACCAACCGCAAGGAAGCATCGTGGATGCCCAAGGTCGATAAGCTGATCCGCTACCGGAAAGTCAAGCGCCTGGAGACCAACGGCGATGTTATGCGCTCCTGGGATATCTGGGGCGATACCCTCGCGTACTTCTTCATGAACAATGTACTTTACGGAATGCTGACCTGGATTCCCACCTACTTGGTGGATGCGCGCGGTTACGATGTCTTCGCCATGGGCTGGGTGGCTGCCTGCCCGGCGCTAGGCGGTATTATCGGTGCGCTCACCGGCGGCTGGGTTTCCGACCGCATCTTCGCGGGCCGGCGCAAGCCAACAATGCTGCTGACCGCTCTGTTCACAGCGATTATGTTCGCCGTCGTCCTTGTAGTCCCCAATAATATGTACGTGGTGGCGCTCGCCCTGATCCTCACCGGTTTCTGCCTCAATCTGGGCTGGCCGATGTTCACCGCCTACGCGATGAACCACTCCACCGAAAAGACCTACCCCTTCGCGATTTCTATCATCAACTCCGGTGGCAACCTGGGCGGATTCTTTGCCCCGCTTATCGTGGGCATGCTGCTTGATGCCACCGGTAGCTACAACGTGGCTTTCTCCTACTTCGTGGTCGTTCTGCTCCTCGCTTTCGTTATTCTACTGACGCTGCGCGAGCCGAAGCCGCAGGCCGCGAGCGCCGGAAAGGAAGAAGCTTAAGAATGAGCGCCGAAAGGAAAATTCTCTCCGGAGTGGTCGCCGATGATCTCACGGGCGCGACCACCACGGGAGCGTTATTGGCGGCGCGCGGGGTCAAGAATATTGTCAGTCTCAGCGACACGTCGAACTTAAGTTACGACGACGTTGACGCACTGCTTGTCTCCACCGATTCTCGCAGGCTCCCGCCTGAAGAGGCTGCCTCCCGAGTACGCAATGCCACTCGCGATCTGGTGGCGCGCGGGGCAACGATATTCTCCAAACGCACCGATACCACAATGCGCGGAGGTATCGGCTACGAAATTGATGCCATGCGTGATGTGCTGGGTGAGGATTACGTGGCGATAATCGTGCCGGCCATGCCGCCCTCAAAGCGCATTGTGGTGGCAGGGTATTCACTTATCGATTCGCTACTCCTAGCTCGAACCGGCGTGGCCAACGATATTCTCAGCCCGGTGAAAGAGTCGTACCTTCCCAAGTTGTTGGCCGGACAGCTGCGCGACGCCGTCGACCTCATCTGCATGAATACTGTGGTGGAGGGGCGCGACGCTATCCGAGCCGCCATGCAAGACTCGTATGACCACGGCGTTCGTAATATCCTGTGCGATTCAGTATCGAGCGAAGACGTTGCGGATATTGCCGCGGTGGTCAGCGAGCTCGGCTGGAAGGTGCTCTGTGTGGATCCGGGACTCTTTACCACGGAATATGCCTTGGCCCAGGGGATCCGGACCGAGGAGAAAAGCCCGAAAGCACCCCTGCGCACCGAATCTCGGGAAAGCGATCATGGCACGGTGGTGATTGTGGCGGGATCGGCAACCGCGACTACCCGCCAGCAGCTGGAATACATGCAAGAGGTGCCCGGCACCCATACCATTACCCTCCCCCACGATCCTTTTATTGGAGGTGGGAACGAATACGCGCAGGCTCGGGCAGAGGCTGTGGCACAGGCACGAAAGATTCTCGACGACGCCGCAACAGGCAGTGAGCAAACCGGGCAGGTACGGGTCATTATTATTACCCTCGATACCACGTTGAGCGGTACGGTCGTTGATATCAATCGCATCGAAGCGGCGAAAGATTTGCCGGCTGGCCAGGGATCGCGCAATCTGG
Source organism: Actinotignum sanguinis (assembly GCF_003957255.1). Lineage (GTDB taxonomy): Bacteria > Actinomycetota > Actinomycetes > Actinomycetales > Actinomycetaceae > Actinotignum > Actinotignum sanguinis. Next base: position 11,256 of record NZ_QDIE01000028.1, read on the forward strand.
CGCAGCACCTGGGTGAGGTTGCCCGCGATGTTATGGATATCCTCGGTGATCAGCTCGCAGGCATGTATGCCACCGGAGGTGACACGCTAGTTAATACCTGCCACGCTATCGAAGCGAGCGGTATCGCACTGGAAGACTACGTAATTCCGCAATCGGATCAAGGGAGAATTGTGGGAGGTCCCTTCAATGGCCTTCCCATGGTGGGTAAAGGCGGACTCACCGGAACTGAACACACCGCACTTCGTATCGTCAACCGACTCTTTGATGAAAGGACCGTCTCATGACACCCGCAGCACAAACCGTTGAGTCCCCCGAGCCCAGCGAGCACGCACGTGCCCTGGCCGAGCAAGCCCGCAAGGATCGCCGGCCCATAACCGCGATTACCCTCGGGGACCCTGCCGGGGTCGGCCCGGAAATCGTGGTGGGAACCGTCTGCGATCCCAGCGTGTACGAGTGCGCCCGCCCCTTCGTCATCGGTAATCGCAAAGCTTTGGAACGAGCCGCGAAAATGGCCGGTAAGGAACTGGTGATCAACGAGATTTCGGAGCCGGAAGAAGCGAAGTTTGAGTTCGGTACCGTGGACCTCCTCGATACCGGGGTGCATTCGGACGCGGATATTGAGTTCGGGAAGATTCAACGCGAAGCCCAGCTACAGGCTTATTCCTATTTGGAGAAGGCTATCGAGCTGGGCAACCAAGGCCGGCTGCACGCGGTGTCCACCGCACCGACCCATAAGGAAGGGATGATGGAAGCCGGGGTGCGCTACCCGGGCCAGACCGAGATCTTCCAGAATCTCACCCACTCCAAGTACGCGCTCACGATGTTCCACGTGCATAAGCTGCGGGTCTTCTTCCTGTCGCGGCACGTGTCGCTGCGCGATGCGGTAGATTTCGTGACCAAGGAGCACGTGCTTGATTTCCTGCGGAATATCCACGAGGAATTCGAGCGCATCGGTTTCGATAATCCTTCCATCGCGGTGGCAGGACTCAACCCGCATAACGGCGATAACGGAATGTTTGGCCGTGAGGAAATTGAGGAGTTAGAGCCGGCAGTGGCTGCTGCCCGCGCTGAGGGCATTCGTGCCCGCGGCCCCTTCCCTGGCGATTCAATTTTCGCTTTCTCGCTGGATGGGCGCCACGATGCGATCCTTTCCCTCTATCATGACCAGGGTCATATTGCCTGCAAGACTCTCGACTTCGAGAAGGCCATCACCCTGACCCTCGGACTGCCGTTTATGCGCTCCTCCGTTGATCACGGCACCGCTTACGATATCGCCGGCGAGGGTGTCGCTAATACCGGTTCCATGGTGGAAGCTACCCGGGTATGTGCGGAATTTGCGCTGCGTAAGCTCGACGGCGAAGCGCGTCGGGCCGCGCGGGCCTAAGGCCGTGCGTACCAATTTCACCGCGTGGCGAGTGCCGGCCGCGCAGTGAATTCTGGCTACGCACTATTCGGGAGGGCCGCGTTTCCACTCAGGTGGGGCGCGGCCTTCTGGCATGCATGGACACGACGCCGCACGTGCGCGAGCAAACCCCACGGTATCCCGGGCCGTGCGTCCTTCACGTACACGTCACCGCGGACTAAAATGAGCGATGTCACTCAGATTCGCAGGCCAAGATGTCCGCTAGGCCCAATCGGAGCTGAGAGTCACGCAGTTAGCAACGAGGTGAAAGAACACCGATGACCGCAACGGAAGAGCCGCGCGCCCGCCGCGCCCAGAACCGCAAAGTAGTTGAGCGCCGCGCCCGTATTTTAGAACTGCTAGCAGGTGGAAGCGCACCGCTACGCAATGAGGAACTTGCTAGGCATTTCGGTGTTTCCCTCGCGACCATCCGTCGGGATTTGAGCGAGCTTGAAACCAGCGGGGAGCTAGCCCGTACTTACGGGGGTGCAGTCTCCGCTCATCCGGAATTTCTTCATCTGGGCGGGATTACGCCCACGAATTTGGCACGTAAAAAAGCGATTGCGAAACGGGCCGCGGCGCTGATCGCGGATGATTCCCTTGTGATCTTAGATGCGGGAACTACCGCCGAACAGCTCTCCTTCGCTCTCGATAACACCCGCCGCATCACTGTGATTACCAACGGGATCCGCCCGATTAACGCCTTGGCACTCCAGGACAAGGTGACGGTGGTGGTGCTCGGTGGAACCCTCGATATCGCACACGACTCAATTACCGGAGTCGACGCAGAAAAAATGCTCGAATCTATGCATGGCAATTATGCCTTTATGGGTGCGGTACAGATTTCACCGGAGCGAGGTATCGGATCCCTGAGCTACGAGCAAGCGCGCCTCAAGACCCAGATGATGGCCCACGCTTCCCAGGTGTACGTGATGGCGGATGCGGCGAAACTACATAACCGCCCTTATCCCTACTGGTCGCCTTTCCCTAAGCGTTGGACGCTGATTACAGATACCGATGCTGATGCCGAGATGCTGCGCCGCCTGCAACGCTCAGGAGCTGAGGAGATTCTGCTCGCTAAGGTGTAGATTGTCAGTGTTTCACGGGACGAAGGTGACCGGCAGGAGGAAAGATGATTATTTACTTTTCTGAAACTGGGATTACCAAGAAAGCAGCACAGCGCTTGCAGAGCATTGTTGGCGTCGATGTGGTGCGGATAGAAGCAGCTCAGCCGTATACCTATGCGGATTTAGATTGGCGAGTCGAGAATAGCCGGGCAAACCTGGAACAGCATGGAAAGCTCCCCGCCCCGGAACTCGCAGAACCGGTCGATTTTGGCGGCGCAACGGAGGTGTTCCTTGGCTTCCCGATCTGGTGGGGCATCCCGCCGAAAGTGGTGGATAGCTTCTTAAGCTCACACGATTTAGGAAACGCGCGGGTGCACCCCTTCTGCACCTCCGGGAGCTCGCCGATGGGCGCGGCGGAGGAATATCTACGCTCCGCTTTCCCTCAGATTGCGTGGACGCACGGATTACGTTTCCATGATGGCCTAACCGAAGAAGATATTCGTTCCTGGGCCGATGCGTAGTAGACCCACGGGTGCCGTCGCTGCGCTTATCGGAACGCTCTGCGCCCTCGGAGCCCTCGCGGCATGTGCCCGGGAATCGCATCCCTCTTTCGAGGAACTGGGAGCTTGCACTGGAACGGTGACGCTTTCCCATCTCAACCTGCCCGGCCCCTATGGGGTTTCCTGGACGGTTGAGTTTGCGGAAGGGGATACCGCTACCTTGAGCTATAGCGTTCCCGGTGACGGTACGGACCTGAAGGAGGTTTATCGGGAATCTTTCCCGGTTGATCCGCACCTGCGGAAGGAGATGTGCGTGCAGGCTGCGATGACAAAAGAAGTCGAAACCCTGCCGGGCGGAGCAACCGCCATCTGGGATCTACCGCCCGCAGGCTCCGGGAAAACCAGTGACGTGGAAGCAACTGCGCTCATGGAGCCGGTCATGCTCATGGTCACCGCGGAACGTCTGTGGGCCGCGAATGAGGCATATGTGGAATACGCCAAGAACCGCTAGCGGAACCGCTGCATCAATCTCTTCACGCGAGAATCTTTATTCAGCTAAACTCCAGATTGGGTAGCGGTGATTTACCTGGAGGGCGTTAATATCTCACAGGCCCATGCCCACCCCAGCTCCTCAAGGTAGAGAAAAGAGGATCCCATGGTTAACTTCTCCACGTTCACACGCAGCGGTGCCGCACTCGTGAGTATCGGTATTGCCTTGGCAATGAGTTCCTGCTCCTCACAAGGGCAAGCCTCGCCAGAACAGATAGCAAAATGTACCGGCACTGTTACGGTGTCCCAGCTTGGGGTACCTGCACCCGAAGGGTTTTCCTGGACGGTTTCCTTCGAGAAAGATGACGCTGCAACACTCACCTTCTCTGCCGGAGGGAAAGATACCCGGCTGACCGAGGTATACGAAGATTCGTTCACTGTTGATACCGAACTTCGCAAGAAGATGTGTGAAGCAGTTGCCGCTCAACCGACTGCGGAAGCTGAAGAATCAGGAGATTCCACAGTGGAATGGGATTTATCGCCAGCCGGTTCGGGTAAAACACGGGACAGCAAAGCCGACTTCCTCATGGGCCCGGTTCTCAAGATGATTCCCGAAAGCACGCTCCTGGCCGGATATGCGGCGCACGAAGAATACGCCAAGAACCGCTAGGGGGCTCGCGGGGCGCAGGCGCAGCGTCGTCGTTTTCAATAAGGGACGGCACGGAAACCGCATGCCGCCACGGCGCGAACCAAAACGAAAGCAGGTACCGCCGCCCCGGTTTCACCCAGGGCGGCGGTACCTGTTCGGAAATAACGCGTTAATTAGGCTCCGGTTACTTCTTGTTCAAGATCGTCGGTAATAACCTTGCCCATGGTTTCCGGCGTGGACAGGCACGCCAGAATTCCTAGACCCATCATGATGGTGGTGAAGGTCAGTACCGGCCACCAACCGAAGCTACCCGGCCGAACGATAATGGCCGCAATCATCGGGGTGAACCCTACGATGATATTGCCCAGCTGCGTGGAGACGGCATAGCCCGTCATCCGCAGGCGGGTTGGGAACATCTCGCTGTACATCGGCGCCTGAACAACGTTTCCGCCGGTGGATACCAACCCGATAATGAAGAGCAAAACGACAAGCAGTGGCACGCTCTTGATCTGAATTGCCCAGAAGATAACTGGGAACAGTGCCACGAGGCTGAACATCGAGATGAGGTACACCGGCCGGCGGCCGATCTTATCCGAGAGCGCTGCCCACAGCGGCTGAACTGGAACACCGATAACCATCGATACGGTGGCTAGAGTCAGCAGGGTTGAACGTTCCCAACCCCAGTAGGTCGTGCCGTAGTTGAGCATGTAGTTCGTGAGCAAAACGCCGGTGATCGCGAACTGTCCCATCGCCATAACACGAATGACTTGGCGCCAATGATTCTTGAAGAGGTCACCGAGGCTCCCCTTATTTTTTCCGGCAGTTTTTGTTGCCGAGGATTGCGTGGTTTTGCCCTGCTGGCGGGCAAGTGCCTCGTAAACATCACGGGGTTCATCTGCCTTCGTCCGTACCCACAGCGCGTAGAGCACAAGCGGAATCGCAACGAAGTAAGGGATTCGCCAGCCCCAGTCAAGAAGGAAGGACTCATTCCCTGACACAGGGATAAAAGCGGCAATACCAAGGAGCTGACCGATAAGAAGTCCGTGCATGGTGAAAGCAACGAGGCGACCGCGTTTCTCGGGCGGGGCTAACTCTGAGGTCATTGCTGTGGATCCGGCTTGCTCACCACCCGCGGAGAAGCCCTGGATGAGTCGCATCGCAATCAAAATAATGCCGGCAGTAGGACCAATCGAGTCGTAGGACGGCAAGAATCCGATAACGAGAGTGGCAAATCCCATTAACCCGAGTGTGAGGAGGAGCGTCTTCTTCCTTCCCCAAGTATCGCCGAGATGGCCGAGCACGATGGCGCCGAGAGGTCGGGCAAGATACGCAACTCCAAAAGAGGCAAGCGAGGCGATATTCGCTAAGGTCGGATTATCTCCGCCACCGAAGAAAACGGTAGGGAAGATGACTGCGGATGCGGTTCCGTACAGGCCGAAGTCATAGTATTCGGCAAGAGCGCCCCAAAAGCCAGATTTTGCGGCTTTCTTGGCAGATTTTTCTACGTTCACTTCCTCGCTTGAGGCCTTCATGGTTACATTCGATGCGAGACCGCTCTTCGGCGACGATGCCGGTGCAGCACCTGATGTCGTGTGTGGGTCCGTCATTGGTTATCCTTTCGCGCAACGGAGCTGCATTGCATCCGTTATATGCGGTAAATCGTGGGCGTTCCCTTACGTCCATCCGCTAGCGTACTGAGAGCATGGTGATTAAAACCTCGTCACTGCGAGTGAATTACACGCTCTCTCTTCATACCATCAGACGAGTAGACTAGTCCGTAATTACCGGAAGTAATACTCAAAAATCCGTGTAGCGAATGGCGGGGCGGAATGCGAACAAACCTACAATTCTCACAGCGTTTGACGGATGCAATTCAGGCGCTCCACGCAGCCGATGACCGGCGGGCCATCGCACGCTATTTCGTTGCCTTACTTGCGGATGTGGCACCTAATTCAGACTACATTTCTTTCCACGTATTCTTGCCACGCCAGAATATCTTTGCGGTACTGGGTGTATACGGTCTACGCCATTATAATTCGACTCTCCTGGTGGAAGCTGATTCACCATTCGGAAGAACTCTTGAATGCCGCGAACAGTACTGGGCCCGTACTCCGGCCGAGGTAGCTCGCCTGTATTCCTTCCCGGATGATTCTTCGCTTGCCTACGAACGAACCCGACCGCTATTTCACTCAGCTTCCGCAGCCACTCACACGTCCGCGGTTATTCAGCCCTGCATCATCGGGGAAGAATTAGAGGGAACTATCTGGCTGGAATCCCACTCGCGAGCCGGAGCTTTTTCGACAACAGATCGGTTGCGCATTTCCCAGCTTTCCACCCTTGCGGCGTTACTTCTGCGCACCGCACCTCACGCAACTATTCTCAATTCTGACGGTTTAGCGGAGGTATGGGATGTACTTCTTACCACCCCCACTCAGCTCACCGCGGACACACCTGAGAATTCGGCCCCTGAAAGTACGCCACCGCGAACCGAATCGAGACACGCACCTGCGCTTACGCCCCGCGAAAGGGAGGTATTAACGCAAGTAGCATTGGGACTTACTAATTCCGAAGCAGCCTACGCTCTGCATGTATCTATCAATACGGTGCGCAGCCATCGCCGCACCCTCATGCGAAAACTCGGAGCACACAATGTAGTGGAGCTTCTTGACACAGCGGAACGCTATGGAATGCTATCGAACTCGTAGAGAGACTAGTCCCTAACAGCTACTGGAAGGCGTTTTCACCCCAATGGGACAAGCTAATTCAACGTTTGGACTCTAGGCTGGCACTTAACCGCACAGGAGATTATTTCGAGGGAGAAATGATGAACGCACCGACATTGTTAGTACCAGTTCCCGCTGCCACAGGCCCAATTGCAGTCAACAATGAGAGCTATCCCTTTTCTGCAATGCGGTTCGCACGCGAACCACTAGATTTAGCCTCGTACGGATACGTTGAGGAGGAGTATTTCCTTTCCGGTACCGCAAACGTTTATGGTTTCACTCCGGAGGAAGACACCCGCATAATCGTCGAAAAAGAGGGAATTCCATACTGTACCCGCGTACTGGTGCGGCGCCCAGCTAAGGAAAGTTCACCGACCGCATGGGTATCTATTTTGAATGCCTCGCAGGGATACGACATCGAAGACGATTGGAGGCGGGCCTGGGACTACCTTATGGACAAGCGGCACACCTATGTTGCCGTGACGGCCAAACCCATCCAGATCTCCGCCTTGCAAACTTTCGATCCGGAGCGTTACAGGCAGCTCAGCTGGGGCGGAAAGCCGCGCCAGATCGATGCGGCAAAGCCGGGATGGAATCCTTTTATGCAGCTTGACGAGTGCGAAGAGGGCCTGGCCTGGGATGTGATCGCGCAGGTGTCCGCGTGGCTACGATCCTCGAACAGCCCTGTGAGCCTAGAGCACGTCTTCCTTATCGGCCAGTCCCAATCCTCGGTGTATACCAATACGTATCTCACCTACTTCCACAATCTGTTACGGCTAGCCGACGATGCACCTACCTATGACGGTTATGCTCCCGGGGTCGGATCTGTGTTTGTCAAAGCTATTAACCAGCACAAGTCCGGGATCCCGCCGCAAATGCTGAGCGGCGTAGATCTTGATGCGCCTGGGACTGGGGAGAAACAAGCAGCCTTTGTCCCCTACCTCGTTGAGCCCGCCCAACTTGATGTTCCGATTATCAGCACCTCCTCGGAGGCTGATGTGAGCCTCTTCGGCGCTGGTCCCGAATCTTTCCGCCTAGGGGACGGACCGTTGCGCCGGCATTGGCATGTGAAGCGTTCACCACATTCGGATGCCCGTTCGCGTGTTATCCCACAAAATTCGGAAGTTGTGAAGGCGAAGCGGCGCCCACGCCAGATGGATACCGCGTTCCTCGAATCCCTCAGTGCGCTTCCCATTGAACCCATTATTACCGGGTCCATGGCCGCGGTGGAGAAGTGGGCTGCGGAAGGGGTGCCGGCTGCGCCTTCTACCTGGTTTAATGCCGATGGCGACCAGTGGATTAAAGAAAGTGCTGGACTACTCTCAGGCGGCGTTGAACTGGGCATTGTGGCTCATCCAATTGCAAACTTCCTTCCCGGGGAACCCTCTAATCCCGTGTACGGCCTCATGACCTTGCATCCGCGCGAGTCGATTCTCAAGCGTTTCGCTTCTTTGGAGGACTACCGGGCCGCCTGCGATGAAGTCGATGACGCGCTGGAAAAGGCGGGTTATCTTGAGCCTGTGGGCCGCCGCTTGCTCCACGCCGTGGAACGCGAGCTGTGGGAACGCGCGGTGGAAGGCGCACCGGCTCCCCTGAGTTCACCGCAAGGTCGGTAGCAGCGCCCGGGTTGCCAGGGCGGAAAGCGCCGCGGCGTCGCCGTTAATCCCGCGCGTTCAGGGCGCCGGATTCTTCCAGGTAGCTCTCCCAGTAGGGCGAGGCTGGCACGCGCCTCACCTGCCGGGAGGTCAGCATGAGCACGGCCGCGAGCGCGGTGGGAATCGCGAAGGAGATTTGGGTGAGTTCCCATCCGATCATCCCAATCCCCCAGCCGGCCAGCGCGGGGGCGAAAGCCGCGGCTCCGGAGGCGAAGAACTGGCTGACCGAACCCACGCGGCCCATCATCTCATTGGGCGTCATGAGGGTGACCAGGCCCATCACCGCGGCATTGACGGCGGGGATAATCAGGCCCATTAATGCGTACATCGCGCCGATCCACCCCAAACCGGGAAGGAAAGGAACAATGGCGACGACGCCGGCGCACATGAGGAATCCGGCGATGATGAGAATTCCGGAGGGAACCCGCGCAACGAGACGCGCGGCAACCACCGCCCCGGCAAGCGCCCCGCACCCGAGCGCGGTGGCGAGCAGGCCAATGAGCGCCGGCTCCACCCCGCGGTCGGCGAGGCCGAGGGTCACGCTCATCATCATGCCTGCCCACCCCAGGTTGAGCAGGCAGGCGCAGATAAGAAGCACTCGGACCACGGCGCGTTCCCACATCCACCGTAGTGACTCGTTGAATTCCGCGAGCGCGCGGGAGATACGGCCGGTACGAACAGGGCGCGCAGAGTTGTCCGAGTTCTCAGGACACCTGGCACTGCTGGAACACCCGGCACTGCTGGAGCACTCAGCGCCGCCGGAACGCCCGGGCCGGTAATCCCCGCGCATGAGGAGCGTAGCCCCCATGCTCGCCAGCTGCCCGACGATTTGCGCGAGAGCGGGGACGTAGAGGTGGATGGCAAGAAGCGCTCCGCCGGCCGGGCCGGTGGCGAGGGTGACCGCGGCGTCGCGCCCCTGATTCGCAGCCACGGCGTTGGGAAGAAGTCGCCCGGGAACCACCTGTTTGAGCATGGAATTTGAGGCCGGGGAGAGCAGGGAGTTACGCAGGCGGTCGAGGAAAGCAAGAACGGCAAGATTGAGCACGTTCGCGGTGCCACTGAGCAACAGCGCTACCAGCGCAACCTGCGCGAGCACCCCTAGGCCAGACGAGACCAAGCGGAGGGTACGCCGGTTATGGCGGTCGGCCAATACCCCGCCGGGAAGAGTACCCAGCAACGTACCTACGCCTTGGAAGAATCCCACCGTTCCGGCGTGTACAGGCGAACCGGTCACCGCCAGGCAGACCAGCGGGAAGGCGAACATCGCGATCCCCGCGCCCAGATCCTGGAGCAGATCGCCGGTAAACCAGGCCCGGTATTCACGGGATGCCCAGATGGTGGCAGGTTCACGCTCTGATGCGGTCACCTGTTCCGTTGCTATAACTGTCCCATTGTCCGTACCTGACATGAGGTCTCCTTACGTGCTGATGAGCCGAATACCTCGGCCTCCACCTCCCACTATAATTACGCAAGAATTATTGCGCAACATTTGTTGCGTATGTGGGCAAGTCCGTTGTTCCAGCTACAATGATTCTATGGCTTCTTCTGACAGCACTGCCGAATCACGTGACACTCCCGAAATGACCAGCGCCGATTCGGGCAGCGCGCCCACCGCGGGCACCACCGCGGGAACCACCACCCCGGAAACGGTGGCTCGCCTCAACCGGGAGCAGCTGCGGGCCCTATCTCACCCGGTCCGCTTGAGCCTGCTCCACACTCTCAGCCGGCTAGGCCACGCGCGCGCCGCGGATTTGGCTGAGGAACTGGAGCTTCCCGCCAATTCTATGAGCTATCACCTGCGAATTTTGGCCCGCGGTGGGCTGATTCGCGAGGATCCGACCCGGGCGCGCGATAAGCGTGATCGGGTGTGGACCCTCACTTCCCCGCGCATGGCCACCGATTCCAGCCTGCCCAATTCGGAGTATTCCAAAAGCGTGACCGCGGCCGGCACCGCGATTCTGGAATGGGCCACCTCACTGTGGCTGGCCGCCATGACCGCCCGCACTAACCACCCGGAGGAGCGGCCGCTGTTCACCAGTTTGCACCCGGCGGAAGTCCTTCTCACACGTGAGCAGGCCGCCGATCTTTCCAAGAAAATGTATGAACTCGTGGAGGAATATCGGGTGGATAATGAGGCGGGCGCGGCAACCCGCCCGAATAACTCTTCTGACCCTTCCGAGAAAGCCACACCCGAAAACGCCACTCCCTTTGTGACACTCCAGGCTATTATCCCGCGCAGCCCTGGCCACAACACGCACGCAAGTACCCGCTAGCAAAGGAGCGCAATGAGGCATTCCGCGTTATCGTATTCAGTTTCCGGGGCTCCCATCGAGGGCACCATCGTTGCTTTTCACGGGGTGACAGATTGCGCCGCCTCGCTACACAGCCTCGCCGCGCATTACGGGCGCGATTATCGCGTGGTGCTCTGCGATCTGCTCGGCCACGGACTCTCGGCCCGTTTCGCCAAGGATGACCTGGCCGACCCCTACACCGCTCTCGTTGCCAGCGCAACCGATGTGGTGGTGCGCGCCGCGGCCGGCACTCCCGCACGCCAGATCCTCCTCATGGGGCACTCCCTAGGCGGTGCGGTCGCCGCGCATATTGCCGCAGCTCACCCGGCGCTCATCGCGGGTTTGGTGCTTGAAGACCCCGCACTCCTCACCCCGGAGCAGGCCCGTACCTACCGCGAGGCCGCCGAAGATCTTGGCAAAACCCAGGAGCGCGTGCGCGAGTATCTACCTGAAGCTATCGCGTCATTGCGCGAATCGTATACCACCTGGACCCCCTCCGAATACGCCGGCTGGGCACAGGGTAAGACCGAGGTGGACCTCGATTTCATTGCCACCGGCGTGGTGGGCCGCCCCGGGCGCGCGGTGCTCGGCCAGTTAAGCATGCCCACTCTCCTCGTGACCGGCGACGGCGACGATGTGCTCTTCGGCGCCACCGGCATCGAGGCACTGGCTGAGCATCACAATCCGCACCTGCGCGGGGTGGTCATCCCGCACTCCACCCATACGGTCCGCCGCGACCAGGAGAGCGCTTTCTACGCCGCGGTGGACCCCTTCCTTGCCGAGTGCGCGAAGGCGCAGAAGCGCCCGCAGCCTTACCTCGATCCGCAGCTCACGCCTTTGCTCGCGGGTGTGCCCGAGCAAACCACCTGGGATACTCCGGCGATGCGCGCGGAAGGCGAAGCGCTGCTGGGTGCCGAACCGGAACTGCCCGCGGGTATCCGCCGCGAGGTTGTGGTGGAGAACGGCCTGGAGCTGCGTATTTTCCACCCCGATAGCACGACGCCGCCGCAGCCCCGCGTGGTGCTGTCTTTGCATGGCGGCGGTTACGTTGCGGGCCGCGCCCGCTACGACGACGCCCGCAATGCTGAGATCGCCCAGCTGGCCGAGGCCACCGTGGTGGTTCCCGATTACCGGCTGGCACCCGAGCATCCTTTCCCGGCAGCGGTGGACGACTGCCGGGCTGCGCTCGCTTATATTACGCGGGTTTTCCCGGGTGCACCCGTGCTGATTTTCGGAGATTCGGCCGGGGCCGGCTTGGCCGATCAGGTGCTGCGCTTCGCGCAGCCAGAGGAACTGGCGGGCTTGTGCGGCGTCGTCGCCCTAGAGCCTTGCGTGAGCCCGCGCCTCGATACGCTCTCCTATCGAACCTATCGCGACGGCCCCGTGTGGACGCGGGAGGCCGCGGCCGCGGCGTGGAACGCGTACGTTGGCGATTCCGGGTACCGGGCCGAGCCGATTTCCGCAGGTAGCGGACCATATTCCGGCTTGCCCATGTTGCTTGTAGTCAATCCGGTGGACCCGCTGCGCGACGAGGGGCTGGACTGGGCGCGCAATCTTATGGATGCCGGCGCGGCCGTGGAGCTTCATATGTATCCGGGGACGTTCCACGCGATGCTGTGTTCTCCCGGCACGAAGGCATGGGAACAGGTGCGCGCACGGATGAGTGAATTTATTGCGGCTGCGTTTGCTGGGCGTTAGGCGCAATCTCTCTGAAGGCCGGGGATTTCACAATATCCTTGAGGGCCCTTTGCAGTAGCGAGGGATCGCCATCTTCTAGCACCGCGCGGAGATAAGCCGCAATATCTTCCCATGTTTCCAGGTAGTCACTAGCATCCCACCTGGTTATTTTTACTGCCATAATTCCCTCCTTTGTGGTGGCTTCCGGCAACTATCCGGAATTTCCGGATTATTCGATATTGATACGTCACTTCAGAATTTTTAGGCTACTCACCGAGCGGTTCATTCCACTGCTTCCAGCATAGAGCCTTGCATCCTGGGCCGTTATATTTCCGGACATTTAGGGTTTACGGGGGAGCAATCGTTGCGACTGCTCCCCCGTCGGGTTAATAGACAAAATTAGTTGCTAATGGCGGCGTGTCGTTAACGTCCGATCTGGCCTTTACGGATGTTTAGACCGTCTTCCCAGGGGTGTTCGGTATCGATATGGGTATCAATCTCGACGGGCTTATCACTAGGCGTACTAACCGGTTCCTTCCTTGGTTGGATCGTGTTTGACACGAAATCAGACATCGGCTGCGTGTTGATCGACCTGGAATAAAGCCAGTAATCCAGGGCGGTGAGCAGGTGAGACTCAGACCAGCCACGGTGG
>NZ_QDIE01000029.1 GCF_003957255.1 Actinotignum sanguinis
TTGCGGGGTATCTCCTTTCGAGGATAGGTAGGAGTTGATTCGAAAGGTACCCGCGATGGTCGCCTTTGTGTATACCGACACGAGGATCACCGCGGGATACAGATACACCACACTAACGGACGCAACCATACTCACCGATTCCCAGCGTACTTGAATGCGGAACCAAACTCCGATAACTCCTTTAAGTGATCCGCAAATTTTTTCTCCCATTCGCTCCGCCCATCATCAGCAAAGTTCTTGCCAACTTCTACGAGAATTCCCACTTCTTTCGGTGCGAATCTCACGCTCTCCAAAGATCTTTTCGATTACACCCTCGCCTACTTACGGATCCTTGAAGAGCTGAAGCACCGCCGTTTCACCGTGGGGCGACGTCGCCCCGCACGACCCATGCTGGCCCGAAGCCACATAGGAACCACCGGAAAAAACAAAACGGAAACGTGACGCGGGATATCACAAACTCTCCGAAGGGCACTAAGAGCCCACAGGGTAACACCCTACCGCTAATGCGTTAAGCTCCTGCAATTCTGCCGGGTGGGAATCATAGTAGTTTTGGTGATTCCGATACGCTTCGGCCGCAAGCCGATCACGCATTTCCTGCCATGCCTCCGGCCAGCGTGGATCATTCGGCTCAATCTTCCCAACCGTAAAACGCCGCACCCGCATCTCCTCAAGAATCCGCAGATAGGCAAGAGTGTAGTCGAAGTGATTAATCCCAATAGCAATGGAATTCTTTTTCTTTGCAAAGCGCTTATCTTTTTTATCTGTAAAAAGACTAAACGATATACCGGTATAAATAATTCGAGTTATATCAGTAAAATAGACCTCCCGATAAGGCAATGGCGAGAAGCTGTACCAAGTTTTTTCATTATCCACGCCAAGCCGGCGCTTGTATCCGACCCACAAGAACCAAGAACAGAAAACCATCATAATGGGGCACAAAATAATTCCAAGCGTTGCATCATCGGGTCGGCTTGCTTCGTCAGAGAAAACTAAAGCAGTGCCGGTAAAAGCAATCGTGAATTCACTTACCCATCCAAATGTGAGAAAAAGCTTTTTGTGTGAAAATACCCGCGGCTCGCGCGGATACTTGCTCATTTTCCGCAATGCCCGCTGGAACGAGGGCGCGGCAGCTACCAAAGTACTGACAGGAACGGACATGAGGAACCTCCATACTCACGAGCCGCTGCGGCTACAGTGTCTCATTCGAACGCTCAATCGGACTTGGCTTCTAACCCCCATGTCCACGCACCACTAACGGTACGGTGGGAAGCTTCTCCTGCGCTACCCGTTCCGGAGCTAATCAGTACCCTCCCCACCCGGACCCCATAATCATCACCGCTCCACGCACCACTGATCGCTGCGTGTATCTCACCCCCCAGCAAATTTTGTGTAAGCGACCGTCGGTTCTGTGCTACTTTTCGACCGTCGCTAACATTTTGCCCAGCCAGATACGATTCGAGTTATAATTCTATTGAGCAATCTCACCAGATTTATCTACGCCTTTGGTGTAGCCCCAATTCCATTCCCTTTTGAGATAGTCCAGCGTCGGTTATCCAGAAGGGTTCAGAATAACGGGCCCCGCTACACCTCGTATTTTTACCACATTATGAATGGATGACACATGAAGAAATTAATAGCGGCACTCGGAAACGCCGCGATCGCCGTTGCACTTGCTGGAGCAGGATTGTTTCTGCCCGCCACCGCCAGTGGCGTCGCCACACAATGGGGTCGTGGTATTAATTCCCTAACCGGCGGCGCGGTTAACTGTCAGGGCGGGGATACCTGCGTAGAGAAGGTAGGTGACATCGCCCATGTGACCTATACAGTACAGACAACTCCCCTAGTTCTATCCTCCGACCATATCCAGACAGCGCGCGGCACCTCCATTTTCGTCCCCTCTGTACTCGAAAATGTAAAATTTACTCTCATCAGTGTCCCGGATCGAGCCTGGGAGGTTGCGGAGAATTCCGATGTGCGTGTAACAACTACAATTCCTGTAAAAAGCGTGGAGCAAGCTCTCCCCATTATTGATGTGACGCGCGATTCCTCCGGTTGGCTAGAAACGCCGAGCAGCGGTGGGGTCATTTCCTCTGATTTCACTGATCCAGACTTCGGGATATGGCGTACTTCGGCGGGCACTGCAAAGGCCGGTGCGGAGCCATCGTATCTGGGTTATAGCGCTCCGGTAAAAAATATGGAGATGTACGACGAATACAGTTTCGGTATCAACGAGCCGGGTGTTTTCACGATCAAGGTCGAAGGCGATGTCACCGTCCAATCAGAACTGACCGTCCTTCCTATCCGCGCAACTAATAAGCTCTGGAAGTGCAGTCAAGAAGGTGGTGGGCCCGGTTCCTATGAGGAGGGATGCCAGAATCTCCAGGAATATAATTGGGCCCGCACGGGTGAGTTACCTGCTTATTCACTGACGGATCCCGCCACTAACAAGTTCCTTCTTGGACACGCTACTCCCGCAGGTCTGACCGGCTCACCCCAGTGCATCGTCACCGGAGAATCGGGCCGCATCGACCTCATCGGTACCGATATTGGAAGTTCTGCGTCGGCTTATGATCGATACTCCTTCACCTTTGCCCTCCACTCGAATCCTGCGGTTACTTACTACCTGAGCGGAATCAACGAAGACGGCTGTGACCAGGCCGCAGTAGTCGTGAAGATTTGCGAGAAGACGGTGCCGGAAGATAAGAAGCCCGACAGTCCCGGAACATCTGATACTGGTGTTCCAGCCACGCCTAGTACCCGGCCCACTACCCCGGGAACCCCCGACGATCCGGAGACTCCCGGTAACCAACCGAGTACACCGAACACTCCGGGCAGCCAAACCCCAGACGCTCAGCCCAGCGCTCCGAGTACCCAAAGTCCCGAAACACCGGGAACTCCTGGTAGCACTACGCCCAGCACGCCCACCAATGAGAATCCCGGCACGAACCCACCCGAGGGCCCGCAGGTAACGAAGAAGCGCACTCGGCCCCAGCTGCAGCGCACCGGCACCTCGACCGCCTTTGGCTTGGTAGCTGCCGCGGCCCTGCTCCTCATGGGCATCCCGGCGGTCACGCGCAGCCGCGCCAAGCGCACGGCATAGCACGCCTTAACCGCAACGCGGGAGACGTCCGGTCACCAAACCGCGATGTCTCCCGCGTTTGCTTTCCATGCGCCAGCCGTGTATTCGACCACCCTATTCAGAGCGGAAGCGCGGAACTCGTCACGAATACCTCACCGTTACTTTCTTGACTATTGTAGCCTATAGACTACAATGAGGTTATGGAGATAATTTCCAGCAGTTTGTTTGACGCGTGGCTAGACAAGCTGAAAGACAAACACGCGCAGCGGCGTATCTTGTACGCAATAGCCAGATGCGAGGCTCACGGAACGATGCTAGGAGGAACGGTCATGACCAAGGTAACTTTTTCAACTTTCGACGCAAGCAAATACCTCGATAGCCAAGAAGCGATGAACGACTACCTGGCTATTGCTCTCGAAGATGGCGATACAAAAACCGTACAGGTAGTATTGCGCGATATTGCCCGGGCTCGCGGCATGAGCCAACTCGCTAAAGATACTGGACTCAACCGCGAATCGCTCTATAAATCACTGTCAAAAGACGGCAATCCGTCCTTTGCCGCTATCACGAAAATCATGAAAGCCCTCGGACTGAAGATAACGCTCGCTACCCAAAACGCCTAGTTCCCGGTTAGCATCTCGAATCACACTAGCCGGAGTTCCTTCAATCCGCGTCACGGTTACGTTATCGTTGCAATCACGTTATTAGAACGACGACGGCGCTAGCCCGCTACGCCCTCAGCCGCGCAGATAAGCTAAGTGTGTCAATCCACCATGCGAAATGCGGCTCGGGCTGTTTCCACGAACACCTCACCAGCCCGCCCGAGGCGTGCCTGCCGGCTCCACGCCAACACACACCGCACACCCACAAGCCAGTCAAGTGGCACAAACACCAAACCCGCATCCCCACTTATAACCGTGCTCTCCAACACGATAGCCTCACCAACCCCAGCCCTAACCAAACCCCCAGCCTGGCGTCCTGTCCCATACCATCCCACCACATCCAACTGGTTTTCCTTACCTAACCAATACCCCAACTCCCGACTGCCCTCGCCCGGCAACAACAACCCACGCCGTGCAATATCCGCCCGACACACCGACTCCCGCCCCGCTAGATCACTATCACTACGAGTGAGAAGCCCCCACCGATCCTCACCCGGCAAGCTAAGCGTCTCCCACGAAGCACAATCCCAGGAAGCATCTAACACCGCAAAAGAAGCTCTCCCCTCGCCAAGCATGCGAGCCGCTTGCTCCCTACCACAGGCCACTACCTGGAAACTAACACCCGCAAACCTCTGCCGTACCTGCCCCATCACCATCGCAAGACTATCCAGGCCCCTACCCTCGCGTCCCACAATCACGACCCGCCCACGCGGATCATCCACCGCATCCTTTATCTCGCTCACAGTTTTATCCACAAGCGCCAGAATCTGAAAACTGCGCTCCACTAAATGCCAGCCAGCCTCCGTCAGCTCGCTACCGCGCCCCACCCTCCGGGTAAGCCGGTAACCCACTTCCTCTTCTAACAACTGGATACGCTTGACCACCGCCGCCGTGGTGCAACCACACTCACGAGCAACCGCGTCCATCGTCCCAAGCCTCGAATACGATACGAGGGTTTCTAATAACTCAAGCCTCACCACAAACACCCCATCTCACAAACCACGAAAAACCACACGCGCCACACCAACACACAGGCAAGGGGAACCACGCCTCCTTGCTTCCCGCGCAAGCAAAACCACACAGCCACAAAGCATGACCAGCACCGCTTAGGCTCACTCACGCTCCTCAACGAGCCCAGGGGCGTGTTTACAAGAAATAAATAGGGGGGTGGTAGGCAAACCAGTTTCGAACATTCGCCTACCACCCCCAACCCCTCACATTGAGGGGCTAGCCGACATGGCTTCTATATTTTTTACTTACGACGACGCTGCCAAGCCACCAGACCACCAGCAACCACGAGCAACACAGCCATACCAGCCAGACCCGTAGCAGTCGTTCCAGTAACCGGCAAGCTCTTCGCAGCCGTCTTGAGTTTGCCGATCTTCACGGTAAAGGAATCCACTACCTTGCCCTCACCGTCACTGACCGTGATGGTGATCTTCTCACCAGGGCGCGCTCCCTCATTCGGGGTGACAGTAATAGACCCATCCGGATTCAAGACCGCGCTGCCCGGGCCGTTGACCGTGATCGTCGTGCCAGGTGGGACATCCCCGCCCTTATTAGGCACGTCGATCTTCTTACCCGGCCCCGTGATCGAGTCGTCCCAATCCGGGGCAGGTTTCGGCTCAATAATCGTCACCGTGATGTTGTCGAGGGGATTACCTACCTTATCGACCACCTTGATCGTGATCGTCGTGCCAGGCTGAGCCCCATTATCCGGCGTGAGAGTAATACTGCCGTCAGGATTGAGTACCGCGGTGCTAGGACCAGTAACTTCCACCGTGGTGCCCTCGGGGATTTCACCCTTGCGCTTTTCGATAGTTACCGGGCTATCCGGAGTAGTAGTCGTGTCATCCCAATCCGGGGTATCAATCACCTTCACCGGCACCACAACAGTGGGCTTATCCGGGGTCGGGTACTTAGGCGTGACCTCAACAGGCGGGGTCAGCTCGCCAGGAGTCTTACCCTCAGGGATAGTGATTGTGACCTTACAATCCTTATCCACTGTGACAGTCCCTCCATCAGCGCGCGTGATAGGACCAGAAGGCTCACACTGGGCTGGATCACCAGGCCCGTTGACCGGATCAATAACAATCTTGCCACCCGGCACAACAGGGGTGGGGTCCGGGTAGACCGGTACACCCGTACCAGCCATACACACCCGCGTCTCATCCTCGTTCATATCCCGAACCTGAGACTCGGTCTTAGTAGTGGCGTTCTCCGGATCCAGGACCCACTTCTTAGCCGCGCTATCCCACTTATACGGAGTAGTCGTCACGATCCGAGTCTGGGTAACCTTGCGGGTAGCGCAATCCTTAGCCCCCTCCTCGCTCGAGTCCACCCATTGAGTTTCCTCAACCCGGATACCGGGGTTGACGGTGCATTCTTGCAGCTCAGCATCGCTCATATCCCGCGTTTGGGTTTCGGTCGTGGTCACGGCCTTGTCGGTGTCCACCACCCATGTCTTGGTAGTGGCATCCCACTTGTAGGGGGTAGTCGTCACCGTACGAGATTGCTTGACCTTACCAGCCGCGCAATCCTTCGCACCCTCGTCCGAGGAGTCGACCCATTCCGTGGTATCAACCTTGTCAACGGGCGCAGGCGTGCAAACCTGAAGCTCGCCGTCACTCATATCCCGAGCCTGGGTCTCGGTCGTGGTCACGGCCTTCTCAGTATCAAGAACCCACTTCTTAGTTCCCGCATCCCACTTATAGGGAGTCGTGGTCACCGTGCGAGACTGTTTCACCTTCCCAGTGGCGCAATCCTTCGCACCCTCCTCGCTCGAGTCCACCCACTCGGCATTGTCGATCTTGTCGGCAGGCTTGGGGATACAGACCTGAAGCTCAGCGTCAGTCATGTCCCGATTCTGGGTCTCAGTGATAGTTACCGCGTTTTCAATGTCCACCACATACTCGTGTGCGGCCGTGTCCCACTTATACGGAGTCGTGGTCTTCGTGCGGGTCTGCTTCACCTTCCCCGTGGCACAATCCTTTGCCCCGTCCTCGGTACTATCGACCCACTCGGTGGTATCCACCTTATCGGCAGGGCGAATCGCACAAGCCATCAATTCCGTATCGTTCATGGGCCGGGTTTGAGGCTCAGACTCAACCTTCACCTTGTCCGTATCCAGGACCCAGGTCTTAGAGACCGCGTCCCACTTATACGGAGTCGTGGTCTTGGTGCGGGTCTGGGAAACCTGCTTGGTCACGCAATTCTTCGCACCCACATCAGTGCTATCCACCCACTCAGTGGTCTTCACGTCATCGGCAGGGGCCGGGGTACAGACCTGAAGCTCCGCATCACTCATATCCCGAGTCTGATTCTCGGTCCGCGTGGTCGCATGATCCGGGTCGGCAACCCATTGCTTTCCAGCCGCGTCCCACTTGAAAGGCGTGGTCGTGACGGTACGAGTCTGAGTCACCTGCTTGGTGTCACAGTTCTTCGCGCTCGAATCGGTTGCGTCCGTCCACTCGCCTTCCGTCACTACCGGTTCCGGGGCGGGTGTACGTACATACACGTTAATTGGGGTGGCATCCAAGAAGTCAACCGTGCCGTTACCAGCCGTGGTGAAGACACCCGCGGTAAACGACGTATTCACGTCACCAACCGCATTAGCAGTAACACTCACGGGCAGGGTGCCAGTCGCAGTCGAAGCCAGAGTACCGGTCACTACCTTCACAGCCGTCACAGCCGCCGGGTTTGCCGAGCAATCCGACCATGAGAGAGTCTTGCCGGACTTATCCGATTCAAGAGCAGTCGCTACCGCAGCGCGGTCTTGGGTCGTGCACTGCACCGAAGCACCACTCGGTACCTCACCAACGGATGCGAGTTTCACGTTATCGGGAACCTGCCACACCAGCTCACCCGAAGCGTTACCGGTGGTCGCGTTACCCCACGAAAGCGTGAACGGAATAGACGCAGTCCCGTTCTCCAGCGTCACCACATTATCGGGAGCACTGGTAGAAATAGACGCGGTAGCCTGTTCAACCAGACCGGTTGTGAAGGAGATGCTCCTAGAGCGGCGTACCTCGCTCAACGGCTGCTGATCTGATTCCAGGATGACTTTCGTGGTTCCGGTCTGCGGACTCTTCGCCATAACCTGGGCCTGCACCACGTAGTTCGGGGTACCATCCACCACCGGGAAGGAGACAGTATCCCCAGGAATACCGCAATTCTTCCGATCCACGCTATCAGCCGCAGCGGTCAGAGTACCGGCGCCAGCATTCGTGACTTTCAAACACGCCGGAAGCGTAGCCGTGACCGTTCCTTGGTTCAGGCCGTCTTTCGCGGTGAAACCAAGATTCAGGTTACGGACCTGACCAAACAAACCATCCGCCTTATCCCACGCAGGATTCAAACCAAAGGTTCCATCAACAGCAGTGAAATACGAGGAGTGGTAATTCCCCACTACCGACTCGTTCGCAACGACTTGTCCGTCTGCAGTAATCATGAATCGAATTGGCAACTGTGTACCTATAGCCGAGGTATCATCAGCAGCGCGGATCATGCTCAAAACGATGCTAGAAGTGTTTTGGTCATTTGCTTGAGGTAAAGAGATCGGCCATTTTCCTTTAACACGAACAGCCTTAACATTGCTCATGTCTGTAGTGTCGCTACTCCACCCTTCTGTCGCGTCTCCGAACATTCCGCAGGAAAAGCCACCAGCCATGGAGTCAGCGGTACCGCGATAATACTCAGCAGGCACGTCTAGTGCCTTAGCCACGTTAAGCTGTTCGGGTGAGAACATGGCACACGCGGTAGCGTGCTTATTTTTCAAATTACCGCTGTTAGGGAACCAGGAGTTGAAAACAATTTCCACAGGTTGTGCTTTCGAGATTGCATATCCTGGGGCGTAATAATCTGGTGTTTTCCATTGATTATGAATTTCCGAGTGCAGGATAGGCTGCGAGGCATCAATAACAGGACGTGTAAACGGTTCAGTTGCTGAGGTGATCGGGTATTCCGCTCCACTGAGAGTAGTGGCGTAGATTTGTGCCTTACCAAGCTCAATACCGGTGCCACCGGTAGCTTTATCGGCAGGGATAGTGTAATACAGCTTTGCGAAGGCAATAATATTTCTGTTCCACGCCCTGTCCATATAGTCTCTGATTGGCCAGGATGACGCTGTCAGATCAGCACCCGTAACCGTAAATGTTGCTTTCCCATCCGCGACGGTTACCTCACCGCATTCGCCGTTATCGCGGAGAGAAGCATTTTCCGGGCCAATCCCATATTTTTGATATGGGTAGCCCCAGACGCGATCTGTTGCGCAAGTGAAAACTGTTCCTTCAGGAGCGGTCACCGGGATCTCGACACGATAGTCTCCAGTTAACGCCTCCACGCCCTTATTTAGCCCAGAGTCCGGGCGGGGTGATTCGATGTGTACAACCGAGTGAGAATTAATATTCCCGGAGGTAGTTTCCCAGCGGGCCTTTGCAGTAATCGCGTCCACGCTGGCGGTAAATTCTGGTTTTGCTGACACCTTCGTCGAGACCTGGTTCGAGGTAGCACCACCAGCCGTGAACTGGAGCGGGATCACCGAGTCATTCGCGGCCCGGCGCACAAACACCTTCACCGCCGACTTCACGCTCTGCCCAGCCTTACCAGACAACTCACAACGAAGCGTATTTTTGTTCTTATACGTTAGATCATTAGTAATCGCCTTGCCGGCGTTATTACAAAACGAATCAGAACCCGCAGCGAACTCCACACCAGCAGGCAACTCCGCCTCAAGCGTATAGTCACCATCCTTGGTAACCTGCCACGATACCTCATAATCAACAGTATCCAGCGAACGCACAACCCCATTATTCGGACCCGTATCCTTACCGGGGCCCTCTTCTTGGCTGAAGTCAGGGGTACCATCAGCCACAACCGCGACCGCAAGGTCTTTCACCATATGCTCGGCCGCAAAGCTATAAGACGCTACCCCCCCCCCGTCACAACAGCGAGCGCAGCAATTGACGCCGCCACCCGTTTCCCAATCTTGACCATCAAGATAACCTTTCCCAAAAACACCAAGCACCAAGCTTGATCCAAATCCAACCAACACCAAGAAAACCGCGAAAAACCAAGCCTTCCCAGCAAACTCATGTATTGGCGCGTGAAACAACCACCACTCAGTGGCCTTCAGCTACATACCTTAACCGATTTTCTTGCATATTTGTAAGGGATAGGCGCCACTATTCAGACAACACCCCGCACCCCACCGCCACAAACACTACTCACAAGCCACTGACCTGCATCTTTACAGATTTTATTATGCAAGCAGCCGTTTATCCGACTACACCACGAGGTGTGGTGTCCATAAAAAAAATCTGTTGTAGTGGAGCCCCCGGCAGGACTCGAACCTGTGACCTGCTGTTTACAAGACAGCTGCTCTACCAACTGAGCTACGGAGGCAATTCTTGCCCGGCGCACCCGCCAAGCAAGGAACCAGAGTTTATCATGCCAGAATCCCCCCTCTGGAACAAATAGGGATCCCGGGAGCTAGGCGCTAGCGGGGCGGCGCGAAGCGACCGCCCCGCTGCGGCGTCGTCGTACCATCACGGCACGCGGCGCCGGGCAAAGCGCTACTTGAGGGCGTCCAGCGCGGCGGTGAGCTTACCGTCGGTCCAGTCCGCCACCTGTTTGCCGTTGAGAAGCACGGTGGGCGTGCCGGTGAAGCCGTCGGCGCTGAACTGTTGGAGCGACTGCCCCAGCAGCTCGGAGTACATGCCGGGCTTGCCTTCGCCAACGGCCACATCCGCGATCATCTGCTCGGCTTCGGCATCGGTGAGGCCGGCCCTCTTACCGAGCTCGGCCAGCTGCGCGGTCTGCGGCACCGGCACCTTTTCCTTCGATTCGAAAAGCGGGGCCGTCATCGCGAAAATCTCATTGTGGTAGGCCGCGAAAACATCGGGGCGGTGCTCCGCGACCCACAGGGCCGAAGCAGAGGCCGTATGCGAGAATTCGTACTGGGATTCCACCACGAGCGGGTGGTAGACCAGCGTAATCTCGCCATTCTTCGCGCGCTGGGTGAGCTCCTCCGCGTAGGAGGTTTCCAGGCGGTTGCACCACACGCACAGGTAGTCGAAGTAAATATCAACAACCGGCTTGCCTTCGTTCACGGTGCCGGCCGCCAGCGAGCTCCCCACGCTCACCCCCACATCCGGGGTGGTGTTCTTGGGTAGTTCCGCGGTGACCTTCGGGGCGGGACGTTCAGCCAGCGGCGTAGCCGGCGCGCTCGGGTACGCGGCCGCGGAACTTTCCTGCGTGGCCGGGGCACCCGCCTCATCCTTCTTATTCGAGAGGATGAACCACACGGCCGCAGCGATAAGCGCCACCACCACAACAGCTGCAACAACCGCGAGCGCGCGATTGCGCCGCGCCCGCTTCTTTTCCTGTTCCTGGAGCCGGGCCGCCGCCGCGCGCGCGGTTTCACGCCGCTGTGCAGCGGAGGTCTGCCGGTTATTCTTCTGAGTCTGTGCCATTCACTTTTCCTCGGTTACGACGACGCGCCTGCGGCCAGCCGGCCACTGCGCCTTTCACCCTGACTTTAACATGTCAATTATCGCCGCTTTCCCTGGGAAAAGTGAGGGCCAGCCGGGTGACATTGCCCGCGCGGGCCAATTAGTTGGCGGCGCCGCCCATAATATCCCTGATCATCGCGACGAGCGGTTCGCCGTAATATCCGAAACTGAGCGGGGTATCCGCGGGCACGCCCAGCACCCCGCCAAGGGCCAGCAACGCGATCCCGGCCGCGCCGGCGGCCAGCACCACGGTCCAGAAAACTCGGTAGGAGCGCGTGGGAGCTAGGCGCCCGAAAACAACCGCGCTGCCGCGGCGTGCGGGCCGCCCGCTCGGGCTCAGCCAGGAGATTGCCACCCCCGCGAGCGCCGCCACCGCGCCGGCGCCCGGCCCGGAAAACCCACCCAGGCGCGCCGCCACGTAGCCGAACGTCACCGCGAGAAGCCCGATCCCGTGCAGCGGAACTACACTGACGGCGCTTTCCACAAAGGTGAGCGGGGCGCGCAAAATTTGCCCCAGGTGTTCCCCGCGGAACGGCCCGCCTTCTTCTTCACGACGCCGCAGCAGCCGCGCCGCGTTCCGTTTCGCAAAAACCAAGCCCACTGTGACGAGCGCATATCCCACGTATCCGGCTATCTGCCAGGCAGCAACCAGGGCGCACAGCAGCGCACCCGCCACGAAGGTGAGAACGGGAGTACGGCGCGGCGGGCGGGCCCACAGCGGGAGCGACGTGGGTTCCGGCGGCGTGGGTTCCGGCGGCGTGGGTTCCTGCGGTGCGAACTGCGAATAGGGCGCGGATTCCGACTGAGGGTCAAAGGCTGCGGGGCCGAAGGTGACTGGCGTGGTGGGACCCGGCGCAGCAGGCCCCGGTACGGCTGCCGGGTAGGGCGCGGTGGCGGACCCGGCGTAAATGGGCTGGGGCCAGGTCTCCGGGAAAGCACTGGGCACGCTATCCGTGGCGTTGTAGCTCGGCCCTGCGGCAGCTGCGGGAGCGGCGGCCGGCGTGACTGGCGCCACCTGGGTGGGCAGCAGGCGGGGGGCGGTGGCGGCGTCGTCGTACTTCCCACTCTCCCCCGCATCTTCTGAACTTTCCGGGGAGGTGAGCGGCAGTGCCGCCGGCGCACAAAGGGGCGCGGTAGCGGGAAGTGGCGCGGGCGCAGGCCGCAGCGCGGGTGCAGGAGGCGGTGCGCTCACCGGAGCCTCCGCCCACGCGGCCGGATCCGCGAGCGCCGCGACCACCGCGTCAATCCCCCAGCGTTCCTCCACCGGCTCCGCGAGCGCGGCGCGCAGGGCGTGGGCGATGCGCGGGGGCACGCCGGTGACATCCACGTCCCCTTCGAGCACGCGGCGCATAATAACCGCCGGGTTCGTGCCGGGATACGGGTCGTGCCCGGTGGCGGCGAAAGCGATGACCGCGGCGAGGGCCCACAGGTCAGCGGCTTCGTCCGGGGCGTGACCGCGCAGCACCCGCGGATCGAGGTAACCGGGAGTGTGGGTGACCGCGCCGGATACGGTGAGGCGGGCATCGCCGCCCGTCTGCGCGATTCCGAAATCGATGAGAACCGGGCCGCCTGCGCCGAGCATGACATTCGAGGGCTTGAGATCACGATGCAGTACCCCGAGGCGATGTACAGACGTGACCGCGGCGTGGAGCTGGCGGGCCAGGGTGACGAGTTCCGCCGGCGGGTAAGGGCCGTCCACGCGCACATCCTCCGCGAGGGTGGGGCCTTCCACCAGCTGGGTGACGATAAAGGCATCCTCGTCATCCGTTTCCGCGTCGAGGACTTCGGCAACGTAGGGCCCGCGCACCCGCTGCAACATCGCAACTTCGCGCCGGAGGCGTTCGCGCCCGGCTGCCCCGTCCACGGCCGCCGGGTGGAGGAGTTTCAGGGCAACGCGGGTGCCGGCGCCATCCACCGCCTCGTAGACCGTGGACATGCCGCCGAAGCCGATGCGCCGCACCAGCCGATAGCCACCGATTTCCTCCCGCATACCTCAAAAATACCGAAGTGTGCGGGCCGGCGCATTTTTCCCGCGGAGCACGCCCTCGTATTCGAGTTCCTGACGTGGCATAATAGTGGGTGAGCGTGTCAATGCCGACCGCTGTTACTGATGGAGAATTCCCATGGCTTCTGTGTCACTCGTCAACGCGACACTGTACTATCCCGATGCGCCCGCACCGGCGGTTGACCACGTGAATCTCCATATTAACGACGGCGAATTTTTCGCGCTCACCGGCCCGGTTAGCTCCGGGAAATCCACGGTTTTACGCATGATTGCGGGGCTGGAGGATATCGACTACGGAGCTGTGCTGCTGGACGGAGAAGATGTGACCGCGCTACCGCCCTCCATGCGCGATGTAGTGATCGTATTTCAGAATTACGCCCTGTATCCGCATATGACGGTCGCGGATAATATGGGCTTCCACCTGAAAATAGCCGGGGCGGACCCGGAAGATATCGCAGCGCGGGTGGCGCAGGCGGCGGATATTTTGGAACTCACCGAGTTATTGGACGCGAAACTCGCGCAGCTGACCCGCGCGGAACGCCAGCGAGTCTCCATGGGGCGGGCGGTGGTGCGCCGGCCGCGTATTTTCCTCATGGACGAGCCGCTGAAAAATATGGATGTGGAAATTCGCGATGAGATTCGCGAGCAGATTTCCGTACTTCAAGAACGCACCGGGATCACCACGGTGTACGTGACTAACGATCCGCGCGAAGCTTTCAGTTGCGCTCACCGCGTGGGTGTGATGGTGGACGGTGCTCTCCAGCAGGTCGGCACCCCCGCCGAAATCTTGGCGGATCTCACCCCGCCCGTACGGGCCTTCCTGGAAGAAGCCGGGATGGTGGAAGCGGGGGCCCTGGTTGATGGCACGCCGGGCTCGCGAGCTTTCGGCTACGATTAAGCCGCAGCTACTCCCGGAAAGGACACTCATGCGATCCTCGCTATCCATTATGGCGGCTAGCGTTGAACCTGACCTCCTCGATCTGCCGTGGAACGTGGCGCTCGAAGAGTGGCCGCGCGATCTCATCGCTGCGCTCCCCCGCGGTATTTCCCGCCACACGGTGCGTTTCGTGCGGCTCTCCGGGCGCATTATCGCCATCAAAGAGATTTCCGAGCTGGTGGCGGTACGCGAATACGAACTCTTGCGCACCTTGAAACGCCTCGGGGCGCCCTCGGTGGAACCGGTAGCGGTGGTCTCCAAACGTACCGACGCGGAAGGCAACGCCCTCAACGCCTGCCTCATCACCGAGCATCTTCCCTTCTCACTCCCCTACCGCGCTATTTTCGGGCAGCAGCACCGGCGCGCCACCATCGCCCAGCTCATCGACGGGCTGGCCGTGCTCCTGGTACGGCTCCACCTTCTCGGGTTTTTCTGGGGTGATGTGTCACTTTCGAATACCCTGTTCCGCCGCGATGCGGGAACTTTCGCGGCCTATTTGGTGGACGCGGAAACCGGGGAGCTCTACAGCCCCATCACCCAGCGTAAACGCGAATACGATATTGACGTAGCCCGCACGAATATCATCGGTGAGCTCATGGATTTGCAAGCCGGCGGCGTCCTCCCCGAAGATTTCGACACCATCGGGGTGGGTGATACCTTCGCTGATCGCTACTTCGAGCTATGGGAAGAAATCACCGCGCAGGTGGCTATCGGCCCGGATGAAAAGTGGAAGGTCACCGAGCGGGTGCGCCGCCTCAACGACCTCGGCTTTGACGTGGACGAAATCGCTATCGATTCCGGCCCGGACGAAGACCGCCTCCTCATCCAGCCTAAGATCGTGGAGGCCGGGCATTATTCACGCAAGGTGTGGCGCCTGACCGGCCTAGATGTGGAAGAAAACCAGGCTCGGCGGATCCTCAACGATATTGACGAATACGCCGCCCTCCACAATAAGAGCGGCAAATCCGACATGATGATTGCCCACGATTGGCTCGCGGATGTCTATGAGCCGACCGTAGCCGCGATCCCGCCCGAACTCACCGCGAAACTGGAGCCGGCCGAGCTGTTCCACGAAATCCTCGAGCACCGCTGGTTCATCTCCGAAGACCAGCAGCGCGATGTGCCCCAGGCCGAGGCTGTGGCCTCCTTCGTGGAGAAAGTGCTGCGCCACCGGCGTGACGAATCAACCTTCCTGGACGGAGAAACCGGGGAGATCCCCGCGGTCACCGCCACGCCGGAATAAAGCGCGGCACGGCGCCGGAGTAGTGTGCCGGAGCACGGCAAGGCTCAGGCCGCACCTGCCCCTAGGCCGCGCTTTTCTCCGTGAGCTCCTTGATAACCAACTCAGCCAGCTGGATGGTATTGAGGGCCGCGCCTTTGCGCAGGTTATCGGCCACGCAGAAGAAGGCCAGCCCGCGCCCGCCCGGCACCGAGGGATCACGCCGGATGCGCCCCACGAAGCAGGCGTCCTTCCCGGCCGCATCCAGGGGATTGGGCAGATCAACTACCGCAACACCGGGGGCTGCTTCGAGCAGCTGGATAGCGGCTGCGACGTCGACCTCCCGCTCAAATTCCGCGTTGACGGACATCCCGTGCGCGGTATACACCGGCACGCGGACGCACGTTCCGGCCACCGCGAGGTCCGGGATACCTAGAATCTTGCGCGATTCGTTGCGTAGTTTCTGTTCTTCGTCCGTTTCACCGCTGCCGTCCTCGGCAAGGTTCCCGGCGAAAGCGACCGCGTTGAAGGCAATGGGGGCCCGATAGACCTCGGGGGCGGGCAGCTCCACGGCGTGCCCGTCCAGGGCGAGGGCCTCCACATCGCCGCCCAGGGCGCTGCGGATTCCGGTGGTCAGTTCGTGCACACCGCGCACCCCGGAACCGGACACCGCCTGGTAGGACGAAGCGATAAGGCGAGTGAGCCCGTACGCATCGTGCAGCGGTTTGAGGATGGGCATAGCGGCCATGGTGGTGCAATTCGGGTTGGCGATAATACCCTTGGGGCGGCGCGCGATATCTTGCGGATTCACTTCGGAAACAACGAGCGGAACATCCGGGTCGCGGCGCCACGCGGAAGAATTATCGACGACGACGGCACCTGCCTCCACGAACTTCGGCGCGTAGGTGCGTGAAGCATCCCCGCCGGCGGAGAACACCGCGATATCAATACCGGCCAGGTCAGCGGTGGCAATATCTTCCACCACGATGTTCTCACCCCGGAAGGGAAGTTCGGTGCCGGCTGAGCGCGCCGTCGCAAAGAAACGCACTCGATCCACCGGAACCTGGCGTTCTTCCAGCAGGGCGCGCATAACTCGCCCGACCTGCCCGGTTGCTCCCACTACTGCCAAGGTGATGCTCATCGACCTGTCCCTCCGTATACGATTGCTTCTTCGCTGGCGTCCAGCCCGAAGGCGGTGTGGACGGCGCGGGCGGCCGCGTCCAGCACATCCGGGTCCACCACCACGGAAATCCGGATTTCCGAGGTTCCGATCATATCCACATTGACCCCGTTATCTCCCAGCGTCTTGAAGAGCTTGGAGGAAACGCCGCTATGGGAGCGCATACCCGCACCCACGATGGAGAGGATCCCGATTTCGGAGGTGACGGCGATGTCCTCGAAACCGAATTCGGCCTGGTTGGCGCGCAGCGCGGCGACGGCGATATCCACCTGGTCGCGGGGAACCGTGAAGGAAATATTGCTCAGGCCCACGCGGGTAAGCGCGGTGTTCTGCACGATCATGTCAATATTGCAGTCCGCTTCGGCCACGCAGGAAAAGATTTTCGCGGCGGATCCGGGAAGGTTAGGGACACCGGTGACCGAAATTTTCCCCTGGTTGCGGTCGTGTGCCACTCCGACGACGACGGCGTCTTCGTATCCGCCCTGTTTCGCGGTTTCTTCCACTATCCACGTCCCTTCGTTCTCGGAGAATGATGATCGTACGTGCAAGGCCACATTGAATTTCCGGGCGAATTCCACCGCCCGCAAATGGAGCACTTTCGCTCCGTGTGCCGCTAATTCTAGCGTTTCTTCGTAGCTGAGTTCGCGGCGTTGGCTGGCCGCGGGGACGATGCGGGGATCCGCGGAGAGCACCCCATCCACATCCGTGTAGATTTCGCACACGTCGGCGCCGAGGGCGGCGGCGAAGGCCACGGCGGTGGTATCGGATCCGCCCCGCCCGAGGGTGGTGACATCATTGGTGTCGTTCACGCCTTGGAATCCGGCAATAATGGCGACGGCGCCGTCTTGCACGGTCCGGAAAATGCGTTCGGGAACGATCCCGGTAATAGAGGCATTGCCGTAGCGGGCATCGGTGTGGAGGCCGGCTTGCTGGCCGGTGAATGCGCGGGCGACGACGCCTTCGTCATTGACGGCCATGGCGAGCAGGGCCATGGAAATGCGTTCCCCCGCGGTCAGAAGAATATCGAGTTCCCGCGCGGGCGGGTTATCGGTAACGTTGTGGGCGAGGTCCAAGAGATTATCGGTGGTGTCTCCCATGGCGGAAACCACGACGACGACTTTGTTTCCGGCCTTGCTGGTCTGGGCAATTCGTTTCGCCACTCGTCTGAGCCCGGCAGGATCGGCGACCGAGGATCCCCCGAACTTCTGCACGATGAGTGCCACATTAACTCCTATTTTTCCGAGACGTACTAATGGTAACTGGAAGCGCGTAGCCGCCTGCGGAGCTTTCCGATATTTTCAGGTGAGATTGTTCTCCTGATCGGCTGCCTGATGTGATGCCGCATTCGGGCTGAGCGCTGGGCTTTATGGTGATCCCGGAGCTGAGCTGCTTAGTTGTGCTCGCCGTGCGTTTCCGCGACTGGGGCGGAAGGCGTGGTGCCCGGAACCACCGAGGGCATTCGTCCCGTATCTGTTGTGCCTGTGCCGGGCGTACCCGTGGTGTTCGCGCCAGTGCCGGCGGTTTCCGGTGTGGTGCCGGTGGCACCCGTGGCGGTGTTCGCGGTTATGCCGCTGGTAATGCGGGTGCGGCCTTCGAAGGCACGCGAGAGCGTGATTTCGTCGGCATATTCGAGGTCTCCGCCCACGGGGAGTCCGGAGGCGAGGCGGGAAAGCGCGATACCAATGGGGGTGAGGAGGCGAATGAGGTAGGCCGCTGTGGCATCGCCTTCAATATTGGGGTCGGTGGCGATAATGACTTCGGTGACACGGCCATCTTGGAGGCGGGTGAGGAGTTCGCGGATGCGCAGATCTTCCGGGCCGATACCCTGGATGGGGTTAATGGATCCGCCTAGAACGTGGTAGCGCCCGCGGTATTCGCGGGTGCGTTCGATGACCATAATGTCTTTGGCTTCTTCAACGACGCAGATCACGGAATCACTGCGCCGGGTATCTGAGCACAGTGAACAGATATCGGTTTCGGTCACGTTGCCGCAGATCTGGCAGAAGTGGACGCGTTCCTTGACTCGGAGCATGGCTTCCGCGAGCGCCCGCACCTCGGGTTCTTCTTGTTCGAGGAGGTAGAAGGCAATGCGTTGGGCGCTCTTCGGGCCGATGCCCGGCAGACGCCCGAGCTCATCAATGAGCTCCTGCACGGCGCCGTCATACACCCCCGCCACTACATTCCTCCTTGCGCGGTATCAATTTCTTCAACAATGGTTCCCGAGAGCATCTCAACCACAACGTGCAGCCCGACAACATTGCTCTGCTCGATTGTGGGATCGTCTAAGGAGACATCATCCTCTTCAGTAGGATACCCCACCCCCGGCTGCGAGGCGGCATTATGCTGGTTATTCGAGCCATTCGCACCGTTCAGGCCATTCGCACCGGCCACGCTACCCCCGCCAGTGTTGTTTGCGGGTGCGGCACTAGCCGCCGCGGTGGGTGCGCCACCAAAAGATGCACTGCCTGCGGGTGCGTTACCACTCGCACTGCCGTGGCGGAGCTGACGCAGGTGCTCCCGCGCGTCATAGGTAGGGACGTCCTGGGTACGCTGCGGTGGGCGCGGGATATGGAAATCTTGCGCAGGTTCATATGCAGTCACCTGCCCGGAGGTACCTCCCGGGCCGGTGAAGGGTTGCGGCATGGGCATATTCTGAAGGTAGAAAGGGACCTCCCCGACGGAGCTAGCCCCGCCGGCATTGCCTGCCCCAGGACGGCTCGTTTCCGCACCAGCCCCGCCGGAGCTGACCGCGCCAGAACTAGCCGAACGGGGCGCAGCACTGTGCCGGCTGGGCGGGTAGTCTTCCGCGTCATCCGGATCGGAAAGTTCTTCAGGTTCGGGCCACTCATCATCCCTGCCATCCCTGGCTGCTCCACCAGCGCTGTTGGCAGTTCCCGGCCGCGCCGATGCAGCGCCAGCGCCTGCGGGAGCGGGAGCGGCCGCCGCGGTGGCGGCATTAGCTTTTGGGTGGGCACCACCGCCGTCAGAAACACCCGGGTGAGGCTGGGTAGTTACCGCCGCGGACTGGGGATTCTCCGCAGCTGCCGCACCGCCCGGCTGCCCCGCGGCATCGGCCTGCTTTGCCGCCGCGGGAACGACCCGCACGGTAACAGGAACCGAGGTGAAATGTGACAGGTGCGCGCTCAGGCGCTCCACATTGCGCGGATCCTGCAAGGCTCCGAGGACCTTCTCCGAAGTAAATTCCAGCGCAACCTGGTTTCCCTGCGAACCGAGTACCCGGGTAGGCCCGGAGAAAATAGCTTGGGCGAAACGCCCGGAGGAGGTGACTTCCGCCCACGCGGCCGTGAGTTCCGCGGCATGATCCGGTCCCGATACTTCAGGAGTGGCAGCTTGATCAGCGCTCCGATCGGGCTTCTGGACCGGCTGCGAAGCAGGTGCCTGCACGGGCTGCTGAGCCGAAGGTGCGCCCGGTTCTTGCACCGGCCGATCCGCGGCTGGCGGCGCGGGCGATTCCGTAGCTTGTTGAGGAGCGGGCTGGGCGGGGGCTGCGGCGTCGTTCTGCACCGAAACGGAAGCACCGGACTGTTGCGCGGACGCAGGCGGAACGCTAGGAGACCCTGGCACCACCGGTGCCCCGCGCTGCGCTGCGGCCGCGGCTGCTGCCGCCCGCGCCTTTTCGCGCGCGATTTCCTGCGGTGATTTCCGCGCGGTCCCACTAGCTGCGGCACCCGAGCGCACCCCGCTATTTTCCCGCCCCGCACTACCGGGAGCCGCCTCCGAAGGCGACGGCGCAGCACTGGCTGGAAGCAAAAGCCGAGCGCAGAGCAACTCCAGCTGCAAACGCGGCGACGTAGCGCCGACCATCGCGGAGAGGGCCTCGTTCGCACGCTCGGCGCTTTCGGTGGCACGCGCCGCCCCCAAGGCCTGCGCCTGGGCGCGCATGGTGGCTAACTGATCCTGCGGCAATTCGCCCAAAGCATCCGCCGCTGCTTCCCCCGCCAAATCGATAACGATCACATCGCGCAGGCGCTGGAGCAGATCTTCCACGAAACGGCGCGGTTCATGCCCAGCACCGATAAGTTCTTCGACGACGCCGAAAAGCTGACTCCCAGAACTTTCTGCAATAGCGTTGACCGCGCGATCCAGCAGGCCGCTATCCGTGTAGCCTAGCAACGCAACCGCCTGAGAATAAGACAGCGTGGATGTTTCCGAACCGCCCATGAGCTGGTCCAGAACCGAGAGGGAATCCCGCACCGAGCCGCCGCCCGCCCGCACTACCAAGCCGAGCACCCCCGGTTCCGGGGTAATCCCTTCTTCTGCGCAAATTTGCGAGAGGTACTCCTCCATCCGCGCCGGGGATACCAGGCGGAAAGGATAGTGGTGGGTACGCGAGCGAATGGTACCGATGACTTTTTCCGGCTCCGTGGTAGCGAAAATGAACTTGATATGAGCCGGGGGTTCTTCCACGAGCTTGAGCAGGGCATTGAAGCCCTGGGTGGTGACCATATGGGCTTCGTCAATAATGAAAATCTTGTAGCGATCCCGGCTGGGGGCAAAAGCCGCGCGTTCAACCAGGTCACGGGCATCATCCACCCCGCCGTGGCTGGCCGCGTCCATTTCCACCACGTCCAGGGAGCCGGGGCCATCCCCCGCGAGTTCCCGGCACGAGGCGCATTCCCCACACGGCGTATCCGTGGGAGCCTGCGCGCAATTCAAACAACGGGCCAGGATGCGAGCCGAAGTGGTTTTACCGCAGCCGCGCGGGCCGGAGAAGAGATAGGCATGCACGGTGCGCTCCCCGCGCAACGCAGCCATGAGGGGACGAGTTACCTGCTCCTGGCCGATAACATCTTGAAAACGCTCCGGGCGATACCGCCGATACAATGCCATGCTCACGAGTATCAGTCTACGGGGTACCTACGACACGAATCATCCGCGTGAAAAACCTGTGGATACAAGACGCCCCACGCACCCGCCAGAGCCCGCATACCCTTGCTGCCTTCCGGCCCTGGGGGAGTTTTGCAAGATGACGCCACGTGGGGTGTCAGGTGCCAGTCTAAACGAGTTCGCGAAGAATGCAAAACACGGGGAGATGGCCCGGCTTCGTTTTCACCATTTTTTGTGTCAGAGGCCCGCGGTACACTCTCTAGCGTGAGTGGGCGATCCCCGCGGTGGCGGGAGTATCGCCGTCGTCCACAACAACAGGGAGAATCAATGGCTTTCCTTACCGAAGATCTATTGGAAACACTGCGCTCGCGGGCGGCGGCGGTGGATGCCGCCAATGAATTCCCGCGTGAAGACTACGAAGATTTGAAGCAGGCTGGCTACTACGGCGCTTTTGTCCCCAAGGAATACGGCGGAGCCGGCTTGAGCCTGGTGGAGATCTGCGCGGAACAAACCCGTTTGGCGAAGTACGCCCCGGCCACCGCGCTGGGAATTAATATGCACCAGATCATTGTGGGGCTCGGCCGCCACCTGGTGAGCAACGGCGTTACGGCCGGGGAAAAGATTCTGCGGGAAGCCGCGGCCGGTAAGCTCTTCGCTTTCGGTATTTCTGAGCCGGGTAATGACCTGGTGCTTTTCGGTTCACTCACCCGGGCCGAACGTGATGAGGCAGGGTACCGGCTGTACGGCACCAAAGTTTTCACGTCCCTTGCGCCGGCGTGGGATTACCTCATGACTTTCGGCGCGCTCAAGGATGATTCCGGGGTGCGTGACGTTTTCGGCCTAGTTGAACGGGGCGACGGCGGCTTCGCCATCAAGGATGATTGGAACACCCTCGGGATGCGGGCCACCCAATCCAATTCCACGGTTTTGGATGGCGCGCTACTTCGCGATGAAAACGTATTGGGGATCGTGGCGCCGGGCCCGAATAAGGAACCGGTGGTCTACGGCATCTTCTCCAATTTTGAGATCCTCCTCGGGGCTACCTATCAGGGCATTGGCGAACGCGCTATTGAGGTTGCCGTTGAGCACGTCAAGGAGCGCCGCTCGGTTCTCCACAACGATGTTTACGCAAATGATCCTGATATCCGCTGGCGTATCGCGGAAGCCGCGCTCACAATGAACGCGGTGGGTCCGCAGCTGCGTGAACTAGCTGCACATATTGACAGCGGGGAGCTGGGCGGGGCGGATGAGTACCCGCGTTTCTCCGCGGCCAAGAATGCGGCGGCAGAAGCGTCGCTGCGCACCGTGGAAGAATGCATCCGCGCCTGCGGGGGAAGCTCGTACTACGCGGGCCATGAGCTTTCGCGGCTCTACCGCGATGTGCTGGCCGGGCTTTTCCAGCCTTCCGACCAGGAATCCCTGCACGGTTCGTGGGCAGGCCTGGTGCTCGGGCCCGTCACCCCGAAGGAGAACTAGCCCCAAAATCAAGGAGTATGTGCATGAGTGAATCCGTACCTGAAGTTTCCTACAGCACGAACGTGGATCGGGCGCTGCTCGGTGACCTTCCCTGGCAGCCGGCTCTGGAGAATCTGGATCTATTGGCCACGCCGGTGGCACAGGGATTGCAGGCTGTTGCGCAGCGCCATCCTGAGCTGGCAGCGCAGGCCCTGGTCACAGAGATTGACCCGGAGTTCGCGGATACCGAACCTATGACGGAACATTACGGCCTGGATTTGGCGGTGTCGTGCAATTGCGTCCTGGTGGCTGGTAAGCGTGAAGGTGAGGAACGGGTGGCCGCCTGCGTGGTGCGGGCAACTACCCGCGCGGATGTGAATCACGTGGTGAAGAAGTTCCTCAACGTTCGCAAGGCTTCATTCTGGCCCACCGAGCTAGCGGTGGAAGCTTCGGGTATGGAGTACGGCGGAATTTCCCCGGTCGGAGTTCCGCAGGCATGGAATCTCCTTATTGATGCGCGAGTGGCTGCGGGCACTGCCCTGATAGGCTCGGGGCTGCGCCGCTCGAAGCTCGTGGTGCCGGGGGCGCTGCTCGCGCAGCTACCCGGCGCCCACGTGCTGAGCAACTTGGCAACAGAATAATCGGCAATCTAATAACGTGGGCATCACCTCATTGGGCTGAGTGGTGCTCACGGCCGAATCTACGCTAAGCTGTACAGGCAGTTTAAAACTGCCCTGGAGGATTCGCCTAGTGGCCTATGGCGCACGCTTGGAAAGCGTGTTGGGTGCAAGCCCTCGGGGGTTCGAATCCCCCATCCTCCGCAGATGTGAAGTGCCCGCTCCGATTTTTCGGGGCGGGTACTTACTTTTATCTATCACCCCAGCTAGGCGGCAAGCTGGGGTTAATAGACAAAATTAGTTGCTAATGGCGGCGTGTGGGTTAATAGACAAAATTAGTTGCTAATGGCGGCGTGTCGTTAACGTCCGATCTGGCCTTTACGGATGTTTAGGGTTAATAGACAAAATTAGTTGCTAATGGCGGCGTGTCGTTAACGTCCGATCTGGCCTTTACGGATGTTTAGACCGTCTTCCCAGGGGTGTTCGGTATCGATATGGGTATCAATCTCGACGGGCTTATCACTAGGCGTACTAACCGGTTCCTTCCTTGGTTGGATCGTGTTTGACACGAAATCAGACATCGGCTGCGTGTTGATCGACCTGGAATAAAGCCAGTAATCCAGGGCGGTGAGCAGGTGAGACTCAGACCAGCCACGGTGG
>NZ_QDIE01000002.1 GCF_003957255.1 Actinotignum sanguinis
CCACCGTGGCTGGTCTGAGTCTCACCTGCTCACCGCCCTGGATTACTGGCTTTATTCCAGGTCGATCAACACGCAGCCGATGTCTGATTTCGTGTCAAACACGATCCAACCAAGGAAGGAACCGGTTAGTACGCCTAGTGATAAGCCCGTCGAGATTGATACCCATATCGATACCGAACACCCCTGGGAAGACGGTCTAAACATCCGTAAAGGCCAGATCGGACGTTAACGACACGCCGCCATTAGCAACTAATTTTGTCTATTAACCCAAGCACCGTAATCATTAAGGGTTTGAGGATCTCTTGCCCGTAATTATTAAACCTGCTTAGAATCCGATCAACAGTCAAAACAGCGACGTTTCGCAAGTTTTCTCTGTTAGTAGGTAATGTCTTTCGCGAAGGATTCCCATGACGCAGCGTATCTCCCGAATCGCCAGTACTCTCACCGTGACCACCCTCGCCCTCACAATGGCGGGTACCGTGGCCGCCCAGGCTCAACCGACCGCAGACTCCCCCGCTCCGGGCGCTTCCTTTAGCTCCTGCACGGATTCCCCGAAAGCAACGGCCGCTGTCGCCCAAGCGAATTCCGAACGGGACGCGCTGCTCCAGAAATCGGAAACTGCACAGCAAGATCTCACAGCCGCCCAGGCCGCCGCAACGGAGGCACAGGCCGCGAAAGATGCGGCTACCGCGAAACTGAACGCCGCGGAGAAGGCCGCCCAGGCTGCCGTACAGGCCCGCGATACGGCCAAGGCCGCCCTGGATGCGTTCCAGGCGGAAGGGCAGGCGGCGAAAGATGCGATTCCCGCGGCGCGCACCGCTCTGGAAGAGGCGGAGAGCCAGGTAGCTGCGGCGTCGGCCCAAAAGGAGAAAGACGCCGCAGCGGCGGCCGACGCGCAACGCGTTCTTGACGAGAAGACTGCGCAGCTCGCCGCGAAGACGCAGGCGGAGAAAGATGCCCGCGCAAAGCTGGAGGCGGCGCAGGCTGCCGAGGCTGCCGGAAACGCTGAACGCGAGAAGCTCGCCGCACAGCTGCGTGAGGTAACCGCGAAGAAGAACCAGGCGGACGCAGATCTGCAGGCTGCGCAGGCCAAGGAACGCGCAGCTCAGGATGCCCGCGACCAGGTTGTCGCGCAGGAAGCCGAAAAGGTCGCCGCGGCGCAGCGGGCGCACGACGACGCCGTTGCTGCCGTTCCCGCCGCTCAGAGCGCGAAGGATGAGGCGCAACAGGCGGCCACCGCGGCCGCTAACGATGTGACGCTCAAGCGCAGCGATGATGAAACCGCCCAGCGCAATGTCAAGGATTCGGAGGCGAAGCTGGCGCAGGCCACGCAAAAACTCGGCGATCTTGAGAATGCGCTTACCGAACTCCAGAACCGCCAGGCCGAGGTGCAGGCCGCACTGCCGGGGCTGGAACAGGCCAAGAATGATGCCGAAACCGCCTACAACGAGGCCCAAGCGGCCGAGGATGAGGCGAAGGAGATGTACGAAGCCGCCGCCGGGGACAAGAAGAATTACACTGACGAGGACGTGGAGCAGTTCCGGCAGGAATGGGAAGCGAAGAAGGCTGAAACCGCCCCGAAGAAGGCTGCGTTCACGCAGGCGAATGCGGCGTATACCGCCAAGGTTGCGGAAAAGGATGAGCTCGCCACCCAGGTTCCCGCCAAAGAAGCGGAGCGTGATGCGGCGCAGACCGAGAAGACCGGCCTGGAGGCCACCCACGCCGCGAATCAGCAGGCCGCGCAGGAAAGCGCCGCGCAGCTGACGGCCGCGGTGGAAACCGAGAAGGCGAAGCGCGCTGCTCTTGCCGAGAAAGACGCGGCTCTCACCGCGGCTCAGCAGCAGGTAGAAACCACGAAGGCAGCCCTCGCCGCCGCGGAGACCGCCGCGGCGGAAGCAACCCGCCCGGCCGATGAGGCGCTGACGGCAGCCCAGCAGGAAACCGGCGCCGCACAGGAGAAAGCCACGCAGGCGAACAAGGAGCTGGAAGACCTCTCCGCGAAGATTATCAATGAGTTCGTGCCTAAGTTGAACGAACTCAAGGCGAAGCGCGAAGAAGCCCAGCAGGAGCACACCCAAGCGGCAACAGCCCTGACGGAGGCTGAGACCGCGAAGGGCGCTGCCGACCAGGAACTTGAGAAGGCGAAGGCGGCAGCGGACAAGAGTTCCGCCGCGCTGACGGCCGCCGAGGGGGCACGCGATAAGGCCCGCCAGCAGGTTGCGGATCTGGAAGCAGCCGCGGCGAAGCTGGACGGCCTGCAAGCTGACTATGACAAGCTGGCAGCGGCGGCTACCCAGCCGGAGGCTGATGCCGCGGCGGCCCGTGAGCACGATACGGCTGCGAGCTCGGCCCTTGAAGAAGCGACGCAGAAGGTCACGGCGGCGGATGCTGCGGCGAAGCAGCTCACGGATGATCTGGCGGCGGTCGATGCCCGTATCGCGGCATTGCGTACTTTCCTGGAGAAATGTGCGGCAGAGCAGCCGGAGACTCCGGGTGCGGGCGAGACGCCGGGTGCAGGCGAGACGCCGGGTGCGGGTGAGCAACCCAGCACCGGGGCTGCTACTCCGAGCGCGCCGGCACCGGAAACGCCCGCACCGAATGCCCCGGCACCGGGCGGCAAGCACGCCGATCCTTCCGCTCCGGTAGCCCCGGCAGCCCGCGCTAAGCAGTCGGTTGCCAAGCACGCCGCGCCCGCGGCGCAGCTGCCGAGCACCGGTGCGGAAAGTACCGGTGTGGCCGGTTCGGCTCTGCTGCTTATGCTGGCCGGAACGGGCGCGGTGGCGTATGCCTCCCGCAAGCGTGCCGCGCGCTAAAAGCCGCATGGCTTCGTATTCCTATCAGCCGCCGGCCTAACCGGCGCGGGCAGCCAGGAGCATAGCGCCGGCGTGAGCTCTCCTGCCGGCCTCCAATATGGAGTGCGCGTGAGAGCACGATTGAATCTGATTTCGTGTTCCTTACGCGCACTCTGTGGCTCTCGTGGTCCGGAATGCGCACTTAGACACGTCCCCGCCTAGCGATGCGCTGGCGGGGACGTGCTGTTTTTCCGAGCTGTACTACATATGTTGTACATGGGAAGTACAGGAGTGAAAAAGAATAGTCCCTCGGGTGGGAAACCTGAGATTTTTCGGAATCCTGTGAGTTTTGGTGCATATGTGATTCCCGAAGCCTCGCGCCTTCCGCGCCTCAATGCAGCCGGAAACCCACCTAGGCTTCGTCGTAATCCACCGGAACGATAATACAGTCGTAATCCTCGGAAAGATAAATATCATCTTCCGGGGTGGACTTGATTTGTGCTACTTCTACCGGGGAGAGTGTGATTCCGGCGCCGGTGGCACCATTGGGAGTCATGGTCATGACCGCGTAGCCGCCGGTGGCAACCGAGTGTTCGTACACTTTTTTGAGCGACGCCGCCAGCGGTGCATAAAGCTCCTCGCGGTGGGCGCGGATTTTATCTTGGGAGGCGGTCAGTTCTGCAACCACGTCTTCTAATTCGGAGCGCTGGGCCAATACTTTTTCTTGGAGTGAATCGATAGCTGCGCCCAGTTCCCGCACCCGTTCCTCGCCGCCTTCAACCGCTTCAAGCGCGGTGAATTCTCTGTCCGAAGTTTCCTCGAGGGTAGCCCGCAGAGCTGCCATTTCGTCTTCTAAAACAAGCAGATCGCGAGATGTCAGCCCGGTTCCGGCATTATATTTTTCTTCTTTGTCCGCAACCTGGCGCGCTAATTCCGCGCTAGTTTTTTCAATATCTGCCAAGTCTGCCCGTGCCTGCTCCAGCTGCGTTTCCGCCGCGGCTTTTTCCCGCCCGCGCGCGGCAATCGCATTGAGGAGTTTCCCCAGGGATACCCGCAGCGGATGCTGAGTATTCTCCCGCTCGAGGCGGTTGAGCTGTGCATCCAAATCAGCAACTTGAAGCAGGATAAGTTGATCGGCACGGGGTGCTTTCATCGGGTGGATCTCCTTCGACTCGCACGAAAGGCGCGCGGCGCGCCTCCCCTATTCTATGTGGGAGAGCCCGCCCCGCGCAGGGTGCCAGCACCGCATCACAACCACGCCGCGGCACACCGACGCCGCGGCACACCCGCTGTACCGCAAGCCCTCCACCCCGCCACCGCAGCCGCGGTAGCCTCAGCCACGCACCGCGATATTCCACGCATCCGTGGGAATCGCGGAGATATACGTATTCAGCTGCGGGAAATGTTCACGCAGGCGCTCCTCCATCTCACCGAGCACCGGCCATTCACTGGCCCAGTGGGTGGCGCAGATGAGTGCGCAGCCACCGTCCCAGATATGGTCGGTGGCCGGGTGGTGGCGTAAATCCGCGGTGAGATAGGCATCCGCGCCCGCGGCTTTCGCGGCCGCTAAGAGTGAATCTCCCGAACCGGAGCAGATAGCCAGGCGCCGCACTTCCCGCTCGGGATCACCCGCCCCGAGCACCCCGGCCGGGGTATGCGGTAATACCTGAGCTACCTTCTCCACCAGTTTCCCGAAGGGCACGGGCGCAATGCTCCCCACCCCGCCGATTCCGGATTCGGGATCCAGCGGCCTCTCGATCTCCACGCCCAGAAGCCGCGCGAGCGCAACGGTGGAGGCCACCACGTCCGCATTGGTATGGGCACTGAAAAGCGCGACTCGCCCGCGCACCAACTGCGTTATCCACCGCCCTTTGGCGAAAGTTCCCGCCACGGTGGAAGTTCCGCGCAAAAAGAGCGGGTGGTGGGTGATGAGGAGGTCAGCACCGTGTTCGCAGGCTTCTTGCACGGTTGCTTCACACGGGTCGACGGCGAAACCGACGCTGCGCACCTCATCGCTGGGCAGGCCGGCCACCAGGCCGACCCGATCCCAGCTTTCCGCGCACGCGGGTGGGAATAATTCGTCCATGACCGCGGTGATATCCGCCACTGTATACGTCATGGACTCACCCTACCTTAGGAGGCTGTACGCTCTACGGTGCTCGTCCACTCTTTGTGGAAGATTTCTTCCTCGTGATCGAAAGCGCTGACCACCGATTGCACGTAGAAGTTCTCGGTATCGCAGCGGATCCGGGTATCGGCTTCCACGCGAACCTCCCAACCGATATC
Organism: Actinotignum sanguinis; assembly: GCF_003957255.1. Classification (GTDB taxonomy): domain Bacteria; phylum Actinomycetota; class Actinomycetes; order Actinomycetales; family Actinomycetaceae; genus Actinotignum; species Actinotignum sanguinis. The sequence continues at coordinate 5,079 of NZ_QDIE01000002.1, forward strand.
CGGGCGGGCCAGCCCGGTTTTCCATTCGGCTTCGGTGCGCGCCGAGAGTGGGTTATCCCAGGAGATCCAGTAGCGTTCCACGGAATCTTCGTCGTAGTGGAGGCCGTCCGGATATACCCGGGTGCCCCCGTAAGCTGGATCCACCTGGATAAACGTCTCTTTCTTCACCATGTCACGGGCAATCAGCCGTTCGGGGCGGCGGGCTCCGGCTGCTCCCGCTTCCGGGTATTTCACGTCCAAACCAATGGGCTGAACGGGCCCGGCGAAGCTCACCGCATCATCACAAGCGTCACGTTCTCCCCCTGGGCGAATCGGACGTGCGGGTACCACCAGCGCCGAGGCCCCCAGATCCACGTCCACTCCGGCATTTTCCCGGGCCGGCCAAATCCACGGCCAGTAGGCACTGGAAAGCGCCACCCGCAGTGCGTGCCCGGCCGCAAAATGATAGCCAATGCCAGTGAGTGGAATTTCCACGTCCACCCACTCTCCTGCGGGCATCTCCACGATACGGTCACGCCCCTCGCGGGCACTCAGGTTAAGATTCCCGCGGGTGACGAGGGTAGAAGCACCATCGGGAGCCACATCTTCCAAGCGCACATAAACATGCCCGCGTTCCCCGCCGTTGCGCAGCCGCAACCTCACCCTGGCATTACCGAGGATCTCGACCGATTCTCCCAGGTAAAAATCACAGGTCACCGCGCGGCCATCGTCGCCGCGCTGATCGACCGGCAAATCGGCGTCGTTCCCGTACGGGAAGTAGCGCCCGGCATCCGAACCGATATCTTGCGGTGACTTCACAAGAATTCTGCCGCCGCGCACCACACCCGGCGAGATATTAGCTTGCCCCAAATCAAAACGAAGCGGCTCAATATCCGGGGAGGGCCAGGCCCGTTCGGCCACCCACCGGCCCGCGATCTCTTCATAAACGGAGGCCGGGCGCATGGGATCGCTGATCCAGGTGCGTAGCAGCGGTTCGTCCATCACGTCGTTGTCCACGCCTTTGAGCCACTTATCCCACCAGCGCAGCGTCTCCCCGAGGAAATCGATGTGCGGGCCCGGGCGCAGATCGCGGTCCGGGTACTGGTGACTCCACGGCCCGAGCAGCCCGCGCACGTTCTTCCCCAGCGCGGAGAGATTCTCCACCAGGCGCAGCACGGTATCGCGGTACGGGTCGAACCAGCCGCCCACCGCGAGCACCGCCGCATCGAGTTTCGAATAGTCCTCGCATACCGAGCCGTGTTTCCAGTAGGCATCGCGGGTCTGGTGACTCATCCAGGTATCCACGTACGGTTCCATGTTATTGAGGCGCTCCAACCACATGGTCTTCCAGTTCTCCCCCACGGCACGCGGATCCGGTGGCCGCGATTCGAAAGCGAGCATAGTGGCGCCCCAGGCGTGCATATCCACCGCGAGCATCGAGCCGCCGAAATAGTGCACGTCATTGTCGTAGCGGTCATCGGTGGAGCAGGTAGTCACAATCGCCTTGAGAGCTTCCGGCTGGTAGGAGGCGAGCTGAAGCGAATTGAAGCCACCCCAGGAAATCCCGAACATGCCCACGCTACCCGTGCACCAATCCTGCGCGGCAATCCACTCGATCACTTCCAGGCCGTCTTTGTGTTCCTGCGCATCGTATTCATCGCCCGGGATCCCCTCGGAGTTGCCGTGCCCGCGGATATCCACCCGGATGGAGGCGTAGCCGTGCCCGGCGTAATACGGGTGGCGTTCGTGATCGCGCGGCGCGGTCCAGTCCCCGCTGCGGTAGGGCAAATATTCCAGGATGGCCGGCACTTTTTCTTCCGTGCGTGGCATCCAGGCTTTCATCCATAGCCGAGTACCGTCCGAGAGCGGAATCCATCCCTCGCGAATCTCGGTCTCGTAGGGAAAATCTGTAATGTATTCCATTTTTCTCCTTCCTTCGCGTCTGTGCTTATTGCGTCTGCACTCTTCGCTTCTGTGCGCGTGCTGCGGTTTTCGGGGGCGCGTTTATGAACGACGGCGCCGCCAGTTCTACGCGACGACTTTCATACGGGAGCGCATCCACGGAGTCAGCGCCATGAGCAGCACGCCGTAACCAATAACCACCGCTCCCTGCACTCCGAAGTAGGTGGGTATGGAGGCAGCCATGTTCTCGTAATCGAAGAATTTCACGACCTGAGCCTGAATACCCTGGGCGCAGGCCATGGCCGCGAACCAGAGGGCCATGGTTTGGGAGGCGAAAGCCCGCGGGGCGAGTTTGGTGGTGGCGGACATGCCCGAGGTTTGCAGCACCAGGTCCCCCAGGCCGAGGAAGATATAGCATCCCACCAGCCACAGCGGCATGAGGAGAGTACCGCGCGGTGTCACGATGCCCGCGAGCGACACGGTCACGAAGGCGATACCGCCGAGCACCGCGCCCAGCCCCACTTTCGCGGCCACGTGCGGTTGGCGCTTACCTAACTTGAGCCAGATCCAGGCGAGCACCGGCCCCATGATGATTTCCACGATAGCGGTGAGGGAAATGTAATAGGAGGAGGGATAGCTCAGGGAACCGATGGTGTTATCGGTGGCGTTGAGGGCCACGAGGTTGAGGGTATTACCGGTTTGGAAATAGAGCAGATTGTAGAGAATCAGGGCGATGAGCAACAGCGCATAGGGGATAAGATTACGCCGTTCTACCTGGCTGACTTTCGGAGAGCGGTACATCCACAGGAAGAAGAAAACCGGCACGATCCAGGTGATAACAGAAATACCGTTGACGACGTCGCTGAGTGTGGCTGATGAGAGTACGGCGAAAAGCGCGGCCACCGCGACTACTCCCCCGACGAGCCCCACGAGCATCCAGAAAGAACGGTCCGCCACGAAACTGGCACGAATGCGATGCGCCTTGGCGCGCCCGGATAGGTTTTTACCGGTTGCCACGTAGGCGATGAGGCCAAGGATCATTCCCACCGCAGCGGAGGCGAAGCCAGCGTGCCAATGCACCCGCTGACCGAGGAATCCAGCCACCAGCGGCCCGAGGAACGCCCCGATATTAATACCGGCGTAGTAGATGGAGAAACCAGCATCGCGGCGGCTATCCCCGGGTGCGTAGAGTTCACCCACCATGGTGGAGACATTCGGTTTGAGGAGCCCGGTTCCCACCACGATGAGGCCCAGGCCCACCCAGGTGAAGAATTCGGTGGGGATACCCATGGCAATATGGCCCGCGGCAATAACAATGCCGCCCCAGAGCACCGCGCGATAGGTGCCGGAAATCCGATCCGCAACCCAGGCACCCACAATAGAAAGTAGGTAAACGAGGGCTCCGTAAGCGGCCACAATGGAGGACCCCACGTCTTCCGCGTAACCGAGCCCGCCGTTGGCAATGGCATCGGTGAAGTAGAGGACCAGAATGGCTTGGAAGCCCAGATAGGAGAAACGCTCCCAGAGTTCCAGGCCAAAGAGGGAATACAGGCCCTTCGGTTGGCCCATAAAGGAGTGCATAGCGCGGGCGCGCCGGTCGCGGCGCAGGGCTTCTTTGTGTTCTTTAATATACTTTTTTGGATTCTCGACGTTTTCGGGGACCTGCGCGGCTATCTGCGCGTGGGTGGGTAGGTCAACGGTGGGTGGTATCCGAGCTTGCCTCGGGCCCGGGCTGGGCGGTGCGGGTGGTGTCAGTCTGGTTACCCTTATGGGGTAGGTCAGTCACGTGGTACTCCTTCTCGAAAAACGGGACCGTCTGACCCCGCTATCGCGGCCGTTCCCTCCTTTCTCTAGGCGCGCGCGTGCGTCCGTCCGGGGCAGCGCGACGGGCGCACATCCCCGGCTTTTCCAAGCACAGCAGGGGCACTTTTCAGCCCTGCCATCCGTTTTCCAGGGTAACAAGGGCCTGCGACATAACCGAAAATTGAGTACTTTTTTACCGTTTTCACCTCACCGCGCACCCGCCGCAAGCCCTGAGCCCGTAGGAAAAACTCGAATAGACATGACATCGGTCACATTGATAGGCTGAGGGGCATGACCGCATGCAATATTCCCACCGTTCCCCTTGCCGATGGCGGGCAGATTCCCCTCGTTGGGATCGGCTCCCTGCTAGCCAAGGGAAACGAACTTGCCACCACCCTGGGCCGCATCATCGCCGATGGCTACCGCCTCATCGATACCGCCCAGCAGTACGCCAATGAAACAGCCGTGGGGGAAGCGGTGAAACGCTCCGGGGTGGCGCGCGCGGAGGTCTTTATCACTTCGAAAGTGGCCGGCGCGGAACAGGGGAAACGCTATACCCGGCGCAGCATCGAAGATTCCTTGCGCCGCCTCGACACGGATTACCTCGATGCCCTCCTCATCCACTGGCCCAATCCTTCCCGCGGCCTGTACGTGGAAACCTGGGAAGAAATGCTTGCCGCCCAGGCCGAGGGCCTGGTGCGCCACGTGGGGGTCTCTAATTTCTTGCCGGAACATCTCACGCGCCTGCATGAGGCTACCGGGGTGTGGCCGGTACTCAACCAGATCCAGCTCTCGGTTGCCCTCCCGCGCACCGATCTGCGCGCCTTCCATAAGCGCCACGGCATTGTCACCCAAGCGTGGCGCCCGCTGGGCGGCCCGGAGAAGCTGCTGGATCAGATTGTGGTGGGGCGCCTGGCTGCCAAGCACGGGGTAAGTGCGGGCCAGATTGTGCTGCGCTGGTGTGTCCAGCAGGGCATTGTGGTGATTCCGTCGTCGTCCCGCCGCGAGCGCTGGCGGGCGAATGCTGATCTCTTCAGCTTCACCCTGGATGAATCGGATATGCGGGATTTAGCCGCATTGGATACCGGTGACCTGCACGTTTGGGATGCGCGTACGCATGAAGAGTGGTAGCGCCACCGGCACGCAATGAAGTGCATAGGCGGTATAAAGAGTGGGCCCGACCGGATTCGAACCGATGACACCCTGGGTGTAAACCAGGTGCTCTGACCAACTGAGCTACGGGCCCGCGCGCTGCGCACTCGGATGATCCTACCCGATGCGCGGCCCGCGCGCACCTTCTCACCAAAATACCGACCGCCCAGTCCTTGGGCGAGGTGAGGAGACTAGTAGCGCAGGCCCTTATTGGTCAGGCGCACGCCCGTCCAGGATTCACCGAGGGCCACGGATGTGGTTGGTTGCATCCCCGCGGTATCGGCAGCCTCTTCAATATCGTTATGCGGTACCGCATTCGACACCCGCCCGGTGGGCACGAAGAGCCAGCAGATAGCATTTTCGTCGTCGAAATTAGCCTTGATATCCAGGAGCAAATCGGCGAGGTCATCGACGTTGCCATCGTCTGCACGCCACCAGGCGATGGCGCCGTCCACGATATCGCGCGAATCTTCGTCCAGCAGCTCGCTTCCGATAGTTTCTTCGATCTGCGCGCGGACCTGGGTGGCTACGTCGTCGTCGTAGCCAAATTCTTGGATGATGTTCCCTTTCTGGAAACCAAACGAACTCATGGCTTAAGCTCATCTGATCGCCGCCGTTTTTTCAAGTTAATCTCAGCCGCGTGCCTCGTGATTTTGGTGATCATTCCGGTACGACGACGCGCGCCGCCCGGTATCCGGGCGCCGCGAAACCCACTCGCCGCGCGCCCCGTCCATCGCTCAGCTTAATTCCCCTCATGCCTGTGCGATGGCTCTCAACAACGCGGTACTATAAGAGTGCATGTGTAAGAGGTACCACAGCCGCTCTGGGACTAAAGCCGCGAACGGGTAGCCTTGACACGTCCCTAAGAAACATGACCACTCAAGCAATGGAGGAGATTCCGTGGCTTCACAAGATTCTGATGCTCGCATGGTATCCGGCCAGCTCAGCCAGATCCCGGATGTTGATCCGGAAGAAACCCGCGAATGGCTAGCGTCCGTGGATGATCTGATTGAAACAAATGGTGCGGATCGGGCGCGGTTTATCCTCGCCAGCGTGGATGAACACGCGCGCGCCAAGGGAGTTTCGGTCTCCCCTGATCTCGTCACGCCCTATATCAATACGATTCCGGCTGAAGAAGAACCTCCCTACCCGGGCACCGCGGAAGAAGAGGAACTCGAACATCAGTTCCGCAGCTGGACCCGGTGGAACGCGGCCGTGATGGTAACGCGCGCCCAGCGTCCCGGCGTGGGGGTTGGTGGGCATATTTCTTCCTACGCCGCCCAGGCCACCCTCTATGAAGTGGGCTTCAACCACTTCTTCCGCGGTCCGGATGCTCCCGGCGGCGGGGATCAAATCTTCTTCCAGGGCCACTCCTCCCCCGGTAATTACGCCCGCGCCTATCTGGAAGGGCGCCTGACGGAAGCTGACCTGGATTCTTTCCGCCAGGAAGCCTCCCGCATTTCCGGCGGGCGCGGTCTGCCTTCCTACCCGCATCCCCACCAGATGCCGGACTTCTGGCAGTTCCCCACCGTGTCCCTGGGTATCGGTGCTACGAATTCCATCTACCAGGCATGGTTCAATCGCTATCTGAACGAACGCGGCATTAAGGACACCTCTGATTCGCACGTCTGGGCTTTCCTGGGCGATGGCGAAATGGACGAACCCGAATCGCGCGGGATGCTCCAGCTGGCCGCCTCCCAGAAGCTCGATAATCTCACCTGGGTGGTCAATTGCAACCTCCAGCGCCTGGACGGGCCGGTGCGCGGCAACGGCAATATCGTTCAGGAACTCGAGTCCTTCTTTAAGGGCGCGGGCTGGAATGTCATTAAGGTGCTGTGGGGCTCGGGCTGGGATAAGCTCCTCGCCCAGGATAAAGACCACGCCCTCGTGGATCTCATGACGTCCACCCCGGATGGGGACTACCAGGGCTTCAAGGCAAACGATGGTTCTTATGTGCGCAATAACTTCTTCGGGCGTGACCCGCGCACAAAGGCCATGGTGGAAGATTGGTCCGATGATGAGATTTGGGCGCTGCGCCGCGGTGGCCATGATCATCACAAGATTTACGCTGCCTACCGGGCTGCCCTCGCCCATAAGGGCCAGCCCACCGTGATTCTGGCGCAAACGGTCAAGGGTTATGACCTCGGCTCCAATTTCGCCGGGCGCAATGCCACCCACCAGATGAAGAAGCTCAACAGCAACGATCTCAAGCTGCTGCGCGATACCCTGCGCATCCCCATTGATGATTCCCAGCTGGAAGATCCCTATAACGCGCCCTACTACAAGCCGGCTGAAGATCACCCGGCGATGAAGCATATGCGTGAACGGCGCGAAGCTCTGGGTGGCTACCTGCCCCAGCGCCGCACCCACCAGGGTGGGATCGCCCTGCCGGCCGATAAGCCTTTCCAGTCCATGAAGAAGGGCTCGGGCAAGCAGAAGGTGGCCACCACTATGGCCCTGGTGCGCCTGCTCAAGGACATTATGCGCGATAAGGAATTCGGCTTCCGCATGGTACCTATCGTCCCGGACGAAGCGCGTACCTTCGGCATGGATTCCATGTTCCCCTCGGCCAAGATCTTCAATACCCAGGGCCAGCAGTACACCGCGGTGGATCACGATATGCTGCTTTCCTACAAGGAATCCACCCAGGGCCAGCTGCTCCACACCGGTATTACCGAAGCCGGTTCCCTCTCCGCTTTCGCGGCGGCCGGAACCTCGTATGCCACCCATAACACCCCGATGGTGCCTTTCTACATCTTCTACTCGATGTTTGGATTCCAGCGCACCGGGGATCAGTTCTGGGCGGCCTACGACCAGCTGGCACGCGGTTTCATTATTGGTGGCACCGCCGGGCGCACCACCCTCACGGGTGAAGGCTCTCAGCATATGGACGGGCACTCCCCCGTGCTCGCCTCCACCAACCCGGGCATGGTTATTTACGATGCGGCCTACGCTTACGAACTCGGCCATATTTTCAAGGATGGCCTTACGCGCATGTACGGGGATGGCTCGGACGGGCGTGAGCAGAACGTCATGTACTACCTCACGGTCTACAACGAACCCATCCACCAGCCGGCCGAACCGGAGAATGTGGATGTGGATGGCATTATCCGCGGTATCTACAAGCTCGATGAAGCCGATGGTCAGGGCGGCCCGCGCGTCAACCTGCTTTCCTCGGGCGTGGGGGTGCGCTGGGCTCGCGAAGCCAAACGTATGCTGCGCGATGACTGGGGCGTGGATGCCACCGTCTACTCCGTGACTTCCTGGTATGAGCTGCGCAAGGATGGCTTGGCCACCAATGAATACAACTACCTCCACCCGGAGGAAGAACCGCGCAAGGCCTATGTGACCGCGAAGCTGGAAGGCGAAGAAGGCCCCTTCATCGCCACCTCCGATTTCGAGCACCAGGTTCAAGATTCCATCCGCGAATGGATCCCGGGTGATTATGAGACGCTCGGCGCCAACGGGATTGGTATTTCCGATACCCGCCCGGCCGCTCGGCGTTACTTCAAGATCGATGATGCCACGATGGTGGTGCGGGCCCTGTACGCGCTGGCCAAGGCCGGCAAGATCGACCGCTCGGTTGTCCGCCAGGCAATCGAGAAGTACGATCTGCATAACCCGGCCGCAGCCGAACCGGTGCCCGATAACGATCCGGAGTAAACCGGAGTAAAGCTACCCGGGCGGGCCTGCATCGCTGGCATAGCCAATATCCCCGGCGCGCCAAGCTACGGCGCTCGGGCGCTGCACTGGCAGCGGTGCAGGCCCGGCGTCGTCGTAACTAATTGAATAGTGTTTGAGCATCTGTGCTCTCACACGTAGCATAGTGTGGCGGTCCCTTCTCACGCGGCGAGCTATTTTCGCACAGCGAGCTTTCGGGCCGCCACACCTATATGGAGGCGAGTGATTGACCGTTTATCGACTGGCGTGGAGGCATCTACGCGACCGCAAATTCCAGCTCTTCGCGATTGCTGTGTTGCAGATCGCGCAGGTGCTCCTCGGGCTCACCCTCCCCGCGCTGGGCGCGAACGTTATCGATTACGGCATCCTGGAAGGCAATAGCTCCTATATCTGGTCGCGCGGGCTACTCATGCTCCTCTTTACCCTCGCGCAGGTGCTCTGCGCTATCGGGGCGATCTATTACGGGGCGCTGGTGTCCACCCATCTGGGCCGGGAGCTGCGCCGCGAAACTTTCGCGCACGTGCAGCGCTTCTCCCCCGCGGACCAGCAGCGCTTCGGGGCCTCCACCCTCGTGACTCGTACCACGAACGACGTCAACCAAATCCAAATGGTCACCCTCATGTCCCTCACTATTATGGTGACGGCCCCGATTATGGGAGTGGGCGGGGTGCTCATGGCCATCGGGCAGGATGTGGTACTTTCTCTCACCCTTCTTGTGATTATTCCGGTGCTCACCGCAATTATTCTGATATGTACCGCTATGCTCGCCAAACGCTACGAAACCCTGCAGCGGCGTGTGGATGCGATTAACGATGCGCTGCGCTCGCAGCTGTCCGGGGTCCGGGTGATTCGGGCTTTCCGCCGCGAAGATGCGATGGCGGGGGAATTCGAGGGCCACAATCGTAATTTCCGTTCGATTATGCTCCAGATCGGCACGATTTGGTCCGCGCTGCTGCCGGCTATGAGCGCGGTCATCGGGCTGGCCTCCGCGCTTATCGTCTGGATTGGCGGGCATCGAATTGTCGGAGGTTCCATGCCGGTGGGGGCGCTGGCGGCTTTTATCACCTACCTCATGATGATTCTGGGCGCGGTCATGATGCTCGGCATGATTATTATGGTGGTTCCGCGCGGTAATGTGTCCGCCGAGCGCGTGATCGAGGTCAATAGCACCGTCCCCTCCATTGCGGACGCGCCGGATGCGCAGGAGATGCCGCCCGGGCCGCTCACTTTCAGCTTGCGCGATATTTCCCTCACCTACGCGGATGCGGATGAACCGGCCTTGCGCGGAATTTCTATAACGTTCAGACCTGGAACGACGACGGCGATTATCGGCGCCTCGGGCTCGGGCAAATCATCGCTGGTCAAAATACTGCCCCGCCTCGTGGATGTGAGCACGGGGCGCTACACCGTGGAAGCTAGCACCGGGGCCGGCGACGTAGATGTGCGTGATATCCGACTCGCTGATTTCCGCCGCCGAGTAGCCATTGTGCCCCAGCGCGCTTTCCTGTTCAGCGGAACCGTGGTCAGCAATGTGGCTGGATCCACCCGCGATATTGACCAGGAGCGAGTGATCGATGCACTGCGCTGCGCCCAGGCCTGGGATTTTGTGCAAGCCGGGGGCGGGCTGGAGATGCCGGTAGAAACCGGGGGAACCAATCTTTCCGGCGGGCAGCGCCAGCGCCTGACCATCGCGCGGGCTCTTTACCGCGCCCTCCCCGATAGCTCCGGGCGGGCCGGAGCGGACCTGGTGGTTTTTGATGATTCTTTCTCCGCCCTCGACTACGCCACCGATGCGCGGGTGCGGGCGAACCTCAAGGAGCGGATCCGAGATGCGGCGGTGGTCATTATCGCCCAACGTATTTCGACGACCCGCAGCGCCGATTGCGTCGTCGTTCTGGATTGCGGCGAGGTGGTGGGGTGTGGAACGCACGCCGAACTTATGGAAACAAATGAGATGTACCGCTCCATCGTGCGCTCCCAGGAGCGCGATCCGGAAGGCGGCGCGGTACGCGATACAGAAGCGGACGGCGCGGAAACGAACGGCACCGCGACCGCAACGAATGAGGAGGCGCGAGCATGAGAGGTGCCGGAAATATTGACGAAGCCCGCGATATCCGCGGGGCGCTCCTCACCCTTATTCGCCACTACCTGCGCCATTATGTTGGGCGGATCCTGGCGGTGCTGCTGCTCTCGCTTATCGCGACCGCGGCTGTGGTGGCCGCGCCCTTCCTCCTCGGGCAGGGCACCAACGTGGTGGTCGACGGGATTCGCGCGGGCGGGGTGGATTTCTCGGAGCTGGCGCGGGTGCTGAGCCTGGCGGCCGGATGTTATATTCTCTCGGCGCTGCTGCGTTTCTGGTTCGGCTATATCATTCGCCTCATTATTCAGGATCTCGGCTATGAGATGCGGCGGGATTGCCAGCAGAAAATTGATCGGATGCCGCTGTCCGTGCTGGATAAACAGCAGCGCGGGGACGTGCTCTCGCGGGTCACGAACGACGTCGATAACGTGACGCAGTCCCTGCTGCAAACCCTGTCCGAAGTGCTCTCCGCGATATACCAGATCATCGGGATCGTGGCGGTCATGGTCTATTTGTCCTGGTCGGTAGCCCTTGCCTCGCTTGTGGTGATCCCGGTGGGGATTATCGGCATTCTGCTGCTCCTACGCCGCTCCCGCCCGTATTTCCGCGACCAGTGGCGGCTCACGGGTGAGGTATCCGCCGTGGTGGAGGAGAGCTTCACCGGGCTGGATGTGGTGGCTGCCTACGGCCTGGAAGATGAATTCCAGCGCCAGTTTGATGCCGCGAATGGCGAGCTATACGATGCGTCCTTCCGTGCCCAGGCGATTGCGCAAATGTCCCAGCCGCTCATGATGCTGGTACAGAACGGTTCCTTCGCTATCGTCACGCTCCTGGGGAGTATTCAGGCGATGGCCGGCACGATGACAATTGGCGGACTGCAGGCGATGATGCAATACACCCGCCAGCTTTCCCATCCGCTCCAGTCTCTAGCATCTACCGCGAATCTCATCCAATCCGCGGCGGCCTCCGCGGAGCGGATTTTCGATTACCTCGCCCAGGAAGAAATGGAGCCGGATGCCACTTCGAGCTATCGCGAGGTGGTGGCTCCCGAAGCGCGGCGTGGCACTATCGAGTTTTCGCATGTACGTTTTGCTTACGAACCGGATACTCCGGTGATCCGCGACCTCTCACTGCGGGTGGAGCCGGGGCATTCGGTGGCTATTGTGGGGCCCACCGACGCCGGGAAAACCACGCTCGTCAATTTGCTTATGCGTTTTTACGAGGTAGATGGCGGGGCGATTACCGTGGACGGTGCGCCCATCGATTCTTTTACCAAGGAATCTTTGCGGGAACATTTCGGGATGGTCCTGCAAGACACCTGGCTGTTTGACGGCACCGTCTGGGAAAATATTGCTTTCGGAAAGGAAAAGGCGACGCGCGACGACGCCATTGCCGCCGCGGCCGCCCTGGGTATCGATGATCTTCTCGAGACTCTCCCCCACGGTTTCGATACCCATATTGGCGATGAGGGCGAGAATGTATCCGCCGGGGAGAAGCAGCTCATCACCATTGCGCGAGCGTACCTAGCCAATCCCGATGTGCTGATTCTGGATGAGGCCACCAGTTCGGTGGATACCCGCACCGAGGCGCTTATCCAGGATGCCATGGAGCGGCTGCGCGAAGGGCGTACCTCTTTCATCATTGCCCACCGCCTCTCCACCGTCCGCAATGCCACCACGATCCTGGTCATGGAAGCCGGAGACGTGGTGGAAAGTGGTACCCACGAGGAATTGCTGGCAGCCGGCGGCTCCTATGCCCGCCTCTACGAAAGCCAGTGGGCCTAAGCTGTGCGGCGCGTAAGGTAGCCGGACATGAGCCGTGCTACCGCACTGGCACCCAGGCTGAGAACCCACAGGGCAGCCATAAGAATCAGAACGCTCGGGTGCCCGGCATTTTTAATAATGAGGAAGACCAAGAGAATAGCTCCCAGCGCAGCAGCACCCACCGGGATCGCCTGCATCGTCGGGCGCAGCCATGCGGGAGCGGAGCGCCGGGGTTGTTCCAGCAGCGTGAACCATTGGTAGACCCCCAGGAGATAAACCTGGCCGAGCGCAACCCAGAGCATGCCAAAGCACGTACAGGTCCAAATAGCAAGGCTAAATTCCGGGGCCCCTTGTGCCATATCCATGGAGTGAATATAGAGAAGCGGATAGCCAAGGAAAGCACCCAGGATCGCCGCTCCCGCCGCAATCTTTCCAGAAATATAGGCATTCATCATAAGATCCTTCCGTCGAGTTATATAATCAACCGCCGCGGTGACGACCTTATTTTTGAGTCTAACGATGCCTCGGGTGGATGTATACGGCCACGGGCCATACCAATAGCATCTTAATCAAATTGTATCCCGGGGTAATGCTACTGTAACCCTTGTTAATATAACCGTGGCCGGTGTTAATGGGATTGTGACTGTTCCACCCCGGCGAAATCCCGCAGAATTTCACCGAGCTCAGCCGCGGTTCCCACGTGCCGCCAAGCTAGCTCCCATTCGCTACGCGGGGCGGTCCCCCACTCCACAAGCACCGTGGGCAGGCCATGCTGGCCTGCGCCTTCGACGTCGTGAATACGATCCCCCACCATAAGAGCCCGTGAGGTATCGACGCCCCGCGCCCGCAATTCGCGCAGCGCCGCCCCCACCACTTCAGCTTTCCCGTACCCGGGGATATCTTCAGGATCCCCGGCAATGTAGCGGAAGTGCTGCGCTACGCCCTGGTGTTCCAGAATCGCGCGGGCATTCTTTTCGTTTTTCGACGTCGCAATAGCAAGCGGCACCCCGGCTGCGTCCAGCTCCTCCACCAATTCACGCATCCCCGGGAAAATCGGGGTGTCGAGCATGCGCTGTTCGTAGCGCACCCGGTAGCGGCGCACCATCTCCACCGGATCGGCCGCGCCGAGCTTCGTGAAGGTTTCGATAAGCGGCGGGCCAATGAACTGCACGAAGAATTCTTCGGGGTGGTCCTCCCCCATTTCTTCACGCAGAGTGGCCCGGAAAGTTTTTTTGACGATAGCGGCGGAATCGTGGAAAGTTCCGTCCAGATCAATAAGGATAGGGTTCACAGGTCAAGTCCGGCGGTATCGCCTGCTCCTTGTCTCGCGATTTCGTTAGTTACTAGGTCAAGTACGGTGGTGGGGCCGCGCCCCACGGGTCCGTTCACCACCACATCCAGGGCATGGCCCAGTTCATCTTCCACAATCCAACCTTCTTCAAGGGGTTCTTCCGCGCCGGGAAGAATAAGGGTGGAGAAGAGCAAGGGTTCGCCCATCTCCGTAACCACAGCCTGGGTGATGCGGTGATCCGGGATACGCACGCCCACCGTGTGTTTCTTCGGGTTGAGGGTCATGCGCGGCACTTCTTTAGTGCCCTTGAGAATGAACGTGTAGGGCCCGGGCGTGAGGCTTTTGATGAGCCGAAAATCTGGATTATCTACGATCACAAGCTGCCCGAGCTGCGCGAAATCATGGCAGAGCAGGGTGAAATGGTGTTTATCACCCACCTGCCGGATGGTGCGAATCCGTTCCAGGCCCTCTTTATTGCCCATCTGGCACACAATGGCATAACCGGAATCGGTGGGCAGGGCCACTACCTCACCGCGCCGGAGCCGATCCACCACTTTGGTGACGAGCCGCGGTTGCGGATCCTCAGGATGAATATCAATGAAGGTAGCCATAGCCACTAGTCTAGTCGAGGGCGCGACACGACGAGGCCGCACCGCCCTACTCCGCCGCATTCCGCTTTACTCTGACTTACTCTGACTCCGTTGCGCGCGCCGCCCTACTCCGCCGCGCGCGCCGCCTCGCGCAGCTCCGCGAGCTGCGCCGCACTGATATAGGGCTCCATTTCCCGCAGGTACGCGCGGGCTTCGCTGGCGCGCCCGGCTGCCAGCGCGGTACGTACCAGCGCTTCCCCAGCCTCGAAACTATGGGTGGCCGGATCCCAGTGGGCCAGACCTAAGCTGAGGGCCTGATCCGGGTGGCCAGCCTCGCGCAGAATAGCCATGGCGCGGGCGAGGATGTGCCCGTCCGCATTGCGGTCCGTGGCGGTGGTGAGGAGCCGCAGCGCTCGCTCAGGATCGGAGGTCACCGCGAGGCGAGCCATATGCAGCTGCGGGTACCAGGAAGCCGGGGAGCTGGAGAGCTCTTCCGCGAGAGCGTAGATCGCCAGATCCGCGGAAAGAAGGCTTCCGGTCACCTCCGCGGTAAGCGGATCCGCGGGCGGGAGTTCGTTCTCGGCGTCGCGTGCCAGGGTGACAAGCTGGGTGAAAGCCTCGACATCGTTGGGATCTTCAGCAAGCCGATCACGCAGCGCCTGCGCGGTGGCGGTATCGGCTTCCGGGGCCCGAGTATGCTGGAAGAGTTGCTGCATCAAATCGAGGAATGCCATGATGCGAGCGTACCGAAAATAGGGAGGTCGTGCGATGGAGGTAGCGCAACTCATGTCGCTGGGCGCGGATATCCTGGAGCGGGAAGGCTACCCGGATGCTACCGAGAGTTTCGAGCTGAGCCGCGTGGATAGCGTGACACGCTGGGCTGTTGCGGTGGCACTGGAGGATGCCAGCGGCGTGGTGGTGCCCGATAGCGAGATTTGCGCGGCGAATACTCTCGGGGATCTGGTGCGGCTCAGCTGCCCGGGCGTGGAATTCAGCATCACCCCGTCCGCTTCTAGGAACGACGGCGCCGCTGCCGCCCGCCCCATGCCTGCTGCCACAGCGGCGGATGCCGCGGGGCTTAGCCCGGAGAAGCCGGAGAGGCCCGCTGAAGATGCTCCGCTTTCCGCGGCGGATTTGCGGGCTGCCCTCGGGCTCTAACCCACTCGGGCTTTAGCCCCCCCCCGGGCTTTACCCCACCCGGTGCAGCCAACGCACCGGAGCACCCGCGCCGGCGTAGCGGAAGGGTTCGAGTTCATCATCCCAGGCTTGACCGAGGGCAATATCGAGAAGCCGGCGCATTTCTGCGGCGTCGTTCCCGGCGTTTTCCAGCGCGGCCCGCACCCGGTTTTCGGGGATCACCACATTGCCGGTCAGATCTGTTTGGGCGTAGAAAATACCGAGGCCGGGGGTGGCGGACCAGCGGCCTCCTTCGGATACCGGGCTAGCATCCTCGGTGATTTCAAAACGTAAGTGTTCCCAGCCGTTGAGCGCGGAGGCGAGCATGGCACCGGTTCCCACTTCTCCCGTCCACGAGGCTTCTGCCCGGTTCATATGCGGGGCGGCGGGTTGTTTGGTCCACTCAAAATGCGGTTCGTATCCGAGCACACTTGTAACCGCCCATTCAACGTGGGGTTGAACGGCCGGCATAACAGAGTGAATGAATATGACGCCGCGAGTGGCGTATTTGTGTGCCATAGCATTCCTCCTGCGCTTGGGTGGCTTTCCCCGTGCTACCCACGCGGAGGGGCTACTAGAGCGATTGTAGCGCAGAAGAGACGCGCAGCTGGCGAATATCGCGCATCGCTTGTTTGCGTACGTCCCGTTCCAGGCGGTCGAGGTAGAGGTGGCCGTCCAGGTGATCACATTCGTGCTGGATGCAGCGCCCGAGGAGGCCCTCCCCTTCCACAATTTTCTTCTTACCGTCCAGGTCAATACCTTCAGCGCGGGCGTACCAGGCCCGCTTAGTCGGGTAGTACAGATCCGGGACGGATAGGCAGCCTTCGTCACCGTCCTGGTATTCATCTTCGGAGAGCGCCACGATCACGGGGTTGAGAATGTAATCGATCTCGCCGTCGATATGCCAGGAGAAGGCGCGCAGGGAGACCCCGATTTGGTTGGCTGCTAGGCCCGCCCGGGCGTCGTCGTTCACGTTCTCGAGCAAGTCTTCTACCAGGCGCACAATGCCTGGGGTGATATCCCGAATCGGATCGCAGGGGGTGCGCAGGACCGGGTCTCCCACCACGCGAATCTCCCGGTATGCCATAGCGAACTCCTTTGGTAAGATTCTTCACATTTACTCACCCCCGCGGCGCGGGTAGCCGCGGGTGCCGGACAGAGCAGAACGGCGGCAAGCCTACGCTCACCGCCGTTCGTTCGCTCCCGCAGCTGGACTCGAACCAGCAACCGTTCGATTAACAGTCGAATGCTCTGCCATTGAGCTATGCGGGAATTTGCAACAGAAAAGATAATAGTCAATGGCGAGACGCGAAGCAACTTAAGAGGTGTGCGCTCTGCCACTCCGGGCCGTGAGCGCCACCCGTCGCTATCACAGCTACCGATTCGCCCGCACCGGTCGAGGGTGCACTCAGGTGCTGACGCAGGGCGCGCCCGGCGAAGAACATGATAATCAGCAGAATGACTCCCACAATCGCGGCGGCGATCATGCGGCGGCACGCAATGCGCTGAATCTCCTCCGCCTGGGCGGCGTCAAGGGGAACGGGTTCTACCTGCATGTCCGGCTTTTCCGGCTTTTCCGGCAGCTCGGGCTTCTCTGGCAGTTTCCGCACGTCCGGCAGCTCGGGCTTCTCTGATGGGTCCGGTTTCTCGGATGTTGACATGGGGCTACTCTAGCCCACGCTCTGCCCGGTGAGCATGAACAGCACCATCTTCGTGGGAGCCAGGGCACGCACCGCGTGCGGGAGGCGGGTGGGCAGGTGCACGAGGCCGCCGGGGCGCAGCTGTACAGTGCGTCCCTGGGTACGCATCTCCACCTCCCCTTCTAGTACCTGGATAAGTACAGGAACGGCGGCGGTGTGCTCAGAAAGTTCCTCCCCGGTATCGAAGGAGAAAACCACCACATTCACACCTTCAGCGCGCAGTGCGGTGGTGGAAACGGTCGAGGCAGCGGCGTAATCCACCGTGGCACCAAGATCTTCCAGGTAGGAAAGCTGCGGGGTGTTGTCAGTCATCGGTCGTCCTTTCAGTTAGAGGTAGTAGCGGATTCGGCAGCGCTGGCGGATTCGGTGGGCTTGCGAGCCACCATGGCCACGCCGGCCAGGTGGTGGCGGTACTTGCGGAAGAGAGCACGCATGGCCAGCACTCGCGCCCGCAGCTCTTTATCGCGCAATACATTGCGGAGGATCCGTGCCACTCCGCGCAGACCTTCGTCAGCGAGGTTGCGCCGCAGGGAAAGCAGCGCCATGGGGGCATCCCCCACCCATTCCACCTCGAAACCGGCACCGATAAGTACCTGGCGCCATTCGGCCTGGGTGAGCGGGCGGGCGTTGACGCGAATCGTCTGGGCCAGGCCCTTGCGCAGAGTATCGGCAATGGCCGGATCGATAGTATCCGGGGTGAGGCTCAGCTCGTGGATGGCGTAGCGCCCGCCCGGGCGCAGCAGCCGGAAAGCTTCGGCCACGATCGCGGCTTTCGAACTGGCACCCTGCATGGTGAGCATCGCTTCGCCCACGACCACATCCGCACCGGCATCAGGAAGTCCAGATTTTTGCGCGGTGGAATTAACGACGACGCCGCCCACTTTGTCGACGATCCCTCTGACGCGGGTCACCGCATTCTTGTCCTGATCGACTCCGGTATAGGAGTGAATGGGCTGGGCGATAATGAGTTCCGCGGTTCGGCCCAGGCCGGGGGCGAATTCCACTACGTCCGCATTGGCCAGCCGGGCGTGCTCAAGCATAGCCATCGTCAAATGCAGGCCACCGGGGCGCAGTACCCGCTTCCCCGCGCGGGCGAGCACCCAGTGCCCGGCGGCGGTAGCGGTAGGACGATCAGATTGTGGAAGCGGAGCATTATCATCGATCATGGATTCACTTTAATCCCGCGAGCCTGGTGAGAAAAGAGCACCCCACAACTACTTGACACCAACCGCGCGACTCATAAAGGCGAATAATTACCACTCAAAATCCGCGTACTGTCTTAGCTACCAAATCACCCGATGCTAATAAATACAAAACTGTTGAGGTAAGCATCTTGAAATAACCACAATACAAATCCCTGTGGCGCACCCCACATAAACTTGGGTAAACACACATCCTTGCCCTAAACGTTTAGGTGACATAGCTTGACCTCAACGCAACCAATTGGGACAAAGGAGACCCTGATGAAACCGGCAACTCTTAAAGACGTGGCTCGGGCCGCCGGTGTGTCTATTTGGACTGTTTCCAATACGTTTTCCGGTAAAGCGCCCGTCACGCAATTGACCAAAACCCGAGTATTGGAAGCGGCTAAAACGCTCAACTACATCCCCAACCAGACAGCACGCGCCCTGCGTCGCGAAACTCCCGGTCCAATCGTCGTGATGACTGCATCAACATCCAATGCTTACTACGTCGATATGCTCGATGGCATTCATGAAATGTTGCGCACATCCTCCCATGGAGTACGCACAGCCGATCTCGCTCCTGAAGGCCGATTTGATCAGAAAACTGAAGATCTAGTTGTCACCGAGGCGATCCAATCGCGGGCTGCCGGAGTTATTAGCACTCTTACTTTATCTGTAGACAATCACGAGAAACTTTGCGAGTGGGGAATCCCCATTGTCTATGTTGACTCACAAGGACCAACCGCACCGTCCGGTTCGGTATCTGTAACCTCAAATAACGAACAAGCAGCGTATCAAATTGGTGAGCATCTCAACTACCACAGACTCGACACGTGGCTTTTATTGATTTATCCCGAGCGGTGGTCCACAAGGCAAACTCGAATTAAAGGCATGAAAAACGCCGCCAAGAAATTCGGGGCAACTCTCTCGATTCTCGAATGCGCTAATGACTCACAATCGAGCGCAGTTGTGTTAGAGAAGTACCTCAGAAATACGAAGGTAGAGAAGCTCGCGGTCATTGCCGGAAACAATCCTCTCCTCCTCGGAACCATGCACGCGCTCCAGGCATGTGACCTCCGGGTTCCCGATCAGGTTGCCTTAATCGCATTTGACGAATTTACCTGGTCAACTTTCGTCAATCCTCCAGTGACGTTGATTGACGAAGATTCTCGCGATATCGGCGCGAAAGCCGCTCTAAAACTTATTCACATCATGCAAGAGCATCCGCAGGGAGCTATCCGTTACCACAACCAGGAGTCTGAGGAGGTGAACGTCAAACTCAGAGTTCGCTCCTCCTGCGGCTGCTAAACGAATTAGAAAACCAAATTGGGCCAAACCGGCCTATCTAACCAAAAGGAGATCTCAACGATGAGAACAGCAAAAAAGGCTCTCGCCTTCACGACAAGCATTCTGCTCGCCGCAACTTTCTCGGGTTGCACTTCAGGTGACTCTGCTACAGAAGCGCCGAAACCTGACAAAATCGAGAAAATCGGCTTGATGGTGCAGGACATGTCCAACCCCTTCTTCTCCGCCATGGATAAGGGAGCGAAGGAAGCAGCCGAGAAGATTGGCGCGACTCTTAACGTCCAGGACGCCAAACTTGATCTGGCGAATCAGAATACTCAGATTGACACATTCATTCAGCAAGGCGTAGACCTTATCGTTGTTTCTGCTGTTGACGAGTCCGGCCTCCAACCCGCCATCGAACGTGCCCGACAGGCAGGGATCTTCGTGGTAGCTGTTGATACTCCTGCGAAGGGCGCAGATGCCATTGTTATGACCGATGCCGTTCAGGCCGGCGAAATTGCATGTACCTATCTATTCGAGCAGATGGGTGGCAAGGGGAATATTTTGGTTGTTGATGGCACACCTATCCAGACGATCACGGATCGCATTAAGGGCTGCAATCAAGCTATGAAGAATTTCCCCGGCATTAAGGAAGTCGGGCACCAAAACTCGCAAAATGACCGCGCTACCGGCCTTTCTGTCACTACCGACATGCTTACTGCAGCCAGCGATGTCCAGGGCATCTTTGGAATGAATGACCCTTCCGCCCTTGGTGCGACGCTTGCCGTCCAGCAAGCTGGACGTACAAATGAAATTAAGGTGGTAGGAATCGACGCTTCTCCCGAAGGACTCCAGGAACTCCGAACCGCTGGTTCTCCCTTCGTCGGCACTGCCACCCAGGAACCCGCAAAAATGGTCGAAAAAGCAATCGAGGTTGGGCAGCAGCTTGCTCGTGGAGAATCACTCACCGAAACCACTATCCTCATCCCCTCGCAAATCATCACTCGGGATGCGGTAGACGAATACCCGGGATGGTAGAAATGACTCTGCTCAAGCTCGAAGGGATCAGGAAAAGATTCGGCGCTACCCAAGCGCTTGGAGGAGTTTCCTTTGATCTGAACGCCGGAGAAATTCATGCCCTCATGGGAGAAAACGGTGCTGGCAAGTCAACGTTGATGAAAATCCTGGCGGGGAATCTTGCTGCCGACAGTGGAAAGATCTTCGTTGACGGTGAGGAAGTCCATATCTCATCTCCTAACGATGCACGTAAACACGGAATCGCAATCATCCACCAAGAGATTAATACCGTCCCAAATCTGACGGTGGCCGAGAACCTCTGCCTCGGCGTTGAACCACTCAAACATGGGATCCTTGACCGTGAGAAGATGCGTTCGGATGCACGCGCTAAGTTATCGGCCATTGGAGTGGATATCGATGTCAACAGACCTCTCGGCTCGTTCTCCATCGGTATGCAGCAGATGGTCGAAATTGCTCGTGCTGCTGCCGAGGACGCCCGCATTCTCGTTCTCGACGAGCCCACTGCCGCGCTTTCCCGAGCTGAAACAGAGGATCTTTTCAGAATTATTCGGGAGCAGCAGCAAAACGGCGTCGGCCTTATCTACATCACTCACCGTATGGAAGAAGTGTGGAAGTTAGCTGATAGGGTGTCCGTTCTTCGGGACGGAACGTCCGTCGGAACGCAGCTTCTAGCCGAATTAACGCCTGATGAAATCGTGCGAATGATGGTCGGTAGAAAAATCGGTGATCTCTACGAACACGCAGACCGCGCATCGGGCGAAGTGCTGCTTGAGGCAAAGGATCTCAAAGCTCCTGGAGTCGATGACGTCTCCTTCAAAGCTCGGGCTGGTCAAATTCTTGGATTTGCAGGATTGGTCGGCGCCGGGCGTTCGGAAACCGTCAGGCTACTTATGGGAGCAGATCCCATAAGTAGCGGCACATTGCTACTCAAAGGCAAAAGCTATCATCCTAAAAGCCCCAAGGAGGCCCTGGAATCTGGCATCGCCATGGTGCCCGAATCCAGAAAGGAACAAGGTCTGTTCTTGGATCACACAACGGCATCGAATATCTCGATTGCCTCTTTGAGCGACTTCACCAAACTCGGTGTGCTCGCGCGGAGCGCAATTCGAAAGAAAGTTCGCCAGATCATGGAAGTGCTCAATATTCGAAAGACCTCCACAAGTCTTCCGGTAAGAGCGCTTTCGGGAGGAAACCAACAAAAGGCACTTCTCGGACGCACTCTCATGGCAGGTGCCGATCTTTTGATTTTCGATGAACCTACGCGCGGTGTTGACATCGGGGCGAAAAGGGAAATCTACGAAATCATGAATGATCTTGCTAAAGAAGGCAAAACCATCATCATGGTTTCTTCTGACCTCCCTGAAGTCCTGGGAATGTCTGATCGCATCATCGTTATGCGAAAAGGAAAAGTCGTGGGAGAACTCGATGCACGAGATGCCACAGAAGAATCGGTCATGAGCCTCGCGACCGGAGCAACAAAGGAACAAGCATGACTATAGAAGCTGCACCTCGACGGAAAATGAACTTCGCTGCGTGGTGGGATAAGGTTGGGATTCTCGCGGTCCTCGTCCTTCTCGTCGTGATTATGGCGCTCATCGCCCCGAACTTCATGTCGATGAACAATCTCATGAATATCGCCCGTTCGATCTCAATCAACGCGATCATTGCGGCAGGTATGACCTTCGTTATTATTACTGCCGGCATTGATCTCTCTGTCGGATCAATCGTTGCCGTATCGGGTGTAACCGCAGTACTGGCCTGTATCTCCGGTGCTCCAGCCATCATCGGGATAATCGCTGGCATTCTTGCCGGTGCAGTTGCGGGATGGGTAAATGGTGCTCTATCGGCGTATCTAGCCCTAGCGCCCTTTATCGTGACGCTCGGCATGATGACATTCCTCCGCGGCCTCGGATACACGCTGACCGGAGGCCAACCAATCGTGGACAACAAGCTGGCTTTCAGAGACCTTGGAAATGGATACATTGCTGGAATCCCAGTGCCCGTCATTGTAATGATCGTTGTGTACATCATCTGCTGGTTCATCCTTGAACGAACGAAGTACGGCAGGCATGTTTACGCAGTCGGTGGCAATCCCGAGGCGGCACGTCTTGCTGGAATCAACGTCAAGCGGGTACTTACCTCCGTTTATGTCATTGCAGGCGCGCTTTCAGGGCTTGCGGGTGTCATTTTCGCCGCACGCGTTGTTTCCGCGCAGCCGACCGCTGGTACCGGATACGAACTTGATGCCATCGCCGCGGTTGTTCTAGGTGGAACATCCCTTGCCGGCGGTAAGGGCAAGATCATCGGAACCCTCATCGGTGCGATCATTCTCGGAGTGCTCTCAACCGGCATGATTCTCATGAATGTCCAATTCTTCACCCAGCTACTAATTAAGGGCGTCGTCATTATTCTCGCCGTCGCCATTGACTCCCTCAAACAGAAGAGCACCAAGGCAGGAAAGTAGATGAAGACCCATAAAGTAATCAGTAATATCGAAGGAAAACGGGCATTCGAACCGATCTACTTCGATGAACCACAAGTGCTCACAGAATCTTTGTGGCTAGCACGAACCAATACTGGAGAGCAGATCCTTTGCCAGCGATTGGCTGATCAGCCGGCTCCGCAAGAGACCACCAGATTTGTCACTACACTCAGTTTTGAGGGTGAGGCAAGTTTTACACTGGATGAACCAGTCGAATCCGGAGAGGGAATCACAAAAGGACCCGGTACTGAAGCTGACTCATGGGCCCGTGTTAATACCGGCTACTTCGATATTGATGTATGCACGGGTACCGCAGAGGGCACTGGCGCCTCGAAGTGGGGACTCAAGCATTTCCGTACCCTTGATGAGGGTATTGACCTCCTCCCCTCTGGAAATAATGCGATTGGTGGATTCTACGGCCCGTTCTTCACTCCTGAAAACGGACTCATCAATCCGCCAGAACACACAAAGGTGAAGATTGAGATCCTTGAAGACGGACCAGTCTTGCTTTCTTTCAGAATGCTAGGTGTGATACCAGACGGGCTCCTACCAGAGCTCCGGGGTAAAAACTTCTCAATCGAGTGGGCTTTCACTTATAAAACGCCTTGGTTCAGCCGGCGTTATCACGTAGATGATTTCCAAACTGTGATCAACGGACGTTCTGTAACTAACAAGATCACCGTTGGGGATGAATTCGAGGCCGGACAAGGAAAACTGCTCTTTGATCGGTTTGCGTGCTACGGAGGATCCCGATATCGCAGCGGGGATCCTTATGCTGGGCACCTGGCCGACATGGTAGAGCAGACCATTTCTGACAGCACATTACCTCAGCGCAAGAAACTTGAAGAATTTAAGGCTGTCTTAACAGATGATATTGAGAACGCCCATTGGGATTTGTACTGGCGCCTATTCTCGGCTTTCGAAGGTGCTTTAACAGATGAAACAATTCGCGACCGACTGGCAATTGTTCGCGAGAAATCGTTTGTTGATGCAGAGCTGCGTGATTGGCGAGTCGATTCTGAACCTATCGACGTCCAGAAAGAGGCGCACGAAACTATCTTCCCCGGAGCTGCCAATAAGACAGTCGAATATGACACACATTCCGGCCGTGCAATGATCTGGTATACCTCGAAGCCATCGGGAGGCTTCCAGATCGTACAGCGCAAGCAATCGGGATGGGGAAACTGGGGTACCAACCTCGAAAACGAATGCCCGGAGCTCCCTGTGGGTGTCGATGTCAAAACGGCATACGGCAAATTCGCGTCTAACTGGGAAGATATAGCCGACCAGTTAGAAACTCCTCCGGAAGTACTTTAGGATCACAGAACCCCACGTGACGGTTGCCGGATTTCCATATGTCCCGGAGTAGGACAGCACCGTTACCGTATACAAAGCTGGGTGGCTGGCGCGATAATTCTCGCGTTAGTCACCCAGTTCCCTTTGACCAAGGAACCGATTCCTCCAGATGTGATTCACGCTGGGAAGTTGAGTGGGAGTGTGAGGTCGTATTGTTCTGCGTCATAGAGGTGATCGGCTAGATCCACGATCTGCCCGGATTCATCGTAGGCGCTACGTCTCACTCGTAAGAGAGGGGCCCCGGATGCCACGTGGAGAAGTTCTGCTTCCGCGGGAGTTGCGCTGCGTGCGCTGATACGTTGGACCCCGCCTCGTAACACAATCCCGTGACTGTTGAAGAAAGCGTAGAGACCTCCCGATGATATAGCGGTAAGCGAGGGAGCCAGATCGGCAGGGATCCAGTTACGCATAATCCCCATACGGTTTCCCTCCGCCCACCGCAAACGTTCTAAAGCCACAATTTCTTTACCTTCTAGGCAATGCATATCAGCAGCTAGACCGCTATCGGCAAGCATCACCCGATACTGGAGAACATCTGTGCGTGGTTCACGGCCCGCGGCCCGTAAGTCATCGGAAAGGCTTGCTAGGGAAGGATCCCTTTGAAAAACTCGTGGCATCACCCGGGTACCAACACGTGGGCGCCGCGAGAGTTTCCCCTCATCGGTCAGGACTTGTAATGCCCGCCGTAGCGTGGGGCGCGAGACACCCAACCTGCGTGACATGGACACTTCGTCTTCAATGAGCTGGCCGGGTAAGAGTGTGCCAGAGTCAATAAGACTCGCTAATGATTGCGTGATTTGCTGATGCAAAGGAGTAGAAGACCGAGAGTCGAAAACAATCCGGGGAGCAACCGGAACATCCAGCTGATCTGCATTGTCTTTTCCATGGGGGTTTGACATTAACGTGACCCTCTCACTCTTATTTGTTCACCCAATTGTAAACATATCCGATAATGGTGCGTTTGGCTAGTATTCTCAGCACTTTAGCGCTTCCTCAGCGGCCTATATGGCCACCTTCATTCAAGTTCCTACCTTCTCCTACTGTGCTTTTGTGTTTACAAGTAGGGTTGCTGGGGTTATTTTGGGAACAAATGAGGCGCCCCGCTGGTGGGGTTGCTGGTTTGGACTCACAAAGGAGTGATAACGAATGGATATACCTCATTGGATTAATGGTGGCCTATACACGGGCCGGCCGGAGGGAAAGATCGCGGTTGACGACCCGGCTAGTGGCGAGATTCGCGGGTATTTGTTACAGGCGAGCCATGAAGATCTTGACTACGCAGTGGGGATCGCTGTTGAGGCTCAAAAGGCTTGGGCTCGTACTTCCCTGGCGAAGCGTACGGAGATTATGTATCGGATGCGTCAGCTTGTCCTTGATCATCAAGACGAGATCGCGAAAGCGATTGTGGCTGAGCATGGTAAGGATTATTCGGATGCTATTGGGGAGATCCAGCGGGGGCGGGAGACCCTTGATTTTGCTTGCGGGATTAATGTTGCCCTGAAAGGTGAAACATCCTCGAATATTTCCACGGGGGTAGATATTCACACGCTGCGCCAGCCTCTTGGTGTTGTTGGCGGGATTTGCCCGTTCAATTTCCCGGTTATGGTGCCTATGTGGATGCACCCGATTGCGATTGCTACCGGGAATGCTTTTATTTTGAAGCCAGCACCGGCCACGCCTTCGGCTTCTCTTTTGATTGCACGTTTGTATAAGGAAGCTGGTCTGCCTGACGGGATCTTCCAAGTTATTTCCGGGTCGAATGATTTCACGATGGCCATGATTGACCACCCCGATATCAAGGCTGTTTCTTTCGTGGGCTCAACCCCTGTGGCGAAACTGATTCAGGAGCGTGCAGTGAGAGCAGGCAAGCGCGTCCAAGCATTGGGCGGGGCTAATAATCATGCGATTGTTATGCCCGATGCTGATATCAACTTCGCTGGCAAACACCTTTCAGCTGCGGCTTTCGGAGCTGCTGGTGAACGCTGCATGGCATTACCTGTGGCTGTGGCTGTGGGCGGGGTCGGTGACAAACTAGCAAAAGCCGTCAAAGAACACGCTGAGCTTATCCGAGTAGGTTACGGCCTGGACGAAGGCGTGCAAATGGGCCCGGTTATCAACGCTCAGGCTAAAGAACGGATCATTAACGCGATCACTGATGCGCAAAGCAAGGGTGCGAAAGTCATCCTTGATGGACGCGCTCTCAATGTGAGCGGGCACGAGAACGGGTATTTCCTTGGCCCAACTATTTGCACGCATGTCTCGCGCGATTCCATCCTGTATCGGGAAGAAACCTTCGGGCCGGTCCTGGCAATCGTCGAGGTAGGCACTTACGAAGAAGCAATCGCTCTTGTTAATTCCTCCCCTTACGGTAATGGGGCAGCGATTTTCACCAACGATGGTGGCCTGGCACGTCGTTTCGAGCTGGAAGTTGAAGCTGGCATGGTCGGTATCAACGTTCCTATCCCCACGCCCGTGGCTTACTACTCGTTTGGTGGATGGAAAGACTCTCTTATGGGAGATACCCATATTCACGGGCCCGAAGGCGTGCGATTCTACACGCGCGCGAAGGCCACAACGGTGCGGTGGCCTTCGGAGGGCACCTATGAAGCAACAATGTCGTTTGAACGCACCGAATAAACCACAGATAAGGAAGTGATGGACATGGTCGTCCATGATGTACTAACAATTGGACGCTGCGGCGTCGATATTTATCCCTTGCAAACTAACTGCACTCTCGAAGAAGTAACGACTTTCGGTAAATTCCTGGGAGGTTCTCCCACCAACGTGGCAGTAGCAGCAGCACGCCTGGGAGAAGACTGTGCCACCCTCACCGGGGTAGGTGATGACCCCTTCGGACGGTGGGTACGCTTGGAAATGCGCCGGCTTGGCGTATCGGATGAATACGTGATCATTGACAATACCCTGAACACGCCTGTTACTTTCTGCGAGATTATCCCACCTGAGCATTTCCCGTTCTTCTTCTACCGTGAGCCCTCGGCCCCTGACCTACAGATTAAGGACACGGACCTGGATGAAAACCAGGTACGCGAGGCTAAACTCTTGTGGGTATCGGGGACCGGCCTGTGCGAGGAACCCTCTTATTCCACCCACATGAGCGCGCTTGACATGCGTGGGCGTAAAGACCACACCGTTTTCGATATGGACTGGCGTCCAATGTTTTGGGAATCGGTTGATCTAGCACGCCAGCGGTATGCGAAAGTCCTCGACTATGCGACAGTCGCGGTGGGTAACGTGGAAGAGTGTGAAATCGCGGTCGGGGAAACTGATCCGCACCTAGCCGCTAGCGCGCTCCTCGAACGCGGAGTACAAATTGCTGTGGTCAAGCAAGGCAGCAAGGGCACCCTCGCGAAATCCCGCAGGGAAGAATTCTTCATCCCCGCGATGAATACCACTGTGGTCAACGGCGCTGGTGCCGGGGATGCTTTCGGAGGGTCTCTTATCCACGGACTCTTACAGGGCTGGAGCCTGGAGAAAACGATCCGGTATGCCAACACTGCCGGCGCGATCGTCACCTCGCGTATCGAATGCTCCACCGCTATGCCCACCCAGGATGAAATCGAGCGCGTGCTGGCCGCGAATCACACCGACACGCTACTCAAGACACCTCAATCAGCAGAAAGCAACCAGTAACCATGGATATTGCCAGGCTTATTGCAGGACGGCGTTGCCCGGGTTCTGCTCACAAAGCCTTGCTCAAACGCGAGCAACCCGCCACCCTGCTACCCAACGGGAAATTCCTTATTATGGCCGCGGATCACCCAGCCCGGGGCGCATTCGCCGCCGGTGCTAATCCGCGTGCTATGGAAAACCGTTTCGATCTACTCCAGCGCCTGTGTGACGCGCTTGCCGTGCCCGGGGTTTCCGGACTGTTAGGAACAGCCGACATTATTGAAGACCTCGCGCTGCTCGGAGTCTTGGACGGCAAATGGGTCTACGGGTCGATGAATCGTGCAGGACTGGCCGGCGCGGCCTGGGAACTGGATGACCGTATCACGGGCTATACCGCTAGAGGAGTAGCCAAAGCAGGCCTGCAAGGCGGGAAAATCCTTCTCCGTATTGCCTACGACGAAACAGAAACCGTGAGCACTTTGGAGATGGCCGGAAAAGTAGTCACCGACCTTTCCCGACGCCAACGCATTGCTATGGTCGAACCCTTCATATCGCGGCGCGAAGACAAACAGGTTGTCAATGATGTGTCTACCGATGCCGTCACCCGCTCGATAGCAATCGCTTCAGGTTTGGGGAGCAACAGTGCCTACACGGTACTTAAACTTCCCGACACTCCCGACCTGGAACGCTTCGCAAGGGCGACTACCCTACCCATCGTTATCCTCGGCGGGGAAGTCAGCAATGATGCTGCCAAAACCCTCCACAGGTGGGCTCTCCTCTTGGAGATCCCCAACGTGATCGGCCTGGTCATTGGCCGGTCATTGCTCTATCCACAATCGGGCGACGTTCAAGGCGCCGTGGCCAACGCCGCCCAGCTTCTCTCCTAAAGAGGCTCATATATTGAAGGAACACTCATGACTCTGACAACGGGAGGTCTCCTCGGTGTCGCTCTAGCAGCGATCGCCGTTTTGCTCTTCCTTATTATCGTATTCAAAGTCAACGCTACAGTCGCACTGATTCTAGTATCAGCCCTGACTGCTATCGCTACCGGAGTCCCAGTCAGCGAGCTATTCGATATGCTCTTGACCGGATTCTCGGGCACCGTTGGCAAACTCGCTCTCATTATCGGGTTCGGAGCAATTATTGGACGCATGCTTGAACAATCCGGGGGCGCTGAAGTACTCGCCCAAACCCTGCTGCGCTGGTTTGGGGAAAAACGAGCACCTTTAGCACTCTCAGTAGCTTCGCTCTTGTTCGGCTTCCCAATTTTCTTCGACACCGGACTCATCGTCATGTTCCCGATCATCTTCTCCGTTGCTCGCCGCCTGGGCGGACCAGTACTCTTGTATGCCTTGCCGGCAGCTGGAGCGTTCCAGGTCATGCACGGACTCATGCCACCCCACCCCGGCCCGGTGGCTGCGGCTACCACGATGAACATTAATATCGGGACCGTGCTCCTGGTCGGTTTAATCATCGCGATTCCCACCTGGTATCTCGCCGGTTACCGCTTCGCACTGTGGCTTTCGAAGAGGTTCGATGTTCCCATCCCTAACGTTTTAGGATCGCAAGAATCCGGGCGTGAACTACCCGGGAAAGAACCCGGCTTCGCAACCGTCCTCTTTATTCTCATGCTCCCGATCCTGTTGATTACCGGTAACACGGTGACTAGTACTTTGCAGTCAGCTGGGATCATCCCAGAACACGCGGCGTGGGCAAGCGCCCTGAAATTCTTCGGTGAAACCGCGGTAGCCCTGTTCGTTACCGCTCTGGTTGCATCAATCATTTTGGGTTATGTACGTAAAGTACCCTGGAAGAATATCGACAAGATCAACGACGCCGGGTTCAAGTCCGTTGCAGCGATCGTCATGGTGGCCGGTGCTGGCGGTATGTTCGGGTCCGTGTTACGTGAAACCGGTATTGGTACCGCACTTGCTAACACGCTAGCTGATCTTGGTATTCCCCTGCTCCTGGCTGCTTACCTTATCTCCCTGGCACTACGAGTCGCACAAGGCTCAGCAACCGTGGCCATCCAAACCACCGCCGCCTTGCTCGCGGCTACCGTATCAGGAGCAGGCCTGAACGATATCCAAACCGCACTCGTTGTCGTGGCAATGGGAGCAGGCTCGTTCTTCGCTTCTCACGTCAACGATTCCGGGTTCTGGCTAGTAGGCGGCTTCCTCCAGGTAGATACGAAAACTAATTTGAAGATGTGGACCACGTTCACCTCGGTCATATCCCTCGTATCCTTCGCTTTCTGCACCCTTGTTTACGTAATCGTCTAGAAAGCTCTAACTCACAAAACCACGTGTACGCACCCGCGGGCTGGATCTACACCCACCACGGGTGCGTACATGTTTAACTTCCTCACGCACATCCTGAATGACATGCTCTCGTGGGCGTCAAGCACGAGTTAAATCCGCACGACTAGCGCAATTGTCAAGCGCAAGTTAAAACTGCACGCCCTGACCGAACAGGCAATCTTGCCCGACGCCCAAGCTTCCCTATCTATACCACCACTCAACACCCGCCGGTGGTCGGGCTGTTTAGAACGGGTTTTTGAAGAACCGTGGTGAGTATCGTGAAGCGCGATTACCCTGGTTGGTGTTGATCTGACTGGACCTTGCTAAGGCTTGGGCGGTCTGGGAGGCGTAGCTGCCACTGTCGGCTTGGCTCTGATTGGCCGTCACCAGCAGTTCCGACGGCATTTATGTTCCTCAAGATCCATATGAGATATTTTCGGGCGTTACTTACGCTTGCCCCACCAACGTTGGACTATTGGTCGGCGGGCACGCCCGCCGGTGGCGGTGCGTTTTGAGTGGTGGTACCGATAGGGGCACTCGGGCGCCGGGCGAGGTTGCCCGTTTGTTGAGGGCGTGCAGATTCAACTTGCGCTAGACCTGCGGTTCGTGCTCGGCCTGGTGGTCTGGCAGTACTAGAAAGTCTGGCTAACCATTATCGAAAGTGCTTCACGGCCTTCACATCTTGCTTCACGATCTCCACCATGGCGCTTCAAAATACCCGTTCTATACAGGACGGCGTTACTGCCACCCCACAGGCCAACCACTGGCCGGGCAGCCGTGTCAACAGTAGATGGATATATTGTCGAAGAAGCTACTGGACTCCTCATCTAAAAAGTCAATGAACTCCAAGTCCAAATACACGAAAATCCCACGTAGCTGGCGGAGCTATGATGCGGCCATCACATAGTGCCCCCGGCAGGACTTGAACCCGCGACCGATGGATTATGAGTCCACTGCTCTAACCTGCTGAGCTACGGGGGCAGCGCGTAAATTCTAACAGCTCCTAATTGGTCTGGGCCCCAATCATCAGGCTCATCTTTCACATCCAAGAAAACAGGTAGAATATGGGGGCGTTCCGGCCTTTAGAGTGCGTCAGACCGGAACGCCCAGCTTTTGAAAAATAGAAACTTGTCGTCTAAATCTATGCGCGTACTTCGCGCAGGAGCGTCGCGATTTTCTCCGAATCCTCCACACTCAACGGCACCTGCGGGGCACGCATCAACGGCGAGCACTCCACCCCACACAAACGCACCCCCTCCTTAATCGCAGCAATGAAAATATCACCGATCTCATACACCGCAGCCAAACGAGTAATCTTCCCCAGCTCAACAGCCGCCCCCGCAACATCTCCAGCCTCATAAGCCGCATGCATCGCCGCGAAAACCTCGGGGATAAGATTCGTCAAGCCAGAGAGCACCCCAGCCCCACCACACACCCGATTCCCAATGTAATACTCATCAAAACCAGAAAGCACCGCAAAATCCGGACGCACCTTCCGCACCTCACGAATCACCCGCCGCGTATGACTCTGAGTATCCACCGTATCCTTAAGCGCCACAATATTCGCATGCCGGCCAGCCAACTCCGCCACCAACTCCGGACTCAAATCCGCACCCGTACGCTCCGGGAAGTTATAAAGCATCACCGGCAACTGCGTCGCACCCGCAACCGCGTCATAAAAATCAAGCGCCCGCCCATACGAATGCCCGAAATAGAACGGCGGAAGAGCAACCACACCATCAACCCCGGCCGCCTCAGCTGCAGCCACATTCTCCAGCACCTCACCCAGCCGGGCCGCACTCACCCCGGCCAACACCTGGAAGCGCCCCGCGGCCTGCTTGACCGCAAACTTCAAGAACTCGGCCTTCTCCTCGGTGGCAAAGGAGAAAAACTCCCCAATCGAACCGAAGAAAAGCACCCCGTTGAGCCCGGACTCGGCAAGACGATCAACATGGGCAGCCATCGCCGGATAATCAATCGCACCCGAATCATCGATCAACGTGACCGACGGGCAGTACACACCAGAAAACATTCCAACCCCTTCCAGGTTTGGGCATATAAAAGCTACCCATTTCCATGTCTCACGCATCATTGCGACTTACTTCGAACGATAACAGGAGGAATGCGAATCCATACCCGCGCAAAACACTAGAAGACAATAAGTTGCCGTAGGAAACATCGCTGACCGGCGCGCTGAATCATTGAACACGCCGGCCAGCGATAGCCCTACGTTAGGACCAAATTATTGAATTTACACTACAACAGGAAGAGTCCAAGACCCCAAACCAGAACTAGCCCAACAATGGAGATCAAACATGTCATCACTGTCCAGGTCTTAAACATCTCGGGAAGAGTGAACCCGAAGTACTCTTTTACCAGCCAAAGGCCCGCGTCGTTTACGAAGGAGAAAATAAACGACCCAGCACCGATTGCAAGGACAAGAAGACCTGTTTGGATCGGATCATAAGCAAGTGCAGTGGCTGTCGGCTCCAGAATGCCGGCAGTAGTAATGGCCGAAACGGTCGAGGACCCTGTAGCCACACGCACGAACACCGCAATCACCCAAGCGATCAAGATGATCGATATATTTGTGTTTTCTACAAACTTAGTGATCATATCTCCAATGCCGGTATCAATCAGAAGGTTCTTGAAACCGCCACCAGCTCCGAGGATAAATACAATTCCAGCAATGGGACGTAACGATTTCCCGGCTTCATCGTTAAGCTTTTCCCACGGGTACCTTGTCGTAACGAAAAGCGTGAGAGATGCAAATACCAGTGAAATCAGAAGGGCAATCTCGGGATTCCCGATAAACTGCAAAATCTGAGCACCCATTTCCTTGGAATCGTGAAGGTCAGGGCGGACCATCATGATAATCGAAGTGATCAAGAGAAGAATGGCCGGCATGGTGACACAAAGCAAAGACAACCCGAAGGAAGGCTTACGACGGCCTTCAACACCGTCCTCTTTATCCGCCATAGCGAACGTGTCCGGTGCACCGCGCGGCACGATGCGCGTCGAGTACTTCGCGAACAGCGGTCCGCAGATAATAACAAGAGGAATAGCAAGGACGATGCCCATACCCATCGTGATGCCCATGGAACCATTCTCAAAGGTTTGGAGAGCGGCGGTGGGCCCGGGGTGTGGAGGAACGAGTGCCTGCATTGCACAGAGGCCCGCCAGGGCTGGCATCGCGATCATCATAAGGGGCATCTTAGATTTCCGCGTAACCATGATGATCACCGGAGCCATGATGATCAGTCCAACATCAAAGAACAGGGGCAACCCAATAAGAGACCCGATGAGAGCCATTGTCCAAGGGAGCATCTTGCGAGACGACTTCGAAATCAGAACGTCAACTAAAACGCCGGTCGCTCCCGTTACCATCAAAACCGCACCCAGCATTGCACCGATACCGACTAGAATACCGACACTTTTAGTGGTGTCTCCAAAGCCGTCAAGGAAGGCGTGGACGGTGTTCATCAGCCCGAACCCGGATCCAATTCCGGTAATCAGGGCCGCAAGCATAATCGCGAGGAAGGGGTGAACTTTCGCCCAGCTAACCAAAATAATGAGGATGGCAACGCCGGTTACGATACTAATGAGAAGCGCCGCCGGGTTAAGACTTACTTCCGGGATATCGCGAGCGAAAGGTAAAAGTCCCTGGGGTATTGAGCTTTGTAGCTGACTCACACCTACAAATAAAGAATTCATCTATATTTCCTTTTTCTGACGAGTGCACCGTCCGCACCGCCGCACGCGGGGAATCCAGATGGATTACCAATAGCAAGCAGCGACAGCTATTTATTTAGCCCGCGTGCGGCAGTGGAACGTGGCTTTCCCGGGAGAATTAGCCTCGGTAGAGGTACTTTTCAGCGGTTTCCTGAGTCATCTCAGCACCGTTGCCGGGAGCCGTTTGCGGCATATAGTTGCCATTCTTGATAACTGTCGGGTGCACAAAGTGTTCGTGTTGGTTATCAACGTACTCAATCAACCGGTTCTCCATAGTTCCGGATACCGCGACGTAATCAAACATCGCAAAGTGCGCCACAGCTTCGCATAGACCAACGCCGCCAGCGTGCGGGCAGACAGGCTTATTAAACTTCTTGGCAAGCAGGTATTCGATGACCAGTTCCTGCGGGCCCGCAACACGGGTTGCATCAATCTGCATGATTCCAAACGCATTCATTTGGAGATACTGCTTGAACATGATCCTGTTCTGCATATGTTCGCCAGTTGCTACAGGAATCGGATTAATAGCGCGTGCAATGGTTGCATGTCCCACCACATCATCCGGCGAAGTTGGCTCTTCAACCCATGCCAAATCGAAATCATGGAATTCATTAATCCAAGAAATCGCATCAGGAACGTCCCACACCTGGTTAGCATCAACAGCCAGCTTCACATCAGGACCAATAGCTTCGCGAGCCAAGCCAAGACGCCGAATATCGTCTTCGACGCGGCGCCCCACCTTCAGCTTGATAAGCTTGAACCCTTTTTCTTGAGTCTCTTCCTTACACAGCGAGACCATCTTTTCATCTGAGTAGCCTAGCCAACCCGCAGCAGTGGAATACCCGGGGTAGCCATTTTCAAGAAGGTTGGCAATTCTTTCTTGCTTACCACGCTGACCGTCCTTTAGAAACTCAATAGCTTCTTCCGGGCGAAGCGCATCAGAAAGATAACGAAAATCAAGGGTTGCGACCAACTCTTCCGGTTCCATTTCACCCAGCAGGCGCCACAGAGGCTTTCCAGCACGCTTGGCTTTAATATCCCAAAGCGCTGAGAGCAATGCACCGATAGCCATATGCTCCACGCCCTTCTCGGGACCAAGCCACCGCAGTTGGGAATCCCCTACGAGTAGATCCCACGCGAGTCGCATATTGTCGAGCAGCTCTTCAACATTACGCCCAACGAGCGTGTGAGCCATAGAGTTCATTGCCGCGCAAACGACATCATTTCCACGACCAATGGTGAACACAAACCCAACACCGATAATTCCATCATCAGCGTCAGTAGAAATCTCTACATAAGCCGACGAGTAGTCAGGGTCGGGATTCATCGCGTCCGAGCCAGAGAGCGTGTTAGATGTGGGGAATCGAAAATCGTACGTTTTTACGCCGGTAATCTTACTCACGAGTAAACTCCTTTGTTTTAGTTACCCACCGTGGAAGTTCCACGCCATGAACCCTAGTCCCATTTGGGGAACTATCCTAGGACCTTTTGCAACCAAGATTTACACCCAGTGCGTAAAACTGCACAAATACGCGAGTTTAGAATTTAGGTATGATACACTTCACAAATCTTCATAATCTCACCAAAGCTACAGGAAATAATAATTTCAGAGTCAAAACGAATGCGGGGCGACTCTTCCCCCATGACTTTGAATCGTTTCCGGTTCCTCAAGGCCCCTCACGAGAGGAGGCGCACAAGCAACAGCCAACCATCTACAATGAGTTCCATAAAATGGAACTGGTGGTCCGTATCAATCTAGAAGAAGGTTCTTCTCTTGAGTACCAAACAGAGCCCGAGCGCAGCCGATAAAACTCTCATTGTTCTTCAGGCAGCACTGCAGCACCCCCGTTTTACCGACATCGTTAACGCGACCGGCCTGGCAAAATCTAGTGTGCATCGCCTTCTCCAAACTTTGGTGAAGTACGAGTTCATTGCGGTAAGCCCGGACGGAAACTATTACGCCGGACCGGCCGCTTTGTCACTCGCCGCAACAGCATTCGAAAGAATCGACATCTCTCAACAAACGAAACCCTACATCCGACAACTTGCCCGCGAAGTTGGGTGCCAAGTGCACATTGGGGCGAGGAACGGTAAGGATGCCGTTTATGTTGCCATACAAGAAACTGATACCCCGTACCGCATACCATCACGAATTGGGGATCGGCTTCCTCTCCATTCAACTTCAATTGGTAAGTGTTTCCTCGCCGAGGAAGAGGATGAGGCGATCATTCGTTACGTGGCAGAGATGCAACTCCCTAAACATACACCCCGAACTATTTCGACAACCGTTGAACTGATAAAAGAAATCGACACAGTTCGTGACCGTGGATTCGCTATTGACGACGAAGAGAATGTGCCCGGAATTCGGTGTGTTGCCGTGCCTATTCGCAACCATCTTGGGCGTGTGAACCATGCATTATCAATCACGACTTTAACATTGGAGAAAAGCATGGACGAAGTCATTGCCTTGGTTCCTCAAGTTAAACAAACCGCAGCAAAGATCTCGCGTTCTCTTGGTGCTAAAGAATCCTGAGAATGATCAACCGAGTAGTTGGGCTTAACTACCCCAGATCCATCCGTTCCTCACAGGTGCGGCGCTGTGCCTCGAGTTCCATGAGGCGAGCGAAATGCTGCTGATAAGCGGCATCCTCCGGGTTGGTGCGCTGGAGGGCGGAACGCACGTCCTCAATTTGGCGCAGCACCCCTAGCCGAATAAGCGCCAAAGCAATCCCCCACACATAGTGCGGGAGGCGCTGCACATCGGTCTCGGGAAGCGGTTCAGCCGCGAGCTGGGATATCACCCCGGCCAGTTCCTGCCCCCCGGCCGCGATAACCGCCTCCACGTAGGCGGCGCTCGCCTGAGGTTCGGCGTGTTCCGCATCCATACCTGCGCCGGTCAGCTGCCCGAAACGCTCCGCAAATACCCGCGTTCCCCCCGCCGCGCGAATCGCCGTGTGGATGGCGTGGTGCACCGGATGGGTAAAGGTATGCGGGGGCAGATTATCCATCTCCGCCCGCGCCGCAAAAGCCGGAAGCTGAAGATAAATCTCCAGCGCGGCCCGCTCCACTTTTTCGGTAGGATCACGCAGCTCAGACACCGGCGGCAAGGTCGCCGCCCGGTGCGCACCACCATCGGGTGCGCTCCCCTGCTGCGGCGCCCCCTGGTACGACGCCGCCGCATTCCCCGGCTGCACCACCGCACCGCCAGCATAGTCTGATGACCCGCCGTAGCGGTTTTCCACGCTGTGCCGGTTTTCCGAACCGTAGCGGCTATCTGCACCGCGAGCGCTATCGGTGTGTTCACTAGCAGCCTCGAGCACCGCGCGCGCCTGGGCCCGGCCCTGGCGCCCCGCCTCCGCCACCGCTTGCCGCACCACATGCTCATCCATACCGAGCCAGCCGGCCAGATTTCGGGTGTATTCCCCGCGCAGCACCCGATCCCGAATCCCGGCCACAATCGGGGCGCTCACCCGTAGCCCGGCACTGCGCCCTTCCGCGGTGGTGAGGGGAAGATCCTCGATCAGGGAGCGAATCGCAAACTCAAAGAGGGGCCGCCGCCCGGCGATGACATCCCGCAGTGCCTCATCGCCGCGCTGGAGCCGCACATCGCAGGGATCTAGATTATCCGGCGCTATCGCCACATAGGTTTGGGTGGCGAACGCCTGATCCTCCCCGAAGGCACGCAGGGCCGCTTTTTGGCCGGCGCTATCGCCGTCGAACGTGAAAATAACTTCCCCGCCGTAGGCCTTCCCGGAGGAAAGCACCACGCCGGCGGCCGGGTTGGCGCCGTCGCCCAAAAGCCGCCGCACAATTTTCACGTGCTCGGCCCCGAAAGCCGTACCGCACGTCGCCACCGCCGTCGTGACCCCTGCCAGGTGCG
The DNA here is from genome assembly GCF_003957255.1 of Actinotignum sanguinis. Lineage (GTDB taxonomy): Bacteria > Actinomycetota > Actinomycetes > Actinomycetales > Actinomycetaceae > Actinotignum > Actinotignum sanguinis. Next base: position 43,085 of record NZ_QDIE01000002.1, read on the forward strand.
CGGCCATGACGTCCGTATAGCCCTCCACGATCACCACGGAACGCGAGGCCGCGATCTCTTTCTTCGCGAGGTTGAGGCCGTAAAGCACCTGCGATTTTTTGTAGATGGGTGTTTCGGGGGTATTGAGGTATTTTGGCCCGCGGTCGTCCTCCCCGAGGCGGCGCGCCCCGAAGCCGATGGGTTCGCCGGTAATGGAGAAGATTGGCCACATAAGGCGCCCGCGGAAACGGTCGTAAAGGCCGCGGTTGCCGCGCGTGGCCAGGCCCGCCGTTTCGATTTCCCGGTCGGAAAAACCGTGGCTGCGCAGGTGTGTATAGAGAGCGTCCCAGGAGTCGGGAGCGTAACCGCAGTCAAAATGGTCGATGGCCGCCCGCTCAAAGCCGCGTTCAGCTAGCAACGTGCGGGCCGGGGCTGCCTCCGGGCTGTCAAATTGAGCGCGATAGAACTGCACAGCAACCCGGTGGGCATCGATCAGCCGCCGCTTGGAAGGCTCGCCCGGCTTGCGCTCACGCGCGCCCTCGTAATGCAGCTCAATCCCGGCGCGCCGCGCCAGCAGCTCCACCGCCTCGACAAAGTCAATACTCTCAGCGCGCTGCACGAAAGCGAAAACGTCTCCGCCTTCCCCGCAGCCAAAGCAGTGCCAGCGCCCCAGGTTCGGGCGCACGTGGAACGACGGAGTTTTCTCATCATGGAAGGGACACAGGCCTTTGAGAGAGTCCACTCCACCCGGGCGCAGGGCCACGTACTGAGAGGCGACGTCGTCGATCCGCACCGCGGCGCGCACCCGATCGATGTCTTCCCTTTTGATGAGCCCGGCCATGCCGCCTAGTCTAAGCGAGGCCGCGGCGCCGTGCACGTGAGGATCGCACGGCTCCGCAATTCACCCGCGCGTGACTGCCACCGCACGCCTAGTGGCGCAGCATTCCGCACAGGTGCGCATGCCACTGCCGTGCGGAAAGATCGGTGAGCGAAGCGACCTGGTCAATCACCAAACGCAGCCGCGCGTCTTTATCGCTACTCGCCCACAGTTCCGCCAGGTGCGGCTCCAATTCGGCCGGATTATCCAGAAGCGCCTCCACGAGGTCAAAAATAATGGCGCGCTGTTCCACGTAATGCGGTTCGTGCTCGCGCGGGGCCATGACATAAGCTACCGCGATCCCTTTCAGGACCGTGATTTCGGCAAAAGTTTCTGGCGGCACGACGACGTTACCGTTGTAGCGCACCAATTTGCCGTGCCCGGACTGTGCCCAGGTTGCCTGGCACACGGCAGAAACAAAACGCCCGATGAGGTCGGAGGTGAGGTCTTTCATGCGGGCAAAATCACGGTAATTACCCCCGAAGTGCACCGGCCAAGCTTCCTCGCGCAACAGACGGTCAAGGGCATCGGAAAGCTCACCCGCGCTCGGTTCGCCGTACCAGGCGAGGGTATCGGCCACGACTTTCTGGCGTTCGCCCGGATCGGTCAGGCAAGAAGGATCGAAGAACCCGCGGGCGATCGCATCCTCAACATCGTGGACGCTATAGGCGATATCATCAGCCAGATCCATGATTTGCGCTTCGACGCAGCGGTTGTGCCCGTGCGCGCCGTGGATCCACTCGAAAACATCGGCGTCATCGCGATAGTAATTGAATTTCGGGGTGCCGCCCGGACCTTCGTTATTACCCCAGGGGTATTTGATCACGGCATCCAGGGTGGCGCGGGTGAGGTTAAGGCCCGCCGGGCGCCCAGTGCGGGTGGTGCGTTTGGGCTCAAGGCGAGTGAGGATACGCAGAGTCTGGGCATTGCCTTCAAAACCGCCGATATCCGCGCCAACTTCCGCGAGGGCCCGCTCCCCGTTATGCCCGAAAGGCGGGTGGCCGAGGTCATGGCACAGGCACGCAGTTTCCACGATATCCGGATCACACCCGAAATTTTTCGCCAAAGAACGCCCGATTTGAGCAACTTCGAGGGAGTGGGTGAGGCGCGTGCGCACAAAATCATCCGATTCGGGCCCGAGCACCTGGGTTTTCGCGCCGAGACGGCGCAGCGCCGAGGAATGTAGCACCCGCGCACGGTCACGTTCAAAATCGGTACGCGAACGCGATTTGGGTGGTTCGTGCACCCACCGTTCGCGGTCATCGGGCCCGTAGACTTCGGCCGCCCCAAATAAATCCGTCACAGCTAGAGAGTACCAAGCCTGCGAGGGGTGCGGTGCCGGCGGGCGGAACGTGCGGTTGCGCCGCCACGCCGCGGCCGGCACAGTCACCGTACCGTAGCACACGCAGTCACCGCACCGTAGCCGGTTTAGCCGCCGGAAATATCGAGTTCGGCTTCGTGGATTCGGGCGGCTTGTTCCGGGGTTAATTCGCGTGAATCAAGCCAGCCTTCGGGCAGATGCGGGCGCTTCTCCCCTCCGGCGCGCCCGCGTTTTCCTTCCGCTGCGGGCGGATAGGGCTGGTCGAGGTCCAGGCCCTGGAGGCGCTCGTGCAGTTCCTCCAGGGTGGAGACCAGGCCGAGCGCATGGCGCGTTTCCCCGCCCACCGCGAAACCCTTGAGGTACCAGGTGATGTGCTTGCGCAGTTCTCGCATCGCCTTATTTTCGCTCCCAAAATGCTCCACCGAGAGGCGGGCGTGGCGCTCAATAATCGCTGCGACTTCCCGCAGAGAGGGGCGGCGCTGCGCCGTGGCCCCGTGCATGAGTGCGGCCAAATCGTAGAAAATCCAGGGGCGCCCCTGGCAGCCGCGTCCGACTGCCACCCCGGCGCATCCGGTATGGGCGCGCAGCGCGGCGGCATCTGCGGCGTCGAAAACATCACCGTTACCGAAAACAGGCAGCTCCGTAGAGTCCACCAGCTCGGCAATATAATCCCAATTCGCGTGGCCCGCGTAGTGCTGAGCGGTGGTGCGGGCGTGCAAGGTGAGCCCGGCGACCCCGTAGTCTTCCGAGATACGGGCCACATCCCGGAACGTTTCATGGGCGGCGTCAATCCCCACCCGGAATTTCACCGTGATAGGCACGGCGTGATCGCGCCCGCGGTTCGCGAGGTTAGCTGCTTCGGTGGCCTGGCGCACCAGGTCCTCATACAAATCCAGTTTCCACGGAAGTGCCGAACCCCCGCCCTTGCGGGTAACTTTTGGGGCCGGACAGCCGAAGTTAATATCGATATGGTCCGCGCGGTTTTCATCAATGAGGAGCCGCACCGCCGCGGCTACCACCTTGGGTTCCACCCCGTAGAGCTGGATGGAACGCACCGGATCTCTCGGATCGGGCTGGATCATAGTCATGGTTTCCGGGGTACGTTCCAGCAACGCGCGGGAAGTGATCATTTCGCATACCCACAGTCCGGCCGGGGCGTAGCAGCCGGACGCATGAGATTCCGAGGCTTGCCCCTCCCCCGTGGTCTTGGCCTGGTTCGTATCCGGGCACACGGCGTGGTTGGTATCCGCCCCCGCAACGTGGCTGGTATCTGGACGCGCGACTTCGGGAACATTTCCCGCGCCCGTTGCGCACCGGATTCCCGCTTCGGCTTCTTCACGGCACAGCTGGCGGAAAGGAGGGTTGGTCACCCCGGCCATTGGCGCGAGCATCACCGGCGTGGCCAAAGTCAGATCGCCCAGCCGGATCGCCGGCCATGCGGCGTTATCCCCCATGTGTTTCCCTTCTTCCCGTCCTGCATCATGGATGAGGGTACCGCACAGCCAGGAGCCAGAGTTATTCCGTGAGCTAAACACCCCACTATATGACCTGCATCACGGTAACCTGAAGGTGTGTCACCACTACCCGTGCATGGCTAGCTTCGGCAAGCTCACGTAGCTTCTACATTTTCTACCAGAAAGGCACAGCGCATATGGCTGACAACAGCACCGTCCAAGACGTCCTGGATGCCACCGCTTATGACCGCTCCGAGGCGGAAATCGGGCCGGTGCGTGAAGTGTTCCTCGATGACGCCAGCGGGCAACCCACCTTCGCCCTCATTGGGAGGGGATTATTCAATCTTCGCTCCGCCCTGGTTCCGCTGCGCGGTTCGCGCCTGGTGGAGGGCAAGCTCATCCTCGCGGTTTCCGCAGAAGCGGTGGCCAGCGCTCCGGCCTGGTCAGTGGAGGACGGCCTCACCGAGGACCAACAGCAACGCATTTACGAACATTTCACCCTCACCGATATTGCCGACGGCAACGAGCACGCTATCGACGCTTAACCACCGGATCTCCAAGGGGAATCCGCTCCTCAACGTTTCTCCCGCTGCTTGGTTGCACCGTGGAGCCACAAACTAGGCGTTCACCCGATCCCGCCCGGGGGCCACGGGGGCGAGAAGCGCGGCTACCGCCGTCGTCAAAGGAATCGCCAGCACCAAGCCAACGGAAGCGGCCAAGGTGCGGGTGATCTCCTCCGCGATCTGCTCCACCTGCATGAGGTCAAGGAAAGACCGCTGGTAAATCGAGGCGAGAATCAGAAGGGGCAGCGAAGCTCCCACGTAGGCGAAAGCCAGCGTATAAACGGTTGAGGCGATATGGTCGCGGCCTATGGCCATTCCGCGGCGGATGAGGCGGCGGCGCGGTGTGCTCGGCGATTCGGCATGCAGCTCCCAAATGGTGGAAACCTGGGTAATGGTGACGTCATTGAGGGCACCCAGCCCGGCCAGAATAATCCCCGCCAGCAGCAGCGTACGCATATTAATACCGCCCAGGCTCCAGGAGAGCATTGCGGTTTGTTCCCCGCCCGTGCCACTGAGATTCTGGGCACCCACCGCCCACACCGCGACCGCCGTGGTAATAAGAACCCCGAGGAAAGTCCCGATAATCGCGGTGGTCGTACGGATCGAAATGCCGTGAGCCAGATAAATCGACGCGAACATCATCGCTGACGCCCCGGTCAGCACCACCGCGAAAGCATGACCGCCACCGGCCAGCGCCGGGATAATAAAGAACCCGACCACCAGGAGAGACACCCCTAAGCCTGCGAGCGCCGCCAGACCCTTCCAGCGCGCCACCGCCACAATGACTAGCACGTAGAGTCCGGCCAGGAGCGCCAGGGGCACCCCGCGCTCAAAATCAACGAAAATATGGGCCGTACCGGAGGTGACCATGGCAGGATTGAAACGGGCCTCAATAACATCCCCCACGGCCAGCCCGGAAGCCACCACCTCCGCCGGAACATGCACGGGAACGGATACGCCCTCCACTTCCATCTCCACCGGCGTTTGGCCTTGCGCATCCGTTTCCCCCACCGAGGTGATCGGCCCGCTCACCATGCTCACACCCGGCGAATTAAGCGGGATAGAGCCCACCGGGGACTCCCCGCGCGGCCACAGCACGATCAGCGCAATCACGGTAAGAAGGGCGAGTGGCACAACAATAGCGGCGAGCAGGCGCCCAACCTTACGGCGCACCCGCGCCGGTACCTCGATATCTGAATGATGATGCACGCCTTCAGGCTACCGGCCCACCGCCGCGCGTGGAAACCGGTGTTTCTTCCCGGGCTTGCCCCCACCGTCATCATTAGACTGTCTACATGCATTTCACCACGTTGACTGCCGAAGAGTACGCCTCCGCCACCCGCCACAGCTCCCGGCTCTTCCTCGCTCAGCTTCCCGAATACGGCCAGTGGCGCACGGAGCAGGGAGACACCGTTGATTATGTGGGGGTACGCGAGGGCTCCGAGCTGCGCGGCGTCGCCCTTATAACCTACCAGCCGTGGAAAAAGCTTTTCACTCGCGCCATTATTACCAACGGCCCCACCCTGGATTGGGAAGATGCCGAGCTGGTGGATTTCTTTTTCACGGAACTCAAGGGCTACCTCGCCGCGAAGAAACGGGTGATCGCGTTGCGTATCACGCCTAATGTTCCCGCGGCTTTCTACGCAGACACTGACAAAGTGGCGGATTCTGCCCTGGGTACGCGGGTAACTGCGCAGCTGAGCGCGGCCGGCTTCCAGCGCGTCGCGGTGGATCCCAATGACCCGGCCGATATTCATTTTATTTATACGAAGGATATTGCTGGAAAGAGCTTCGAGGAGATCGCTGATTCCCTCACGAAAACAATGCGCCGCCAAGTCAAGCACGTGGGGCGCTACGGCGTGGAGGTGCGTACCGGAGGCGTGGAGTTGTGGGAGACTTTCCACCAGCTTTACGAATCCTCGCGCGAGCGCACCGAGATGGCCGAAATCTCGGATTATTCCGCGCACCTGTATACCGCGATGATGGAGAAACTGGGCCCGGAGCGGGCTTTCCTCGCGATTGCCTACGCGCATCCGGCCACCTACCTGGAGGAGATCACCGCGAATATTGCCCGCCTCGATGAGCAGATCGCACAGAATTCCACCGAGCCGCATACTCGCAAAAAGGCGGGAGCGCTCAAGGAGCTCGGTAATCAGCGCGCCTCCCTGGTCAAGCAGGAAACCGAGGCCCGTGATTTAGCGCAGCGTTACGGCACTAGTGTGCCTTTCGCCGGGGTGCTGGCTTTCCGCTGGGGTGACGAACTGGTGCAGCTGCTCCGCGGCTTCAATAAGGATTTCACCACCTATAATCGCGATTACCCGGTGGAATCCACCCTGCTGCGCTGGGCGGCCGCCCACGGTATTTCCACCTATAACACTCTCGGGATTTCCGGGATTTTTGACGAGTCCGCCCCTGATTACCCGGTGCTTGAGTACAAACGCAAACTCAACGGGAACGTGGAGGAATTTATCGGCACTTTCGCCTTGCCGCTGCGCCCGGAGGCCAGGCTCACGGGAGCGCTGCTCTAGGTTTTCCGGCACGGTGCCGCGGCAGCGGTACGACGACGGGGCTGCGCCACCGGCGCAGCCCGGCTAGTTCCCCGCGCGGCCTCATGAACGCCGGCGCAACCGGGCCAGGATCTTCGCCACGGGGCGGAAAAGCACGTCGATTTCTTCCATTTTTGCGAGTTTCATGCCGCCCACGTAGATCAGCACCATGACGCTTCCTCCCACGATGAGGGCCAGGAGTGCCTGCGCCGGGGTCATGGGGCTAAAGACGGGGCCCACCAGGCGGGCCGCCCCGTAGCCGGCCGCGGCCGCCAGCCCGGAAATCGCCAGGAGTTTGAGATGGAAGGATATCAGGGTGGCGCCGTCGACCCCACCCATGCGCGGGGACAGGTGCCACAACATCACGATGACCGCAAAAATATTGGCGAGGGAGCCCACAATACCCACCGCCCACACCACGTGCTGGGGCGGCAGCAGCGCACAGAATACCGTGAGCACGCAGGAGGCGCCCTGGAACGGCAAGCTAATGAGGAAGGCACCGCGGGTGTCCTCAAAGGCGTAGTAAACGCGGTCGAGTACGCTCACCGCACCGATCCCAAAGAGCCCGAGGGCCATGGAAGCCACCACTTTCCCCAGGGTGACCGCCTGCTCCGCGCTCGACGTAATAGCGAAAAGCCGCGAGACGGGAACCGCGAAAACCATGAGACCGATGGCCGCCAGGAACATGATGGTGGAGACGATGCGCAGGGTGCGAGAAACATCGCGGCGCATGCGATCCCTATCTCCATCCGCGGCCGCCCGCGAGATCCGGGTAAAGACAGCGGTGGCAATAGAAACGACGAAAAGCGAGGTGGGTAGGGAGTAGATCGTGTAGGCGGTGTCGTAAGCGAAATTACCCGCGACGTACTCCGAATTCATGCCCATGCGAATGGCCCGGTCAGAGGCCCCGGCGGCGGCATTGGAAATGAGCGCCGTCGGGATGATCGAGGTGACCATCATGAGGAGCATCCACCAGGAAGCCCGGCCGGCCGCCCCCAACCCGGAATTACGCCACCGGAAATCGAAACGGAAATGGATACCCAGGCGGCGCAGCGGCCAGATAAGGATAAGCGCTTGGGCCACGATCCCCAGGGTGGAAATACCACCGAGCCAGCCCACCCGCGAGGCGGTCCACCGCCCGGCTTCCAGAGCGTCCTCCGGGGTGGCCGAACCAAAAATGGCAAGAATGGCGAGCATCCCGAGAACCGCCACCACGTTATTGAGAGCCGGCGCCCACATATAGGGCCCGAAGTTTTCGCGGGCGTTGAGGATCTGCCCGATAACGGTGTACATGCCGTAGAAGAAAATCTGAGGCAGGCACCAGTAGGCCCAGGCCACCGTGAGACGATACCAGTCCTCGGACATGGTGGCCGCCATAACTTTCACCACGGCGGGCGCGGCCAGAGTAATAAGCACCGTCACCGCCCCCAGGCCCACAATCGCCACGGTGAGGAGCTTGTTAATAAAAGCGGCGCCTTCTTTCTCCCCCCGTTTGGTGGCCCGCACGATCGCCGGCACCAGCACCGCATTGACCAGGCCGCCCACAATAATCATGTAGATGAGGTTCGGGAGCTTATTGGCAATCCCGAAAGCATTTCCGGCCGGTGAGGTCAGGCCCACCACCGCGCCGAGGAGAATCGGGGAACGCACCAGGCCGAGGATACGCGAGACGAGCGTGCCGAAGAACATAATGATGGAGGCCCGCGCGGCACTCGCGCTTTTTGCACCGGAACTAGCGGAGGTATCGGGCTCCGCTAGTTCCGGGCGGGCATCGGCACAATCATCGGCCACAAAATGCCGCCCCGTCGGGCGGCGCGGGGGGAAGAAACGCATGCCTTGAGCTTATCCTTAGAATCCAGATTCGGTGGGATGCGGGTAGAAGCGCCGCATTTTCTGCACCGCGCGAATATCGGAAAGCATCCGGAAAATAGCGCGTTTCAGGTGGCGGTCCTTGCTATAGGCAATCGGATTGACCACCGGGCCACGCCGGCGCACTCGCCGCACCTGCGCAGCCAGCTGCGGATCGCGCACATAGTTCCGGCCCGCCAGCCACGCGGGAATAATCGCGAAAATACCGGCGCGGTTAACCCGTTGGAGGGGCGCGGTTTCCCCGGCGATATCCGCCACCAGGGCACGCGCCAGATTCACCCCGCCCACCTTAAGGTAGTAGTGCCCGCGCCCGGCCCGCGGGTTGAGATCCAGCCAGTAGGCCCGGCCGGTGCGCGGATCTATTTTCACGTCCATGGAGAAGAAGCCCCGCAGGCCAACCTCCCGCACGATCCGTTCGGCCCGGTCGGTGAGGAAACCATCCGGATCCGTGAGGATAATCCCAGCATTGCCGATAAGAGAAGGCTCATGCAATCCCAGTAACACCCTCCCCGAGCCAATCGCGCTGAGGTGCCCGCGTGAATCAATATAGCCATTGACAACCCACTGGGTGGTGTCATCCCCCGGAATAAGCTCTTGGGCGATAAGGTCAATACCAACCTGGCGGCCGGCAAGCATGGCAAATTTCGCGCGGGCTGCGGCGGCGTCGTCGAATACCTCCACCTTTTTCAGACCCGTGGCGTACAGCGAGGTGGGGTTATCCGCGCGCGCAGGTTTCACCACAATGGGGAACGGCAGCGCAGCGAGGGCCGCGTCCCAGGTTTCGGGCCGGGATAAATGGACGACGGCGCGCCGCGGAGCCGCCTCCCCCACCTTTTCGTATACCTGCGCCATCGCCTCTTTCGAATTTGCCAGGTCCACGACCTCCGGGGCGGCGAAAGGGAAGAACCAATTCGAGGCCAAACGGTGCCGGTTACGCACAATAACGTCCACGCCCTCGTCAACATTAACGAGGCAGATGAGGGTACGATCCGCAAACTCCGCAGCCAGGGAGTTAAGCAAGGCCACGAATTTTTCTTCGTCCTCCATAATGCGGCGTTCGCAGTACCGCACCGAGAGAATCGAGGAGTTATTAATATGCCCGCGCGGGTATTCGGCAACGACGAGCGAATTCACCCCGTAGGTTTCGTGGAAAAGCCGCGCAAAACTATAGGCTTCCACCTCATTACCGAAGATCACCGGCAGTGCATCCATACGTGTTCTCCCTCCGCGCCCCGCCGCGGGCACGATCATTATGCTAGCAGCGCCGCGCTAAAGTAGAAGCCAGCACTCCGCCCACGTGAAAGGACCGTCATGACCGACACCGCTATCCCCAGCATCGAGGTTCGTTTGCCGATTAAACTCGGCCAGTTCGTGAAATTAGCATCGTTGGCGGCTTCGGGCGCCGAGGCCCGCGAGCTTATCGAAGCGGGCGATATTAGCGTGAACGGTCGGGTAGAAACCCGCCGCGGCAGCGCGCTGGCGGAGGGCGATGTGGTTGCCCTCGCCCAGCCGCGCGGCGCGCTGCGCGTACGAGTGACGAGCCTCTAGCAGCCCACCAGTTTCTGGGCCAGGAAGCCCTCCACCTTCTCTAGCGGGATACGGACCTGCTCCATGGTGTCGCGGTCGCGTACCGTGACCGCCTGATCTTCGAGGGTATCGAAGTCCACGGTCACGCAGTACGGGGTGCCAATTTCATCCTGGCGGCGGTAGCGGCGCCCGACCGCTCCTGCGTCGTCGAAATCAACATTCCACGAGGCCCGCAAGCGCGCGGCAAGATCCGCCGCCAAGGGGGTGAGCTTCTCATTGCGCGAGAGCGGGAGCACCGCGGCCTTGACGGGTGCCAGGCGCGGATCCAAGCGCAGCACGGTGCGCTTATCCACCCCGCCCTTGGTATTGGGCGCCTCATCTTCCACGTAAGCATCCACGAGGAAAGCCATAAGTGAACGGGTCAGCCCGGCGGAGGGCTCAATCACGTAAGGAACATAGCGTTCCCCGCTGGCCTGGTCGAAGTAGGACAGATCCTTACCCGAATGCTTCATATGGGTGGTGAGGTCAAAATCGGTACGGTTGGCGATGCCTTCCAGCTCGCCCCAATCCGATCCCTGGAACCCGAATTTGTATTCGATATCCACGGTGCGCTTAGAGTAATGGGAGAGCTTTTCCTGGGGGTGTTCGTACAGGCGCAGGTGCTCCGGGTTGATCCCCAGGTCCTTGTACCAATCTAGGCGCTGGTCAATCCAGTACTGGTGCCATTCTTCATCCTCCCCGGGCTTGACGAAGAACTCCAGTTCCATCTGCTCAAATTCACGGGTGCGGAAAATGAAGTTTCCGGGGGTGATTTCATTGCGGAAAGACTTGCCGATCTGGCCGATGCCGAACGGCGGCTTCTTGCGCGAGGTAGTTTGTACATTCGCGAAATTGACGAAAATACCCTGGGCGGTTTCCGGGCGCAGGTAGTGCAAGCCGGATTCATCTTCCACCGGGCCGAGGGTGGTTTTCAGCATCATGTTAAAATCGCGCGGCTCGGTCCATTGGCCCTTCACCCCGCAATGCGGGCAGCCCAGCTCCGCGGTGGTAATGGAATCCGGGTCGTCAATATGCTTCTTCGCGGCCTGGGCTTCCTGGAGCTGGTCCATGCGCAGGCGCTTGTGACAGTTGAGGCATTCGATGAGCGGATCGTTGAACACCCCGACGTGCCCGGATGCCACCCACACTTCCCGCGGCAAAATAATGGAGGAGTCAATGCCGACAACGTTATCGCGACTTTGCACCATGTAACGCCACCACTGGCGCTTAATATTTTCTTTCAGCTCGGTTCCCAGCGGGCCGTAATCCCAGGCCGAGCGGGTGCCGCCGTAAATTTCCCCGGCGGGGAACACGAAACCGCGGCGCTTGGCCAAAGAAATAACGTTATCGAGACGGGAGGGAGCAGGCTTAGCCAACGTTGTTCCTTTCTATTGCGCGCATCCGGATGATGCGTGGCCCGTCTAGTCTACCGCCGCGCCCGTTTCCGCGCGGTCCCGGCCGGTGCGGAAAACGAAAAGGAAATATGCGACGACGACGCCCAGCACCACCACTGCTGCTATCCCCCACGGGTTACCGAAAATAGCTGCCCATACCGCTCGCAAGGCGAGCATACCCACCGTGGAGTAGATCGCCGCCCACCCCAGCCAGCCGGGAAGCGCGGCCAAGGTGAAACGCCAGCCGCTCATGCGGGTGAGCCCGGCGCCGATGAGGATGACGGTTTGCACGCCGATGGTGAAGAAGCAGAGAGTGACGAGAGGCCAGCCGCGGCGCGCCACCCGTGCCGAGGCCGCGATAACGCGTTCGTCATGCGCCCAGGCCCAGGCGCGGTGGGCGAGGCGATTGCGCGGTTCACGCTGGCGCGCCACCAGGTAAGCGGCATAGCGGCCCAACCAGAAGGTGGCGCTGGAGCGCAAGGAAACCACGAGGAAAAGAAAAAGATAGACGAAGGCAAAGGAACGCCCGGCCAGGAACGCGAAAGAATCCATGCTCAGCGACCCGCGCTTTCTCCGGTGCGGCTCGTTCCCTGCCCACCCCGCCCGGTTGTTTGCCCGGCGCAATCAGAGCAGACCCCAATGAGTTCAAGGGTGTGGTCCACATCCGAGAAACCGTTGGCGGTGGCAATCGAACGCACCCAATCTTCGGCACCTTCGAGTGCGATTTCCACGGTTTTGCCGCAGCGCCGGCACATGAGGTGGTGGTGGTGTTCTTCGGTTTCACAATAGCGGTAGAGAGTTTCGGTCCCCTCCTGCATGGTATCGAGAATCCCCTCCTCCGCCATGGCCTGCAAGGTGCGATACACGGTGGCGAGCCCGATGCGCCGGCCCTCCCGAGAAAGTTTTTCGTGGAGCTCCTGGGCGGAAACAAATTCTGGGATCGTTTCCACCATCTTCGAAATGGCGATCCGCTGGGCAGTTACCCGCGGTTTAGACGCGTTCATGAACCCTCCTGTGATTGCGCCGTACCAGCGTGGATACCATTGCCACGGCCGCGTACCCGGCAATGAGAATCACCGCGATCATAGCCCCCGGAGAGGCAGAAACATAGCGGGTAATGACCAATCCGACAAGTGCGGCTCCGCATCCGAGCCCCATGGCCAGGCGCTGGGTATGCGCCAGGGAGGAGCACACCAGCTGGGCGGTGGCCACCGGGACGATCATCATGGCCGACACCAGCAGAATACCCACCACCCGCATGGACACCGCGACCGTGAGCGCTGCCGTGACCGCGATGAGGATATTAAAGGCCCGCACCGGCAGTCCCGAGGCACGCGCGAAGTCTTCGTCGTTCGTCACGGAGAAAAGCGGGCCGCGCAGCCCGATACCCACCGCGAGGATAACCACGGTGAGGGCCACGGTGTACCACACGTCCTGCCCCGTGACCGTGGTAACTGAGCCGAAGAGGTAGTAGTTGAGGTTCGCCGTCGTGCCACCCGCAAGAGAAATGAGCAGCACCCCGCAGGCAATACCCCCGTAGAACAAAATCGCGAGCGCGGTATCCCCCGAGGTAATTCCCGCGGACCGCACCCATTCGATAATGAGGGCGCCGAGCACCGCGATAACGAGGGCACCGGGCACCGCGAAACGTTCGGGTTGGCCATGCAACCACGTGCCGGTGAGCCAGCCGAGGGCCACCCCGGTGAGAGCCACGTGCCCGATACCGTCGCCCATGAGGGCCATGCCGCGTTGGACGAGGTAGCTGCCCACCACCGGCGCTGCCAGCCCCACGAGTACCGCTACCAGCAGGGAACGCATCATGAGGGGCGAGGAAAGAATATCTGCGATCATTGCGCCACTCCCCCGTGAACGTAGCCATCTGATACCTGGATATCGCGGTGCACCAGGTGAGCGAGTTCCCCGCGTTCGTGGAGCACCATCACGAGGGTGAGCCCCGCGCCGTGCAGGCGGGTGAGGATATCGGCCAGATCGGCGCGGGCACGGGCATCGATCCCGGCCAGCGGTTCGTCAAGCACCAGTAGATCGGGGCGGCGCACCAGCGCGCGGGCGATCATGACGCGGTGCTGCTGGCCGCCGGAAAAGACCCGTACCGGATCCTGGGCGCGATCCTCCAGTCCCACCGCCGCGAGGGCGTCATAGGCTGCGGCGCGGGCCGCTTTCCCCTTGTCCGCGAAAAGGTGACGCCCGGATAGTAAACCGGAGCGCACAACTTCCAGCGCGGTGGCGGGCAAGTTCCCGGCGTGCACCATCGACTGGGGCACGTAGCCCACCCGGTGCCAGGGCACCTGGCGGGGGCGTGCGGTATCCGCCCCGAAAATTTGCGCGGTTCCGGTGTGGGCAACGACGCCGAGAAGCCCCTTGACGAGGGTGGATTTACCCGAGCCATTGGGCCCGAAGATCCCCACCGATTCCCCGGCCGCTATCTCCAGGTGGGCCGAATGCACGATCTCGCGCCCGCCCAGGGTAATACACAGGTCGCGGGCAAGGAGGGCCGGGGGAAGCGTAGACTGCGCCGGGGCCTGGCCCGCAACGGATATCGCGCCCGTGCCGGGTGCCGGGGACGGACTTACTGGCACTGCAATCCCTCACGCAGGTGGGCGAGGTTGGTATCCATAATGCTCAGGTAACCCGCGCCATCCGGATCGGATTCCGCGGTGCTCAGCGAGGAGAGTTGCGCGCCGGTTTCCGCGGCGATGGCCTCGGCGGTTTTCGCGGGGCTATTTACTTCCGCAAAGATGGTGCGGGTCCCGGTTTCCGCCATAATGCGTTTCACTTCGGAAATATCGAGCGGGGAGGGATCCTGATCCGGGTCAATCCCCGAGATTCCCACCTGGACGAGGTTATAACGGTCCGTGAGGTAACCGAAAGCCGCGTGGGAGGACACCACGGTAGTAGTAGCGCACTGGGCGAGGCCCGTGGAATAGCGCGAATTAAGATCGGCTAGCTCGTTCTTGAGGCGCGCGAAATTCGCCTCGAAATCAGCGCGATGCTCCGGGTCCATGGAGGAAAGCGACGCCGTGATGGCTTCGCCTACGTCCCGCATCCGCACCGGATCAAGCCAAAAATGCGGATCCAGAACGCGCCCGGCTTCGGTGGCTTCATCCCCGTGATTATCGGCTAGACCGCGGTGGTGAACCAGCTTGGCGGCATCGGCCAGATTGACAGCGTTACCACCCCCGATGGTAGAAATCGCCGCATCGAGGGAGGGCTGGAATCCGGCGACGTAGAAGATGACGTCCGTGGCTTCCAGTTCCGCGACCTGCTTCGGGGAGAACTCGTAGTCATGGGGTTCCACATTGGTGGGGGTGGCGGAGGTGACCTCCACGTAATCCCCGCCGATCTGTTCAGCGAGCCACCGGATCGGGGTGAACGATGCCGTCACACCAATGCGCGCGGTATCCGCGCTCGGTGCAGCTGCGGAGCTTGCGGCGCTATCCGCGGGCGAGGTGGAGGATGGCTGGCAGCCGGCCAGCAGCGCGGTGGATCCCAGCAGCGCTGTGCATCCGAGCAGCGCCACCATACGAGTCAAAGTTTTCTTCACCCGGCCAGTCTACCCAACGCGAACTAGACCAAGCAGTTACGCCCGAGGAGCACCTTGAGATCGGAGAAGAAACGCGCTTCGGGTTTAACATAAAACTCTTGGCCCACCTGCACCACCGAGGTGCGGCCGGGGCGCTGGATATGGAGCCGCACCGGGGCACTCCCCGGGTAGAGCTGCAGCAACTCGCTGAGCTGCCCGAGCAGATCGCGGGTGCACATGCGCTCCGCCAGCTGAACGTCCACGGGCGAATCCGGGAGCAGGTCACCGCTGGGAATTTTCATATCCTGTGCGGAGAGCTGAATATTGCCATCACGATCCGAGACGCGCGCGGTAATAATGGCTACCTGATCCGGGGCGAGCAGCCCGGCCACGGTCTGGTAGGTGGCCGGGAAGAAGTTAATCTCCGTACTGCCCGTCATATCCTCCAGAACAATCGTCGCCCACATCTTCCCGTTTTTCTTGGAGATGCGCGGCTGGACAGCTGTCACGAGTCCGGCCAAGGTCACAGTCCGCCCGTCCGTTGCGGCGTCGTCGTCCAAAAGCCGCACCACCGTGGTATCGGCCGCGCGATCCAAAATATGTTCCATGCCGGAGAGCGGGTGGTCGGAAACATACAGGCCGAGCATATCGCGCTCGAGGTTGAGCTTTTCGCGTTTATCCCATTCGGGCAGCTCGGGGATATCGACCTCCACCCCGCCGGCGATTTCCGAACCGCCGAACAAATCGAACTGCCCCACCGCTTCATTCTTCTTCAGGGCGACGACGGCATCCACCGCTTCCGCGACTTTGGAGAGCAAGGCGCGGCGGGTATAGCCCATGGAATCGAAAGCCCCGGCGCGCACGAGGCATTCCACGCTGCGCTTATTGAGGACCTCGAGGGGGACCTTATCGAGGAAGTCCTGGAAGGAAGTGAAAGCACCCTTTTCTTCGCGGGCGCTAATAATGCCGTCCACGACTTTCGCGCCCACATTGCGCACCGCGGACAGCCCAAAGCGGATCTCCTCCCCCACGGCGGAGAAATTCGCCAGGGATTCGTTCACATCGGGGACGAGCACCCGGATGCCCATGCGGCGGGCTTCCCCGAGGTAGACCGCCATTTTGTCTTTATTGTCTTTGCGGGAGGTGAGGAGGGCCGCCATGTATTCCACCGGGTAGTGGGCTTTCAGGTAGGCCGTCCAGTAGGAGATAACGCCGTAGCAGGCCGAATGGGACTTATTGAACGCGTAGGACGCGAAAGGCTCCATGGTGCCCCACAGGGTTTTCACCGCGTCCTTGCTAAAGCCCTGGGCCACCATCCCGGCTTCGAAATCGACGTACATCTTATCCATGACGTCTTTTTTCTTCTTGCCCATGGCCTTACGCAGCGAATCTGCCTGGCCCATGGTGAAACCGGCCACCGTCCGGGCGATCTGCATGATCTGTTCCTGGTAAACGATCAGGCCGTAGGTGGGGGCCAGAATCGGCTCGAGGATCTCCTCCAGTTCGGGATGGATCGCCTCGATTTTCTGCAGGCCGTTCTTGCGCAACGCGTAATTGGTATGGGAGTTCATCCCCATGGGGCCGGGGCGGTAGAGCGCGGACACCGCGGAAATGTCCTCGAAGTTGGTGGGTTTCATCTGCTTGAGCAGCGTGCGCATCCCCGAGCCATCCAGCTGGAAAATACCGAGGGTATCGGCATGCTGGAGCAGCTCGAAGGTGCGCTCATCGTCAAGGGGAACATTATCGATATCGAGCGGCTCTTTATTATTCGCCACGATATTTTCCAGGGCGTCCTCAATCGTGGTGAGATTGGACAGCCCTAGGAAGTCCATTTTGAGGATGCCGAGATCCTCGCATTCGGGGTATTCAAATTGGGTGATGACCGCACCGTCAGCCGGACGTTTCATCACCGGGATAACATCGGTGAGCGGGACCGAGGACATAAGGATGGCGCAGGCGTGCACGCCCCACTGGCGGGTGAGCCCTTCGATGCCTTGGGCCAGGTCGAAAACACGTTTGGCATCCACATCGGTGGAGACCATATCGCGGAATTCCCCGGCTTCCATATAGCGGGAATTCTTTTCATCAAAAACGCCGGAGAGCGGGATGTCTTTGCCCATGACCGAGGGCGGGAGGGCTTTGGTGAGGCGTTCACCCATCTCGAAGGGGTAACCGAGCACCCGGGAGGCGTCCTTGAGGGCCTGCTTCGTTTTAATGGTGCCGAAGGTGACCACCTGGGAGACTTTGTCATGCCCGTATTTATCTTCGACGTACGCGATGACTTCCCCGCGGCGCCGTTCATCGAAATCCACGTCAATATCAGGCATAGATACGCGTTCCGGGTTGAGGAAACGTTCGAAGAGGAGGCCGTGTTCGATGGGATCCAATTCGGTGATATGCAGCGCGTAGGCCACCATGGAACCGGCCCCGGAGCCACGCCCCGGGCCCACCCGGATGCCATTGCGTTTGGCCCACAGAATGTAATCGGACACCACGAGGAAGTAGCCGGGGAAGCCCATCTGGACGATGACCTCCACCTCGTAGTTGGCACGCTGGCGCACGTGATCGGGAATATGTTCCCCGTAGCGCGAATGCAAGCCGCGTTCCACTTCTTTAATGAACCAAGAGGTGATGTCCTCCCCGGCGGGAACCGGGAATACCGGCATGTAATTAGCGCCTTCGGCGGCGGTGGTGAAGGAGATATTGCAGCGTTCGGCCACCAGCAGGGTGTTTTCCATGGCTCCGGGTAGGTCCCCGAAGAGACGGTACATTTCTTCGGTGGAACGCAGGTGGTAGCCGTGGCCGTCGAATTTGAAACGGTTGGGATCCTGGAGGGTGGAACCGGAGTTAATGCAGAGCATGGCATCTTGGACGGAATGATCCTCCGCGCGCACATAATGCGAATCATTGGTGGCCAGTAGCGGCGCATTGATTTTCTTAGCGAGATCCAGCAAATCATTGCGGGTGCGCCGCTCGATTTCATTATCGTGGTCCATGATTTCCACGAAATAGTTTTCTTTACCGAAGATCTCCTGCATCCGCCCGGCGGCTTCCAGAGCTTCGGCGTGCTGCCCCAGCCGCAGTCGGGTTTGCACCTCCCCGGAGGGGCAACCGGCGGTGCCGATGAGACCTTCGTGCAGCTCCTCGAGAAGCTCGATATCCATGCGGGGCCATTTGCCCATCTGGCCTTCCAGCGAGGCGCGCGAATCAAGCCGGAAAAGGTTATGCATCCCGGTGTTATTGGTGGCCAGCAGCGTCATATGGGTATAGGCCCCGCGCGCGGACACATCGTCGCTGCGCTGCGATTCGTCCCCCCACAGCACCCGGTTGCTGGAGTAGCGCGAGGTACCCGGGGTCATATATGCTTCCACCCCGATAATCGGCTTGATACCCGCGTCCTTACAGGCCCGGTAAAACTCATAGGCGCCGAAGCAGTAGCCGTGATCGGTAATGGCCAGCGCACTTTGATGTTGGGCAACGGCCTGCGCTACCAACGGCTTGATTTTCGCGGCCCCGTCCAGCAGGGAGTATTCGGTATGGGTGTGGAGGTGAACGAAATCTGAGGGAGCGGCCATGGGGCCTAGTCTATCCAGCGCTCACTATCCGCGCCATTTCCCGGTGCCAGATGCGCGCGTCCAGGAAGGGCTCGCGGGCGGTGAGTTCGTAGCCGAGGGCCCGGTAGAAGCCGATTTTGTCCTCTTGAGCATCGAGGACAATGCGCACCTGCCCGGCGTGTCCGAATTCGCGCAGCGCGATCTGGGCCGCGGCCTCACAGGCGACACGGCCCACGCCCAGCCCGCGGGCGCAGTGGCGTACGCACACCCGCCCCAGGTGTACAACGCCCTCATCGGTTGCGTATACCCGCGCGGTTCCGAGTGCTTCACCCGCTGTGTTTTCGACGACGACGTGGTGGGCGCGTTCGTCTATATCGTCAAGTTCTTCTTCCAGCAGCACGCCCTGCTCCCCGCAAAAGACTTCGATGCGGAGGGCGCGCGCCCGCTCCAGGTCTCCCTCGCGGCAACGTAGCTGCGCCGTCGTCATGAAAAAACTCCCGCTCGCATACGTTCGAGCGCGGTGGCGAGATCCGCCGGGTAGGGGGCCTCGAATTCGCGCCAGCTGCCGTCCGGGTGTTCGAAGCCGAGATGGGTGGCGTGCAGCCACTGGCGGGTCAGACCGAGCGTTTCGCTCAGCCCCGGATCGGCCCCGTAGGTGGCATCGCCCACGCAGGGGTGGCCGAGGGCCGACATATGCACCCGAATCTGGTGGGTGCGTCCCGTTTCCAGGTGAACCTGGAGGAGGCTACCTCCGGCCATCGCTTCGAGGGTGTCATAGTGCGTGACGGAATGGCGCCCATCCGCGCGCACCCCCATTTTCCACTGGTGGCGCGGATCGCGCCCGATAGGGGCATCTACGGTACCGGAAAGCGGGTCGGGATGCCCTTGGACGAGGGCATGATAGATTTTTTCCGGAACGCGCTGACGGAACTCATCCTTGAGCAGCACGTAGGCGCGTTCGGATTTGGCCACCACCATACACCCGGAGGTTCCCACATCTAAGCGATGCACAATCCCCTTGCGTTCGGCCGGGCCGTAGGCGGAGAGTTGCACCCCGGCGTTCATAAGAGCGCCCAGGACGTCCGGGCCGGTGAAGTTGAGGGAAGGGTGGGCGGCCAGACCTGCCGGTTTATCCACCACCACGAGATCCCCATCCTCGTAGAGGATGGGGATGGTGACGTCGCCCCCGCGCGGGGCAACGGTGCGCGGGGTTGGGATATTGATTTCTAGAATGCTCTGCGCGCGCAGCCGAACTGATTTCGCCACCGGGTTACCGTCCAGGAGCACGTCCCCGGTATCGATCAGGCGCTGTACTTCGGCGCGCGAAAGGCCGGTGAGACGCGCGATAGCGGCATCAATGCGTGCGTCGGTGAATTCTTCCGTGACCGGATAGGTCCGCCACATGCTAGTCGCCTCGCTCGGGGCTACCCGGTGCGGGCACAGAATCTGATGGACGCACCGCATCTGCCGACCGGGAAACTGGAAGCGCTCCGGTATCCGCAGTCGCGCCAGAATCCGCTGATTCCGAAGCTGCGCCGTCGTTCATCAAGAACGCTACCGCGATCATGATCACGGCCCCGGCCACCAGCGCAATATCGGCCACGTTCCCTACGAACCAGTCGAAGTAGGCGATGAAATCGACCACGTGCCCGGCGAAACCGCCCGGTTCGAAGAAGATACGGTCGATGAGGTTACCGGCCGCGCCACCCCACATGAGGGCAAGACCGACACCAATCCACCGGTGACGTACCCGCGCCGCGAGGGCGGGGAAGACCGCGAGCACCACAACCAGCGCGATGACGGTGATAACGCGGGTGGAATTTGCCCCCAGAGAGAATGCTGCACCCGGGTTAAAGACCAGGTGCAGCCCGAGGGCATCCCCCACAATGGCGATACGCTCCGTTTGGCTGAGGTTAGCGATGGCCCACTGCTTCGTGAGTTGGTCGATGGCCACAACGGCCAGCGCCCCCACGAGGATGAGGAACCACGAGGTGCTTCGCCTCACCATACGCACTAGTTACGAGCTTCGGGTTCCTGCGCGCCAGAATCGACGTTGGCGAGCAGCGTCTCGAGGTAGCTGTGCAGCCGCGTGCGGTAATCACGCTCGAAGTCACGCAGCTCGGAGATCTTGCGCTCCACCAAACCGCGTTCCTGCTCCAGCTGGGCCAGCGTGCGGTTGGACTGAGCTTCGGCATCCTCGATGATCTTGGCGCTGCGGGTTTCCGCATCCTGGATCTTCTGAGCTTTCTCAGTTTCACCGCGGGCCACGAGTTCTTCGTAGGTCTGCTGTGCCATCTGGAGCACGGCAGCCGCCTGTTCCCCAACGGTACCGGTGGGCTGAGCGAAGGACGCGGTGGTTGTGGCCTGGTCCGGCGCTGCGGGTTCTTCACCCGAACCGTTCTGGAGTTCGGTCACGCGCGCTTCGGCGACGGTGGCGCGATTCTCCGCTTCCTGAAGCTGCTTCGACAGATCGACGATGGTTTCGTAGATCGCGTCAAGGAATTCGTCGACCTGTACCTCGTCGTAACCGGTCTCCGCGGTTTCCGGGCGCTTAAAGCGGACATCCATGACATCCTGTGCCGTGAGCATTGCCATTTCTCACCTCAAGTAGTGTAACGAAACTGTGTTAAGAGCACGTGACTGTGTTATGAGCACACGGCTCTCGGATAAAGCCTACCTCATCTGGGCGAACTACGAGACAAAGATACGTAAAATTATCCCGTTGAGGATTTGAAGCACGATAAAAACAACGATGAAACCGATGTCAATCGCGATACCTCCGAGCCGCAAGGGCGGGATAATTTTGCGCACCAGATTAAGAATCGGGTCCGTCAGCGCGTAGACAATATTAACGATAACGAGAAGGGCGCCACTGGGGCGCCAATCACGCGCCGCAATGGTTACTAGATCAATAATCACCCGCGCGAGCAGCACCAAAAGGTAGATGCTGATGAGGGTGGAAAGGATAATTCCAACTACTGCCATTAGAACGAATCGCGCGACTCCGGGCGCTGGTTTTCCATACGAACGGTACGCGGGGTCATGAGCAGGACATCTGCGGAAATCTTATTGAGATCCCCGTGCAGCCCGAAGCAGATCCCGGTGGCGAAGTCAACAATGCGATTACGCGCAATATCGTCAGCTTCGGCCAGGTTGATAATGACGGGCAGGCCGTCACGGAACTGTTCCGCGAAGCCCCGTACCTCCGTGAAGGAACGCGGTTTCGCGGTGATGATCCGGGCGATATCCACGGGCTGCTCCACAGCGTGAATTTCGCTGACGGGGCTTTCCGGTTCCGCCTCGTAATCATCTTCGTAGTAATCGGCGTCGTCCTGGTAATCCAGGTACTCGTCGTCGTTAAGCGTTGCCTTAGAGACAAAACGCTGGAACATTCCCATAGCAGCCAACCCTTCTCACTGTTCTCGTTTTACGTTAGGCGACACGCCCGGCCTTGTCAGCACGGCGCGCCGCGGGCGCGTTACGGTCCACCGCGAGCACTCCAGCAAAACGGCCGGTGCGCGATGCACGGCGGTAGGAATAAAAATCGGTATCTTCACGGGTGCACTGAGAACTGACGTGGATCTCACGTACCCCGACGGCGCGCAGCTGAGCGCTGAGCCCGGCCGCGATATCAAGGGAGGGAGTGCCCCAGGCGGTGCGCCCGGCAGCTTCGGGAACGCTCGCGGCAACGCTGGCCTGAAGTTCCTCGGGCACTTCATAGCAGCGCCCACAAATGGACGGGCCGAGGTAGGCGATGAGGTGCTCCGGCCCGAGGGCGCGCGCGGCGGCCGGCCCGATACCGGCCTCCAGTCCGCGCCGCCCCACGTGCACGGCAGCCCCGGCAAGGCGATCACGCGCCACTAGGAGCAAGGGGAGGCAATCGGCCACCATGACTACCGCAGCAGCAGCAGCACCTCTCGGCACCGGTGCGGTGCCCGAGCTACGCGGAATGTCAATGAGGAGGCCGTCGGTGCCGGGGGCCACGAAGGTACCGGCGGAAGTCAGAACGCCGGCATCTTCAAGGTGGTCCCCGTGCACCTGGTCCATATAGACGGGGCGCTGCCCGATGTGCTCTGCCAGAAGAGCCCGGTTACGCTCCACGTCCGCGGGGTCATCCCCCACGTGGTGGGCCACATTGAGGCCCGCAAAAGGAGCGCGGGATACCCCGCCCGCGCGGGATGTGAATCCCGCCCGGATGCGACCACCGGGCACGGAGATATCCGCTACCCACTCCACCAGAGCGTTACGAGTCATTACTGCCTGAGTTTTCCTATGCGCTGCGTTTCCCGTAGATCTCTTAGATCTCTTAGCTTTTTGGCTCTCTTAGTTCCCCGCCCGCGTAGTTCCCTCGAAATCCCTTTAGTTTTCCTCGAAAAGGAAGGAGGGAATATCCAGATCGGAACGTTGCGGTTCTTCCACCCGCGGCGGGATGGCGCGGTGAGTTCCCGGGCGCTGCGGTACTGCCTGCGCTTCAGACTGGGCCGCCTGATAGGCCGGGCTGGCCACCGGGTGCGCCGGGCTGGCCACCGCTTCGACTTCCGGTTCAGCTTCGACCGGGGCCAGGTCCTCGATCGGCTCGACGGTATCGTGGCCAGCCGGAACGCCGTCCATCTGCAGCAGGTGATCACGCGCTTCATCGAAGCCCGCGGCGATAACGGTCACGCGCACCTCATCACCGAGCGATTCGTCGATAATCTGGCCGACGATAATATTCGCGTTCGGATCCACCGCTTCCTTGACCATCTTGGAGGCGGAGGCAAGCTCCTTCATACCGAAGTCCGCGCCGGCCAGGAAGGAAATAAGCACGCCGTGCGCCCCGTCAATAGAGGCTTCCAGCAGCGGGGAGGAGATGGCGCTTTCGGTGGCGCGCACCGCACGATCTTCCCCGGAGGCCGAGCCGATACCCATGAGTGCGGTACCCGCGTCCTTCATAATGGCCTTGACATCCGCGAAGTCGAGGTTGACCAGGCCCGGAATGGTAATGAGGTCAGAAATTCCCTTGACGCCTGAGCGCAGCACCTCATCAGCGAGATGGTAGGCCTCAATAATGGTGAGGTCTTCTTCGGCGATCTCCAGGAGGCGATCATTTGGGATAACAATGAGGGTATCCACCGCTTGGCGCAGTTCTGCGATACCCATGGAGGCGTTATTGGCGCGCTGAGCGCCTTCAAATTCAAAGGGACGAGTAACGACGCCGACAGTCAGCGCTCCCAGATCCCGAGCCACCTTGGCAACCACGGGGGCGGCACCGGTGCCGGTTCCCCCACCTTCACCAGCGGTGACGAACACCATATCCGCACCTTCAAGGGCACTTTGGATAACTTCCACGTTTTCTTCCGCGGCGCGCTTACCCACCGAGGGATCCGCACCCGCGCCCAGGCCCTTGGAAACCTCGCGACCAATATCAAGTTTGGTTTCCGCTTCGGATTTCACCAGGGACTGTCCGTCGGTATTAACGGCAATAAATTCCACACCGGCAAGTCCGTCTTGAATCATGCGATCAACGGCATTGACACCGCCCCCGCCGACCCCGATGACTTTGATATTGGCGGCGTTATTAACTACGGCCATGAGCTTTCCTCCCGAACCTCAAGTAAAACTTGAGGTTTTTCGTTCCTGACTTCGCGGACAAGATAGTAGGCGAATGACAACGGTGCAATTCCCCGCGCTGGTGTGTTGCGAAGTGATCTGCGCTACTGTGCCGAAATCTGGTCAAACGGTGCAGAAATCGCACGGAACGGTGCGAATGGCGCGGACGGGGCGGCGGCGTGGAACGGTGCGATAGCCGGTTGGTTCAGGATTAATGAACGACGACGGCGGTGGGCTCTGACACGTCGTACACCTGGCCGGGAACGGTGATCACGGTGGCCAGTGCTGCTGCTTTGAGGTCGGAACGCTGAGCATCACCCCAGATCACCTTCTGCCCGGAGGTGAGATCGAGCCCTACCCGCCCGCTATCGCTCACCGATACCCCGGCTACCTGGGCACGAACATCGTCTTTGAGACTGGAGAGGACATCGAGGGCGATACGGATTCCCGGACCATCGTTCCCGTCCTCGGAGCGGGTGGCCGGCCCTGGCGTGAGACTTACTCGCGGGAGGCTTGCTTCCACCTCGGGGAGAACCGGGAAACTCACGCCGTCCCGATCCATAGCCGAGCACGATCCTTTGTCCATCAGGCAGGCTACCGGCTCGCGTACGGTGAGGGTGACCTCCAGTCCGTGGAGGTAGCTGCGGCGTAGTTGCGCTTCCTTGATGGGCGGAAATTGCTCGCTTAGTTCGGTGGCGAGAGCTTCGGTATCCAGGCGTGGGAGCGGAATCCCGGAGCGTTCCGCGAGGGCGGCGGTGACGTCTTCCGCCGTCACCGCCGCGTTCGCGGGGATACCCGAGACGGTAATATCGCTGGCTCGCAAGGCCAGCAGCGGGCTAAAGAAGATTATCCAGGCCAGGGCGGCAAGCGCAGCGAATCCCGCACCGGCTACCCCGACGCGGCGCCAGCGTACTCGGCGTTTCTCGGAGGCTTTCTCTTCGAGGCGCTCGTCCAGGGATACCGTGGTGGTGCTCGCGAGGTCGGCTAGCGGGGCGTCGCCGTCGTCGTATATCACCGGAGCGGTGGTGGCGGTGGGAACATAGGTGATCTCCGCACGCGGATTAATATCGCGCGCGGAGCGACGCCGGGATGGTTCTTTCACCGCGCCGTCCCCTCTCCCAGCAACGCTAGGATTTCGGGCCCCAGCGCGGTCACGTCGCCGGCACCCATGGTGAGCAGCAGGTCCCCCGGCTTCGCGCTGGCTGCGAGCACCCGGGCAGCTTCGTGTTTATCCGCAATAAAACACCCAGCGCCTCCCATGCGGGACGTGATCATATCGCCCTCGATACCGTCGAAGGGTGTTTCGCGGGCCCCGTAGACGGCGGTGACAATGGCGGTATCGGCAAGCTTGAGGGCGGTGGCGAAACGGCCCGCAAAATTGCGAGTACGCGAATACAAGTGCGGCTGGAAAAGGACGCGCACGCTCCCCGCACCGGCCTCGGTGCGGGCGGCGCGCAAAGTAGCCTCCACTTCGGTGGGATGGTGAGCATAATCATCGAAGAGGCGCACTCCCCCGACCTCACCGCGCAGCTCGAAACGCCGCCCCGTCCCGGTAAAAGCCTCCAGGCCGCGGGCGATGTCGGCCAGGCTCACGCCCAGTTCCAGGCCGGCGGCGGCTGCCCCCGCCGCATTGAGTTCGTTATGGGATCCGGGAACCTGGAGCGAGAGCGGTGCGCGCGCTTCCCCGCACCGTAGGGCTCCATCCTCGAGGGCTACATGGGACTCCGCACCGGGGAGCGGAGTGCCCCGTCCGTAGCTGACCACCCGGATACCTTCGCGCACCGCTTGAGCACCCAGACGGGCCGCGCCGGCGTCGTCGACGCACACGATGAGGAGTCCGCCGGGAATGATGCAGCGCGCGAATTCCGCAAAGGCTTC
Source organism: Actinotignum sanguinis (assembly GCF_003957255.1). GTDB lineage: Bacteria > Actinomycetota > Actinomycetes > Actinomycetales > Actinomycetaceae > Actinotignum > Actinotignum sanguinis. Next base: position 69,216 of record NZ_QDIE01000002.1, read on the forward strand.
TTCAAAAGCTTCCCGGCTGCCGTAATGGTCGAGGTGATCGGGTTCGACATTGGTCACCACGGCAATACGAGGGCGATAGTTAAGGAAGGAAGCATCCGATTCATCGGCCTCGGCAACGAGGACCTGCCCGCTGCCCAAGTGGCCTCCGGAGCCGTGCCCGCGCACGCTCCCCCCAATCGCCCAGGACGGTTCTTGGCCCGCTTCATCCAGTGCCACCGCCAGCATCGCCGAGGTGGTAGTTTTTCCGTGGGCGCCGGCCACCGCCACAAAATCGCGGTTCCCGCTCGCGAGGGCAAGGGCTTGGGAACGATGGATGACGCGGGCGCCGAGCTGGCGAGCCCGCGCGAGTTCCGGGTTATCTTCCCTAATGGCCGAGGATACCGCCACGAGGGTGTCGGCGCTGATGCGTGCGGGATCCGTTCCGATCCACAGGGTGATTCCGGAATCCGCCAAGCGCTCCGTGGTGGCCGAGGCACGGGCATCGGAGCCGGTCACGGTCCAGCCCTCAGCGTGGAGCAGATCGGCGATAACGCTCATGCCCGCCCCGCCGATGCCGATGAGATGGATATGTGTCACCTGAGAACCTCCTCGATAAGATCGGCGAGCCGGGCCGCACCGTCGGCCGGACAGATGGCGCGCGAAGCCTGGGCCATACGGGTGCGAGCGGACGTATCGGTAACAATGTCCAGTACGGTGCCCACCGAGTCCGCAGTGAACTGGGCATTAGGGATGAGCAGCGCCCCTCCAGCGGCTACCACATCGGCCGCATTACGCGCCTGTTCCCCGTTGCCAATGGGGAGCGGAACGAAGACCGCGGGGATCCCCAAGGCGGAAACTTCTGCCACGGTACCGGCGCCGGCACGGCACACCACAGTATCCGCCACCGCGTAGGCAAGTTCCATTTCTTCCAGGTATTCGAGCACGTGGTAGCTGGGGATAGAGGCGGCGGCGCGCTGGGCCTCGGCGGCTTTCCCCCGCCCGGTGAGGTGGAGAAGCTGGACGCCGGCGGCGGCGCAGCGGGGGGCAGCGGCAGTCATTACGTCATTGAGGTGGGCAGCGCCCAGGGAGCCCCCGGTGACCACGAGGGTGGGTAACTGCGGATCTAATCCCAGGCGCGCTGCGGCTACGGTGCGTGCCTCCGCTCTATCGGCGCTGGCGAGGGCAGCAACGGCGGGACGCAGCGGCAATCCGACGGTGCGGGTGATGCCGCGCGCAGCACGGAGCGGCGTGGAGGGGAACGTGAGGCCAACGGCAGCCGCGCCCCGCGCCCCGAGTTTATTGGCCAAACCCGGCAGTGCGTTCTGTTCATGCACCACTACTGGGATGCCGGCACGGCGCGCCGCAGCGTAGACGGGGGTGGAGGCGAAACCACCGAAGCCGACCGCAAGCGTGGCATCGACACCGGTGAGAATACGGCGGGCTTGGCGCACCGCCCGTGGGAAAGCAACGGGGAAACGTAGCGCGTCCCTGTCGGGACGGCGCGGGAACGGTGCGCGTTCCACGGTGGCGAAGTCGAAGCCGCTGGCCGGAACGAGGTCTTTTTCCATGCCCGTGGCGGTGCCGACCACGAGGATACGGTGCCCGCGCCCGGCGAGTTCGTGGGCGGTGGCCAGTAGCGGATTGACGTGCCCGGCGGTTCCCCCGCCGGCGAGCACTAGTGTCACGAGGTCCTCCTGATAACTGCGCGCACCCGGCCCGCGAGCGAGCTGGAGCGCCGGAACGATTCTTTCACGCCCGGGACCGCCAGGGCTGCCGCCACGCAGACTCCCACTGCCATGAGGCAGGAGATAACGGAGGAGCCACCCTGGCTCATGAAGGGTAGCGGCACCCCGAAAACGGGCAGCAGGCCGGTGACGACGAACATATTTGCTACGGCCTGTCCGCATAGCCACAGGGTGGCACCTCCGGCAATGAAACGGCCGAAACGGTGCGGGTGGTACATGCAGATGGTGAGGAGGGCGTAGCCAATTGTGCCGAGAAGCACGATGACGACGGCGCATCCGAAGAACCCGAGTTCTTCTCCCACCACCGCGAAGATGAAGTCGGTATGTGCTTCGGCGAGGTTCCCGGGCCATTTTTCAATTCCGGTGCCCAGGCCGGATCCGCCCGGCCCTCCGGAACCGAAAGCCCAGAGCGCGTAATCGGCCTGGGAGGGGGTTTGCCCAGTCGGAAGGGTGAAGAGGTTTTGGAAGAAGTCCTGGATGCGGGTGATGCGCGAGCGGCTCGAGAAAATAAGAACGACGACGAGGAAGAAGCCCAGCGCTCCGCTGATAAGGAAATAGCGTCCCGGGAAGCCGGCCATCCAGAACATTCCCACTCCGATAAGGAGGAAGATGAGGGCGGTTCCCATATCGCCACCTACGAGCACCACGCCGATGGCCGCGCCGGTGATGACAATGGGGATGCTCCAGTCGGAAAGCTGGAAGTGGGCGCCGTGCACCATGCGCCCGAGCACCGCGGCTAGGGCCACCACCATGGCGAGTTTGAGGAATTCGGAGGGCTGGAGCCGGATAGGGCCGAAGGCAATCCAGTTACGGTTGCCGGCAACGGAGGCACCCAGCGGGGTGAGCACGAGGAGCTGCAAACCTATCCCGAAGCCGAGGGCTAGGCCCCATAGGCGCTGGAAAACAGCGAGGGGAATACGTGCGCAGATCACCGCCAAGATAGTGCCAATAGCGGCGTAGGCCATCTGCAAGTAGGCCGAGCGGAACAGGTTGGGGCCGTCTTCGTATTCGGCTCGTACCGCCCCGGGGGTAATGGCGGAAAACACCATGAGGAGCCCGAGGAGGGCAAGGATCGCGGTAGCCACCACGAGAAGGAGGATGGAACGGTGCATAACGTTGCGTACACGTTCCTCCGGGACGCTCGGGGCCTGCAGCTTCTCGATCCGATCACGCATGAGGTATCCCCGTGGAGCTATCCTGTGCGCCGTTTTCCCGCGCCGTTTCCTCCGCCAGGGCACCGTCTCCCGGCAAGGCGTCGCCCTCCGACGAGGTGCCGCCCGCTGGTGGTGCGGGCAGGGCGCGCACGGCCGCGGCGAAACGATCACCGCGATCCGCGTACGACGTGAATTGGTCCATGGACGCACTGGCGGGGGCCAGCATGACCGTATCCCCCGCTTGCGCGTAGCGCGAAGCAGCCAGCACCGCGCGCGCCATCGGTTCGGAGGCCGCCGGGTCAATATAGGTGACGGGAAGATTTGCTCCGTCCAAAGCAGCGTGCCAGGGTTCTTGGTTGACACCAATAACAACGACGGCGCGCAATTTATCCCGCACCTGCGCCACGAGGGATTCAAAGCGGGCCCCCTTGGGTTGCCCGCCCACGATCCATACACAGCTACCTTCAGCCAGTGCGGACACAGAAGCGAGAGCGGCGTGGGCATTGGTGGCCTTGGAGTCATCCACGTAGCGCACCCCGGCCCGTTCGCTCACCGTCTCGATGCGGTGGTGGCCCGGGCGCATATGTCGGAGTCCGGCGCGTACCACCTCCGCGGGAATATCGATGGCCCGAGTGAGGGCCACGGCCGCCAGTGCGTCCCAGATGAGGTGGCGCGGGAGCGCCGCGGTGGTGGGAGCCAGCTGGGCGACGTCGTTCAAAGAAGCGATTTCCACGGCGCTACTCCACCGATGCTTCCCGTACGCACGGTCCACGATGAGGCCGTCAACGATGCCGATCTGGCCGACGGCGGGAATGCCGGTCGTAATGCCAATGGCGCGGGCACCTTCACGCACATCCGCGTTATCGACCATGCTTTGAACGGTGCTATCGCCCACCGGGTAAATCGCAGCGGTGCGCACATGCTCGTAAATTCGGGCTTTCGCGGCGGCGTAGGCAGCGCGGCTACCGTGCCATTCGAGGTGGTCGTCGGCAATATTGAGGCAGATGCTGGCGGCCGACTCCATGGTGTGGGTGGTGCGCAGCTGGAAGGAAGATAGTTCCAGAGCAAAGGCTTGCGGGGCGTCCGGGCCGGTGGCGCTCACGGCGGTGACGGCGGGATTACCGACGTTCCCGATGGGTTCGCCGCCCAGGTGCGCGGCACGCAAAATATGAGACGCCATGGTCACCGTGGTTGTCTTCCCATTGGTGCCGGTCACGGCAAGCCACGGGGCGGCATTCCCCGCACCGTCGTGCGCGCGCAGGCGCCAGGCAAGTTCGATTTCCGACCACAGCTCAGTACCGTGGTCAGCAGCTGCGGCAAAAAGCGGGCCGATTTCGGGAATGGCGGGAGCGGGGATGATGATGTCGGGCCGCCAGGCCAGCACTTTGCGCGCCAGCTCGGCCGGAGTTGGGTCGCTCCCGCCGGTGTCCACGGGGAGGGTGGTAACCGCCCCAAGTTTGGTGATATCGGCGTCCCACACGCTCACACGCGCCTCGGTGAGCTCGGTCAGTGCCCGCGCGCAGGCCCGCCCTGATTTTCCTAAACCGACGACGGCGATACGACGCCCTGCCAGCTCCGCCGCGCCCGGATGTTGCCACTCACTCATCTTTGCATCAACCACTCAGCGTAAAAAATACCCAGGGCGATAAAGCCGCACAGGGCTTGAATCACCCAGAAGCGCACCACAACCGTGACTTCGTTCCACCCTTTGAGTTCGAAATGGTGGTGGATGGGTGCCATACGGAATACCCGTTTTCGTGTCATTTTGAAAACACCCACTTGGACAACATCGGAGATAACTTCCAGGAGGTAGAGCCCGCCGATGAGCACGGCGAGGAATTCGGTGTGGGTGTAGATAGACATTCCTGCGAAAACACCACCCAGGGCGAGGGAACCGGTATCCCCCATGAAGATTTGCGCCGGCGAAGTGTTCCACCAGAGGAATCCGATGAGTGCCCCGACAAGGGCGACCGCGATGATGTTGAGATCGCGCGGGTCGCGGATGGGGTAGCACCCGGGGGCGGCGTCCACGAGGCCATAGCAGGGGTGGTTGCTTTGCCACATGGTAATAAGGGTGTAAACACCAAAGGCGATGATGGAGGCACCGGTGGAAAGGCCGTCGAGGCCGTCGGTGAGATTGACGGCATTGGACCAGGCGGTGATGAGGAAATTCGCCCAAATAATAAAGAGAATAATGCCGACGGCGGTGCCGGCGAAGGCGAGACTCAGGCCGGTATCGCGCACGTGGGAAATACGCATGGATGCCGGAGTGCGGTTATTTTCATCCGAGAACATGAGGGAGAGCACCGCGAAGGCCACGCCGACAATCCCCAGGCCAGCGATTTTTGCCCAGGGGGTGAGGCCCAGGCTTTGCTTGCGGGAAATCTTGGTGAAATCATCAGCGAAACCCACGCCCGCCATACCGATCATGAGGCCGAGGAGGAGGATCCCGGACATACCCGGGCTGCGTCCGGCCCCAATATTGCCCACCAGGTAGCCGATAACAACCGCCGCAACAATGGCGAGGCCGCCCATGGTGGGGGTGCCGCGTTTAACCAGGTGCGAGGTGGGGCCATCCTGGCGTATGAATTGACCAAATTGTTTACGCACGAGAAAACGGATGAGAAGCGGGGTCCCGAATAGGGTGACGAGAAGCGAGACCGCAAAAGCGATAATAAGCGCGAGCACTATTCCCCCTTGAGACGGGTGGCGATGTGCCACACGCCCGAACCGTGCGAACCTTTGATGAGGAGTGCCCCATCCTCATTGAGCATATCGGAGAGCGCCGCCTCCGCTTCTTCCCACGCGCCGACGGAGCGGGCGGTGATGCCGGCATCACGGGCTGCCGCCGCGAGGGCTGCCATATGAGGCCCCACTGCAATAAGAAGGCTCACGCCGGCCGCTTGCAGAGCCGGGAGGAGAGCGAGGTGTTCTTCCCGGGAGGCCGCGCCGAGTTCAAGCATATCTCCGAGAATCGCAGCCTTGCGCCCGTTTCCGAGCTGTCCGAGCACGGCGATGCCGGCGCGCATGGAATCCGGGTTGGCATTGTAGGAGTCGTCGATGATCAGCGTGGAGCCACGGCGGAACACATCCATACGGTGAGCGCTGGCCGGCCCGCTCGCCAGTCCCGCCACGATGGCGGGCAGGCTCACCCCAGCGGCGGAGGCTGCAGCTGCGGCCGCGAGCGCGTTCATGACTTGGTGCTCCCCCACGAGCCCGAGGCTGACCGTTGGAGCGGACGGTGCAGTGGAGGCTGACGGTGCTGATGGCGCTGACGGGGCGAATGGCGCTGATGGCGCGGACGGGGCTGAAAGCACGGCGGACGCGGAGCTAGCTGCGCCGTCGTTCATATGCAGAGTGAAACTGGCCCGACCGTCACTCCCGAGAGCGATATCCGTTGCGGTCACGTCCGCCGGATTCACACGCCCGAAGGTGCGAACCCGTCCACTCGCAACTCGCCCGGCCATAGCCGCGACCCGCGGATCATCGGCGTTGAGGATGGCGATCCCGTCCTCACGCAGCCCTTCCACAAGTTCTGCTTTAGCGCGCGCCACATTCTCAATTCCACCAAATTCACCCAGGTGCGCGCGGGCCACCACGAGCACCACGGCGATATCCGGGGGTGCGATGGAGGTGAGGTAGGCGAGGTTGCCGATATGGTCGGCACCCATTTCCGCCACGAGAGTGGAAGTGCTTGCGTCAACACGAAGCACCGTGAGCGGCAAGCCGATTTCGTTATTGAGTGATCCTGGTGGGGCAACCACGTCGCCGCGTTCCCGGCATATCGCGGCAAGAAGATCCTTAGTGGTCGTTTTCCCTACGCTCCCGGTCACCGCGATAACCCGCAAGTCGGGATTGAGTTGGCGAGCCAGCTCAAGATTATGCCGGGCCAGGCGTCCGAGCGCCGCGGGGATATTATCGACCACGATAATACGCTCAGCTTCAGCGCCGCCGGCCAGGGCTGCCGGGCCGTCTTCGGTGAGAATGAGGCTGGCTCCTGCCGCGCGCGCCTGGCCGCTCAGGGTATTCGCGTCCACGCGCGCGCCTTTCACGGCGGCAAATAGCGCACCGGGAGTGATGGCGCGGGTATCGATAACCGCCCCGGTGACCTCACTATCGCTCAGCGGTGCGAGCGCGGTCCCGGCGACAGCGGCGATAACCTCCGCGGAGGACATGGGAATCATTGCGTGTCTTTCTGTTCTTGCGTGTTTTTGTTGAGGGCGCCACGGCGAGCTCGGTCAGCTAGCGCCGCCCGTGCTACTTCTCGGTCGTCCAGCGGAATGTTACGCCCCCCGGCCACCGGTTGATAAGTTTCGTGCCCGCGCCCGGCCAGCAGCACGGTGTCCTCCGGTGTCGCCTCAAGAATAGCGGTGCGCATGGCGGTGGTCCGATCAGCGATGTCCACGATACGGGCCGAGCTGTGCGCGCTGCGGGCTCCTTCCAGGAGTGCGGCTCGAATGGGAGCAGGATCTTCGTCGTGCGGATCATCGTCCGTAATGTAAACAACATCGGCCAGTTCGGCTACTGCCCGCCCCATCTCGGGACGTTTGTCCACATCGCGTTCCCCGGCGCTTCCGGTTACGACGATGAGCTCACCGGAGGTGGTGGGACGCAGCGCGTTCATGGCCAGACGCAACGCCGCGGTATTATGTGCAAAATCGACGACGACGCGCGGCGCGCTGCCCACTATTTCCATGCGGCCGGGAACTTGTGGGGTGAGCCCGGCCCCTACCACAGCACCGACGGCGCCCCTGTCTGCCCCGCTTTCCAGCACCATGGCGACCGCGAGCGCGGTATTGGCGATATTGAAATCTCCGGGTAGGCCGGTGCGCACCGTCATTTCCCACCCGTTGCTATGGGCCAGGGTAAAGGAGGTAACGGGGCCACGTTCGATATCGCGTACCTGGTACCCGCAGCGGCCACCAAGCCCGGAGAACACCGCGAGGGCCACGGTGGGAACCTCGGTTTCCCCAGCCAGGCGCCGGCCCCAGTCATCATCAACGGTGATAACCGCCTTCCGCGAACAGGCCGGCGTGAAGAGGCTGCGTTTAGCTTGATAGTAGTTTTCCATGGTGTGGTGGTAGTCGAGATGATCCCGAGTGAGATTGGTAAATCCTGCCACGCTGAAAACCACGGGGCTGGTACGGTGCTGGGCCAGCGCGTGGGAGGAAACTTCCATGGAAACATCCGTCCCGCCCCGTTCGACGAGGAGTGCTAGCAGCGCCTGGAGATCCGCGGGCATGGGCGTGGTCAAACGCGCTGGGGTGCACAAGTCCGCAATTTTTGTTTCCACGGTTCCTACCAGCCCGGTGGTGCGGTCCAGCGCGGTGAGCAAGCCGTCCAGGAGGTACGTGGTCGTTGTTTTACCGTTGGTGCCGGTCACCGCGAAGCTACGCAAGCGCTCGGCCGGGTTTCCGTAGATGCGTGCCGCAATGGCACCCAGGTGCGCGGCCGGATCCTCCATAACCACTAGCGGAAGATCCAGGCCAGCCTGCCTGATAAGAACGGCGCCGGTCGCATCGGTGAGGATGGCGCGGGCGCCCCGCTGCACCGCCTGGCTAGCAAAGCGCGCCCCGTGAGCGTGGGCACCAGGTAGCGCGGCGAAGAGTGCGCCGTCGTGCACCGCGCGCGAATCTGCGGTTACGGAGGTGACGGTGGTACCGGGGGCGCTGCTCGGATCCGTATCGTCAGCGTGCACGTCTCCCGCGAAAACGTGCACGTCCACGCCCGGAATCTCATTGAGCGCGACCGGGCGCACCTGTGGAAGAGGGAATTCGTCACTCACTAGTTGCCTACCTCAGATGAGAACCACGGATATTTAAAAAGCGGAACGGTGCTGGGCGGCACGCCTAGGTGCCGCATCGCAAAGGGCGCGAAGTTCGCGAAAACAGGCACCGCGGTGTCACCACCGTATCCGGCCCCGGCCCCGCCGTAGACCGCGATTGCCACCGCAATTTGCGGGTCTTCGGCCGGGATGGTCGCAATAAAGGTACCTACACGCCGGGTGAGGTTTCCGTTGGCGTCCGGAACCTGGGCGGTACCTGTTTTGCCGGCCACGTTGTAACCAGGAACTTTCCCGCGCCACCCGGTGGATTGGTTATTGGTGACCGCTTGCATCATATTCATCATGGTGCCCGCGGATTCCTCGCTCATAACACGGTGGCTTTCCCCCGGAACGGTGGGGGTGGTGCGCCCGCTGGCATCGGTGGTGGAGTCCACAACATGGAGGGGTATATACACTCCCCCGTTGGCGATGGTGGCCCCGATCTGCCCGAGTTGCACCGTGGTAGCTGCCCACCCCTGCCCGAACATGGTGGTGTAGCGATCACGCTGACCCCACTGCTCCGGCGGACGCAAAATGCCACCCGATTCAGCCGGCAGTTCTATCCCGGTGGGGCTTCCCAACCCGTAGCTTCGCATATAGTCATAGCGCACGTTATCGTCCACCGTGTCACCGATCTGAACGAGTCCGGTGTTATAGGACTGCGCGAGAATCCCTGCCACCGTCATCCCCTGGGTGGGATGCGGGTCATTATCGGAAATACTTTCGCCATTGGGCATGGTGATGGTGTCCGGCACCGTGAACTGGGTGAGCGGAGTGACGGTGCCGGTATCAATAGCTGCGGTGAAGGTGGGGAGCTTGCCTGAAGATCCCGGCTCGACCGGTGCCTGCACGGCACGCGAACCCCAAGAATCCGGACTCGCTTCCTGGAGGCGCGAAGGATCGGGAGCGTGGGAATCGGCAAGGGCGAGCACGCGCCCCGTCCCCACTTCAATAACAACGGCTGCGCCCCAATCCGCGGCATTGGCATCCACCGAGGCGTCGAGGGACTCCATGAGTGCGTTTTGCAAGTCGCGGTCGATTGTCAATTTCACGTTCGCACCGTTAACCGGATCCACGCGCTCGGTTTTTCCGTTCGGTACGACGGCGCCGCCTCCGGCGGTTTGCACCGTCAAGCGCCCATCCGTGCCAGAAAGGGCATCGTTAAACGTGCGCTCAATTCCGGCTTGCCCGGTGGGAACCGGGTTTTCCGCTGTTTCCCCCACGTAGCCGAGGACGTTTCCAGCCACCGATCCATTGGGGTATTCGCGTTTCATAAACTGTTCGGGTTCGATACCCGGAATTCCTAAGGCGTTGATTTCCCGCCATTTTTCGGGGGAAATATCGCGGGCAATATACACAAAGGTTGATTTTTTCTCACCGCCCAGGAGAGTGCCTCCTAATTCCGCTCGATCCACGCCGAGCAGGGGCGCGAGCACTTTCGCAGCTTCTGCTGCCCCAGTGCCTTCCACGATGAGCTGGTCATTGGCATCCAGGACGTAGTCCCCGTTGTCATCAGTTTTGTAGTGCTGGTAGGAACCGATGAGATTCTGGTTGACGCCCACGTTGTAGCGTTCCACAGAGGTCGCCAAAACCGCCCCGTTGGTGTCCACGATATCGCCACGTTTGGCCTGCAAAGTGTAGGTACGGGTACGGAACGCGTCCGCTGAAGCAGCCAAGGCATCGGCACGAATAAACTGCAAATCGATGAGCCGTACCCCGAGGATCCCCAGCGCGAAGAAGAAGATAATCGCCATGGTGCGCACGCGCCGTACGTGCGGCTGCGCGGCCTTCCAGCGGCGGGCTAGTTCCTTCATGCGCTCTTCCTTCGTGTCACTCCCCCGGAATCGGAGCAAGAATCGTAGCGGACCCCAGGTCCATATGCTGAACGTCCGTGGCGGGGACGAGGCCGAGGGCCTGCGCGCGTTCCTTGAGACCTTGCGGAGTGGAGGCCCCCACGACTTCATCCGTGAGGGTGGACTCCACCGATTGCGCGACCGCCAGCTCCTGCTTGACGGAGCGGATTTCGTACGCCGTGCCTACCATACGCGTATTAAGTGCAAAAACTGTGGCAAACGCGCCGAAGAAGAGTGCCAGGCATATGATTACGGTCCCGAGAAAGCCACGGTGCGCCGCCGGAGTGGGGATAAGCGTGAGTTCGGGACGCCCCGAGATCACGGGACGGGTACGCGGCGCTGCAACAGCGTGGGGCTGTGCGCTCATAGCTGACCTCCGGGACGGATTTTCTCGGCAGCGCGTAAACGAACGGACGCGGACCGGGAGTTGCGGGTGATTTCTTCTTCGTTAGCTCGGATAGCTCCTCGGGTGAGGAGCTCCAACCAAGGTTTATGTTCTTCAAGTTCAACGGGCAGTCCCCTGGGTGCCCGGGAGGTGGCCCCGGCGGCAAAAGCCCGTTTCACCAGCCGATCTTCCAGGGATTGATAAGCTTCGACGACGATGCGCCCTCCCACCCGCAAACTGGCGAGCGCTGCCGGCAACGCCCGCTCGAGTGTTCCGAGTTCGTCATTCACCGCAATGCGCAGTGCCTGGAAGGTGCGCTTGGCGGGGTTCCCCCCGGTGCGCCGCGCCGGGGCTGGGATGGAAGAACGTACGATATCCACCAATTCGCCGGTACGGAGCAACGGGGCACTGGCGCGCCGTTGCACAACGGCGGTGGCGATACGGTGGGCGAATTTTTCCTCCCCGTACTCGCGCAAAATCCGGGTGAGCTCGCGTACCGATTCTTCCGCGAGGATATCCGCGGCGGTGCGCCCGACCTGGGCATTCATACGCATATCAAGCGGGGCGTCATGCGAGTAGGAGAACCCGCGCTCAGTTTCATCCAATTGCAGGGAGGACACTCCCAAATCCATGAGGATTCCATCTACGAGGCGATTGCCCGCTGCCGCGGCCACGTCGTCGTACGTGGTTTGGACGGGGCGGAACCGTTTGCCGAAACGGGCCAAGCGCTCCCCCGCCAAGGCAATGGCGGCAGGGTCGCGGTCGATTCCGATAACAGTGAGGTTTTCAAAACGCTCAAGGAAAGCTTCGGTGTGTCCGCCCATCCCGAGCGTGCAGTCAATGAGGACAGGAGCGGGAACCTGGAAGGCGGGGGCGAGGAGTTCGATGCAGGTGTCCACGAGCACCGGGGCATGCAGCGCGTTCCCAGCGGCGCGCGGCGCGCCCGAGGTGCGTGCTGTCTCCATTCTGTGCCCTTCTCATTGCGGCGCCCGCGATAGTGATCCCCCGCGAGTGATCTGAAGCTGGGGAAGTGCCTCAGAGCTCTCGCGAAAGACCGCCACCGCGATCACGCGATTCCTAGAAGAGGCCGGGGATGACCTCTTCCTCCCTATCGGCGAAAGCCGATTCTTGATCCTCCAGATAGGCCGCCCACGCGGCGCTATCCCAGATTTCGACTCGGTTGCCCGTGCCGATAACCGCGAGGTCGCGATCCAGACCCGCGTACGTGCGCAACATTGCCGGAATGGTGATTCGCCCCTGTTTATCAGGGATGTCATCCACGGCGCCGGAGAGCAGCACGCGGGTATATGACCGCGCCTCTTTAGACGTCAAGGGGGCTTTAGCCAGGGTCTGCTGCAATTCCACAAAATCCGCGAGCGGAAAAACGTAGATGCAGTGTTCCTGACCGCGCGTCATCACCAGCCCGCCCTGGAGCTGATCACGAAATTTGGCGGGCAGAATAATTCGACCTTTGTCGTCCAATTTGGGCTCATACGTGCCGAGGAACATCTACCGCACCCCCTCCCGTGGCGCTTGCCTCCACTTTACTCCACTTTCCTCCACCAGTTTGCCATGACGGGGGTATGTCGCGCTAGTGATTCTCAGAAAAGCCCGCGATCACAGGGGAAAACTGAGTGGAGTGCACGTGGAGTGTGGTGGGGTATTCAGGGGTGAGGAATGCCAGATCCATATGCGAGGCACTCCGTGGAGCAGAATGGTCAGTGGAGCGAGGGCACTCTCACCCAGTTGCGCCGTCGTACCTCAGAAAAAGAAAACGGTGAGAGGATCGATATCCTCTCACCGTTACGGGTGCTGAGTTTGAGTTACCGGCCGAACCGGTGCGGCACGCGAATCTAGTGATCGCCGCGGCGGCGCTTTTCCCAAATTTCTTGCTGGCGCTGCATAAAGGACGATACTCCGCGCGGCCCCGCCGAACTCGGGGATGCCGCGCCGCCGGCAGGTACCGCGACTTTCTCCGTATGTACGCCCGCGAGCGCGTACCACACCGAGGCAAACATAATGATGACACCGAGCAAACCGAGCCACCACATCTTCGGTGCAGAAATCCCACCGATCAGAATGGCGATGCCCGCGACCAGCCCGAGAATCCCCAGTACGAGATTGCGCACGGACAGCTGCCGACTGATGGCTTCTACTTCCGGAGCAGCGGGCTTCATATTACGCGCGAAGCTGGGATCCTCGTTGGTGAGCTGCGCTTCCAGCTCAGCGAGCATCTTCTTCTCGTAGTCCGATAGGGCCACTGTGCCTCCTTGTTACTGTACTGCTGCCAGTCTACCGTGCCCCGTGGGCCAGCGTCACGATATGTTGTGTCACGATACACCGTTTCTGCGCCCTGCGCGCCCACCGGGTGCGACGTCGCCGCGCCCCGTTCCACCATGCCCCGTTCCACCATGCCCCGTTCCGGCGCCTCCCGCCCCATCACCATCGCCCGCCCCATCGCCGTGGCCCGTACCCGGCACCCGCAAAAGACTTGCCGGCCCGAGTGCCCCCGCCCCGAAACGCGAACGCACCGCATCCATAGCGCTTTCGGCTTCGCCGCGGCGCGGATCATCGTCGAAAGCGAGCTGCTGGAAACCGCCCTGCTCGCTCAGGTTTTCCACCCGCAGGCCCAGGAGCCGCAAGCCGGCGGCGGGGATCTCCACCCCGTCCAACAGCTCGCGGGCGCGTTCGTAAATCTCTGCAGCAACCTGGGTGGCTTGCGGCAGCGTTGCCGACCGGGTGATGGTGGTGAAGTCCGGGAACCGTACCTTAATCGCCACGGTGCGCCCGACCAGGTCTTTTGCGCGTAGTCGGGTGGCGGTGTCATGAGCCTGAGAAAGCAGAATCCGGTGGAGTTCGCCCCGGTCAGCCAGGGGGTCGAAAAAAGTTTCTTCGCGTCCGATGGATTTTTCCTCGCGGCTCGGGGTGACGGGGCGCGGATCGACGCCGCTGGCCAGCTGGAAGAGGTGCTCCCCTGCCGCGGTTCCAACCAGGCGGCGGAGCTGATCAGGGCCGGCTGCGGCGACGTCGCCCACCGTTTCGATCCCGTGCAAACGCAAACGCTCCTCGGTACGCCCGCCCACACCCCACAGCGCCCCGGCCGGTAAGTCGTGCAAAAACTCGAGGGTGGCCGCGGCGGGGATAAGGAGAAGCCCGTCTGGTTTGGCGTGCGCGGAGGCAATTTTGGCCACGTGTTTAGTAGCGGCGATCCCCACGGAAGCCGGCACCCCAACCTCAGCGCGGATCCGGGCGCGCAGCTGTTGGCCGATATGAACGGGAGAGCCGAAAAGCCGGCGCGCTCCCCCGACATCCAGAAAAGCTTCGTCCACGGAGAGCTGCTCAACCAGCGGGGTAACCTCCCGCAAAATCGCCATGATTTTTTCCGATACCGCGCGGTAAAGCTCCAGGCGCGGGGCCAGCATAATGAGATTCGGACAGCGCCGCCGTGCCTGCCCCACCGGCATCGCGGAATTCACCCCGAAAGCGCGTGCCTCGTAGGAGGCAGCGGCTACGACACCACGTTCCTGGCCGCCCACCGCGACGGGACACCCGCGCAGCTCCGGATGGTCGAGAAGCTCCACGGATACGAAAAAAGCATCCATATCGATGTGGAGGATGGGAGTACGCGAATCGTCATCACCCCAGGAATGGCGGGCAGCACGTGAGCGCGGTGCGCGTGACATAAGCCCTCCGTTTCCTAGGTTGCCCTCTGCTTCGTGTCCTCAGTTTCCCCTCGCTCGAGCCTGCTCTCCGTTAGGCTGGAGCTGTGAGTGTGCCTACCGAACCCGTGCGAACTGATTACGCCCTCGCCGAACTAGATCGACGCTCGGATCGCCCGTCCCTCGTGACGCTCTACTTGGACGGAGTGGAATCATCCGCCCTGGACCTCGACGATCCCACCTATCTTGAATTCGAGTATATGCAACAGTTTAGGTGCATTCTCGAAGCCATGTACCCCAAGCGCCAGCCGCTGCGGGTACTCCACCTGGGGGCGGCCGGATGCGCTTTTCCGCGCGCCCTGGATGCCGCGCGGCCCGGCTCACGCCAGCTAGCGGCGGAAATCGACGGCAAACTCGCCACCTACGCACGCGAGTGGTTCGATCTGCCACCTTCCCCGCGCTTGCGTATCCGGGTGCAGGATGCGCGCGTCACCCTGGACACCACAGCGGCGCGCTGGGACGTGGTCGTGCGCGATGCTTTTGCTGACCGTGATGTTCCGCCCCATTTACGTACCGGCGACGCCGCTGCGCGGGTCGCCCAGGTTTTGCAACCAGACGGCGTGTATCTCCTCAACTCAGTGGCTTCGACCGGCTTGACCCGCTTCGCGAATGAATCACGGGCCCTCCTCGAGCATTTCGAGCATGTGCTAGCGATTATGGATCCGGCGGTGCTGCGCGGGCGCCGCTTCGGAAATATTGTATTGGCTGCCTCGCAGCGGGAATTCGCTTTCGCGCAGATCGAGCGGCTGGTACGGCGCCTCCCACTCCCCGCGCGCATGGTGGGGCGGGCGGATTTACGCCGGCGGGCTCGCGGCGCCGTTCTCGAGCGGGATACCGATATCGGCTACTTGCCCGCTAGCACTCCCCTACCCGACGATTAGTCCGCGGCGTGCCGGCCGCGCGGCCGTTCGGTGCTCGGGTTGCCCTCCGGCTCGGGACGCTGGTCGCCCCGATCACGCTCGGTGCCGGTACGAGGCTCCGAACCGCCGGCGTGCGCCTCGGTGCCGGAATGTTGCCCGTTACTGGCATGTTGCCAAGCAGCTCGCATATTTTCCAGACGTTCCGTCATCTGCGCCTGCTCGTTATCAGCGTGCTCCTTGCGCTTGACCATCGAAGCATCCACTCGCGCAAGGAAACTTTCCGCCGCACGCCCGATTTCATCGGTGCTGGGGACAGTGAGAGTATGCTGCGGGGCTTGGATAAGACCCGGATGGCCCTCCGCCCGATCATATTCGGTTTCCAGGGCCGCAACGATTTCCGCGAGCTGCTCATTGTGTTCGGTGAGCTGGGCGAGCTGCTCAGATTCTTCGGCGGCGCTGGCTTCCAAATCTCCGAGCGGCAGGCTCAACCCGGCCGTTTTTGCGAGCATGGACAGCGCGCTAGCGGCCCCGGCCGCGTAATGATGCCCCGCTATATACATAGGGACGCGCACCGTTACGGAGAAGGTCGCCACGCCCATTTGACCGAGACTGTATTCCAAAAAATCCGAGAAAGAAGCCGGGTACCACACATCGGCTTCGAGCGCGGGAGCCACCGGTTCTGAATTGCGGGTGCGGATGAGCATATCGGGCTGGCGGGTGTGGGGTAGCGCCCCGGCCACCGACCCGGCTCGGTAGAGGTGCTTGACCCCGAGCTGCGCGAAAACTGCCATGAACTCGGAGTTCAGCCCCTGCCAGCAAAAATCAGGTTCGGTACCGAGCAGGAGCAAAAAAGAGGTGCCTTCAATATCTTTCGCGTGGAACAACCCGAGCGCCGGGATAGCGATATCTTCCAAAGCACCATTGAGGTAGTGCACCCGCGGACGCTGCGCTCGGTAATCGACCAGCCCGTCCACATGTATATCGGCCACCGGGCTGAGGTCCAGAGTATAGAGCTGGGAGGCAATGAGTTCGGATACCGAACCAATGTCATTGATGGGATCGGTGAGATGAACGACGACGCTATCGAAACGCTCCCCGTTCGCCCAGGCATCCTCATGTTCACCCTCACAGGGGTAGACGAAATAGTTCACCGCGCTCCTCCTCCCTCTCCAGCTCGCTAGCTTCCCTTCCAGCCTAGACTACCGGCCTGGCCGGGTGTGCCAGGCGCCGTCGTACCGCTCCAACAGCAATCGTGACAACGAGACGTAACCGAACACGGTTCCGGTATTCGCCACCGGCTGATCACTGTCGTTCCTGTCACCGCACTATAGCGCGCCCGGGCGTTTTCCGTCATAATTGATTGTTACTTTTTTCCAGGACACCACCCGATTATTTTCGGTCATCAGGAGGAGCCGCTCGTGGTCAACGATCCTCACAGCGCGCGCGAGGACGCGATACGGGAAGAACAGCTTTTCGTGGATACTGCGTATCACGCGCTTGATCGCCAACGCGAGGCCTACGCCCAGCGCCTGGCTGCCGTGCGCAGCCAGAGCGGTCAGGAAAGCGCCGGTGAGATGACCGAGCGGGATTCTTTCGCCACCCATTACGAAGATAATCTCACCCGTTTGCGGCGGGTTGAAAACCGGCTGGTTCTCGGGCGGCTCGATACTCGCGACGGTGAAACCGATCATATCGGACGAATCGGTTTGAAAGACGAAGCCGGAGAGATCTTGCTCCTGGACTGGCGTGCCCCGCAATCGGAACCCTTTTATCGCGCCACCGCTGCCCATCCGGGGAAAGTACGGCGCCGCCGCCATATTCAGACCCGCCTACGCACGGTTACCGGGGTGGAAGATGAGCTTCTTGATTCCTCCCGTGCCTCCTCGGATCTCAATCTGACGGGTGAGGGCGCCCTCATGGCGGCGATGAATGCCGCGCGCGACGGGAAAATGAACGATATCGTCGCGACGATTCAGGCCGAACAGGACAGTATTATTCGCGCCGATTCCAATAATGTGCTGGTTGTTCAGGGCGGGCCCGGCACCGGGAAAACAGCGGTGGCTCTCCACCGCGCGGCCTATCTGCTCTATACCCACCGCGAGCGGCTGGCGCGCTCCGGGGTTCTTATTGTGGGTCCCTCGCCGGTCTTTTTGCGCTATATCGATCAGGTGTTGCCTTCGCTGGGAGAATCGGATGTTGTGTCGACGACGATTGCCGGGCTGGTGCCCGGGGTGACGGTAAGCGCCGTCGATACTGCCTCGGCTGCGGAGATTAAGGGGCGCCTTGTTTGGCGCACCATCGCCCCGCGGGCGGTGCGTACCCTCCTCGAGCGCCCGCTACGTAAGACCGTGCGGATGCGCATCAGCGGGGTTGATGTGCGCCTGACTCCGCAGGATGTAGACAACGCGCAGCGGCGGGCCCGCCGGACCGGTAAACGCCATAATGAGGCCCGTGATACCTACGCGAAGTACCTCGTGGATGTTTTAGCGCGCCAGGTGGCCGAGGGCCAGGACGTGGAGCTCTCGGAAAATCCGTGGATTATTGCCGATGTGGCAGAGAGCATTGATGCGCGCCGGGAAATCAATCTGCGCTGGATGCCGTCCTCCGCGGTGGCGCTGCTGGAGCGCCTACTCACCAAACCGCATCTTCTTGCCGAGGTGGCGCCCGAACTCAGCGCTGCGGAACGAGCCGCGCTGCAGCGCCCGGCCGGGCACGGTATGACTATCGCCGATATTGCCCTCATTGATGAATTCGCTGAAGTTCTCGGGCCTTTTGCCACCGATGCGGAGCGCCACGCCCGGGCGGCGCGCGACGCGGCCGAACGCAATCGCCTGAGCTATGCCGGAGAAACAATGGAGGCGCTGGGCGTGGGCGGCGGAATTGTGAGCGCGGAACTGCTGGCTGAGCGCATGGGTGGGCGCGGGGACGGCAGCTCACTAGCCGAACGTGCTGCCGCGGATCGGACCTGGACCTATGGGCACGTCGTGGTCGATGAGGCCCAGGAGCTCTCCCCTATGCAGTGGGAAATGCTTATTCGGCGTAATCCCTCCCGCTCCATGACGGTGGTCGGTGACCTTGACCAGCGCCCGGATGGTTCGCCGCGGGCCGGCTGGGAAGGGCTGGTGGGGCGCTTGGTTGATCGGGTACGCGTGGAAGAACTCACGGTGTCCTACCGAACTCCCGCCGTTATTTTGGATACGGCCGGGGCGGTGCAGCGCGCCGCCGGGGTTATGGTGCGCCCCGTGCGTGCAGCTCGTACCGAGGGCGGCGCCGTGGAGATCGCCCCGCGCTGCGCGCCCGGAACTCTTACCACGGGCGCTATTGAGGCGACGGCGCACGTGTGCGAACGTTTGGACAGGCGCTATGGCCATGCCGGGACCCTCGGCGTGATCGTGCCGGAGGCCCGAGTAGCCCCGGTGGCGCAAGCAATCGCAACGGCTCCGGAACTGGCCGAGTGGACTGTAGATGTCACCGGTCGTGATGTCACGGCCCGGATCCAGGTTCTCACGGCGGTGCAGTCCAAGGGCTTGGAATTTGACGCTGTTGTGTTACTGGAGCCATGCGAGATTTTGGCCGAAGGCCCGGGAAATATTTACGTGGCGATGACGCGCCCCACCCAGCTTCTCTCCGTGGTTTCCGAGGGCGATCTTCCGGACGGGCTCACCGCGAGCGCGGCGGGTGTTGGTTCCTAAAATCGAACACTCCTTGCACTGTGGCTGGGACGGCCGTGGACTGGGGACCGTTATGCAGTCACTCCGTGTGCCGTGGTTAGGCGTACTGCCCGTACACATACCGCGCTTACGCCGTAGGGCGATTACGCGTACTGCCGTTACATGTACCGCCACGCGTACCGCCGTTCTGAGTTATTACCACTATGATTGATTAGTCAACGCCACGAAACCGCTGTTCGAGTGGGTGAAGGAGTAGGAATGACCGTGAAACCTTGGCTGGATATTTACCCGGAGTGGGTACCCTCCGATATCACGGTGGACGAGGAGACTTTAGAAGAGTCGCTCCTGCGCGCGGCCGAACGCTATCCCAATCGGGTTGCCTTGGATTTCCTCGGGGCGACGACGAGTTATCGGGAGCTGGTTGAGCGGGCTCGCCGGGTTGCTACTCTCCTGCGCAGTTTAGGGGTGCAGCGTGGGGATACCGTCGCCGTGGCCTTACCGAATTGTCCCCAACATATGTACGCCCTGTGGGGTGCGATCCTGACGGGTGCGACCGTGGCGGAGATGAATCCACTAGCTCCGCGACCTGAATTACATCGTCAGATCACGATGGTTGATGCGCGGGTTGTTATTGCGTGGGAGAAGACCATTGCCACGCTGGCACCAGCCGCCTACGACGCGCGCCACTATTTCGCGGTTGACCTCTCCCGCGACTTACCCCTGACCTCTCGGATTCTTCTCAAGCTTCCGGTGGCGCAGGCACGGACCCAGCGTGCTCGCTTGCGCGGGGATGTTCCCGCTCACGTGGCTTCTTTTGATCGGGAGTGGCGGAAAGCGGCTCCTATGGATCTCGATACGTTCCGTAAACCGCAGGCGGATGACGTAGCGCTCTATATGTTTACCGGGGGTACCACCGGCAAGCCGAAAGCGGTAATGCTCACGCACCGGAATTTGGTGTCCAACCGCAAGCAGATCATTGCCTGGGTGCCTTTTGAGGCTGATCATCACGAGGTGATTGCTGGGGTGCTGCCCCTCTTCCATGCGTTCGGTTTTACGCTCATGATGATGTGCGGCCTTGATCTAGCTGCGACCGCTATTTTCTTGCCGAATTTCGATATTAAGTCTTTACTGGCTGCTCAGAAGCGACGCCCCATCACCGTGTTGCCCGGGGTAACACCCATGTTCTCCCGTATTCTTGCCGAGGTGGAAAAGCGGGAAGCAGCCGGGGAAACTATTGATCTGTCCTCGATTCGTTTCGGGGTGTCCGGCGCGATGGCACTGCCGAGCGAGGTGGCGCGCCGCTGGGAGGAACGCACCGGCGGTTTCCTCATCGAGGGCTATGGAATGACGGAATCATCTCCGGTGGTTTCTGGATCTCCGATGAGCCAGGATCGGCGCCCTTCCACCCTAGGTGTTCCGTTCCCCGGTACCGAGGTACGTATCGCCAATCCCGATAATTTGGCGGAGGATGCCGCGGATGTGGGCGAGATTTTGGTGCGCGGCCCGCAAGTTTTTACTGGGTACCTGGGTGAACCGGAGGAAACCGAGGAGGCGTTGTTCGGAGACTGGCTGCGTACCGGTGACTTGGGGCGCTGGGATGGTCCTTTCGTTGTTATGGCTGATCGCGCGAAGGAGATGATTAATTCCTCCGGTTTTAATATTTATCCTTCCGAGGTGGAGGAAGTCCTGCGGGAAATGCCAGAGGTCCGCGACGTGGCAGTTGTGGGGATTCCCGCTGCGGAACGTGGCGAATCAGTGGTGGCCGCTCTTGTATTAGAACCGGGATCCACGGTTGATCTGGCGGCGGTGCGCCGCTGGGCCGAAGGCAAGCTCGCTCATTACGCGATGCCATCCTCTATTGCTCTTTTTGATTCTCTTCCCACGTCCCAGTTAGGGAAGGTGATGCGCCGCTCGGTGCGCGAACAGCTGGATAATTTCGAGCTAACTGCCGGGGTGTGGGTGAAAAAAGCCGGTGCGGTTGCTGGAAGTGCTACTACCGCGGTGGGTGACATGACCCGTGAGACTTTCGAGCGCGTATTGGCCGGCTTGGAGACCACCTATAACCTGACTGTCGATCAGATTCAAAGTTGGGCCTCCAGCATCACGAAGTCCGCCACGGAAAGTGGTGGTGCGGTACGCCAATGGGTCGATAAGACTGCCCCCAGCCAGGAAACTATTGCTGCTTTCGTGCGTTCTGCGGGAGCTACTTTGGAATCTTTCGCCACCTGGGTGGTACGATCTGGCCACGACTTAGTTGCTGGCGCTACGCGGTCAATCACGCCTACTGCACAAGAACATGCGAGCGCCCAGAACCGTTACCCCCAAAGCGATGACAGCAGCGACGGTGCCACTACCCCCGCCTCGGGTAGCTCCGCAACCTCCCAAAATGAGGAGAATTCAACTAGCCCGGAAAACTAGACCGTTGGTGTGGTCCCACGGGTGGGAGCGCTCCGTATAGCTATGCCTCACAACCGACCACAAGCAACGCGCAGCCCACAAACACCGCTCAGCGCAGGAGCTTCGCTCAGCGCAGGAGCTTCAGGATTGAGGTTTCGAGAAATCCGGCGATTCTGATGCAACCGGAACATCCGGATCACGGCGCAGGTCTGCGATGGCGCGCTCAAAATCATCAATCGAATCGTAATTTGAGTAGACCGAGGCGAAACGAAGATATGCGACGAGATCAAGAGCCTTGAGCGGTTCGAGAATAGCTAGGCCGATATCATGCGCGTCAATCTGCGAGCTGCCCGAGGAGCGGACTTTTTCTTCCACTTGTGCTCCGAGCAGCGCGAGTTGATCTTCGGTAACCGGGCGCCCCTGGCAGGCTTTCCCTACCCCGTTGATAATTTTCTGACGTGAGAAAGGTTCGGTAGCGCCCGAGCGCTTGACGACCACAAGACTGGCGGTTTCCAGCGTAGAGAAACGCCGATGGCAGTTCGGGCATTCGCGACGGCGACGAATGGAAAGTCCATCATCGGCGGTACGAGAATCAATCACCCGTGAATCAGGGTTGCGACAAAATGGGCAATGCACATTAATCATTCTAAATGCCTCAGCTATAATGCGCCAACCGTATACCTATGACGAGATTGCCCAGCCCTCCGTACCGCCTGTGCTCAACCGAAAGTTCAGGACTAATAGCCCGGAATCTCAAGAACCTGGCCGGGAACCAAGTTATGCGAGGAGAGTCCGTTGAGATTGACGATATCTGCCACTCCGGTGGAAATATCAGGAACTCCCGGGATGCTGGCAGCAATACTCGCTAAGCTATCCCCACCTTGCACCGTTACGGTTGCCATTCCCGTTTCCAGGAAAGTAGTTCCCACGATCATGGCAAAACTGGCTAACAGAAGAGTAACAGCGATGGTCAGCGCTACCCGCACACCCATCCGTACGACACTATCCAGAGATGCCGTACTGGATCGCACCCCGGGTACCGCCGCACCGCGAACCGGCTTCACCAAAGTGGCGGATGCCGTATTCGAAGCCAGCGATGCTGAGACGGTGCGTGAACGCGAGACCGATGGTGCCGATAGCGGTACCGCCCGAGCAACCTTGTGAGTACCAACCTCAGGCGCAAAAGCAACCGGACGGCGTACCGCGCCCAGAGCCGGAGTGTTCCAGCGCCGGCGCGCCCCCGCTACCCGTAGTGCCGTGACCGAAGCTGCCCCGCGAGCATCCCCGTGGCAAACTTCTTCCCCGCGTGACTTACTATGCACGGCCGCGGATTGCTCACCCACCACCCGCAGCTTCGGGTGCCGCCGGCTAGTGTGAGCACGGCTGGTTTCCCGCGTTATCTCCTGGTATGCGACACTCATTTTCCACTCCTCGAACATTCGTTCGCCGAACATCTGTATGTTAGACTAGTACGACAGTGAGGGTTTGTCTAGAACGTTCGTTCGACTCCGTGAGGTTCGGTCCTACTCCGGGCCCTACCGTCGTAGAACTATTCAAACCCGCCCTTACGACAAAAAATTCGGCACGAACGCTCGGGAGTGCATATGGATCATCCTCAACTCACGGCTCGCCAGGCAGAGATACTGGACGTTGTTATTGACGGGATCGCCACCCATCACGTCCCGCCAACGGTGCGGGAAATCGGTGAAGAAGTGGGTATGTCCTCCCCTTCCTCAGTGAAATACCAACTCGATGCACTGGAGGAAAAGGGCTACATCTCCCGCAACCCTCGCCGGCCTCGCATGATTGAGCTCACAGAAGCCGGCCGTGCCCACGCACGCCGTTCCCGCGGTGATTCCGAGTGGGAAAGCCGGCTACTTCCGGTGAGTGAACCGGGTCAGGCCAGCTTGGAATCTGATGTCCCAGTGGATATTAGTGAGGCAATCAATGTGCCAGTCGTCGGGAAAATCGCGGCCGGCGCTCCGATTCTGGCTGAAGAGCTCATTGAAGATGTGTTCCCGCTACCGCGCCAATTGACCGGAACCGGCGAGCTTTTCACCCTGAAAGTCCAGGGCGAATCGATGATTGATGCGGCGATTTGCGATGGGGACTGGGTGGTGGTGCGCCGCCAGCCTACCGCCGAAAACGGGGAAATCGTTGCTGCCATGATCGATGGGGAGGCCACGGTGAAAGTTCTCCAACGCCGCGATGGCCACGTCACACTGCTTCCTTGCAACCCCGCTTACTCCCCCATTCCCGCCGATGATAGCGAAGTGCTCGGGCGCGTCGTCATGGTACTGCGCACCCTCTAGCCAACCTCGGTTTCAGGTAGCCTCTGGAACACCGCGATTGGCAAACCCGCATGTCGAGCAGGGCTGCGGCGTCGTACTACTATCCACTGCCCAAGCCGGGTTACTATTCGGGCTAGACCGCTATTTAACTTGAGCCGCGAGCCGCCCCAGGGCCGCCCGGACCACGGCGCCGTTGTCCGTTCCCCACATATGCGGAAGGGAAGCACGCAAGAACCCACCGTAACGCGCGGTGACAAGCCGCGGATCCAGAATCGCGACCACGCCCCGGTCACTTTCACTACGGATGAGGCGCCCGGCCCCCTGCGCCAACAACAGGGCAGCATGCGCTGCGGACACATCCATGAAGCCGTTATATCCGCGCTCGTTAGCCCGGCGTGAACGTGCTTGGACCAGCGCGTCATTGGGGCGCGGGAACGGAATCCGATCAATGGTCACCAGGCGGCACGTCAGACCGGGAACATCCACCCCCTGCCACAGCGAAAGGGTACCGAAAAGCGAGGCGTGGGGATCCGCGGCAAAATCTTTGACGAGGGTGGGCAGCTGGTCCTCACCCTGCGCCAAAATGGGCAGATCAAGGTGATCGCGGGCGAAGGCCGCGGCCTCGTTCGCGGCCTTACGGGAGGTGAAAAGACACAGCGCCCCACCCTCCGCCGCCTCGATCAATTCCACGAGTTCACGCAGAGTTTCCTCCCCGTATCCTTCCTTCCCCGGGACGGGCAGGTGGCGCGCGACATAAAGAATGCCCTGCTGGTGGTAGGTGAATGGCGAGCCGACGTCGATTCCCCGCCACGGACCCTGGCTCGGATAAGAGAAACCGATCTGACGAGCAGCCAGGTCAAAACGCCCGCCAATGGCGAGCGTGGCGGAGGTAAGGATCGCGGGGCGGGCCTCGAAAAGCGTATCCGCCAACGGTGCAGACACATCGAGGGGTGCCGCACACAGACTCGAACGCCCCTCCAGATCGCGGGCAAGCCACACGACCAATGTGCCAGTTGCCACTGCTTCACTCACCATAGCGCTCACCATATCGACGCAGGTTGAAAGCCGGTGGCGCACCACCGCTTTCGTTGCGGCATCTGATTCGGTACTACCGGGCAGAGCTGCGACGTCGTTCTCCACCAGCTGCAATTCGCGCAACAACAGCATAAGAGCGTCCTGCAAAGGCGCGGGCAGGCAGGCAAGGCGCCCTTCCTCCAGCTCATCCATAATGGCGACGACGCCGTCACGGGCCCGTTCGATCCCCTCAGCCAAAATTTTTTCGCGGCGCAGCAGGCGCGCCAATCCCGTGATTTCCCCGTGGGAAAGCGCGAAGGTGAGTTGGCTCGTCACGCGGTCGGCGAGATCATGAGCTTCGTCTACAACAAAAGCATCCACGTCCGGGAGCACGGGGGTGCCGGAACTATGCACGCCCAGCATGGCGTGGTTCGTGATGACGATATCTGCTTCGGCCGCCGCGGTGCGGGCCCGCACCGGAAAACACACGTCACGTAGCGGGCACTTCACCCCCACGCATTCGGGTTTACTCAAGGACACCTGGCGCCAGGCCCGCTCGGATACCCCGGGGACAAGGTCGTCACGATCCCCGGTCTCAGTTTCCGCGGCCCATTCGCGCAAACGCACGACTTCTTCACCGGTTGCACTCGCGCCGTATTCCCCTTCGGCGCGGCTGACAAGCGCATCATCCTCGGGATAACCACCGTGGACCTTACGCAAACACACGTAATTATTCCAGCCTTTGAGCAGAGCGATATGCGGCTCATGCCCGGTTACCGCACTGACGGCTCGCGCCACTCGCGGCGCGTCCTGCCCCACGATTTGGCGCTGCAAGGCAAGGGTGGCGGTAGACACCACCGCACGCTGACCGGTCCGCACCGACCATTCCATGAGCGGAACCAGGTAGCCAATGGATTTCCCCGTGCCCGTCCCAGCTTGGATCAGCAGGTGGGAAGAGTCCTCCAACGCGGTGGCGGTCTCCTCAACCATACGATTCTGGCCCTCGCGGACCGCTCCCCCGAGATCCGCAACCACCAGTTCGAGGATCTCGGCCAGTTCTTTTCTCATGCCCGCATCCTGGTGGACGCGTCTGTTTGGGCATCCCAGCGGGAGTCGATCTGCCCAGCGATATTTGCTCGCACCCGGGCGTGGATACGCGTACCGGTCGGAAGATAGTCGAGCTCGTCCAATAATTCGCCCTCTTCCAGAATCCGCGAGACGAGATCACCACGCTCGAAGGGAATAATGGCGTCAATTTCAATATCGGGGTGGGGCAGTTCTTCCTCGATGCGCGCAAGCAGCTCATCGATTCCCACCCCGCTATGCGAGGAAACCGCGATAGCGGAAGGGTAGCGTGAACGCAGAGCGGTCAGATCTACCGGATCGGCAATATCAGCCTTGGAGAGCACAATAATCTCCGGGATATCGCGGGCACCGGGCACATCCGCGAGCACGTCGTGCACGGCCGTGACCTGGGCAACCGGATCCGCATTGGAGGCATCGACCACGTGGAGGAGAACATCCGCCCCATCCACTTCTTCAAGGGTGGAGCGGAAAGCTTCGACCAGCTGAGTGGGAAGATTACGCACAAATCCCACCGTATCCGAAAGCGTGAATTCGCGGCCTTCCGGGGTGATGGCTTTGCGTACTGTCGGGTCGAGAGTGGCGAAGAGGGCATTTTCAACCAGAACATTCGCCCCGGTAAGCCGGTTGAGCAGCGAGGATTTCCCGGCGTTCGTGTAGCCAACCACCACCACGGAGGGGATACCGGTACGCCGCCGTTCTGCACGCCGAGTGGAGCGGGCCGGTGCCATCTTTTTGATATCACGCCTGAGTTTTGCCATGCGTTGGCGAATGCGGCGTCGATCTAATTCCAGCTGAGTTTCACCGGGGCCGCGCGATCCGATTCCGGCACCGCCGGCCACCTGCCCACCAGCCTGGCGTGACATCGATTCACCCCAACCGCGCAGGCGCGGGAGCAGATATTCGAGCTGCGCGAGTTCTACCTGAGCTTTGCCTTCCTTCGATTGGGCATGCCGCGCAAAAATATCAAGAATGAGAGCGGTACGGTCAATAACCTTGACGTTGACGATATCTTCGAGGGCGCGCCGTTGAGAAGGTGCCAGCTCGGTATCAACAATGACGGTATCAGCTTCGTGAGCTTCCACCATCGCGGCAAGTTCTCGAGCTTTTCCCGCCCCGAGGTAGGTGGCACGGTCAGGAAGCGCGCGGCGCTGGATAACACCGGCAAGTACCGTTGAGCCGGCCGTATCAGCTAGCGCTGCGAGTTCACGGAGGGATTCTTCGGCCCGTGGACGATCATCAGCGAAGACTCCCACAAGGATGACTCGTTCCAGGCGGACCTGGCGGTATTCAACGTCAATCCCTTGTTCGCGTTCGATACCGCGGGCCAGACCTTCCACTTCCTGGAGGCCGACGTGGTCGCGGTGGGTATTGCCCGTACTCTCTTGCCATACGGTATCGGCTTGGAGCACTGTGCCGCGGCGGGTGGAGATATCAACATCACCGACGTGGTGCTCATGTTCATGTACTTCGTTACTAATGGCCACGTTCTCCTTCGTATGGACTCTCATTTTCTCACGTTGCGCCGAAGTTTCCTACCGGCAACCTGGCGCATATGCGTGGTCGGCGGCGCTTCCTGCGAGTTTCTTCCTCTCCGCGCCTCGTTTAAGCTGGTGTTATGACTTCGCACTACTTTTCAGAGCATCCGGATACCGCGAGCAACGCCCGTGCCATGGAGGTAACGATCCGCGGGCGGGCCTATTCCGTTACGGTCGACGACGGCGTCTTTTCCGGCAACGGCCTAGATAAAGGAACCGCGGTCCTCTTACGAAAAGTGCCCGAACCGGAATTGGAGCCGGGTGATATCGCGGTGGATCTCGGGTGCGGCTGGGGGCCGATCACCTTGGCTTTGGCCGCCGAAACTCCTCGCGTTATCGGGGTGGATGTGAATGAGCGGGCTCGCGAATTGACACGTATCAACCTTGAAGCCAACGGCTTACATGGCGACGTGCTTACCCCCGGCGAGGCCCTGGAGCGTTTGGGAGAGAAATCAATTCGGTTGCTGTGGTCGAATCCTCCTATCCGGATTGGGAAAGCTGCCCTGCATGAGTTGCTTGCTACCTGGCTGGATCGCCTGGCAGCAGATGGCGAAGCCTACCTGGTTGTGCAGAAGAATTTGGGTGCGGATTCCCTTGCTGCTTGGCTAGCGGGCGAGGGGTACCTGTGCGAGAAGATCGGATCCTCCAAGGGATTCCGGGTCTTGCGGGTACGCCGGTCATGACACACGTTGGCCACTGGTTACCAGGCGATACACTCGGAGTGACAAGCGCGCTCCTCGCCCTCGTCACGTGAGCTCCTCAAGGATTCGGGAAGCAAGCTGGGCTGGGGTAGCCGCATTGGCTTCCAGCCACGTTATGCGCGGATCGGCCCGGAACCACGAGCGTTGCCGGCGCGCAAGTTTCCGGGTGGCGATCCGGATTTCTTCCGTGCCTGCAGCGAGGCTGAGGCTACCATCCAGGATTGCCATGGCCTGAGGGTATCCGGTGGCCCGCGATGCGGTAGGAGCTTCCCGCAAGCCGCGGCGCAACAAGCCTGCGGTTTCTTCGAGGAGTCCTTCCCTCATCATGTCATCCACGCGTGCGTTGATCGCGGCGTGAAGATCAGTTACGTCGCGGTGGATCGCGAAGATATGTACATCCTCATAGTGCGAGGTGTGGCGCGGGAAACGTGGGGTGTAGGGCTTACCCGTAAGCCGGATCACTTCCAGGGCTCGAATGACCCGGCGTTCATTACGAGTATCGATGGTGGCATATGCCTCCGGATCACGTTCCTCCAACTCCCGCAGGAGCCGCGGGAAATCACTACGGGCTTCTTCCGTAATCGCAGCGCGCAGTCCGGGATCGGTCCCGGGAAACTGCAATTCATCAAGAAGCGCAGACACATAGAGCCCAGAGCCCCCCACCACCACGGGGATTTTTCCCGCCGCGGTGATAGCCCTGAGATCCTGCCGCGCATGCTTTTGGTAGGCAGCAACCGAGGCTTCTTCCGCGATATCCAACTCGTCAATTTGATGATGGTGAATTCCACGCCGCTGCGCGAACGGAAGTTTAGCGGTACCGATATCTAAGCCGCGGTACAGCTGCATAGCATCGGCGGAGATGATCTCTATCTTCTCCGGCCCGCCCAAAAGCTCTGCGAGTTCCAACGAGACGGATGTTTTTCCGCTTGCGGTGGGCCCCACGACTGCGATAATCACTCTGCCACCGTGCCTTCGGTCGCATAACCATACCCGGCATCCCCCGCTTCTTCCGCGGTGTGTTCATTCATGAGCATCGCCCGGGCTTGGCGCAGTGCCTGTGCGCATTGCTCGGCTGTGAAACCGCGCCGGACCAGCATGGCGTACGTGCGCTGGGCTAGCGTTTCCGGTTTCCCGGAAGCGCTGCGCAGCTTCTTCACCGCTAGCTGCACCGCAGAATCAAGCTCCGCATCGGGATCAATATCCGCGAGCGTTTCTTCGATGAGCTCCGCAGCTACGCCTTTGCGGTGCAGCTCAGCTGCGATAGCACGCCGGGAAGCATGTTTATCGCGCCGGCGAACCGCGGTGAGAGCACGCGCAAACTTGGCATCGTCAATATAGCCAGCAACGTCAAATTCGTGGAGTACCCGTTCAGCTATTACTTCCGGCACCTGACGGGTGTGAAGCGCCTGACTGAGCTGATAGCGGGAACGATCCATCATACCGAGCTGGCGGTAGACAATATCCCGAGCCCGGCGTAATTGTTCTTCTTCGCTCAAAGATTCGAGGTCGGGCGTACGCCGACGACCTTGCCCATTCCGGGTACCTCGCTGTGATCGGCTACGGCCCGGTGATCGCCCACCGCGCGTTTCGGTATCCGAGTAGTGTGTCACCGCGGTCACCTACTTAGAAGTCAACAGTTTCGGTAGTATTCCCACTGCTTTTCGCGGATGTGCCCTGCTTAGTTCCCGTAGAACCAGCCGTAGCACTACCGGCACCTGCCTTAGCTTCGGTTTCTCCGCCTTCGGTTACTTCCGGATCTTCACGCAGTCCGGCCTTACGGAGGATCTTATCCTCGATTTCATCACGCAAATCCGGATTATCCATAAGGAACTGCCGAGCCTTTTCTTTACCTTGGCCCAATTGGTCACTCTCATACGTGAACCACGCCCCGGCCTTACGGACAATATTCAACTCCACACCGACGTCAAGGAGACTTCCTTCTCGGGAAATTCCCTCACCGTAGATGAGGTCAAATTCTGCTTGTTTGAAAGGCGGAGCCATCTTGTTCTTGACGATCTTGACGCGGCAACGATTCCCCACCGGTTCACTACCGTTTTTGAGAGTTTCGATGCGCCGCACGTCCATGCGAACGGAGGCATAGAACTTGAGCGCTTTCCCTCCGGTGGTAGTTTCCGGGTTACCGAACATCACGCCGATTTTTTCACGCAGCTGGTTAATAAAGATGGCGGTGGTGCCCGAGGCGGAGAGCGCACCGGTCATTTTCCGCAAGGCCTGGCTCATGAGGCGTGCTTGTAAACCGACGTGGGAATCACCCATATCGCCTTCAATTTCTGCCTTGGGAACGAGGGCCGCCACGGAATCGATGACGATGATGTCAATCGCGCCAGAGCGGATAAGCATATCGGCAATTTCCAAGCCCTGTTCCCCGGTATCCGGCTGGGAGACAATGAGCGAATCAGTATCAACGCCCAGAGCCCGCGCATAGATTGGATCAAGTGCGTGTTCCGCGTCGATAAACGCAGCGATACCACCATTGCGCTGCGCGCTGGCAACAGCATGGAGAGCAACCGTGGTTTTACCCGAAGATTCCGGGCCGTAAATTTCTACCACGCGCCCGCGCGGCAATCCGCCGATACCGAGGGCAATATCCAGGGCGATCGATCCGGTAGGAATGACTTCCACCCGGGGACGGACATGGTCACCCAGCCGCATAACGGAGCCCTTACCGAATTGCTTATCAATTTGCGCCAGAGCGGTATCAATTGCCTGCTTGCGATCATCTGCCATAGGGCGCCCGACCGTTTTGGTGCGGGCACTAGCTTTAGCTGCGGCCATATCCCATCCTTACTCACGTTTCCTACAGATCAGGC
Source organism: Actinotignum sanguinis (assembly GCF_003957255.1). Classification (GTDB taxonomy): domain Bacteria; phylum Actinomycetota; class Actinomycetes; order Actinomycetales; family Actinomycetaceae; genus Actinotignum; species Actinotignum sanguinis. Next base: position 100,261 of record NZ_QDIE01000002.1, read on the forward strand.
CTAGGCGAGACACTCCCTCTCCGAGAGGCTCGAGATCACTGTATATCCGGCCTACGACATACTTAGACGCCGCGAAACTCTTGTGGATAACGCTGACGCCTGAGGATCTGTGGATTATTCTAGTACGAACGGTTGTTCGGTACCGCATTGAAAGGGTGTGTCACCCGCTGCATTCGCGCGTAAGTCGCGAATGCTTCCCGCAAATACTGAGCAAGAGGAAGGCGCGCGCCACTTCACGAGTGCTACTCCCCGCCACTATTCACGGGCCGCGAAATCTTCCGGGCTGAGCCGGTGGAGGTAATGGTAGTAATCCGGGAATCCCATCGTGTCGCACACGGCATCCCAGATACGTTGCGGGTCTTCCCCGGCTTCGAGGGCTTGAACCGGGCTGCGATCCCCCAGGGCCGAAAGAACAAGATCTTGGGCGGCGCTCCTCCCGCGCCCATGCGGGAACGCCCGATCAATATTGAGCCAGAATTCTGATTCACGCACCGGTGGATTATATTCCTTTATTGGTTGTGGGGTCTGGAGTAGGACGCGCCTGGTGAGAAGCGTTCCGACACAGCATAACGGCGCGCATCAAGGAAAGCTGAAGCCATAGAGCTAACGCTAAGCGCTCCCGCTTCCGCAGCGGGGCACCGCCTTGACCGCGCCGTTTGCGACGTGGTGTACAGGGATTACTTCGTAGTGGAAAGTTCCCCGCGCATGAGTTCGGCCGGGCTCTCCGGCACGCGCAGGTGGGCCGGGATGCGACCTTCAACCAGGTCAATCCGATCAGCGACCAAGCGCAGTACGTGGCTCATGGGCACGTTGAGCGCCCGGCAAATCGAAGCGAGGAGTTCCGAAGAAGCTTCCTTCTGGCCACGTTCAACTTCGGAGAGATATCCGAGAGAAACACGTGCATCGGAGGAAACTTCCCGCAGGGTACGCCCTTGCCGCTGCCGGTAAGCCCGCAAAACCTCGCCAATCTCTTCGCGAAGGAGAGCGGGTTGGCGCTGTTCAGGACGCACTACGAAATCATTCTTCCGGGTTACGCCGGTACGGGTATCAATTGTCATCACTAATCTCAACGCCTACTTCCTGTTTTTATTCCCCACAGAGCGAAACATCTTCATCGCCTTCGGTGCCAGACTCGTGGCACGAGGCCATCAAAAGGTTCCACAAATATTAAGCCAGGCGAATCTGGAGATTTACTGGGAGCGAACAGGAGTTAGTCAGGACACAGCCAAGTTTGCGCGCGGCCCGGGCGCGCCGTCGTTCAAAAAAGCAGCAAGAAGTTCGACGGCGCCGCGCACGGCCCCGCTCCGTACGTCGCTGCGGCCACCGGCGAGGTGGAGCTCGCGCGCCATCTGCGCACCACCACGTGCACTCACCGCGATCCACACAGTTCCCGCCGGGTGTCCATCATGCGGACCGGGCCCGGCCACCCCGGTGGTGGCCATGCCGATATCAGCTCCGGTGACGTCGCATACGCCCCGCGCCATCTGGAGCGCTACGTCCCGATCCACCGGCCCGTGAGTACGCAGCCGTTCACTAGATACTCCAAGGATGCTGGCTTTCAGGTCCGTCGCGTAGCTGACCACTCCCCCGCGCAGCACCGCGGAAACCCCGGGAACAGTAACGAATTGCGCGGTAAGGAGACCGCCGGTTAAAGATTCCGCGCAGGCGAGGCTGAGGCCATGCTCGCGTAAATCTGCCACGCAGGATTCGGTGAGCGTGGCCAGGTACGAGGCCTCACCTGACTGCGGCGTTGTCATGAGCGCGCCCCCTGGCCACCGCCGCGGGCGATACGCACCGCATCACCGACGTACCCGATCGCGGACCACACCGACAGGACGAGGGCCACCCCGAGGGTAATCCACCCGAGCCATTGGAAAATATCTCCGCCCGGGTGCCCGAGCCACGTAATCCACGGCAGCATGAGGATACCGGCGCCGATGGACTGGGCAAACATCTTGAGTTTACCGATCCACCCGGCTGCCATAACCTGTTTCGTCACCACGAGCATCCGCACCAGGGTAATGAAGATTTCGCGGGCGATCATGAGGACGGTGACCCACCACCACAGCCGATCATGGACCGACAGCATAATGAGAGCCGCAGCTATAAGACCTTTATCGGCAATGGAGTCGGCAAGTTTCCCAAAGTTGGTAATAAGCCCACGCGAACGTGCTAGCTGCCCGTCGAGGCGGTCAGTGAAAGCCGCGACGGCGAAAACTACCCACGCCCAGAAGCTGCGAGTAGCGGTGGGTTCCCAGAATACCCAGACAAAAACAGGAATGAGGATAATCCGCGCGACCGTCAAAGCATTGGCGATATTGAGGAGGGGCGGCTCGCTCGCCTCCGTAGCGTTCGTGTGAGACATGTCCCTACTTTACCGCCCCGTGAGCTGCCAGGCGTCCTCCCCGGATTCCCCGGCGGGATCATCATCGTCGTACCAGGTGGGAGCGGTGTCCTCCGGGTCGTGTGCCAGTGGGTCTTCAGCGTAGCGGTTCGTGCCCACCGTACCGGTATCTCCGGCACCGTGCGGCCCGCCAGCTGCACCAGGTGCCACAGGTGCGCCAGGTACCACAGGTGCGCCGGCCTCGGGGTGATCGGCACCTCCGACTCCAGCCGTGCTATCGCCAGTTTCGTCCTCGTAAATAGAATCGCGTTCCCCGCGCAGCATGGCGAGGGCATCTTCCACCAGTTCCGGTGCCACCAGCACGTCGCGAGCCTTCGAGCCTTCGGAAGGCCCCACAATTTCATATTGTTCGAGCAAATCCATCATCCGCCCCGCCTTGGCGAAGCCAATGCGCAGCTTACGCTGCAACATAGAGGTGGATCCGAATTGGGTGGTGATAACAATTTCCGCGGCCTGGAGCAGAATGTCGAGGTCCTCACCAATTTCTTCGCGTTGCTTCTTTTCACGCCCGGCAGCCTCCACCGTTTCCTGGAAATCTTCGCGGTACTGGGGGCGCAACTGCGTTTTCACATGCTCGACGACACGCTCAATTTCCGCTTCGTCCACCCAGGCACCCTGGAGACGAATCGGCTGGGCACCGCCTGGCATAAAGAGAGCATCGCCCTGCCCGATGAGCTTCTCCGCCCCGCCCTGGTCGAGGATGGTGCGCGAATCAGCGAGCGAGGATGTCATAAAAGCCAGGCGGGAAGGAATATTAGCCTTGATGAGGCCGGTAACCACATCCACGGAGGGCCGCTGGGTGGCGAGCACCAGGTGGATACCGGCGGCGCGCGCCAGCTGGGTGATGCGCTGGATGGAGGATTCCACGTCGCGCGGTGCCACCATCATCATATCGGCAAGTTCGTCTACCACGACCAGCAGGTAGGGATAGGGCTGGAGGGTACGGTGCGGGTCATGCGCCTTAACGGTGCCCGCCCGAATCGCCTCATTGAAATCAGTGATGTTCTTGAAGCGGTAGGACTGCATATCGTCATAGCGCGCATCCATCTCCTTGACCACCCATTCCAGCGCCTCGGCAGCTTTCTTCGGGTTGGTGATGATCGGGGTGATGAGGTGCGGAATACCGGCATAAATGGTGAGTTCCACGCGCTTGGGATCCACGAGGATCATCCGCACTTCGTCCGGGGTGCAGCGCATGAGCACCGAAGTGATCATCGAGTTAATGAAAGAGGATTTGCCGGCGCCGGTGGCCCCCGCCACCAGCAGATGTGGCATTTTCGCCAGGTTGGTCACCACGAACTGTCCGCGCACATTCTTCCCCACCGCCACGGTGAGGGGATGGTGGTCACGGCGTGCCACGTCGGATGCCAGCACATCGCCCAACTGCACCACTTCGCGGTCCGCGTTGGGAATTTCGATACCGATCGCGGATTTACCTGGGATGGGGGAAAGAATACGCACATCGGCACTCGCCACCGCGTAGGCAATATTCTTCGAGAGCTGGGTGATGCGCTCGACCTTGACGCCCGGCCCCAATTCAACTTCGTACTGGGTGACCGTCGGTCCGCGCGAAAAGCCAACCACCTGCGCGTCCACCCCGAAATCGGTGAACACCTGGGTCAGTGCAGCAACCACGCGATCATTAGCTTCGGTGCGTTCAGGATGCACCGCTCCGCGTTTGAGTAGATCCGGAGAGGGAAGCTCATACAAAATACTCGGGTCGAGGGCGAGTTGCTGAGTGCGCGTGAAGGGCACACCGGTATCGGGGGCGGGAAGATCAGGCGCCGTCGCGGCACCGTCCTGGGTGTCTGCCGCACTACCGGCTTTCTTGGTGCGCACCGTTTTTTTCGGCGACGCCGCCGCGCGGCCCGCCGCTCCACCGCCCACCGTCGGCTGAGGCAGCACCGTGGTGGCGCTCTGGGTCTGCCCGCCGTTAGCACCGTCTGCCCAGTCAGCCTCCGCCGCCCCGTCCGCGCCATTCGCACCGTTGCTGGTAGCGGGAGCGGTAGCTGCGCCGTCGTTCTCAGAAGGAGCCCCGGAAAGTGCCGCATCCAGATAGCTGCGCGCGGGCTTCTTACCGCGCCGGGACGTGCGTCCGGCGCTCGGGAGCCGGGTGGTGTTTTCCGCCGCATCAATATCGTGAGGCGAATCGTAAGGCACCGATGCGGAGTGCCCGCGGTTAGCGATCTCATCCCCCGCTTCGGCATCGCGCTGCGCGCGCCGATCCCGAATAGTGGCGGCAATATCCGCCATCGAGACGTCGGCGATGTAGAGCCCGGCCCACAGGATAATAATCACGAGGATAGGAACGGCACCCCACGGGGAGAAAAGCATCTCGAGAACGCCCCCGCTGAGCCACCCAAGTAGGCCGCCGGCGTTTTCTACGTCCGCGAAGTGGTCGGCCGGGCTTCGCGGCTGTTTCACCACGTGAATAATGCCAGCCAGACACACCACGATAATCAACACACCGAGCAGTACCCGCCGGTGTTCATTCCCGCGTGCCGGAACCACCAGTCTGATGGCGAGGGCCAGGAAGACGGCGGGAAGGAGAACGGAGAGTAACCCAAAAATACCGGCGGTGGCGTGGTGAATAACCCCGCCAAGTACCCCGGAAATATTGAACCATTCGCGCAGTGCCACAATAACCGCGAGACCGAGGAAAGTCGCCACGAGTGCGTTACGAACATTCCCCGTCAGCTGGCGCCCCTCCGCCCGCTCCGTGCCCGCCCCGTTTGCGGGCGTGGCGGAGCGTCGGGACGGGCGGCGCGCGGGCGCCGTCGTCTCTTTCTCGGTTTTTTTGACACGTCGCTGAAACTTCACATCAAAAGCCTAGCCTTTGTGCAAAAAGTTGCCCCTCCCGGCGCGCCGCATGCGAGGGGGACTACACCTCCACGACAGTCGGAATAATCATGGGCGAACGGCGCAGTTTGCGGGAAACCCAACGCCCCACCACGCGCCGCATGGCCTGCTGCATCCCGTAGCTATCCGAGCCCTTCGCCACGGCTTCTTCCAGGGCTCGCGTGACTTCCGGAGTGATGCTGTCAAAGACAGTCTCATCTTCAGCCATGGCGCGTGCCTGGAGGTGCGGACCGGTGACGATCCGCCGCGCATTGGTATCCACCACCGCGAAAATAGCAATAAATCCTTCATTGGAAAGAATTTGGCGGTCCTTGAGTTCGGATTCGGTAATATCCCCAACGGAGGAGCCATCCACATAAATATTCTGGAAAGGCACCGAACCAACGAGACGAACTTCGCCGTCGATCATATCGATAACCGAACCGTTTTCCGCCAGAATCACATTATCGGCGGGCACCCCGGTTTTCACCGCAACGCCGGCGTTCGCGACCTGGTGGCGTACCTCCCCGTGAATAGGCATGGCGTAGGCTGGCTGCAAAATGTTGTAGCAGTAGAGCAATTCGCCCTGTGCGGCATGCCCGGAGACGTGCACCCGCGCATTGCCCTGGTGAATCACATTCGCGCCGAGCTTGATAAGCCCGTTGATCACCCGAAATACCGAATTTTCGTTTCCGGGAATGAGCGAGGAGGCCAGCAGCACCGTATCTCCCGGATTAATCGCCACCTTAGGGTGGGAACGATTCGCGATACGAGAGAGCACGGCCATGGGTTCACCCTGGGAGCCGGTGGACATGTAGATGCGGCGGTTTTCGGGCAGGTCCTTCATATTTTTGAGGTCGACGACGGTGCCTTCTGGCACATCCAAATACCCGAGGTCCTCCGCGATCTTCATATTGCGCACCATAGAGCGACCCACGAATGCGACCTTACGGCCGTTATGTGCCGCGGCATTGAGAACCTGCTGGACCCGGTGCACGTGCGAAGCAAAGGAAGCAACAACGATCTGCCCGGTAGCCCCGCCGATCACCGAATCAATCACCGGCTGAATTTCCGACTCGGAATGCACAAAACCGGGGATTTCGGCGTTGGTGGAATCACACATGAAGAGATCCACGCCTTCGTCTCCGGCCGCCGCGAAAGCACGCAGGTCGGTGAGACGTCCGTCCAGCGGAAGCTGGTCCATCTTGAAATCACCCGTGATGAGAATATTGCCCTCCGGGGTGCGGATGAAGAGGGCCAGTGCATCCGGAATGGAGTGGTTGACGGCAATGAACTCAAATTCCATGCCCGCGATGCTCATGGAATCCCCCTCGGCCACCACGGTGACATTCGGGGCGATGTGGTGCTCCTGGAGCTTCGCCTCCACGAAAGCAATGGTCAATTGGGAGCCGATCACCGGGATATCCGGGCGCATTTTCAGCAGATACGGCACTGCCCCGATATGATCCTCATGCCCGTGGGTGAGGACGATGGCGGCAATATCGTCGAGGCGGTCTTCCAGGTAGTCAAGATTGGGGAGAATAAGATCAACACCGGGTTGGGCTTCTTCGGGGAACAGCACTCCGCAATCGGCAACTACCAATTTGCCCTGGTATTCAAGAACGTTGCAATTGCGACCAACTTCACCGAGTCCGCCCAGGGGAACGATACGAACGGCGTTCCGCAGCGGTGGTACAGATTTCTTCACTTCATCACTCACCCCTGTATTCTCTCACGAAGCGCGGCGCTTCCATAGGTGCTTCCTGCCCGGACCTCGCCCTGGCGGCTCGATACCCGCGCGGGCACGGGCACCGTGCGCGCCGCCGGGGAACACCGAGCGCGCACCAGCAGGGGGAGCTAGCTCGCGAGGAGACCTTCGGCGCGCAGTGCTTCCGCCAATTCCGCGATCTGCGCCGTAGATGCCCCTACCAGGGGTAGGCGCAGGGTAGCCGAGGGGATGATCCCGAGGAGTTTGAGCGCTTCTTTCGCCATAACGGCACCTTGCCCGCTTCCCATAATCGCGGAAATAATATGGCGCTGCGCGGCGGCTTCCCGGCGGGCAGCCGGCAGATCTCCGGCGTCGACCTGCTCCACCAGGGCCCGCAAGCGGGCCGCAATAACGTGCCCGGCCACCGAAATCACCCCGGAAGCCCCGTGCGCGAGCCAGGCGAAATTGAGGGCATCGTCTCCCGAGTAATATTCCAAGCCGGTGCGTGCCATTTTGACGAAACCGGCCGCCACGTCACCGGTAGCATCTTTCACGGCGAGGATGCGCGGGTGCTCAGCCAGGCGCAGCAACGTATCCAGTTCGAGCCGCACCCCGGTGCGCCCCGGAATATCGTAAACCATAACGGGCAGGTCCGTGGCTTCCGTCACGTTCACAATATGCTGGTAGACGCCTTCCTGGGAGGGCCGGTTGTAATACGGGGCGACGACGAGCAGCCCCTGCGCCCCACTTTTCTCGGCCCCGCGGGCAATGCGCACCGCGTGGGCGGTGTCATTGGAGCCGGCGCCGGCGATAACCATGGCGCGGTTACCAACCGCCGCGCATACTTCCCGCACCAGGACGTCTTTTTCCGGCTGGTGCGTGGTAGGAGATTCTCCGGTGGTGCCGGAAAGGAGCAGGGAATCACATCCCTGGTCCACAAGGGTGGTGGCCAGCGCCACCGCGGCGTCAACATCCAAGGCCCCGTCGGCGTGGAAAGGGGTCACCATGGCAACGCTAACGGATCCAAAACTGCGTGAAGGCAAAGTGTGCTCGTCCATGGGCTCAGCCTATCGTTCCCAGCTCATGTACTGCTCTAATCCGACCTGCACGCCCGGATGCTGGTCAATGCCGCGGATCGCCAGAAGCACCCCGGGCATAAAAGACTCACGGGTGAAAGAATCTTGGCGCAAGGTGAGCTGTTCCCCGGGATTCCCCAACAGCACCGTTTCGTGAGCATTCAAGCCCCGAAGGCGCACCGCATGCACCGGGATGCCGGCAATTTTCTCCCCGCGGGCGGGCGCGGGTCCGGTGGTGGCATCGGGAGCCGGTGCGCATCCGGCTGCCTCCCGAGCTGCCGCGATTTTCTCCGCGGTGGCGCGCGCCGTTCCCGAAGGTGCATCCACTTTATCGGGATGGTGCATTTCCACCACTTCGACGGATTCAAAATACGGGGCGGCCATTTCCGCGAACATCATGGTGAGTACGGCACTCAAACCAAAATTCGGGGCGATGAGCACATGGCGCCCCGTTTCCTTGGCCACCGCCTCGATGCGCGCAATCTTTTCCGGGGTCCATCCCGTGGCTCCGACGACGGCGTGGCAGCCGTTGGTGAGCAACGCACGCACGGTATCTTCCGTGGCGTCGGGAACGGTGAAATCGACTCCCACAGTGGCGCCCGCCAGGGTCTGGGGGGTGATGGGATCATCCTTGGTGATCCGGGCGGTCAGGTTCATATCGGGGGCGTCGGTGACGGCGGCACACACGGTGCTACCCATCCGTCCCGCCGCGCCCACCACAGCTACGTTGATAGTCATACCGTCCATGCTACGTGGCCTGGATAGACTAGGTGCTATGAGTTTTGGATATGAGCACAGCTCGGAACGTTACGATGCCCGCGGTGGGCGCGACTACCGGGGAGGCCGGGGCCCGCGCGGGGGCCGAGATCGCCACTTTGACCGTCGGGATAGGCGAGGCGGGGCGCCGCGCGAACGGCGCGAATTTGTGCGGGTCGAGGGAGACGACGTCGATCTTATTGATCGCCTCCACGAACTGGACGGACGCAACTACCCGGCCTACAAGTCCGTTATCGGTGATTATGACTACGGCATGTATACCGTCCATATTGATCGGGTGCAATCCGATCCCTACGCCCCACCCTCCTCGCTGCGGGTAACGGCCGATCCGGCGAAGGTGGGGATTCCCGCCGACTTGCTCACCACCCCGGAACAGCGCCTGGCTGTTGCTGATTTCCTGGCCCGCACTTTTGCGGAGCGCTCCCGTCATTCCCGCGATATTTCTATCGCGAAAGTGGGGCAAGAGATTTTGGAGCGTTCGAGCGCAACCGTTTTCGCCAATCGCGTGGAATTACGTTTCCAATGCCATTTCCCGGCTCAGGGACGCACCATCCTCGGGCACGCCATGGCGCAAACCGCAGATGAGTACCTTCCCGAGATTATCGAAGCCACGCTCAATTTCTCCTCCGAAGGAGAAGAATTCGCTGCTCACCGGGCCGCGTTACGCAAACACGTGGAAACGTATGAAGATTATCTCGCCCTCCAGGAACTGATTCGGGAGCGCGGCTGGATTGGTTTTATTAACGACGGCGCAGTGCTGGTGCGCCGCTCAGGAATTTCCGATCTGCCTTTGACAGACGCCATCGCATTCTCCAGCCCCGAGAACTTGCGCGACAGCGTGCATCTTCCCCATGCCGGTGAGGTGACCGGTATGCCGATTATCCCGGGTATTACGGTGATCGTCGGCGGGGGCTACCACGGTAAATCCACGTTACTCTCCGCTCTCGAGCGCAGCGTCTATCCGCATATCCCCGGGGATGGCCGCGAACTGGTGGCCCTGGATCCCAGCGCGATGAAGGTGCGCGCTGCCGATGGACGCTGGGTGACCGGTGTGGATGTCTCAGCTTTCATTAATTCCCTGCCCGATGGCACGGACACCACCGATTTTTCCACCGAAAATGCTTCGGGTTCCACTTCGCAGGCCGCCGCGATTTCCGAGTCCATCGAAGCCGGCTCGCGGGTTTTGCTTATTGATGAGGACACCTCGGCCACCAATCTCATGATTCGTGATGAGCGGATGCGCGCGCTGGTTCCGGCTACCCAGGAACCTATTACACCTTTTGTGGATCGGGTGGCCGGTATGGCGCGCGCCGGTATTTCCACCATCATGGTCATGGGCGGCTCGGGTGATTACTTGGATGCCGCGGATCGGGTACTCCTCATGGATCACTACGTGTGCCACGATGTTACGGAGCAGGCCCGTGCGGTAGCCGCAGCTCACCCGCGAGAGCGCAATGATATCGCTGAGTTTACGCACCCGGCACCGCGCTATCCTCTCCCCCTCAAGGCCCACGGGGTGAAGGCGAAAACGAAATCGCGCGGGGTGGATCTTATTTCTCTGGATCGCGCTGATATTGATGTGAGCGATGTGCCCCAGATTGTGGATCCGGGCCAAACCGCCGCAATTGCCTGGGCGATCCGCTCCCTGACCGACCCCACCCGCGCCCTGTGCCTACGGGGCAAATACACCGTTCCGGAAGGTATTGGGCGCCTCGAGGAGACAATCGCTACGCACGGTCTGGATGCGCTGGGCGCCGGCGAGAAACCAGCTTTCCTGGCACGGCCGCGCGCGGTGGATATCGCCGCGGCGCTTAACCGTTACCGCACCCTCAAGGTGGTGCACGCACCCGTAGAGGAACCCACCGCGGACGAGGCAGAGGATGCAGAGAAGGCTCACGATCTCGTTGCCACGCCGTCCGCACCGTCGGTAGAGAGCACCACCAGCGCACCGTCCGCGCCGTCGGCCGGAAGCGCCTGCTAGTTCTCCGGTCCGACCGTTACACACGAACGCTGGCCTGCCGCAATGCGGCGGGCCAGCTCGTTTATATCGGCGGCTCGCACGGCGCGGGCCCGGCGCAGGTGTTCCTCATGCGAAATAATGCTGCCGCGCACCAACTCGGAGGTACCGAGCCGCGTCATAGCGGTGCCCACCCGTTCGGCGTCGAAAACAATATCGGCACGCAGACGCCGGAAAGCAGATTCCGTTTCTTCTTCGCTCACGCCGTCACGGGCGAGGCGATCCAACTCGGTCATCATGAGCTCCCGCACGGTGCCCACATTGTGCGGGGCGCACCCGGCCGCCAGGCAGAACATCCCGCCTTCACGGTAACTAACCGGGAAGGAGTAGGTCGAGTAGGCCAAGGCGCGCCGCTCGCGAATTTCTTGGAAGAGCCGCGAGGACGTTCCTCCACCCAGAATCGCGTTGAGGGCGAGCAAGGTAGGAAGCTCCGCGCTGGTCAAGCTCAGCCCCGGCATCCCCACGATAACCGCAGCCTGCTCCACTTCCTTAGGAATGTGCAGCTCGCGTGCCTCCTGGTAGGTAATGGACGGGGCGATACGGCGCGGGTGGGCATCGCGCTCCGTGCTCAGATCCCAGCCCCCGGTGCTCAGCGCCCCCACCGCCAGCTCGCACAGTTCTTCATGGTCGACGGCGCCCGCGGCAACCACCACCACCTCATCGGGATGATAGACCCCGTGGTAGTGCTCGAGGAGCGCCTCGTGTTGCAAAGCCCGCACCGTTTGCGCCGTTCCCCCGACGGGGCGCGCCAAGGGGTGATCCCCGAAGACGAGCTGTGGGATTTTCTCCATGGCGGTATCGGTAGCGTCGTCGGCATACATGGCGAGTTCTTCGAGAATAACGCCGCGTTCCACGGCGAAATCTTCGGCACTCAGCGTGGCGCTGGTGAGCATATCCGCGAGGATATCAACGGCCTGGGCCAGGTCTTCGTCAAAAATATGACCGTGGTAGTGGGTGTATTGCTTCGAGGTGGCCGCGTTAAAGCCACCGCCCAGATAGTCTGTTTCCCGCGAAATATCAAGGGAACTGCGCCGCTTCGTTCCCTTGAAGAGCAGGTGCTCCAGGAAATGGGTGGATCCTTGGGTATCCGCTACTTCGTCGCGAGATCCGGCACCCACCCACATGCTGACGTAAGTGGAGTGAATATGGGGCAGGCGGTAGCTGAGGACACGGAGCCCGCCGGGGAGGACGGTGCGGCGCAGAAGTGCGCCGTCGTCGTCGATACTGAGACTGGCGCCCGCGTTAAGCGGAAGGGGCAGTTCGCTATACAACATGGGAATACTTTCCTGGATAGTTACGCAAACTCCCCGAACGTCCGGAAACATTCGGGGAGCTCACTGTACCTTAGCGCCCGTGGGCGCGGGTTTTAGTCTTCGTCCGTGTGAACGGTGCGACGACGCCGCCGCGAACCGCGACTTCCACGCGAACCGCGGCTCGAGCTGGAGTCAGCATCGGAGTCGTCGGCCGAGGGTGCGCTGGGCGCCGAGGACTCGGTGCGCCGGCGCGAACGGGAACGCGAACGGTTCTGGCGCGGGGCGCTCTCCTCCGCTTCACCGTGCTCGCCCTGCTCGGACGTTTCCGTTTCGGCGCTTGCTTCGCCTTCCGGAACCACCGCTTCCAGGGAGATCTTGCCGCGGTCATCGATTTCACCGATTTCGACCTCGACCTTATCGCCTACGTTGAGGACATCTTCTACGTTTTCCACGCGCTTGCCACCCACGAGGCGGCGAATCTGGGAAATGTGGAGGAGACCGTCGCGCCCCGGGGTGAGGGAGATGAACGCGCCGAAGGTGGTGGTCTTGACCACGGTACCTACGTAGCGTTCGCCCACTTCGGGAAGCTGCGGGTTGGCAATGGAATTGACGGTGTCACGGGCGGCTTCCGCGGAAACGCCGTCGGCGGCGCCAATGAAGACGGTGCCGTCGTCTTCGATGGTGATTTCCGCGCCGGTATCTTCCTGGATCTGGTTGATCATCTTGCCCTTGGGGCCGATGACCTCACCGATCTTGTCCACCGGGATCTTCACGGTGAGGATACGCGGGGCGGTGGGGGCCATCTCATCGGGGCCGTCAATGGCCTGGTTCATGAGATCGAGGATGGCCAGGCGAGCATCACGGGCCTGGGACAGCGCCGCGGAAAGAACCTCCGCGGGGATACCGTCCAGCTTGGTGTCCAGCTGGAGCGCGGTCACGTACTCGCGGGTACCGGCCACCTTGAAGTCCATATCGCCCAGGGCGTCTTCCGCACCGAGGATATCGGTGAGGGTCACGTACTTGGTTTCCCCGTCGATCTGGGCGGAGATAAGACCCATGGCGATGCCGGCAACCGGGGCCTTGAGCGGCACCCCGGCGTTGAGTAGGGACATGGTCGAGGCGCATACGGAACCCATGGAGGAGGAGCCGTTCGAGCCCATCGTCTCGGAGACCTGGCGGATCGCGTAGGGGAATTCCTCGCGGCTGGGCAGCTGGGATTCCAGCGCCATTTCGGCCAGGTGCCCGTGCCCGATTTCGCGGCGCTTGGGGCTGCCCACACGCCCGGTTTCGCCGGTGCAATAGGGCGGGAAGTTGTAGTGGTGGATGTAGCGCTTGTGGGTAATCGGGGAAAGATTATCCAGCGGCTGCTCCATCTTGAGCATATTGAGGGTGGTCACCCCGAGGATCTGCGTTTCACCACGCTGGAAGATCGCCGAGCCGTGCACGCGCGGCAACACGCCAGCCTGCGCGGAAATCGAACGAATATCGGTGGGGCGGCGCCCGTCCATCCGCACGTTTTCAGTGAGGACGTGGCGGCGCATAACTTCCTTGAAGTGGTCATTGACCGCGGCAGCGAGGCCCGGGCCGTCTTCTTCCAGATTGAACTGGGCATCGGCGGGCACCGTCAGTTCGGAAACGATCTGATCGGTAAGGTCATTGAGGGCGGTATCGCGCTCCACCTTGTCCACAATTCCGAGGATGGTATTGAAGCGATCACCCAGAACATTTCCGACGGCCTCAAATTGAGCTTCGGTGTAATTCGGGAAGAAGGGGTAGTCCGCGGTGGGCTTACCGCATTCTTCGATGAGCGCGCGCTGCGCCTCGCAGAGGGTGCGGATAACGCCCTTGGCGGCTTCCAGGCCCTGGGTAATAACTTCTTCGGTGGGGGCAATACCACCGGCGGCCACATTCGCTTCCGTTTGTTCGGGAGCTTGGGCCTCCACCATGGTGATGGCGACGTCGTCCCCAACAATGCGCCCGGCAATATCCATGGAGAAGGTGGCGCGCGCCATTTCCGACCAGCGCGGGAAGGCGATCCACTGCCCGTCCACGAGGGACACGCGGGTGCCGCCGACCGGGCCAGCAAAAGGCAGATCCGTCAGCGAGGTGGACAGGGACGCGGCGTTAATCGCGAGGACGTCGTAAGCATCATCCGGGTGGATGGAGAGGACCGTCTCCACGATCTGCACTTCGTTACGCATGCCCTTGGTGAAGAGCGGGCGCAGCGGGCGGTCGATGAGGCGGGCGGCCAGAATCGCATCCGTACCGGGGCGACCTTCGCGACGGAAGAACGAGCCGGGAATTTTACCGGCCGCGTAGGATCGTTCTTCCACGTCCACCGTCAGCGGGAAGAAATCGAAATGTTCCTTCGGGCTTTTCGAGGCGGTGGTGGCGGAGAAAACGGTGGTTTCTCCGTCTAGGTAAGCCAGGGCGGCACCGTTGGCCTGTTGAGCAAGCAGCCCGGTTTCAAAACGGATGGTACGTGTTCCAAAGGAGCCGTTATCAACAACGGCTTCCACACTATGAATATTGGGACCCTCCACGGGACCTCCTTTTATTTCGGCCGCGAGGCGGCCATCAGTGGTAATTCACGAAAACGGGCCAGAGTTATTCCCGCCTTCGTCAACCATCACCGAAGACCACGTTCGCGGTACTCCACATATTGGGGTGCGCAGGCGCGCCACACCCTTTCTATCGTAGTGTCCGAGCAAGCAGCTGAGCGCCGCACGCAGTTCACTTGCGGCGATGCTGAGCAGCTTCTCACGCCTGCGGACATACGGAAAGCGGCCCGGGATGAAACCCGAGCCGCTTTAAGTACTTATCGACGCAAGCCGAGGCGTGCGATCAGCGACCGGTACCGCTCGATATCTTCCTCAGCGAGGTAGCTGAGAAGGCGGCGGCGCTGGCCGATAAGAAGCATGAGGCCACGGCGCGAATGATGGTCGTGGATGTGCGAGCGGAAGTGCTCCGTCAGCTGCGAAATACGAGCCGAGAGCAGGGCCACCTGCACTTCGGGGGAACCGGTATCGCCCTCGTGCGTGGCGTATTCGGCAATGATCTTCTGCTTTTCTTCAGGCTTGAGGGCCATGCGATTCTCCTTAGTTTCCGTTGCACGGAGCTCCGGGGCATGTTCTCCCAGGCATGACGCTACCGTGGCCGATGTAAACGGCCTGAAAATTCTAGCACACGGCGACGACGCCGCGCACTGGCGTCCCCGCCAGTGCGGGTGTGGCCTTCCCCGCTTTCCGTTTACTAGTCGATGGCGGGTAGCTAGTCGATGGCGCGAGCTAGGAGCGTTCCACGAAACCGCTGAGCACCATATTGACGAGGGAGACCACGATCCCGCCGAAGAGTGCCGCCCAGAAGCTACCTACCACCAGGTGCACCGCCAAGTCCTGAGAAGCCCAGGCGGTGAGCGAGATCATCGCCGCGTTGATCACCAGGGAGAAGAGTCCGAGAGTGAGGATATAGAGCGGGAATGAGAGGAATTTCAAGATTGGGCGGATCACCGCGTTGAGAATGGCAAGAATGAGGCCGGCCACCACGAACCATCCAATGAGGCGGAGCGTATCGGGGGCCTCCCCCACCATTGCCAGACCGGGAATAACCAACGTGGCTACCCACAGTGCAACAGCATTGATAGCGACGCGAAGAGCGAATGTACTCATGCACCTACCCTAGCGAATGCGCCCTGTGGTTTCTCGGCGGTGCTAACGGCGCCGACGGCTTGTTAGGCCCGCACCGCCCCGGGTGGGACACGCCCGGCGGGTGGAACGCCCAAGCGGTCCGCAGTTTCTAAAACGTCCAGGTCGATACGATTCAGCAGCTCATCAACCGAGCCGAAGGTAAGCATGGGGCGGATGCGGGAGACGAAATCGATACTGATGGGTTCCCCGTAGAGGTTGAGGTCGCTACGCCCGAGCACGTGGGCTTCCACGGTACGTTCCTGGCCATCGAATTGCGGATTGGTCCCCACGGATATGGCTGCCGGGAGGTATTCTTCGGCGCTGCCTCCCGAAACGCGGCGCACTAGCCATCCGGCGTACACGCCATCAGCAGGCACTTCACCAAGCTCATCGCCACTCAGGTTGGCGGTGGGGAATCCCAATTCACGCCCGCGCCGTGCCCCGTGCACCACGGTGCCGTGGATACGGTGCGGGCGCCCTAGGATCTGCGCGGCGCTAGCGACATCGCCGGTAGCAAGCGCGGCGCGCACCCGGGTGGAGGACCACCGTTCACCCGCCGCGTCACAGCGGTCACCTACGATTTCCACACCGAAACCCAGCTCGGTGCCGAGGCGACGCAGCACCGCTTCATCTCCGGTATTCCCCGCCCCGAAACGAGCATCGTGCCCAACCACAACGAAACCGGCCCGGAGTTGGCCCACAAGTTGGTTCCGCACAAATTCCGCGGCGGTGGCACGGGCGTAGGCGGCGTCGTAACGCTGGAGGTAGAGCGCATCCGCACCCAGCGTCTCAATGCGATTAATGCGATCTTGCAAGCTCATGACGAGACGAATATTTGCCTCGGGGCGGTGGACGGTGGCGGGATGGGGATCAAACGTGAGAACAATAACGGGCCAGCCGAGTTCCCGGCCAATATCAACCGCGCGGGTGAGAACGGCGCGGTGTCCACGATGGACGCCGTCGTACACCCCGAAGGTCACCACACTCCGGTCAAAATCCGGCGAAATATCTAAGGGAGATGTCCAAATCTGCACGTTCTCCAGGGTAGCTTATTCCCACCGTTATCCCACCAGCGCAAAAATCAGAATTTTTTGCGCGCTCGGGCTTGACATTTTTCTGTTATGGCGCGGGGCCTCCCGCGCCCCGTATGCCCCAAAATCCCGGTGATTTTCCAGATAAACTGGTACGCGAAGAAAGCGTGCGCAGCGTCGGGCAGCCAGGTTACGGCGCCCCGGGCCTGCGCGCAGGATAGCTGTGGCGATGGGAGGCACACCAATGGCACGATTTGTGAGCGCCGGTGAAGCACTTGTAGACATTATTATCCGTGAAGGGGAAACCGGACCCGGCACCGAGGTCGTGGGCGGTTCACTTCTCAATGTGGCATCCGGTGTTGCCCGGCTCGGCCAGCACGTGGAACTCGCTACCTGGTTCGGGCGTGATGAGCGAGGGGAACGTATCGCCGCGCAGGCCGCCGCCATGGGTGTGGATATCGTCCCCGGGTCCGACGGCGCCAGCCGCACCACCACCGCGAGCGCCTTCCTCGACGCGGAGGGCCGGGCACGTTATGAGTTCGACGTCGAATCGGACTTCCCCGAGATACCGGACCCGGAAACGGTGGGTCACCTGCACTGCGGCTCGTACTCTGCGGTGGTGGGTGCCTCGAGCAAGAAGATTTTGCGTGCCGTCAAGCGCCAGGCTCTCACCGGCACCGTTTCCTATGATCCGAATGCCCGCCCGGATCTTATGGGTTCTCCCGAAAAGGTGCGGGAGAGCATTGAGGAACTGGTGGCACTGTGCGATGTGGTCAAGGCTTCCGACGAGGATCTCGAATGGCTCTACCCCGGTGAGCCGGTGGAGCGAATCATGCGGCGTTGGGTCACCTCCGGGCCGGGCATGGTGGTGGTAACCCGCGGGCCGTGGGGCGCTTATGTCAAGCTGGCCGGGGAGCGCGATATGCTCGTCGTCGATCCGCTTAATGTGGAGCTGGGCGACACCGTGGGCGCCGGCGATTCGTTTATGGCCGGAATGCTGGCCGGACTCATGGAGGCCGGGCTTCTCGGATCGGTGGAAGCCAAGCAGCGCCTGCGTGCAGCCCATTTCTCCGACGTGCGCCCCGCCCTGCACCAGGCGGTTATTACGGCGGGGCTAACCGTCAGCCACGACGGTGCTTACTCCCCCACTCCCGCGGAGGTAGACACTGTTCGCACCGGCGACCCGGCGCTACGTTAAGTATTATTTTGGAAGGAAAATAAATGACACTCCCCTTCGTTGTTGGGGCGTATGCTTCGCTCCCCGAACCCGCCTCGCAGCCCGATTACTATCACCTGCTGGCGGAGCAGGAATGGGTCTCCGGAATCGAGATTCCTTTCCCCGGAGTCCTGGCCAGCGATGCCAAGTCCATCGCGGATGTCATCGCCCCGCACTGGACGTTTAACACAATTACCGCGATTCCCGGAACCATGCAGAACATCGGGAAAAACCCGGCTTTCGGACTGGCTTCCCCCGACGAGGAGGGCCGCGCGGCCGCCCTCGCTTTCACGGGCAAGATTCGGGACGCCGTTGCTTCCCTCGCCCAGCTCAGTGGCCGCCCCGTCATCACGAAGGTGCAGCTCCATTCAGCACCCACAAAGCAGGCCGACGGCGCAGCTTTCCGCGCCTCCCTTACCGAGCTAGCGAAGTGGGATTGGTCCGGGGCGGTTCCCGTGATCGAGCATTGTGACCGCTATATCGAAGGTCAGGCTCCGGAAAAGGGCTTCCTTGCCCTCGAGGAAGAAATTGCTCTCTGCCAGGAGCTAAGCCTGGGTATCCACATCAACTGGGGGCGCTCCGCACTCGAAGAACGCAGCGCGGACACGGCTTTCGCGCATATCAAGGCATGCGGCGAGGCGGGTGTGCTTGCCGGTCTCATGTTCTCCGGAGCGGGCCCGGCAGAAACCCAGTACGGCTACGCCTGGATTGACGGACATCTGCCCTCGCAGACTGATGAGCCGACGTCGATTATGACGGCGGAAGAAATCACCCGCTGCGCCAATGCTGCTCGCGAGGGCGGGGCGCAGTACCTGGGGGCCAAGATCTGCGTGCCAGCCAATGCTTCTTTGCCTGAGCGCGTTGCCATGCTTGAGCATATCCACCGTGCCGCGGTAGCGAACTAACCGCACATTATCGCTAGCGCGTGCATCACCCCGCGCCGGTTACCTTCACGGCACCGGCGCGGGGATTTTTATGCACCTACACGCCGAGGGGGAATACTGTGGCCGGCCGGAAGGTATCCCCGTGCCGGCGCGCAACCGCAACAAGGTCATCGCCGCGCAGCAGGGCTACGGTGCCAGCTTCACTTCCTGCCCTGGAATCGTCTGCCTGTACCTCTGGGGCGAGCTCATCCTCTGGCACGGTTCCTCCAGCAGGCGCCACTTCTCTCCCCCGTGCCTGAAGGAATTGGCCGTGGCGCACGGATTCAGCTTCGGCTAGGTCAATCTGCACCGTCGGCAGCGCACGAACCGCCACCTGCGCCAGCGGGATAACAGGGGGCTGTGCCCCGCTCTCTACCAGTTGTGCTAGTTCCGCTATGCTCACCGCTTCGGCTTGGCTGAAGCCACCCACGCGGGTGCGTCGCAGCGCGCTCATGAGGGCCGCACTTCCCAGTGCTATCCCGGTATCCCGGGCAAGGGCACGGACGTAGGTGCCCGAAGAGCAGCTCACTTCCACATCAACATCGGCAACCGACACAGATGGTGCGTGAGCTTCTACCTCATGCATCCCATCCCCCAGAGCCGCACCATCCAGCGCCGCTATGCTACTGATCTCCACGTGGCGCCACCGAAGCTCCCCGCTACGCTCCAGCCGAGCAATATGGACCGGCACCGCCTCGAGCGCCACCTCCTGGCCAGCTCGAGCCAGGTCATAGGCCCGCTTGCCAGCGATCTTCTTGGCCGAATACGCCGAAGGCACCTGGGAGATATCACCCTGGAGGGAGGAGAGAGCAGCGTCAAGCTGCGCCGTCGTACCGGAAAAACCTGGAGCGGACGTGACGGTACCCGTGCAGTCCTCGGTATCGGAGCCGATGCCGAGCGTAAACGTGGACCGGTAGTCTTTATTAGCCCCGCTCAGGTAGGTGAGGAGACGGGTACCTGCGCCGACGCCCACCACGAGCACCCCGGTGGCCATCGGGTCAAGAGTACCGGCGTGCCCAACTTTACGGGTGGCGCATAGACGACGCAGCGCCGCAACAACGTCGTGGGAGGTCACTCCGGCGGGTTTATCAATGACCAGGACGCCGCTCGGCGCCGGGTGCTGCGCGCGCGGCAGCTCAGGCCAAGGATTCGGGCGCATCGGTTTCACGAGATGCCTCCGGAGCAGATGTCGCATGAGGAAGCGACGGAGCCTCAGAGTCTGACGGTGCGGCGGCGCCGTCGTCCTCCGTTACCTCACGGGGTTTGCGGTAGGGATCAGCCTCCCCCGCGTATTCCTTGCCCTCCGCGTTGCGCGCCAGTTCGGCATCACGGTGCAGCGCCGCGGCCAGAACATCCTCGAAGGTGCGAGCACCTTCGGGCAGTTCGTCTGCCACAAATTCCAGGGTCGGGGTGAGCCGCAAACCGAGCTGGCGGCCCACTTCCGAACGCAGCGCACCCTTGGCCGCCTCCAGTCCGCGAGCAGCGTCTTTCACCTGGTGTTCGTGCCCGATCGCCGTGAAGAATACGGTGGCGTGCTGGAGGTCGCCGGTTACCCGGGTATCGGTGATAGTCACCATGGTCAGGCGCGGATCTTTCATACGGGTATTAATGGTTTGCGCCACGATCTGCTGGATACGTTTCGCCACCCGTTCCGCACGGGGATTAGCCATCTTCGTCTCCTTTATTGCTGGTGGATACGGTGCGGCCCGCCAGCGCCAGTGGCGAGCCGGCGGGCCGCACCATTCCTCAGGACAGTCAGGACAGACCCCTAGCTACGGGCCTTCTCCTGCATCTCGAAGGTTTCAATAATGTCGCCTTCGTGAATATCGCGATAGCCGAGCGTAATACCGCATTCGTAGCCTTCGCGCACTTCGGTGACATCGTCCTTTTCGCGGCGCAGCGAAACAATTTCGAGTTCGGGTTGAACCACGACACCGTCGCGCACCAACCGTGCCTTCGCCCCGCGCTTGATCGCGCCGGTGCGGACAATCGAACCGGCAATGGTGCCGGCCTTGCCCGAACGGAAGAGCTGGCGCACTTCGGCGCTGCCCAGCTGGACTTCTTCGAGGACGGGCTTGAGCATGCCCTTGAGGGCCGCTTCCACTTCCTCGATGGCTTGGTAGATGACCGAGTAGAACTTCATCTCCACGCCTTCGCGTTCGGCCAGATCCGCCACGCGTTCCGCCGGGCGCACATTGAAGCCGATAATGACGGCGTTATCAACGGTCGCGAGATTGACGTCGTTCTGGGTGATGGCACCCACGCCACGGTGGATAATCTGCAGCGCCACTTCGTCGTCGACCTCAATATCGAGGAGCGAGGATTCCAGTGCTTCCACGGCACCGGAGGAATCACCCTTGATAATAAGGTTGAGCGTTTCGACGCTGCCTTCCTTGAGGACGTCGCCGAGGTTCTCCAGCGAGACACGCTTGCGCCGCCTGGCGAGGGAAGCCGCCCGTTGGGCCGACTCGCGCTGTTCTGCGATTTGGCGTGCGGTGCGTTCGTCGTCCGCCACCAGGAAAGCATCACCCGCGGAAGGCACCGCATCCAGGCCGAGGACCTGCACCGGCATAGAAGGACCAGCTTCCTTGACCGGGTTGCCACTGGCATCAAACATCGCACGCACGCGCCCGTGGGCAATACCCACCACAATCGGATCGGAGATCCGCAGCGTACCGGTCTGCACCAAAGCAGTAATAACCGAGCCGCGGCCCTGATCGAGCTTGGCTTCAATAGCAACACCGCGCGCGGTACGATCCGGGTTAGCCTTGAGCTCCAATTCGGCATCCGCAACGTAGAGGATGGCTTCGAGGAGATCGTCGATACCGATACGCTGCTTAGCCGACACGTCAAGGAACATGGTGTCCCCGCCGTATTCTTCGGCAATGAGTCCGTATTCGGTGAGCTGACTGCGCACCTTCTGCGGATTAGCACCCTCCACGTCGATCTTATTGACCGCGACAATGATCTTCACACCCGCGGATTGCGCGTGGTTGATAGCTTCCACAGTCTGGGGCATCACGCCGTCGTCAGCGGCGACCACGAGGATCGCGATATCGGTAATATCCGCACCGCGGGCACGCATCTGGGTGAAGGCTTCGTGACCGGGGGTATCGATGAACGTAATTGCCCGGGTTTCGCCTTCGTATTCGATATCGGTCTGGAAAGCACCGATGGCCTGGGTAATACCGCCTGATTCGGTACCTTCCACCCGTGAATGGCGGAAAGCGTCGAGGAGCTTCGTTTTACCGTGATCCACGTGGCCCATAACGGTAACAACCGGGGGACGCGGCTTGAGGTTCTCTTCGTCTTCCAGGAGCTCTTCTTCTTCGAGGTTGATATCGAAGCTCTCCAGGATTTCGCGATCCTCATCTTCGGCGGACAAAACTTCCACCTCGTAGCCGAGTTCGGCGCCCAGCAGCTTGAAGGTATCTTCATCCAGCGACTGGTTCATCGTGGCCATTTCACCCATGCGGAAGAGCACGGTAATGAGGGCCGCAGAGGAGGCACCGATACGCTCGGCGAAGTCCGCCAACGAAGCCCCTTGGCGCAGGCGCACCACCGTGGAGCCATCCCCGCGCGGAACCTGGACGCCGGAAAGCATCGGCGAGGACTGTGCTTCGTATTCTTCGCGCCGGGTCCGCTTGGACTTGCGGCCGCCGCCACCGCCGCGGCGCCCGAAAGCACCTGCGGTGGAACCGCCGCGCGAACGCCCGCCACTGCGGGTGAAACCGCCCGTAGGCCGACCCTGACCGCCGCGGTTCTGACCGCCACCAGCCGGGCCGCGCCCGCGGCCACCGCCGCGACCGCCCCGCCCTGAGGAAGGAGCACCGGCCATCTGGTTGGGCATCATCGCCGGCGAGGGACGCGAACCACCGTGCCCGCGCCCACCACCGGAACGCTGCCCGCCACCGTGGTTGTTTTGATGTGCACCAGGGCGCGGAGTACCCGCACTCTTGCGCCCGCCACCGGGACGGGGCATACCCTGCGAGGTGGCATAAGGATTATTGCCGGGCCGCGGACCGCGCCCGCCACCGGGACGGGGCATACCCTGCGAGGTGGCGTAGGGGTTGTTCCCGGGCCGCGGGGTGCGCTGATCGGCTTCGGCACGCGCGGCCTTGGCGGATTTCACCGCACCGCGCGGGGTAGGAATATTGGAACGGCCGGCGTGCCCAGTTTCGTGGGACTTTCCGCCGCCGTGCGCGGCATCGGAGCCGTGCGCGGATCCCGTGTCCCCAGACTTTCCGGACGGTGCAGGCGCGCCGGGCTTAGGAGCCGGTTTCGGTGCGGCCTGCTGCGGGCCGGGCTTGCCGGGCTTCGGAGCCGCACCACCGTGAGCGCTGTGAGTGCCAGCTGCGGAGCCGGGCTTGGGCGCGCCAGCAGCGCCAGTGCCGCTAGCGGTTCCGGCAGCGCCTGCCACCGCGGTCGGAGTGGGCGCCGCGGCGCTATTCGAATGCGGTTTGGCCGGAGCCGGCTTCGGGCCGGGCTTGGGCGCACCGGTACCAGTACCAGCAGCAGTTCCGGCATCCCCGGAGTTCGCGGCAGCCTTCGCCTGCGCCGTCACATCGACAATCGAGGCTGAACCGGCGGGCATATCCACCGCATCGGGTGCCACGGGGTGCTTACGGACCGGCTTGCGCGGCGCCGGCTTACCGCTCCCCTTGGATTCAACCAATTCGGGATGCGCTTCAAAGTATTCACGTGCTTTACGCACGACAGGTGCCTCAATGGTGGACGAGGCAGATTTGACGAATTCGCCATTCTCTTTGAGTGTGGCCAGCAGCTTCTTGCTGGTCACCCCCAGTTCTTTGGCGAGTTCATGGACGCGGACTTTTGCCACAGTTCTCCTTCGTTGGGCCCGGCAAAAGTGCGCGCGGACCCGTTAAATCCGGTTGTTCATCGTTGGGTACTCATCGGGTGCCCATCAGCTTCCAACCCGCTTTCTTGGTCTCGGGTTTTCGCTCCGCTCACGCGAGCGAACTGATTAATTTTGTTACGGCATGCGGAGGAAGAACGACGGCGCAGCGAAAAGCATGCGCAAGTTGTCCTGTCCGCATTCCCCTGGCTAGACAGTCAGGGCGGGCGTGCACCCACGCTCCCCGACCGGGCAGCCGTTGTTCTTTATCCACAACAACTCCCGCTTCGGTTAGCGCTAAGCGCACCAGATCCTCCCGGGCGGCACGCTGACGGCACCCCACGCACATGCGCGGATTTTTAGCCATCATCCCACCGCCTCGAAATTCACACCCTATCTATTTTAGCGGCAAGATGCTACTAGCGCACGTCATCATGCGACTGTGCCGCGTGATCTTCCCCGTGTTCAGCTCCGCTGGTTGGTTCACCATCGGAAATTTCCACAGCGGGAGTTTCTTGCACATCGGATTCTTTACGAATATCGATGGACCATCCGGTGAGCTTAGCTGCCAGGCGCACATTCTGCGCTTCTTTACCGATAGCGAGGGATGCCTGCCCATCGGGAACGATGGCCCGTGCCTGACGCTTCTCCGCGGAGATGATATCCACCCGGGTTACCTTCGCGGGGGACAGTGACGCGGCGATAAAGACCGCCGGGTCGTCGTTGTAGTCAACGATGTCAATTTTTTCTCCGCCCAGCTCCGTGGTAACCGCACGCACGCGCTGCCCGTTGTGACCAATACATGCACCCTTGGCATTGACCTCCGGATCCTCAGCGTACACGGCGAGCTTGGAGCGATGCCCCGCTTCGCGCGCGAGCGCCACAAGTTCCACGGTCCCGCTAGCAATTTCAGGCACTTCCAGTTCGAAGAGACGGCGCACAAAATCCGGGTGGGTACGCGAGAGCCGAATAGAAGCGCCGCGGCTGGTCACCACTACGTCCAAGACAAGGGCGCGGATACGATCTCCCCGATTGAGATGTTCGGTCGGAACCTGTTCTTCAGCTCGCAAAATAGCTTCGTGATCCCCTACCTCCACGAGGAGATCACGGGAGAAGCTATCGCGCCCAGCCCGGCCCTGCACCACGCCGGAAATAATGTCACCTTGCTTATTTTTGAAGGAGCCGAGAACGCGATTCGCTTCGGCTTCCTTGAGTCGCTGGGCGATAACGGATTTCGCCGTCGCCGTTGCAATGCGCCCAAAATCGTGCGGGGTGTCATCGAATTCACCGACGACGTTACCCTCGTCATCAATTTCCGGAGCCCACACCACGATTTTACCGGTGCGCCGATCCATATCGACCCGAGCCCCGCGAATCGCACCGGGCACCCGCGCATAGGCATGCAGCAAGGCATCTTCAATTGCTTCGACGAGTACATCGGAGCTCAGACCAAGTTCACTTTCCAGGGCCCGCAGCTCGTTCATGTGAATTTGAATATCCACGATTTCTCCTACTCTTCCTCGCCGTCGCGATGGAATTCAATATCAACACGGGCCCGTTCCACCCGGCCAATGGGTAAGCGCCGTTCCGCTCCCCCATTATCCGGTGCGAGGACGAGAGTATCCCCCTCAACGGCGCGCAACCTGGTCACGATCTCATCCTCACCGGAGGGCGTCAAACGCAGCAGGCGCCCCACGACGCGGGAAAAGTGGCGCGGTTCCACGAGTGGACGGGTGGCACCGGGGGTGGACACTTCAAGGTTATAGGCACCCTGAACGAGGTCGACGTCGTCCAAACGCGCGGAAATAAGACGCGAAACGTCGGTCAGTTGATCCGAGCCAACACCGCCGGGACCGCTGGGGAGATCGACCGTAACTTGGACGACGGCGCGCCCGCCGGCACGCCCCACCGTTACGCCTTCCAGATAGAGCCCGCATCGGGAGACAAGAGGTTCAATCGCGGCGATGATTTCACCGGTCCGCTGTGCCTGACTGGATTTACGGGGCCCGGTAGAGCGGTGGTCCCGCCGCGCGGGAGGACGCGAACTCTTGGAATGACTCATGGGCTAATCCTACAGTTTCCGCGCCGGGCCGTGGTACACGGGCGTGCCAGACGGCGCCTACGGTGCCGCCGAGGTGGCACAATGTAAGCGGTTTTATTCTCGTCACGAAAGCGGAGAAGCATGGCAGCTGCACCCCGGAGCGGAGCGCTCGCTCATAGGCGCACCTCTCAGTCGGTTCGAACCACGGTGCAGCTGGTGGGCACCGCCGTGCTTACGATCCTCATCATTGGCGCCATTCTTATTGCGATGGGAGCGCGGTGGGAACACGGAGATCCCTCCCCCGCACCTATGACGACGACGCAAGAACTGCGCCAAAGTCTTGCCGTGGCATCCCAGCGGTGCTCCGCGGCTGCCGCTGACTTAGCCGGCGAAACGGGGGGCTACGCCGCGCAGGTATACCAGGATGTTGCCGAGCACGCGAACGTGTGGGAAAACCAGCTGGGCGGGGTATGGCAGGCCTGGCCGAGCGGAGCCCCGGCCGGGCATACAAATTCCCCCGAGCCTTCTCCCCTCGCTCCAGATGCCGTTGAGGTACTCGCTGAGTTATCCACGATCAGCTCCGCGGCGGTGACAGCGGCGGATACACTACTGCCCGAAGCGGAAACTCCCGTAAAAGGCGCGGCCGTCGGTGCGGCAAATGGTGCAGTAACTGACGTGGCAGACGGTGCGGTAGGCGGCGCAACAAAAGGCGCCGATGCTCGCGAGGAGATGTCCGAGGAAACAGCCGGGGAGCGTGCGCTCTATTTAGCAATTGCGTTGCGGGCAACCTGGGATGCTCAGCTGGTGGCAGAGGCTGCTGGCTTACCGGCCCCGGCTCCCCTTGGTACTTCGGCGCAAGGTGGCGCCGGCTACGATGTCGCCCAGCTGGCACCGGCTGGCGGCGACGAGAAACTTCTCACGGCCGCGAATACAGCCCGCCAATGGTATGAAGTTGATGCGGCACGGCGTGGCATGGAGGGGCATGCCGAACGTATGGAACGCATCGCGCGCATTGCTGATCTAGAGGAAGCCCTACTGCGCGCCGGTACCCCGGATACTCGCGCTGCCAGCGTTCCCCTCCCGACTGTTGCCGATGAGGAACTTACATCCGCCGCGTACGCAACTTTGATCGGTGCGCTGTGGCATAGCGGAGCACCGGCCACAGCGGCTCTCAACTTTGCGATTGCAGTGAATGACGCTGACGGCGGCACCGGTGCGGGCGGTGCTATAGGTGCCAGCGGCACCACTAGCCAGGGCCTGGGCAGCAACGCACTCCCCGGGCTTTCATCACGCCGGTATTAGACCCACTTTTGTCTATTAACCCCAAAATGCGCTTCCAGAACATACATATTTATGTAGCTGGAAGCGCATTTTGTGGTTATAAATTTTCAGATCCGAGCACGATGTGCCCAGGGTCGAAAACCGTTACTCGCCCGCTTGGGCAGCAGCTAGGATCTCCTGTACACGCGAGGCAGCATCCGCCACCGCCACGTCTTCGGATTCCCCGGTGCCGCGGGTGCGTACTTCCACCGTTCCATTGGCCAGACCCCGGCCAACCACCACCGCGTAGGGCATGCCCAGGAGCTCGTAATCAGCGAATTTCACTCCGGCGCTCACCTTACGGCGGTCATCGAAGAGGACTTCGATACCCGCGGCGGTCAACTGCGTGGCTAAGTCCTCCGCGGCAGAGAAGACGGCGTCGTCCTTACCAGTGGCAAGGATATGCACCTGCGCGGGCGCGACACCCACCGGCCAGACCAGGCCCTTCTCATCGTGGTACTGCTCGGCAATAGCAGCAAGGACACGGGACACACCCACCCCGTAAGAGCCCATGGTGACCACGCGAGTTTTACCGTTTTCGTCGAGCACCGTTAGACCGAGAGCCTCGGCGTATTTGCGCCCCAGCTGGAAAATATGGCCAATTTCGATACCGCGCGCGATATCGAGCGGGCCCGAACCGTCCGGGGCTTCGTCGCCGGCACGTACTTCCGCGGCCTCGATGGTGCCATCGGCCTCGAAATCACGTCCGTAGACCAGGTTGAAAATATGCTTATCCACCGCGTTGCCGCCGGCGATCCAGCGCGAGCCGCGCGCCACATGGGGGTCAAGGAGGAGGCGCGCCACCGGCACCGTTGCGCCGTCGCCAGCACCGTCAGCTCCGTCGCCGGAATTGTCAGCAACGGCGCCACCGCGGGCCTGCGGGCCAACCGCACCGGGGCCGGTATAACCCGGCACGATTCCCGGGTACTTCTCCATATCCTCAGGAGCAGCAAGCTCCACCTCGGCCGGCGCCAAGCTGGCTTCCACGCGCTTCATATCAACTTCGCGGTCCCCGGGAAGGGCGATGACCACCACTTCTTTCTCCCCATCGGGATGGGTGAGGGTCACGATTACCGACTTGAGCGTATCTGCGGCGTTCCAGGGGCGGTCCGAACGCGGATGCACCTGATTTGCCATCTCAACCAGGTCAGCGATGGTTTTCGCCCCGGGGGTATCCACCAGCTCGGGTGCCGGAACGTCAGAGAAGTCCTGCTCGGGAAGCAGCGGCGTCGTAACCGCTTCGGTATTCGCAGCGTAACCACCCACGGACCGGACAAAAGTATCCTCCCCAATCGCGGTGGGGAACAGGAACTCTTCCGAACGCGAGCCGCCCATTGCCCCGGACATCGCGGAGACAATGGCATAAGGCAGACCCAAGCGCTCGAAAATACGCTGGTAGGCCGCGCGCATCGTATTGTAGGAAGCGTCCAGACCCGCCTCGTCCATATCGAAGGAATAGGCATCTTTCATGACGAATTCACGCCCGCGAATCACGCCGGCACGCGGGCGGGCCTCATCGCGGTACTTCGTTTGGATCTGGTAGAGCGTGAGGGGCAGATCCTTGTAGGAAGAATAAAGATCCTTCACGAGAAGCGTGAACATTTCCTCGTGCGTGGGGGCAAGCAACATGTCGTTACCCTTGCGATCCGCCAGCTTGAAGAGGGTGGGGCCGTATTCGCTCCAGCGGTTCGTTGCCTCGTAAGGTTCGCGCGGGAGAAGGGCCGGGAAAAGTACTTCCTGAGCCCCGGACGCATCCATTTCTTCCCGGACAACCCGCTCCACTTTCCGCAGCACCCGCAAGCCGAGCGGCAACCAGGTGTAAATACCTGGGGCCACGCGCCGCACATACCCGCCGCGGACTAGGAGTTTATGACTGGCGACCTCGGCGTCGGCCGGGTCTTCGCGCAAGGTGCGCACAAAAAGACTAGACATTCTCAGCACGCCCGCCATTCTACCCGCTTGCCGGGAACGGCGCGGCACCGGGGCGCAGTACTGGGGCGGACGGGGGAACGGGGCCCGAACGGAGGACGGCGCCGCACGGAGCGAGAGCACCGGTGCCAGACGATGCCCCGGAGTTAGAGGAGAACCGTCGCCCACTCCCCCGCGCGGCTGAAACCAACATGCTGGTAGAGCCTAACCGCGGCGGTATTGTAGTCATTGACGTAGAGGGAGACGGTGGGCGCATAGCGGGCGCGCACCTGGTCAACGACGCTGGCCATCGCCCGGGTTGCTATCCCGCGACCCCGTAGATCAGGGGCGGTCCATACACCTTGGATCTGCGCCACTCCCCCGGCCAAGGCACCGATATCAGCCTTGAATTCCACTCGTGGGGCTCCGTTGGCGGGATCTATTCCCATACGCACGAAAGTGTGACCGGAGCGGATAAGATCACGGACTCGCCGCCCGTAGCTCGGCCCATAAACAGTCGGGTCGTATCCGACTTCCTCGGTGAACATAGCTACCGCCGCGGGAAAAACAGCACCGAATTCCCAGGGCTCGGCCGGCCGTACCTGCGGATCGGGCGCCACCGGGGAAGCGTGGGTAAGGGCGAGGGAATATTGGCGTGCTCGAACCTCACGAGCGGGACTCCAGGAGCGCTCCAGGTGCTCCCACAGTCCGAGAACCTGATCGGCTGGCCCAAGGATGGAACAGGCCACCCGATGCCGGGAAAGAATATCGTCGCCTAGTTCGCGCAGGCCCGCCGGGGAAAATCCCAAGGGGATAATATTGCCGCCGTCCCAGGCTAGAGCTTCAATATCGCGACGGTGCATCGCCGCCAGCGCCGAGGATGTCCCCACGCCCATGCGTTCCACATTGACGCGGGCGAGCACGGAATTGACCGGGTCGCGAGCTAAAAATTCCAGGGCGCGGGATTTATCCGCACCCGTGAGACGGCGCAGCGAGGATGCAGCTCGATGCGGCCAAATGGAGCGTTTCATCGCGGTGTATTTACTCCGCTACTCCACCGCAAGCAAGACGCTGACAGCCCGCTCGAGGAACACGTCAACGACGGCTTCGTCATAAGCGTTTTTTCCGCGCGATTCCGGGAAAATGGCATCACGCACCACTTCTGAGGTGACGGTTTCTTCACCATCGAAATACCGGGCAAGACGGTCGAGAAGTTCATCAACATCCGATTTGCGGTATCCCCAACCTTCAGCGTCAGCAAAACGCTGCCCAGCCGGGCGTAGCAGGCGCGGATAAAGGCTTTTAGCGTCCTGGTAAGCGAGGTTGAGCCATGCCTGTTCCCCGCGCGCCCCGATAGTATTCGCACGCTTGAGGTGAATAAAGGCAGCTTCGAGGCGGTCGAGCGCGGCATCTACCCGAGCCGGATCATATCCGCCACGCTGGCGGGAAAAACCGGCGCGCCGCACGTCCGTTTCGTCCATATCGCCAGTTCCTCGCGAATATGCGTCTTTTGCACGGGCGAGGAAATCATCGACCTGCTCGGTATTGTATCCGCGCGTGAGCGGACCCACTCGTTTAAACGTGCTCACAACTCACCTCACTTGTCTATGCCAGCACCACGGTGCCGACCTGCCGACCTTCCCTCTTAATGTGCCGCACTCATTTTGCCATATGCGCCCGCCACACGCCGCTCTCGCTCACAGCGCAGCCGTGCACCGCACCGAGCTAGTATCAGAACACCCCTTGCGCCGCCGCGAAGAAGAGGTAGCAGAACGGCGCCCACAACAAGATGGAATCAATGCGATCAAGCATGCCGCCGTGCCCGGGGAAAATTGCGCCCATATCTTTAACGCCGAGCCAGCGTTTGAGGCGTGACTCAAGCAGGTCACCGGCGGTGCAGCACACCACCGCTGCCATCCCGATACCGAAGGCCCACCATACGCCGTGCCCGAGGACCCCCGTGGCGAGCAGCAATGCCACCACCAGGCAGGCGAGGATTGATCCGGCCAGCCCTTCCCAGGTTTTCTTCGGGGAGATTCGCGGGGCGAGCGGATGACGCCCAAAAAGCACCCCGGCAGCCCAGCCCCCGGTGTCATTGGCAACGGGCAGGAGGATGAGCGCTGCGACCATCCACGCCGGGGAATCCAGCTGGCACAGTGCCACCGCAAAACTCCCCAGCACGCTAATCCACAGGGAGACGAAAACCGCGCAGGCGGCGTCGCTCACCTGCGCACGCCCCCGGTCGCGCAACCCCAACCACAGGGCGCAGGCGACCACCGTCGCCCCGAAAGCCAGCATGGCGGCGCCGAGTCCGCGCCACCAGGCCAGCGCCAGGATCGCGATATTTCCGGCCAGCAGCATCGTGAGCGGCAGTCGGATCTGACGCGCGAGGAACGCGCCCGCGGCCTCCCATACGGCAAAGCTAAGCGCCACCACCACGAGCACCACAAAGAGCTCAATACGCCAGAGGACACTGAGAGCCACCAGCGCCAGCAGGATGAGCGCGGTGGGGACGGCGGCTTTGAGGTTACGGCCGGCCCGCGAGGAGGTGGGGCGCGGCGGTTGCGGGGGACGCGGAGCGAGCAGGCTCCGCAACGAGGTGCGCGACATTAGATTTCGAGCAGGTCCTTTTCCTTGCCTTCGAGGAGCTTATCGATCTGCTCCACGAAGCTCTTGGTCAGCTTTTCCAGCTCGTCTTCAGCGCGCTTGACTTCGTCTTCCCCGGCCTCGCCATCTTTTTGGATAGCTTCGAGGGTATCCTTCGCCTTCCGACGCACGGCCCGGATGGACACGCGCCCATCTTCAGCGCGCGTGCGAGCCAACTTGACGTAATCCTTGCGGCGTTCCTCGGTTAGAGCCGGGAGGTTCACGCGCAGCACATTGCCGTCATCGGAGGGATTGACACCCAGGTCCGATTCGCGCAGCGCCTTGTCGATCCCTTGCTTGGCACCCGGATCGAAAGGCGTGATCATAACGGTGCGCGGTTCGGGAATGGTGATGGTAGCCAGCTGCTGGAGCGGCGTAAGCGTTCCGTAGTAATCCACCAGAATCGGGTTAAACATCCCGGCGCTGGCCCGCCCGGAGCGGATATGCGAAAATTCTTCGCTGGTTGCTTCAATAGTTTTGCCCATCTTTTCGCGGGCTTCGCGCAAAGCTTCTTCAATCATGTTTTTTCCTTCGCAGTTTCGTTCACGGCGCGTAGCTACGTGGTACGACGACGCCACCGCCGCCACACGCCCGATGTGACATATCTTACCGGCTTAGCGGGGCTATGCGCCCTGGGCGGAGACCACCGTTCCAATATTCTCACCGCGCAGCGCGGCGGTGACATTCCCCGGCTCGGTCATACCGAAAACCCGCATCGGCAGGGAGTTATTCCGCGCCAGAGCAAAGGCCGCACCGTCGGCCACCTGGAGATTATGGGAAAGCACCGTATCGTAGCTGATGGCGGTGAGCTTTTCCGCTTCCGGATGGGTGCGCGGATCGGCGGTATAGACTCCATCCACCCCGTTCTTTCCCATGAGGAGCTCATCGCAGCGCAGCTCGAGGGCACGCTGCGCGGAAACAGTATCGGTAGAGAAGTAGGGCATGCCGGCCCCGGCACCGAAAATAACCACCCGCCCCTTCTGAAGGTGGCGGATGGCGCGCAAGGGAATATACGGTTCAGCAATCTGCGTCATCTGGATTGCAGTTTGCACGCGACACTGAGTGCCGGCCTGCTCGATGAAATCCTGGAGCGCGATCGCGTTCATAACGGTGCCGAGCATCCCCATATAGTCCGCCCTGGCTCGATCCATTCCAGATTGCTGCAATTCAGCTCCGCGGAAGAAGTTTCCTCCCCCTACAACGATGGCTACTTCGATTCCCGAAGCCGCCGCTTCGGCAATTTCACCGGCGACACGCTGGAGCACCGCGGCATCAACCCCGACACTACCCGCCCCAAAAGTTTCTCCTGATAATTTAAGAAGAACTCGGCGGACTCCATCCGAGCTCGCGTCATGTTCCAGTAGTGTCACCATTGCCTCCCGTCGCTCAGTTCATCGGGCTTAACCATACCAGCGCGGACTCAGGCATAATATCCGGGTGTCTAATGAAAATATTTCTTCTGACGCTGCCACATGGGTGGCGTCACTGCGCGCCCTCACGCCGGGCGTGCTGCTTGCCGCTGTTATCGCGGTAGCATCCTGGGGCCTGAGTAAGCTGATGCCCCTGCTTTCCGCCATGCTCTTCGCCATCGTATTGGGCATGCTGGTGCGCAACCTGGGACTTATCCCGCGTTCGGCTAACCGCGGTCTCACCTTCACCTCCAAACGGGTGCTACGCACCGGGGTGGTGCTCCTGGGGCTGCGCCTATCCATTCCCGCAATCCTGGGGCTGGGCTGGGGTACCCTCATCACCATCATCACCTGTGTGACCGCAACGATGCTCATTTCTGTACCCTTGAGTAAAGTCCTGCGAGTCCCGCACGCCTCGGCTATTCTCACCGCCGTGGGCACCTCCATTTGCGGGGCCTCCGCGGTGGCGGGAACTTCCGCCGTGGTGCGAGTGCGTAACGAAGACGAACGCGATACCGCCGCGGCGACCGCTATTGCCTGCGTGACGCTTTTCGGCACTCTCACCCTCGTGGCACTCCCCTGGCTCGCCCACCTGCTGGACTTGAGCGCCAATCAGGCGGCTGTATGGATGGGCGCCACTATTCACGAAGTTGGCCAGGTGGTGGCCGCCGCAAATATTTACGGTGGCGTGGCCGATACCGCTACTGCCGCCAAGCTTGGGCGCGTGGTATGCCTGGCCGCGGTGATTGCCGTGGTGGGGCTGCTGGAGCGCGCCGCTAAGCAACGTGAGGCCCGCGCCGCGGGGCTGGACGGTGCGGCGCTCGATACGCACGGCCATACGCGTAGCTCCGCACCGCTTATCCCACTGTTCGTGCTTGGCTTCCTTATCGCGGTAGGTATCGCCTCCGTCCTGGAGAACCAGGCATGGGCAGCCAGTGTCTTGCAGATTCTTGGTAACGACGTCGCCAACTGGCTCCTTATCGCCGCAATGGGCGCCATGGGTGCCGGCGTTCATCTCAAAACGATTATGCATACGGGGGCACGCACCGTCCTCTTTGGGTTCCTTCTCACCCTCGTGATTGTGGGGATCGGATTGGCGTGCGTGGCCGTTTTTGTGGTGTAGCAACGGCCTAACATACATGAAGCGGGGGCTTTCCTGACGTGGGAGCCCCCGCTTCGTGTATGCCCCGTATGCGGGCAAGCTAGCCGATATCGGCGTGGATTACTTCAGCGGCGCGTCGTAAACGTCAGCTGCGTCGTCGTCACGCAGATACGCAACCCAGAAGTACGTGGCGAGGATGAAACCGCCCCCCACAATATTGCCGAGAATCACCACACCGATATTGAGGGCGACGGCGCCCGGCGTGAAGGCGGCGTAGTCGGCGAGACCGTGACCAGAGGCGAGCACCGCTTCGGAGTTCCAGAACGCATCCCCACCCCAGTACTTGCACATAAGGCCGAGCGGAAGTAGGAACATATTGGCCACCGAGTGCTCGAATCCAGCGGCAACGAAGAGTGGGATGGGGCATAGACAGGCGAGGATCTTATCCGCCGTGGAACGCCCCGATTGCGCAATCCACACACCGGCGCACACCGCGATATTCGCGAGCACGCCCAGGAGGAATGCCTCTGGGATAGAATGCGCGGCCTTGCCCGCCGCGGTATGGAGGGCAACCTCGCCCCAGGCTCCCCCGTTAGAGAGTGCCTGACCCGCGCCGAAGACGAGCAACGCCAAAAACAGCGCACCAACTAAATTGCCAGCTAGGGAGGTGCCCCAGTGCGCGAAGAACCGCCGCGGCCGCACCCTCTTGTGGTAGAGCGGCATGACCGTCATCGTGGTTGAGGTGAAGAGGTCCGAGCCGGTCAGTACCACCAGGATGAGACCGACCGAGAAGCACAGGCCCCCCAGGACTTTCGCCGGGCCGAGCGGCCCGTCGGCCAGGCCCTGTTGCGACGTGATGTAGAAAATGTAGCCCATGCCTATAAAGGCGCCGCCCGAGAGTGCCATCACGAAGGATCGCGTCAGCGGTTTCTTAGTTTTCTTGTATGCCGCGCGGGCGTTCTCAACCGCGAGGGTGTGCGGATCGGGAATGGTTATGCTCACCTCTTACTCCTTTGTCAGTTCAGCGCCCCTCATCTTATGTGAAAGTGCCCGGTGGGAGCTATAGATATTTAGAAGCAGATAGGTCCGGTGCCCGAAACAGCACCGCTCAATACGCCAGAGGGCGGGACGCACTCACGTACATCCCGCCCTCCGGCGTTTAGTGTTCTCACAACCGAAAGCTAGGCTCCCGGCAGCCGGAAACTACGTCCCGGCGCGTGCAAAAACTTACTCAGCGTGCGAACCGACGCGCAGACGCTTGAAACCGGTCACCTTACCGCCGGTCTGGGACACGATGGTCTTGACCGGGGTCTTCGGCTCGCGGGCGTAGCCCTGCTCTTCGAGAACGACCTGCTTGTAGAAGCCGTGCATGCGGCCTTCCACGATCTTCGGCACGGCCTTTTCCGGCTTGCCTTCAGCGATGGTGGTTTCGGTGGCGATGCGCTTCTCGGTTTCCACCACGTCAGCCGGAACATCCTCGATGGAGAGGTACTTCGGATCCAGCGCGGCGATATGCACCGCGATGTCATGCGCAACTTCGGCAGCCTTGGCATCGGTGGCAACCAGCACACCCACCTGCGGGGGCAGGTCAGGGTTGGTGCGGTGCATATAAGCTTCCACGTGCTCGCCCTCGAGGACTTCAACGTGGGAAACTTCCATCTTTTCACCGATGACGGCGGTCATGGCGGTGATGCGATCCGCAACGGTGCCATCGCCTAGCTTGGCGGCGAGCAGCGCTTCCACGCTATCGGCGCCGGAATCCACGGCAGCCGTGAGGATCTCATCGGCCATGCCAATGAACTTCTCATTCTTGGCCACGAAATCGGTTTCCGCGTTGATCTCCACGAGAATGCCACGCTGGCCGGCCGCGGTATCGGACACGTGCGAAGCCACCAGGCCGTTCGCAGCGGTGCGGTCCGAACGCTTAGCGGCGGACTTCATGCCCTTGACGCGCAGGATCTCCTCAGCCTTGGCGGAATCCCCCTGGGCTTCGTCGAGAGCCTTCTTGGCGTCCATCATGCCGGCGCCGGTCTTGTCACGCAGCGCCTTCACATCGGCGGCTGTGTAATTAGCCATGCTTCACTCCTCACTTGTAGCGCTCAGGCTTAGGCCTGGGCGTCAGCTTCTTCGGACTTGTTTTCTTCGGATTCGGTCGCTTCGGCCTCGGCTTCAGCCGGAGCGGCTGCAGCTTCCGCGGCGGGAGCGGCTTCTTCGGTAGCTTCCCCAGCCGCGAGAACTTCACGCTCCCACTCGGGCATCGCATCTTCGGTAGCGTTCTTGCCAGCGCCGCGAGCCAGGAGGCCTTCGGCTACCGCATCACCGATGACGCGGGTAAGCAGCCCAACGGCACCGATGGCGTCGTCGTTACCCGGAATCGGGTAGGCAACTTCATCCGGATCGCAATTGGTGTCCAGGATGGCAACCACCGGAATGTTGAGCTTGTTGGCTTCGGACACCGCGAGGTGTTCCTTGTTGGTATCCACAACCCACACGGCGGAGGGCAGGCGGTGCATATCGCGCAGGCCGCCGAGGGTCTTCTCCAGCTTGTCCTTTTCACGGGAGAGCATGAGGAGTTCCTTCTTGGTCAGGCCCGAGCCGGCCACGTCCTCAAAGTCCATCTGCTCGAGTTCCTTGAGGCGCTC
Source organism: Actinotignum sanguinis (assembly GCF_003957255.1). Classification (GTDB taxonomy): domain Bacteria; phylum Actinomycetota; class Actinomycetes; order Actinomycetales; family Actinomycetaceae; genus Actinotignum; species Actinotignum sanguinis. Next base: position 137,113 of record NZ_QDIE01000002.1, read on the forward strand.
AATACGCTTGGCAACGGTCTGGAAGTTGGTGAGCATGCCGCCCAGCCAACGTTCGTTCACGTAGGGCATCCCGGTGCGTTCGGCCTGTTCCTTCACGGCTTCCTGCGCCTGCTTCTTGGTGCCCACAAAGAGGATATTTCCGCCGTGCGCCACGGTTTCCTTCACGAAATCGTACGTGCGGTCGATATCGGCGACCGTCTTGCGCAGGTCAATAATGTAAATCGAGTTACGATCCGTGAGGATGTAACGCTTCATCTTCGGGTTCCAACGGCGGGTCTGATGCCCGAAGTGCACACCAGCTTCCAGCAGCTGGCTCATGGTGACGACAGCCATGCGGCGTCCTTTCTCAGGCGCCATTATGACAATGGCGCGGTATCGGTTCTTGCACGACGGCGGAATTGCCGCCGCACCCTGGTGCCCACGAACCGCGGTTCCCAATATGCGCCACCCACCGGGTAGCCCGCATCGGGACCGATCCGCGACCCTCTTATGCGGGCACGCGTATTACGACCGGGGATAACCGGCCGCCTGTACATATTACCCCACCAAGAAAAACTGCGAACGGCGAGCGGGTGTGATTTTCGCGGGAATCTTGCGGCTAGGCGAATGTGCACCCGAGGCTGAGGCTAGCGCGCACGCTCCATCTCAACATATGGTTGCGGCTGTGCAGCTTTTCCGCATGACTATAGGATAATCCACATAGTTACTAACACTAGATCCTAGGAGCAACCTGCCCTATGCGCGTCCTTGAATTCAATACCTATCGCATCAAGGAAACCTTCTTTATATAAAAATGCGAGAAAGCCGTATTCTCGCACGCACTTAGCGATGATGCGCGCCCGGAGCGTATACCTATTTTCTCAGGCCCCGGGTGAGTACACCTGTGTACTTTCCTAAATGGTGCGTGCGATAAGGGTTCATGCTGCCCTGAATACGGCAATTGGATTGATAAGGATAAGGATTTTGATAGATCCTCATATTCCCGTCCTCGACGTCACCCATGTGCGGCGCGTGTTCGGGAAAGAAAAATTTGTTGCAGTTGATGATGTGTCCCTGGTGATCGAAGCGGGCCAGGTGCATGCCTTGCTCGGTCCGAACGGGGCCGGGAAAACCACAACGGTGCGGATGTGCGCGACTCTGCTGGCTCCCACGTCGGGGCAGGTACGGATCGCGGGGATCGACGCGGTGCGCCATCCTGAAAAGGCGCGCTCGCGCCTGGGCCTGGTGCTAGGCGGGGACCTCGGGTTTTATCCCCGGGCTACGGCACGCGATAATCTCCTGTATTTTGCTGACCTGCAGGGGGTAGGGAGCGGGCAGCGGCGCGGCGTCGTCGCTGATGTTCTTGAACGCGTTAAGCTCACTGACTCCGCCGGGGTTAAGGTGGGGCAGTTTTCGCGCGGGATGCGCCAGCGCCTCCACCTGGCGCGCGCCTTATTGGGTGCGCCGCCGCTGCTCCTTCTTGATGAACCGACCACGGGGCTGGACCCCGACGTCGCGCTCACGGTGCGCGATATTATCCGCGACGTTGCCAGTAACGGCACTGCGGTGCTCCTCACCTCGCATTCCATACCGGAGGTCGAAGAACTGGCGGATACCATCACCGTCATTGGCGCGGGCAAAATCGCGGTGCGGGGCACCGTCCGAGATATCGCGGAATATGCCGGGGTGGGCGCAACCACGACGTTCACGCTGGGTGCACGCAAAGCGGATATTTTCGCGGGCCTCGAAGCGGAATTCCCCGGAGCGGTGATTATTCGCCGTCCGCGCGCGGGCAATTGGGCGGTCACGATCTACTGGGATGTGCGCTCCGGTGCGCAAGCCGAACGCCTGGTGGCGCTTCTCGGGTACGAGCCGGAGGATCTGGTTACGCGTCCGGCCTCGCTGGAGGAAACGTATCTCGCGCTGGCAGATGGGTTGGCACGGTGATGCGGCAACTACGTATGAGCGCTTTTCACGTGCGCCAATTTGTATCCGTTCCCTATTTCATCCAGCTTATGGTGACGGCGACGCTCGCCACCGCACTGGTGCAATTCCTCGGTTTCCGAGCTTTCGGAAATATGAGCGCGACGCAAGGGTGGGTGCGTGCCGCGATTATCGGCATGTGGACCACGGCAACCTGCGCGGCTGGAATTATTGGTTTTGAGAGGTATAAAGGTACCCTCGTCTACTTGGTGAGCGCGCCGATTGGGGCACTACGGAGCATTGCTGCGGTAGTAGCTTCGGCCGGTTCCTTCGGACTGGCAGCATTCCCGGTGGCCTGGGTGACGTGGGCCCTGTGCTCCATCTCGGTCACCTTCACCGCACCGTCCTGGGGCTTTGCATGCGGGATTCTACTGTTGTGGATGGGGTGCCTGAGCGTTTCATTCGTGATCGCCGCGCTTTTCGTGCTCACCCCGAACGCGATTAGTTACGAAGGTCTGCTCCTGGTTCCGATGTTTTTAGCTTCCGGAATTCTTTTTACGACGACGGCGCCACCTGCGTGGCTGGCCTATCTTTCCCTCTTCGTACCCCTCTCAATGCCCACCTCCCTGCTCTTCGGAGAGGATATTACCGGGAGTGACGTAGCTGTCTGGGTGGTCGTATTGGGCGTGTGGCTGACGGTGGCGGGAGTGGCGGGGCGCGCGGCGCTGCGCCGTGCTACCCGCTCCGGGACCTTGGAGATGATGTGATGCTGACGCGCTATCGCTCGATTATTCGGGTCTCCTGGGCTTCCTCGGTGACCTTTGCAACGGTGGGGACGGCGGCGACCACTCTCCTGGTTCTTCCGCTCCTCGACGTGCTTTTTGATGTGGTGCTCGGCAATGACGTGGGGACCCCGGATCTGGTGCGCACCGGCTATGCCGCGGCGCTGGTTGCTTTGGCCACGTCGGTGGCCTCCGGGGTGGTCAGCGCGGTGGCAACCGACCGGGCGCTAGGGATATTCCAGGAGGTTCACCTGCGCCGGCGTTTCGATGTGGTGTACTGGGTGGCGGTGGCTACCGTCCCATGCGTCCTGGTAGTATCCACCGGTAGTGCGGCCATCGGCGCCGTCTTCCTCCTCTCCCCGGACAAAGATGCGGCACTCCTGGGACGAGTAGCGCTCTTAGCGGTGGCTGCCTTGGTATGCGGGGTGCTGCTCGGAGTGGCAGCGGCCGGGATCGGAGTGGATCTTCCTGACCCGTATCTAGGTGCGACGTTACTCGCCACGTTCTTGCCTGTTTTCACCGGAGTTATTGTGCCCCTTGATTACTATCCGCCCGTGCTGGCCTCGTTGGCGAATGCTGTGCCCCTCTCAGGAATCATCGCGAGTATCGCGGCGCCGGCCGGCTGGTTGGTAACCCGTGATATTGCCGTTGCCCTGCTCTGGGCCGGAGTCGGTGTGATCGCGACCCGCCATGCGGTGGCTCGGCTGCGTTCGGGTATGCGAAGGGATGTTGTATGAGTTTTCTGGGCTTTGATGAACGTTGGGCGGCCTACCTAAAAGTCGCGGAAATGAACCTTGGTGGCGGCACCTGCGTGCACGGCGGGCGGATCGCCGCGGTACATCGCGGCGCCGTCGAAGTGCTCTTCGTTGATAAAACTGATGTGCTGGGCTCCCCCGCGAATGGTCCCTCGAACGGGGCATTGGTGCGCATTGACCTTGATGTTCCGGGACACTGCCGGGATAGTGAATCTTGGCCGCCGGTGGTGGGTGACTGGGTGGGCGTGGATGATGCCGGGCATATTCTCGACATTTTGCCGCGCCGTACGTATCTCACCCGCCCGTCGGTGGGCCGTGCCGCTCTCGAGCAACCTATCTGCGCGAATATTGATGTGGTTCTCATTGTGGAACCCGTGGTGCCAGCAGCTAGTCGCGGGCGTATCGAACGTTTCGTGGCCCTGGCCCACGCGAGCGGGGCATGCCCCTGGCTGGTGCTCACGAAGGCGGATCTGGCGAACCCGGCAGATCTCCAGGAGCTGGGTGAGGGATGCGAAGAAGTCCTCGCGCTTGATGCACGCTCCGCTGCGGACGTAGCTCGGCTGGTCGAGCTCCTCTCCGGTACGGTCGTGGTGGTGGGGCGCTCCGGCGCGGGGAAATCCACCCTCACCAATACTTTGCTCGGAGCTACCCGGGCGGTGGGAGCGGTGCGCGAGGGTGACCATAAGGGTCGGCACACGACCACCGGACGCCAGTTGGTCTGTGGAGAACACTTCGCGGTCATCGATACTCCCGGGGTGCGCGCTTTGGGAGCCACGATGGACACGGAGGCCATTGAGGATACCTTCGCGGATATTAGCGTCTTGGCTGCCTCGTGCCATTTCGCGAATTGTAGCCACGGGCGTGAGCCGGGGTGTGCGGTGCGTGAGGCCTGCGCGCACGGGGCTTTGAACGCGGACCGTTTAAATCGCTATCTACGCATGATGGCGGAGGCAGAGCGGCTACGTTCCCGCAGCGACGCACGAACGGCACGGAGCCAGGATCGGCACGCCTCGAAAGAGAATACCCGCGGGCGGCGCGAAACGATGCGTCTCAAGGGTAAAAACCGCGGATAACAGCGCAAAAACCCAGGCTAGTTCCAGAATAGAGCTAGAGTCTTCCACAGGTTGCGGAGACGCATGGACTATCCACAGCCGGCGGGTGCCCACTGGAGTGCGAGCCTTCTCCACGGCATGCTCAGCCCTATGAAGACTCTCAGGATTTTTGCGACACGATTCCCCGGTGCGCGCTGTGGCCCGGGCACGGCTCCTGGTGCCCGGGCCACAGCGCGCTCCCGCTCCCATGCGGGGCGCATGATCGTGGCACGTTGCCTGGCCGCTGCCGGCGCGGCTCTCACCCTGGTGGCGAGCGTCATTTCAGAATCGGCATCTGGCCCGGTGGCGCCGTCGTCGGAAAACACCCCCGCGCAGGCCGCGGCCTCGACAACAGAAAGCAAGCCAGAGGCACCGTCGGCGTCCGCACTTATGGTAGATGCCCGGAATGCAACGCATACAACGGCCGCACAGCCCCGCAACACCGGCTTCCGCTCCCCTACCGGTAGCAAGCCTGTAGTCACTCGCCCCTTTGACCCACCGAAGCACAATTGGTTGCCCGGGCATCGCGGTGTCGATGTGGAGCTTCCAGCGGGCAGCCCTGTTCTTGCTGCCGGCACGGGCACCGTGGTGTATGCCGGGATGCTTGCGGATCGGCCAGTAATTTCTATCGAACACGCCAATGGTCTGCGCACCACGTACGAACCCGTGGAGCCACAGGTGCAGCGAGGAGAAACCGTGAGCGCCGGGACGGTTATTGGGACATTGCTGGCCGGGCATGAGGATGGCGGACGCTTCCCCGGGGATGTTTTGCACTGGGGTGCGCGGCGCGGGAAAACCTATATTGACCCGCTCTCGCTCCTCTACCGGCGTGAGATCCGCCTTTATCCGTGACGCTCCTGCAACGCTTCTTTAGGCCCGCGGATGGGCTTGGAGGAATGCAGCCCGGAGCCTGTCGGCGCTGACGTGGGTGTAGCGCTGCGTGGTTTGCAGGGATGAGTGGCCCAGGATCTCTTGGACGCTGCGCAAATCCGAGCCACCGTTGAGAAGATGCGTAGCTGCGGAATGGCGTAAATCGTGCGGGGTAATATCGGGTACTCCCGCTCGGCTGGCGGCCCGATGCACAACGTCGCGCAATGAACGCGGATTGAGGCGCCTACCTTGAGCCCCTAAAAAGAGAGCCCGGGTCGGTTCTTTCATAAGAGAGGCGCGCGCGGGCAGATATTCCTGCACGGCCCGCATAGCCGGCACTCCGTACGGGACCACGCGTTCCTTATTTCCTTTTCCGATAACGCGCACCGTTAAATCAGGGCGAACCTGGTCAATATCCAGGGAACACACTTCGCTCACGCGCAAACCTGCCGCATACATGAGCTCAAGGGCCGCCCAGTCCCGGTAGGCGAGAGCATTCCCACTCTCAACCGCATGGCTTTTGGCGTTGTTGAGCAACTGCTGGGCTTGGTGTTCATTGAGGACATGCGGTAGCTCATTGGTGACCCGGGGTGATTTCAGCCTGGCTGCCGGATCTGAGGCGGTATAGCCACACCGGTATGCCCAGGAACTAAAAGTACGTATTGCCGCGGATTGTCGTGCCATCGAGGCCAAGGCACTACCGTGTTCGCGCGAATGGGCCAGCCATGCCCGTAAATCAGCTAAGTCCAAGTGTTCGAGGTCAATATCTTGCTGGGATAAATCTTTATCCGAAGTCTCGTCCCTGGTGGATAGCTCGTGAAGGAAAGCGAGAAGTGAGACCACTTCATGCACATAAGCGCGAATCGTATGCTCGGAGTATCCGCGGCGCAGCCGCAATTCTCGCTCATAACGGTCCACAATATCTGCTACTCGCATACTTCCAGTTTATGCGAGCCTCAGGTCGCCCGTTGCCGGCTTGCCTCCCGAGCCTGGGGCGTTAGGCGCCATTTCCCGCCCCGGCTCTCCGCGATTCCGGCTACCTCAAGTTTTCCGAGGGCCGCCATCACCTCAGCAAATCCCATTCCCGCGGTCTGCGCTATTTTATCTAGCGGCTGATAATTGCGAGCCGGTAGCGCATCACGCACCCGCACCGCGCGCGGATCCCCGGCAAGCGGATCGGTGATGGCGAGCCCGAACCCTAGTGCACCGTCCGCGATTTAGGTTTCCGGTTATGGGGTGGGGGTTTGTTCTAAGACTGTTCTCGCGCGTGCTATTTTCTCCAGGAGGCTATCCACGTCAGCTACCCACGTGAATGGTGTGGCGGTAAGG
>NZ_QDIE01000030.1 GCF_003957255.1 Actinotignum sanguinis
GCGGCAAGGTTACGCCCGGTATCCTTTTCGAACCCGGTAGCTAAGGTTGTTTGCGCTGATGGTACTGCACTCGGTGGGGTGTGGGAGAGTAGGTTGCTGCCGCCATGTTTCTTAGTGTGTGGGGTGTTGCCTGTTTGGGTAACACCCCACACACATTTAACTAGCGAGAACACACGCGTTCGGAACGATTCTTATTAGGAGCCAGCAAAGAGGCTGACCCAAAAACCGGCCTATAAGGCGGAAACAGCCCGAACGAAACGATCACATAGCGACAGTTAGGCGGATGCGTCGCCAGGGCTCAACCTTGCCCGATGGGTGTGGTACCGTCCGATACGTGATTGGCGCAGCCTTGGATAGCGACATACTCGCGGGGTTGCTCGCGGGGCTTAGCTGCGTCGTCGTACCCTAAGGTAGAGGCGAAATGGAGGTAAGAATGAAACGTTGGGGAGCGCTGTGCGCGGTGCTCACACTCGCCTTGAGCGCATGCGGGACAGCCGCGACAACAGAGGGACATGCTCCGCAGCAGCCCGGCGCATCAGCAGCGGAGGCGGAGGCAACGGCGCCCTCGCCCACCACCGCGGCGCCCGTATCCGATCCGCGTAGCCTCACCGGGATGGCGACCGTCGCCCCGCTCCCCGAACCGCATCCGACCGTACCGGCCGCGGTCAACCTTCCCGTCACCATCACGGATGCCAGCGGCGCGGAAGTGACCGTGACCGATGCATCACGTGTTGTCACGCTCGATATGTCCGCCGCGATATCGCAAACGCTTCTCGCCCTCGGGCTGGGCCACACCATCGCGGGTCGCACCATATCCGATACTGAGCTGAGCCTCGCGAGCGTGCCGGTCGTCACCGAAAGCGGGCACACCGTCAATGCCGAGGCGGTATTGCGCCTCGCACCCACGCTCATTCTTACCGACGGCACCATTCGCGGGGCGGAAGGTGCCCTCGCCCAACTAGAAGCATCCGGTATTCCGGTGGTGCGACTCTCGCGCGCCACGACGTTCGACGACGCACCCGCCCGCGCAGCCGAAGTAGCCCGCGCTGTGGGTGCCGGGCAGGCCGGCGAAGAACTCGCCGCCCAGATTTCCCAATCCATCGCGCAGGCTCGTATCGACGTAGCGCAGCTCGCCCCGGCCGACCCGCTGCGCATGGTCTTCCTCAATATTCGCCCCCAGGCCGGCCTGTTCATGCTGCTCGGGAGCGAATCGGGCGCCAGCGACGTCATTGACGCGGTGGGCGGGCGCGATATGGCCGGGGAAGCGGGAGTCACCCAGGCCCGGCCCGCCAGCCAGGAAGCCCTCCTCGTGGCTAACCCGGAAGTTATTATCGTGATGACCAACGGACTGAGCGCGCTCGGCGGGATCGAGGCTCTTGAAGGGCAACCCGGCATTTCGCAAACCGACGCCGGGAAGAAACAGCGGGTGCTCGCCATTCCCGATAATCTTTCCCTCGGCTTCGGTCCGCAAAGTGGCGATCTCATCCGGGCAATGGGCCAAGCGCTCTACACTGCCCAGTAGTGGGAACACGTGGGTCGGTAAAGAAAACACGCCGGCCGATGATGAAAAACCCCGGTCGGTAGTGGGAAAGCGCGGGCGGCTAGTGTGCCCGCGCGGTAGCACAGCACGAAAGGATAGTGAGAGGATGACCGTGGCCCAGCGCCCCAGCTCGCGCGGGGCGGACCCGATTTCCGCACCCGGGCGCCGCGCCGCACTCATCGCGGCCTTCCTGCGCCTGGCCACCATTGCGGCGATTATTGCCGGTTACGTGACGGTGGCCCACGCCAGCGCGCAGGCCGCCGGTGCACCTGCTGGTACAGCGGCGCTGCCCGCCACCGGCCACCTCTGGCTCGCGGCCGGTTTCTTCGCGTGTGCCGGTGCCTGCGCCACTGCTGAACGCGTGGGCAGCACCGGCGCAGCTCGCGCAGAAGAACGCCGGCTGCGCGGTCTGCTTCTGGAACGAACCTTCACGCTGGCCCGCACCGGCACCCCGACGCCCTATACGGCCGGGCGGCTCCTCCCGCTTCTCACCGATAGCGTCGAGCGAATCACCAACTACCGGCAGGGCTACGTGGGTACCACCATCGGCGCGCTGCTTGCCCCGTTCCTCACCCTTGCCTTTATCGGCGTGGCCATCGACCCGGTCATCGGATTCGGCGTCATGGCGGCCCTCCCGCTCATCCCGGCGGGCATCGGACTCTTCTTCCGTTTCTTCCGCCGCGCCTCCAGCGAATCACGCCGCGCGCGTGACACCCTCGTGGATAGCTACCTCGACGCCATCCGAAATATGACCACCATTCGCCTCTTTAACGCCGGGGAACGCATCGAAGCGGACCTGGCGCGCCGTGGGGAAACGAACCGCCGCGCCATTATGCGGATGCTGGCCGGTAACCAAATCGTCATTATCGTTATGGACGGCCTGGTCGGCCTCCTCCTCATCTGCCTCACCGCCGGGCTCACCACCGCCCGCGCGGCGCACCTCGCGCCGTGGCAGGCGCTTGCCGTGGCTCTGCTCGCGGTGGTGCTCCTCGAACCGCTCTCGCAGGTGGCGGGATTCTTCTACATCGGTATGGGCGGGCGTGCCGCCCAAAAAGCTATCACCCGTTACCTTTCCATCGCTCCGCGTTATGGGAACGACGGCGCAGCTGCTGCTCCCCGCACCCTCACGAATGACGGTGCGCTTCCGAGTGGCAGCGCAGCGCGGCCCGCCGGTGAAGCTCCGCTCATCACCGTGACTAACGCGGCGGTGAATTACGGGCGCGAAGAGGTGCTGACCGCGGTAAATCTGCGCGTGGCGCGCGGGGAACGCCTCGCGATTGTGGGCGTGAGCGGAGCTGGGAAATCCACCCTCCTCGCCCTGCTGCGCGGAGCCCTGCGTCCGCAGGCTGGGAGCGTGCAGGTAGCCGGGGCCCGCGTGGATGCCGGCGGCGGTGACCTGGCGCAGGTGCGCGCGCGCAGCGCCGTCGTCGCTCAAACAACGTGGATGTTTACCGGAACCATTGCCGATAACCTGCGTCTGGCGCGCCCGGATGCCACCGCGCAGCAAATGTGGGAAGCTCTGGAACGCGCCCAGGTGGCTGAAGACGTGGCGCGGATGCCAGCAGGAATCGATACGTATCTCGGGGAGGATTCCGCGCTGATTTCCGGTGGGCAGGCCCAGCGCATTTCTCTAGCGCGGGCGTTTTTGGCCGGGCGCACCCTGCTGCTCCTTGACGAACCCACCGCCCAGGTCGATATGGAATCCGAGGACCGCATCTGCGCGGCGCTGGCAGCGCTCGGGCCCGAGTACACGCTCGTCATGGTCACGCACCGTCCCGCGCTAGCGGCCCTGGCAGACCGGGTGGTGCGGGTCCGCGCCGGAATTCTCGAGGAGGTCAACGATGTCCGCGCCGAATAATAACGCAGCGCCGGGGCTGCGCACCGTTGTGCCCTGGCTGCTTTCCCTGACCCGCCCCGTCCACGGCCCGCTCGCGCTCTCCACCCTGTGCCGGGCCGCCGGGCAGGTAGCTGATATCGGGCTTTTCGCGGTGGCGACCTACGGAATGGTGGCGGCCGTGAGCAACGGCGGAGGAGCGGGCTTCCTCTGGCTCGTGGCCCTCCTCGCGCTCCTCAAAGCGGGCCTGCGCTACCTCGAGCAATTCACCGGGCATTACGTGGCTTTCCGGGCCCTCGAGCTGCTGCGCACCCGCGTTTTTGCCAGCCTGTGGCCCAAGGCCCCCGGGATTATGACCCGTTCGCGTTCGGGGGATATGGTCGCCTCCCTCACCCGTGATATTGACCGTATCGAAGTGGTTTATGCGCACACGGTGGCTCCGGTGGTCTGCGCCTACGTGCTCACTCCGGCCGCGCTGGTGGTGGGCGGCGCGGTGCTCGGGTGGAGCGCGATGGTACTTCCGGCGGTGGCCGCGGTGCTCGCACTCGCTGTTATCCCGTACGCGGGTACCCGGCGTGCCATTGATGCGACGACGGCGCAACTCACAGCCCGCGCCGATCTGGCCGCGCATGTGACCGATTCGCTATACGGCCTCGAAGATGTGCTCGTCTTCGGGCGCACTGCCGACCGTATGGAAGAAACAGCTGCCCTCGGCGCGAAAGTCGCCACCAGTGGATCTTTCCCCGCCTGGGTGGCCGGGCTGCGCCGCGGGGCCAATATTCTTGCCGCCGGGCTGAGCGCGGCGTGGATTATCGCGGCGAGCCTCAACGACCCTACTATCTCCCTGCCGCTCGCGGCAGCCGGCGCGGTGGCGGCCCTGCGGGTATGGGAAGGCCCCCAAGCTCTCGAAGATGCGGCGTCGTCCCTCGACGCTTCGCTCGCGGCCGCCCGGCGCATTTATGCCCTCGCGCACGCGCCCCAGCCGTGCCCGGACGGCCCCGGTATCCTTATGCCCGAACGTGGCCTGTCGGTAGAATTCGACGCTGTCCACTACACCTATCCGGAGCGTGAACGCGAGGTGCTGCGCGGGGTGAGCTTGCGTATTCCGGCCGGCTCTCACATCGTGCTGGCCGGGCGTTCCGGCTCGGGGAAATCCACGCTTGTGCACCTGCTGGAACGCTACGATGACCCGACGTCCGGGACGGTGCGCATCGGGGGGATTGCCACCACGGATCTCAACGTTGCCTCGCTGCATGCCTGCGTGGTGGGGGTTTCCCAAAAGAGCCAGATCGTGGCCGGGACTATTGCCGATAACCTGCGCCTGGGAGTTCCGGGCGCCAGCGAAACTGAACTGTGGCGCGCCCTGACCGTGGCCGGGCTGGAGGGCGATGTGCGGGCTATGCCGGAGGGCTTAGCCACCCGGGTGGGAGGCGGTACCTCGCACGGCCGACCCACCGGATACGCGCTTTCGGGAGGGCAGGTGCAGCGGCTGTGCCTGGCCCGCGCGGTGCTCATGCGCCCGGCCGTCCTCATCCTCGATGAATTCGCCGCCGCCCTCAATAGCGAACTCGAAGCCGGGATTCGGGCCAATCTGCGCGCCGCCCTCCCCGATACAACCATTATTGAAGTGAGCCACCGCCTCGATGCGGTGCGCGAAGCGGATACTGTGGCCGTGCTTTCGGGCGGGCGCCTGGTGCTGACCGGCCCACCCGCCGACATCACCGAAGCCCGGACGCCGCGCCATTAGCGCTCCGTGCAACATTAAGGCAAGATAGACAGAATGAGTGGACAGCGCGGCAACCAGCGGCACGCGGCCACCGCGCTCTCCGCGGTGCCCGCCGCGCCAGCCGTGCCTCCGGTACCCGCCGGCATCGCCGCTCGCCGCCGCCGGCGCGTCTGGACCTTCCTCATCCTCACCGTGCTCCTTGCACTGGGAATGCTTATCTCCGCGCACCTGGGCCAATTCCCCGTGACCGTGGGGGACGTAGCGCGCGGCATCACCGCCCGCTTCGGGCTGACCGCGCCTCCCGACGATCCCCTCATCATGGCGGCGCTCTGGAATATTCGCTTCCCCCGTATCTGCTTAGGGATCCTGGTGGGCGGGGCGCTCGCGGTGGCCGGCGCCGTCATGCAGGCGGTCTTCTCCAATCCGCTGGCGGAACCGGGAATTATCGGGGTTTCTTCCGGATGCGCTTTCGGGGCCGCCCTCACCATGGTCTTTGTTCCCGGGGCCCTGGGCGGGTTGTCGGTACCGCTGGGGGCCTTCGCCGCCGGGCTCGTCACCTCCGCCACCGTCTACCTGCTGGCGCGCTCGCAGGGGCGGGCTGAAACTCTCACCCTGGTGCTCACCGGTATCGCGGTGACCGCGGTGGCTTCCGCCCTCACCTCCATCGCCACCTACCTTGCCGATACCAACGCCCGCGAACAAATCGTGTTCTGGCAGATGGGCTCGTTGGCGGGGGCCTCCTGGTTCCAGGTCGCCGTGGTGGGTGCGGTGGTCGGAGTCGGTATCCTCGGGGCCCTCGCGCTGGCCGGCCGCCTCGATCTGCTCAGCTTGGGGGAGCGCGAAGCGGGGCACGTGGGTGTGAACGTCGCGGCCTTGCGGGCCGCCGCCATCGTCCTCACCGCCATCCTTACCGCCGCCGCCGTGTGCTTCGCCGGAGTGATCGGCTTCGTGGGCCTTATTGTTCCGCATGTGCTGCGGCTCCTCATGGGCCCGATGAACCGCATGCTTATCCCGGCTGCGCTGCTGGGCGGGGCGGTACTTCTCACCTACGCCGATCTTGCGGCCCGCACCCTCGTGCCTTTCGCGGAACTCCCCATCGGGATCTTCACGGCGTTGGTGGGCGGCCCCACCTTCTTCATCCTGCTGCGCAAGAACCTGCGAGGTGCCCGTGGTTGATCTCTTCTCCGCGGCGGATGGGCCGGCCGGGGCACTCGTGGCCGAACACCTCAGCTTCGCCTACGGTACCCACCGGGTTCTCCACGACGTCAGCATCACCGCCCAGCCCGGGCGGGTCCTCGGGGTCCTCGGCCCCAATGGCACCGGCAAATCCACGCTGCTCTCGCTGCTCGCCGGTGACCAAGCACCCACGTCCGGGCAGGTGCGCATCGGCGGCACCTCCGTTTCCTCCCTTTCCTGGCGGGAGCTGGCGCAGATGCGCGCCGTTATGCCGCAAAACTCCACCTTCCCCTTCGCCTATCTGGTGCGTGACCTGGTGGCCATGGGGCTCGGATCCGGGAACGGGGCGGGGCGGGGCGCCGGTGCCGGGAGCGCAGCCAGTGCCGGGCGATCGGTGGACGCCGCCATTATCGACGCCGCCCTGCACGCCGCCGACGTCACCCACCTCCAGGATCGCGATGTCACCCGCCTTTCGGGCGGCGAGCAGGCCCGCGTCACCTTCGCGCGGGTTCTTGCCCAGCGTGCCGGGGTGGTGCTCCTGGATGAACCGACCGCGGCCCTGGATATCTCCCACCAGCAACGCCTCCTCGAGCTGTGCCGGCGCCTGGCGGCCGGCGGGCATACCGTCGTCGCAGTGCTGCACGATATTCAACTGGCCGGCGCGCTCTGCGATGACGTGGTGCTGCTGCGCCACGGCCGGGTGGAGGCGGCCGGCACCCCGCGCCAGGTGCTCACCTCGGAGCTGCTGACCCGGGTCTACGACTGGCCGATCCGAGTGGAGACGCTGGGCGATGGGACTATCGTCGTCGTTCCCACCACCGCAACCACGTCCGTAAAGTGAGAAAGCAATTCTCACTACGTGGACACGGCTAGACTAAGGACGACGGCGGCACCGCCCGCCACCACAACACACGATACGAAGGGGAACTATGGCGCAGCTGCGATCGGCAACGTCAACAACAGGCCGGAATATGGCCGGGGCGCGGGCGCTCTGGCGCGCTACCGGGATGGGCTCGGAAGATTTCGGAAAGCCGATTATTGCCATCGCTAATTCCTTCACCCAATTCGTTCCCGGGCACGTCCACCTGCGTAACGTCGGGAAAATCGTGGCCGATGTTATTCAGGCTAACGGCGGGGTGGCGCGCGAATTTAATACCATCGCGGTAGACGACGGCATCGCCATGGGCCACGACGGCATGCTCTACTCGCTGCCCAGCCGCGAAATAATCGCTGACTCCATCGAATATATGTGCAATGCGCATACCGTGGATGCCCTCGTGTGTATTTCCAATTGCGATAAAATCACGCCCGGGATGCTCATCGCCGCCATGCGCCTGAACATTCCCACTGTTTTTGTGTCCGGTGGTCCCATGGAGGCGGGTAAGCCGGTGGAAGGCGTCGTCGACCATAATATTGACCTCATCGACGCGATGGCCCTGGCCGTGGACGATTCCATCACGGACGATGAGCTCGCGCGCGTGGAGGAAAACGCCTGCCCCACCTGCGGTTCCTGCTCGGGAATGTTCACCGCGAATTCCATGAATTGCCTAACCGAAGCGCTGGGCATGTCCCTCCCCGGTAACGGCTCGACCCTCGCCACCGCCACCCGGCGCCGCCGGCTTTTCGAAGAGGCGGGGAAGCGCATCGTCGCGCTCACGAAACGTTATTATCACGACGACGACGCCAGCGTGCTGCCGCGCAATATTATGACGAAGGCGGCGTTCACCAATGCGATGTCCATGGACGTGGCCATGGGGGGCTCCACCAATACCGTGCTCCATATTTTGGCCATCGCCCAGGAAGGGCATGTGGATTTCACGCTGGCGGATATTGATGCGCTGTCGCGGCGAGTGCCCTGCATGGTCAAACTCGCCCCGAACTCCACCGAATTCCATATTCAGGACTTCCACCGGGCCGGCGGGATCCCGGCGCTGCTCGGGGAAATGTACCGCGCGGGCATGCTCGATGATTCCGTGCATTCGGTGCATTCCGATGATCTGAAATCCTGGCTGGAAACCTGGGATATTCGCGGGGTGGCACCTTCGGAACAAGCTCGTGATCTTTTCAGTGCCGCGCCGGGCAACGTGCGCACCACCCGCGCATTTTCGCAGGATTCCACCTGGGAAAGCCCGGATCTGGACGGGGAACACGGGTGTATCCGCAGCGCCGATCACGCCTATACGAAGGATGGCGGACTGTGCGTGCTGCGTGGGAACCTCGCGGAGGACGGCGCGGTGATCAAGACGGCTGGCATCAGCGAGGAACTCTTCCACTTCGAGGGGAGGGCCCGAGTGGTTGATTCCCAGGAGGCCGCCGTCGAACTCATTTTGTCCAAGGCGGTGGAACCGGGAGATATCGTGGTGATCCGCTACGAGGGTCCCAAGGGCGGGCCGGGGATGCAAGAAATGCTCTACCCAACCTCCTACCTCAAGGGCCTGGGCCTCGGAAAGGTGTGCGGTCTGATTACCGACGGGCGTTTTTCCGGGGGGACGTCGGGTCTGTCCATCGGGCACGTCTCCCCGGAGGCCGCCGCGGGTGGCAATATTGCGCTGCTGCGCGAAGGGGACCATATTATTATCGACGTTCCCACCCGCTTGCTCGCCATGGATGTTTCCGAAGAGGAACTGGCCGAGCGGCGCGCCCAGATGGGTGAACTACCGTGGCACCCGGAGAACCGCGACCGGAAAGTCTCCAAGGCGCTACGTGCCTACGCGATGATGACCACCTCGGCGGATCGCGGGGCGGTGCGGGTGGTGGACGGCCGGGTCGACTAAAGCACCACGGGGCCGCGCTCACCCTAGCGCCGGCGTGCTACCGGCTAGTTGTCGAAGGCCGGGCTGAGCTCGTGGGGTGGCTCCATGAGCCAGTGCCGGTCGGTGATCATGCGGGCGGCTGCCACCCCGGCGCCCACCGCGCAAATAACAAGAACCACATTGGTGAGTGCGCCGGCTGCCTGGGCGATCTGCCCGGCATTAATGGCGTGCAGGCCGCGGAAAAATACCACCCCGGGAATCATGACGACGACGGCTGGCACGCTGAGTGAGACCCGGGAAAATCGGGTGCGGCGGGTGAGGAGATGGGCGAGGATCCCGGCGCCCAGGGCCGCGAGGAATACCGCGGCCACGTTATAGAAGCCGGCGTCCTGGGCGCTCAGGCGGGCGGCATTGACAAGTGCGCCGATAGCTCCGGCCAGCAGCGCGGCACCCTGTTCTGCCGTGAAGAGCATAGCGAAACCGTAGGAGGCCACGAAGGTTGCGGCGGCGCGCGCCAACGCTAGCCACGGTTCGGGGATGACGTAAGCGGTGTGCGGGGCGATATCGGTACCGAAGAGGACGGTGACGACCCACACCGCCATCCCGGCGGCCAGCATCAGCATGGTGACGTAGGCCCCGCGGGTCAGGCCGGCGGAGAAATCGGCGCGAATAGTATCGAGCATCGCGGTGACGAGCGGGAAACCGGGAATGAGGAAGAGGAGTGCGGAAACCACCCCGGCTTCGTGCACCACCGCGATATGCCACGCGGCTTCAGCCACCCCCACCGTGGCGAGATACAGCACCGCAGCTAGCGCTCCTACCAAGAACCAAATCCCGAAGTGGTTCACGAGGCGGCGAGCTAACCAGCCGCGCGCCGCCTGCCCCGCGCTCGCCGCGCAGAAAACCGCGGAGCATTCCACCACCCCGCCTCGGTTGAGGAAACAGAAACAGGCGCAGGCCAGCCCGGATACCAGGGCGAGTAACCAGGCCGGGTAGGTGCGGGCCCGCGCTATCGCATCGTCGAGGGTGCTTGTGACCCGCGCGGGAGTCGAGCCGGCCGGGAGGGCATCAATGGCCGTAATAAGCGCGTCGATACGGGCGGCGTTTACCCCGAGGGCGCGCTGTTCCCCGGTGAGAGTGCACACATCCCCGTAGCCGTAGCAGGTGAGCGTAATTTCAGTGAAGGATACCGCGGCGTGGGTCGTGCGGATTCCCAGGGCGTGTGCGGTGCGTTCCATCGAGTGTTTGACCCGGTAGGCGGAGGCACCGCTCGCCAGGAGCAGCAATCCGGCGCGCAGCACCGCCCGCGCGGCATAGCGCAGATGGCTGGGTTGCTGCGGCGCAGGGGGCCGGTGCGAAAACGTCACGCGTCCAGGGTACGCTTCCCGAAAAACTCCGGAAAACTGTCCGAACAATGAAACCGAAATCCACGATGTGAGACAGATTGATCTTTTTAGCGTTCGTGGACCGTGCTCCGGTAGTCTGAAGGGCATGGCTCAGATTCTTCTTATTATCGTAGTGAGGTAGCGCGCACCACCGGTTGCGCGCTCCCCTCACGTGAGGGGATTTTTTATGCGCCAACCACCACAGCTAGCCACCCCGCTCGGCACTCCAGGAGAACAGGCCCGAAGAACCAGGTGAATCAGGTTGAAGGAGGAACCATGGCCGCATCCGAGATGAATGCATCCGCGATGGGCGCGTCGGCCGCGTCGGCCGCGTCTCACCGGGACCATCCCGGTGAGATCCGCGAAAAAATGGACGGCGCCCGCGCCATTGTCCGCACCCTAGCGGAACTCGGTGTGGATGTCGTCTTCGGGCTGCCCGGCGGAGCTATTTTGCCCACCTATGACCCGATGTACGATAGCGATTCGCCGCGCCATATCCTGGTGCGCCACGAACAGGGTGGGGGCCACGCGGCCGAAGGCTATGCGCTGGCAACCGGGCGCGTGGGTGTTGTGATGGCCACCTCCGGGCCGGGGGCAACGAACCTCGTCACCCCGCTGCTGGATGCCAATATGGATTCCATCCCGCTGGTGGCGATCACCGGGCAGGTGGGGGCCGCGGCCATCGGAACCGATGCTTTCCAGGAAGCCGATATCGTGGGTGCCACCATGCCCATGGTCAAGCATTCTTTCCTCGTGACCGACGCCGCTGATATTCCGGCCCGCCTGGCAGAAGCTTTTTACCTCGCGGCGAGCGGGCGCCCCGGCCCCGTCCTCGTGGATATCGCGAAATCCGCCCAGAACCAAGAAACAGAATTTGTGTGGCCCCCGCGCCTGGACCTACCCGGATACCGCCCGGCCGGCGAACCGGATCCCGCTGCCGTCCGCGAGGCGGCCCAACTTATCGCCACCGCGAGCCGCCCCGTGCTCTACGTGGGAGGCGGGGCGGTGCGCGCCCGGGTCTCCCGCGAGATCACCGAACTGAGCGATCTCACCGGTGCCCCGGTGGTCACCACCCTGCCGGCTCGCGGCACCGTACCCGATTCCCACCCCCACAACCTGGGGATGCCGGGCATGCACGGTACTGTTCCGGCGGTGGGTGCCCTCCAGCGCAGCGATCTCATCGTGGCGCTCGGGGCGCGTTTCGATGATCGCGTTACCGGGGCGCTTGACGGTTTCGCGCCGCGGGCAAAAGTTATCCACCTCGATATTGACCCGGCGGAAGTCTCCAAGAACCGCACCGCGGACGTGGCCATTATCGGTGATTTGGCGCAGTCCGTTCCCACCCTCCTCGAGGCGGTGCGCGCGGCTCGCGAACAGTACGGGGAAGCGAATCTGGAACCGTGGTGGGGGTACCTCAACCGCCTGCGGGATACCTACCCGGCCGGCTACACCCCCACGGAGGACGGCCTTGTTTCCCCTCAGTACGTGATCGAGCGTCTGGGCGCCGTGGCGGGAAGTGAGGACACCATCTGGGTGACCGGGGTGGGGCAGCACCAAATGTGGGCCTCGCAATTCCTCCATTTCGAGCACCCGCACCGCTGGCTTTCCTCCGGGGGCGCGGGCACCATGGGCTACGGAATCCCGGCCGGTATGGGCGCGAAAGTGGGTCAGCCCGAACGCACCGTGTGGGTGATTGACGGCGACGGCTCCTTCCAGATGACCAATCAGGAACTGGCCACCTGCCGCCTCAATAACATCAATATCAAAGTGGCCGTTATTAATAACTCCTCGCTGGGGATGGTGCGCCAGTGGCAGACCCTTTTCTACGACGGGCGCTATTCCTTCACCGATCTGGAAACCGGGAACAACACCCGCCGTATCCCCGATTTCGTCAAACTTGCCGACGCCTATGATTGCGCGGCCTGGCGCGTGGAGAAGAAGGACGACGTCGACACTGCCATCCAGCGCGCTATGGAGATCAATGATCGGCCCGTCGTTATCGACTTCATTACCTCCCCGGATGCGGAGGTGTGGCCGATGGTCGCCGCCGGGGTATCCAATGATGAGATTATGTACGCCAAGGGGCTGCGCCCCGAAGTGGATGAGAACTTCGCGTGAGTAGCGCACTGTCGCCGCTCGAGCCGCCACGAAAGGAAGGATAACAATGCCGCAGCGCCACACGCTCTCCGTACTGGTGGAGAATAAACCCGGAGTGCTCACGCGGGTGGCCGGGCTCTTCGCCCGCCGCGCGTTCAATATTCATTCGCTCGCCGTGGGAGAAACGGAAAACCCGGCGCTCTCGCGTATCACTGTGGTGGTCGACGCCGCGGTACAACCCCTCGAGCAGGTGGCCAAACAGCTCAATAAGCTGGTCAACGTCATCAAAATCGTGGAATTAGACAGTGAGGAAGCGGTGCTGCGCCGCCTCGTCCTCATTAAAGTTGGCGCTGATGATACGACCCGTTCCCACGTGGTGCAGGTCGTGGACCTTTTCCGCGCCCACGTGGTCGATATGGTGCCGGATGCCGTGACCATTGAAGCCACCGGATCCGACCGCAAGATCGGAGCCCTGCTCACCGCCCTGGAGCCCTACGGGATCCGGGAAATTGTGCAGTCGGGAACCGTGGCGCTCGGGCGCGGAGCGCATTCGCTTTCCGAACGGGTCACCGCAGATATGGCGGGAGACCCGGGGGACTTCCCGGAGGCGCTCGCCCGCGGGCGCATCTAGCCGCAGTGGCGTCCGGCCAAGATAGCGGCGTCGTCGTATATACGGCGCGCCTACAGGGTGCGCGGCGCCGCACTACCGCAACGAAACCGAAACCGAAAAACCGCAACCGCGGGGCCTGGCCCCGACCAACAAAAGGAGAAAACCATGGCAGAAATCTTCCATGATGCCGATGCCGATCTGTCCCTCATCCAATCGAAGAAGGTTGCCATTATTGGCTACGGTTCGCAGGGGCACGCGCACGCGCTCAACCTGCGCGACTCCGGCGTGGACGTGGTGGTGGGGCTGCGCGAAGGCTCGAGCTCCGTGGCGAAAGCGCAGGAACAGGGCCTGACGGTGCGTTCCGTGGCCGATGCCACCAAGGACGCTGACGTCGTCATGATTCTGGTGCCGGATCAGACCCAGCGTGGGCTGTGGGCCGCGGAAATCGAGCCGAATCTCAAGGCCGACGCCGCGGTGTTCTTCGCTCACGGTTTCAATATTCACTACGGATATATCAAGCCCGCTGCCGGCCACGATGTGTGCATGGTGGCTCCCAAGGGCCCGGGGCACACGGTGCGCCGCCAGTACGAAGACGGGCGCGGAGTGCCGGTGCTCGTGTGCGTGGAACAGGATGCCTCCGGGCAGGCCTGGGACGTGGCCCTGTCCTACGCCGCCGCGATTGGCGGCACCCGCGCCGGCGCCATTAAGACCACCTTCAAGGAAGAGACCGAAACGGACCTCTTCGGCGAGCAGACCGTGCTGTGCGGCGGGGTTTCCCAGCTCATCACCTACGGTTTCGAAACGCTGGTGGAAGCCGGATACCAGCCGGAGATGGCCTACTTTGAGGTGTGTCACGAACTCAAGCTCATCGTTGACCTCATTAACGAAGGCGGGCTGACCAAGCAGCGCTGGTCCTGCTCGGATACGGCCGAATACGGCGACTATGTGTCCGGTCCGCGCGTTATCACCCCGGATGTCAAGGAGCATATGAAGGAAGTGCTGGCTGATATCCAGAACGGTTCCTTCGCCAAGCGCTTCATTGACGACCAGGATGCCGGCGCCCCCGAATTCAAGAAGCTGCGCGCCGAGCACGAAAGCCACCCGCTGGAGGCCACCGGGCGCGAGGTGCGTTCCATGTTCGCGTGGAATACCGATGTGGACGCCGATTACACGGACGGACAGACCGCCCGCTAAGCGCGGCTATTGCCGTTCCCAGGTGGGGCGGCTAGGATGAGCGCCAGTTAGCCGGCCCGCTCGCGGCAAGGTACCGCGGGTGGGCCGGTTTGTATGAGCTGAGTTCTACTGTGAGAAAGGCTGCATATGCGTCGTCGTTCCGCTTTCGCTTTCCTCGGGGTGCTGGTTTTCGGCCTCGCCGCCTGCACCGATACATCGGATGCACCGGGGGTGAAACCTACCGTGGCCACTACCACAGATAGCACGACGGCGCCCAGCGGGCCCTCCGCCAGCGCGACTCCGAGTGCTACTCAAGAACCCGCCCATCTGGTACCCATCCAGCGCGGAGCCAATGTGGTGACGGAGAAAATCCCGGCGCCTCTCGATCAGTGGGGCGGTATTTCTATCGGCGCTGACGGCGTGGCCGGCAGCGTCAACGAAGGCAAACCGGTGGTGCGGGTGTATTCCGATTACTGGTGCCCCTGGTGCAATGACCTGGTGCGCGACCACGGTGAGGAACTCATCCAGATGGCCAAGGACGGGAAAATCACGCTGGTCTACCACCCGAATATGCGCTTCGAGGAATCGCCCTACAGCGTCAAGGGGGAGCAGGCCGAAGTGTGGTTCGCGGTCAACGCCCCGGATAAATACCTTGATTTCCACGAGCTGCTCTACAAAGAAGGCTCCATCCCGGTGGTGAAACACGCGGATCGCGCCGAACGCCAGCAACCCGATCCGGCCTTGATTGAACAATTCGCCACTCGGGTGGGCCTGGACGCCGCGCAGCTGGAGAGCTTGCGTGCCACGCTGGCCGCGGATGAGTACCTTCCCCTCCTCAAGCAACTACGCGAGCAATTCCTCGCCGACGGCATGAAGTACATTCCCGCCGTTGTTATTGACGAGAAGCTGGTGAGCGATCCGAATAACGGTAACCTGGACCAGTTCCTCGCGCCCTTGAAGTAGGTGGTGGCGGTAGCGCGTGGCGGTGGCCGGTAGCGGCGCGCAAGGTGACTGGTTGCGGCCCGCAGGGGTGACCGGTTGTAGCTCGCGGCGCACGGAGCGTAAAAAAACTGTCGCAGGGGCGTGGCACAATAGAGGCCATGAAAGCCATTATGACTGTGACCGGGGTGGATCGCACCGGGATTATCGCGGCCGTTTCCGCTGAACTTGCTCGCCTCGGGGTGAATATTATCAACGTCACCCAAACCCTCATGGATGAGTACTTCACTATGATCCTCGAAGTTGCGCTTCCGGAGGGTAGCTCCATTACCCAGGTGCAGCAGGCCATGGCGGAACTGGGCGGCGCGGAAGCGCTGGAAATCCACGTGCAGGCGGATTCTATTTTCCGCGCCATGCATCGCGTCTAGCCCGGTCTGGTGGATAGGCTGGCCCGGTGCGTAAAACTGGCCGGCGCACCGGAACAGGCACAGCGATATGCACTGGAACGGACACGGCAACGTGTACGGGAACTCGCACAGGAACGGGAGAATACCTATGTATGCCAGCAGTGAGCCCACTGCCCAAAACATTCTGGAAACCCTCGCGATGATCCGCGAGGACCGCCTCGATATCCGTACCGTCACCATGGGGATTTCCCTGCTGGACTGCGCGGATTCGGATGGCGAGCGCGCTCGCGAACGGGCCCGCGCCCGCATTATGGAGCGGGCCGCACGCCTGGTGCCGGTAGCGCGGCAGATCGAAGCTGAACTGGGTATCCCCATTATTAATAAGCGCATTTCCGTGACCCCGATCGCTTTAGTGGCCGCGGCAAGCGGGGAAAAGGACCTTACCCCGTGGGCAGTGATGCTTGATGAATGCGCCCGGGAAATTGGCGTGGATTTCGTGGGCGGGTTTTCCGCCCTGGTGGAAAAGGGCATGACGCGCGCGGATGAGGCGCTCATTGACTCCATTCCCGCCGCGCTGGCCGCCACCTCGGTGGTGTGCTCCTCCGTCAATATCGGAACCTCACGCGCCGGAATTAATATGAGCGCGGTTGGGCGCATGGGGGAAACCATTTGTGAGCTTGCCGCACGCACGGAAAAGGGCTCCGGGGCTGCTCGGCTGGTCGTTTTTGCTAACTCGGTGGGGGATAACCCCTTTATGGCCGGAGCTTTCCACGGGGTAGAAATGCCCGATTGTGTGGTTTCCGTAGGGGTATCCGGGCCGGGTGTTATTACCCGGGCAATTACGGCGGCAGCAGGGGCATCCTTCGATGAACTCGCGGAAGAAATCAAGCGCAGCGCTTTCAAAATCACCCGCATGGGCGAACTGGTCGGGCAGCTTGCCGCGCAGCGCCTCGGGGTGCCTTTCGGGGTTGTTGACCTCTCTTTGGCTCCCACACCGGAAGTGGGCGATTCGGTGGCACGCGCCCTGGAAGCCATGGGCCTGGAACGCGTGGGAGCCCACGGCACCACGGCGGCCCTCGCGCTTCTCAATGATGCGGTAAAGAAAGGCGGGCTCATGGCCTGCTCGCACGTGGGCGGGCTCTCCGGGTCCTTCATCCCCGTCTCCGAAGACGAAGGCATGATCGAAGCCGCGCGGCTCGGCGCTATTAGCCTGGCCAAACTCGAAGCCATGACCGCTATTTGCTCGGTGGGCCTTGACATGATCGCGGTGCCCGGGGATACCCCGGCCGCCACCATCGCCGGCATGATCGCAGACGAAGCTGCCATCGGCATCATGAACTCTAAGACCACCGCCGTGCGGGTCATCCCCGCTACGGGCTTGAGCGAAGGCGATACCGTGGAATTCGGCGGCCTGCTTGGCAGCGCTCCCGTGATGCCGGTAAGCCCGTACTCCAGCGCGGCATTCATTGGCCGCGGGGGTACTATCCCGGCGCCCGTGCACGCTTTCAAGAATTAGGCGCGGGGCGAGGAACGGTTAGCGAGCCAGCTTAGCGGGAGTCGTTAGCAAGCGAGGTTAGCGGGCGCGGATAATCGCGGCGATGCCCTGCCCGCCGCCGATGCACAGCGTCACGAGTGAATGCTCGATTCCGCGTTCACGCTGATTGAGAAGAGCACGCAGTGAAATAATCGCTCCCGAAGCCCCCACCGGGTGACCCAGCGCAATCGCCCCGCCCAGCGGATTGACGATCTCCGGATCCAGCTCCGCATCGCGAATCACCGCGATGGCCTGGGAGGCAAAAGCCTCATTGAGTTCCACCCAGCCAATATCCGCCCGGCTCAGGCCGGTACGCTCAAGCACCTTCTCAATAGCCAAGCGCGGGGCGTAGCCCATGTACTCCGGTTCCACCCCGACGGTTGCCACATCCACCAGCTCGCCCAGAATATCCACACCCGCCGCAATCGCATCCTCTTCCCGCATGAGGACGAGCATGGCGGCGCCGTCGTTAATCCCGGAAGAATTACCGGCCGTCACGGTGCCGTGCGCGGCAAAAACAGGGGGGAGGTGGCTGAGCGTTTCAGCCGTCACGCCCGTGCGCGGATATTCTTCTGCAACGACGACGCGCTCAGTGGGCTCCCCGGCGTCAATCGTGAAAGGAACACGCTCCTTATCAAAAGCCCCGGCGGTGATGGCGGCCTGGGCGCGGGCCTGGGACTGGGCCGCAAAAGCGTCCTGCTCGGCGCGGGAAATACCGAATTTCTCCGCAACCCGCTCCGCTGTCCAGCCCATGGGACGGCCCGAGAACGGATCAGAAATCAGCGAAAATGTGCCGTCCACGTGCTTCGGCCCGTCGAGGTGACCGGCGCGGGAAAAATCCATGACCGGCTGGCGCGTCATATTCTCAGCCCCGCCCGCCATAACGATGCGCGCATCCCCGGAACGCAAGGCACTGGCTGCGCTCGCGAGGGCCTGCACCCCGGAGCCGCACACCCGATTGACAGTGAGAGCAGTGGAGGAGGCCCGCGCACCGGCGGCCAGGGCGATTCGGCGGGAAATATAGGCATCGGCACCGGTCTGGCCTACGCAGCCCACCACGAAATCATCCACATCCGCCATGGGGATACCCGCGCGCTCGGCGGCCGCGCGCGCCGCCGCCGCACCCAATTCGTGCGCGGGAGTATTCGCGTAGTAGCCGCGGAACTTCCCCGTGGGAATGCGAGCGCCGCTGACAATGACGATAGGTGAATCGAACGCCATAACCTTGCCTCCCGAGATTCAAGAATTCAATTCTACGAGGAGAGGCGCGCCGGCTCCAGGAGAGGTACCTAACCCCGGCCTAAGTGCAGCCTGAGCTTTGTGCCTCCGTTCTGTACCTACGTTCCCGCCACGCGGGTCTCAACGCTGCCCCGCTGCTTCGCCTCACCCGCCGGTATTCCGAAACGTGAGACTAATAGTCTCACCAAGTGGACGGATCTCGTATACTCACCCGTATGCGCGCCTCTATTAATCTCGCTGTTATTGCCGGAGATGGCATCGGTCCGGAAATTGTGCCCGAAGGTCTGAAAGTGCTACGCGCTGCGCTGGGAGAAAGCGGCACGGAGCTGAGCGTGACACCCTATAGCATCGGGGCGCAGCGCTATGTGGATACCGGAGAAACTCTCAGTGATGCCGATCTGGAAGCCTTGGCCGGGCATGACGCGCTGCTGCTCGGTGCCATTGGAGATCCGCGGGTGCCCGCCGGAATCCTGGAGCGTGAGATTCTGCTGCGGCTGCGCTTCGCCTTCGACCACTACGTTAATTTGCGGCCCAGTGTGCTCTACCCCGGGGTTCCCACCCCGCTAGCGGTACCGGGAGATATTGACCTGGTGGTGGTGCGCGAGGGAACCGAAGGTCTGTACTCGGGCAACGGGGGCAGTGTTCACCGCGGCATGCCTACCGAAGTGGCAACCGAAGTATCTGTAAACACCGCTCACGGAACTGAGCGTTTGGTGCGCTACGCCTTTGAGCTGGCAGCATCCCGGCCCCGCCGCCACCTCACCCTCGTCCATAAAACCAATGTGCTCGTGCACGCGGGTGGGTTGTGGCAGCGCACCGTGAACCGCCTGGCCGCGGAGTACCCGAGCGTAAACGTTGATTACTGCAATGTGGATGCCGCCACGATTTACCTGGTGACCGACCCGCAGCGTTTCGATGTCATCGTGACAGATAACCTCTTTGGCGATATTTTGACCGACGAAGCCGGGGCGGTAAGCGGAGGCGTGGGGCTTGCGGCGTCGGGCAATATTAATCCGGAAGGAGACTTCCCCTCCATGTTCGAACCGATCCACGGTTCAGCGCCGGATATTGCGGGGACCGGGAAAGCGGATCCGACGGCAACAATCGCCTCCGCGGCGCTCATGCTGCGCCACCTCGGGCTCGCTGAGCCGGCCGCGCGTATTGAGGCGGCCATCAGGGCAGATATGGAAGCGCGCGCCGCGGCCGCGGCAACCGGAACGCCGCTACGCCGTACAACCACCCAGATCGGTGATGCTATTCTCGCCGCTATGGAAGATAACCGTTAAGGATCACCACGAAGAAAGAAGGACTCAGGTATGAGCGTTCCGAGCACTCCGGAAGAACTGGAAGCTGCCGCTACCACCCCCGCGCCCGCGGATAGCCTCGCCGGCCGGTTCGTTATTCACCCGAATGAACACCCGGCCACCGAGGAGGAGGTTAGCCAGGTGCTGGCCGGCCCCGGTTTCGGTCGCTACTTCACTGACCATATGGCCCGGGCAACGTGGACCGCGGAAGAGGGCTGGCATAACCATGCCATCGTGCCCTACGGTCCGCTCAGCCTGGACCCGGCCGGCGCGGTACTTCACTACGGCCAGGAAGTTTTTGAAGGTTTGAAAGCCTACCGGCATGCGGACGGCTCACTGTGGCTATTCCGGCCCACCTACAACGGGGCGCGCCTGAACTTCTCCGGGCATCGCTTGGCGATCCCGGAACTGCCCGTGGATGATTTTGTGGCCTCGCTGGTGGACCTGGTGCGCCAGGATCGGCGCTGGGTACCGGGTGCGGAGGGTGAATCGCTCTACCTGCGGCCCTTCATTTTCGCCTCGGAGGCTTTCCTCGGGGTGCGTGCGGCTGCCGCGTACGAGTACATCGTGCTCGCGTCGCCGGCCGGGGCGTATTTCCCCAATGGTTTCCAGCCCATCAAGGTGTGGGTGGAGCCTGATTACCATCGCGCCGGCCCCGGAGGTATGGGCGCGGCGAAAACTGGCGGGAACTACGCGGCCTCGCTGTTACCCAAGGTCACCGCAAGTGCGGCCGGGTACGATGAGGTTCTTTTCCTCGACGCCGCAACCGCTACGAACCTTGATGAACTGGGCGGGATGAACGTCTTTGTGGTGTACGCGGACGGCAGCGTGGCCACCCCGAAACTTACCGGAAATATCTTGCCTGGGAATACCCGTTCGTGCATTATGCAGCTGCTGCGCCGCGCCGGGGTGGACGTGCGCGAAGATACTCTCGCTTTGCGTGATGTGGTGAGCGGTATTCAGGACGGGAACGTGGCGGAAATGTTCGCCTGCGGGACCGCGGCCGTTGTGACCGCCATCGGCCAGCTCACCGGGGAGGACTTCAGCGTTGAGCTGCCCACCCACACCGTGGCGCAGCGGATTTACGAGGAGCTCACCGGTATCCAAAACGGTACCCGCGAAGATCCCTTTGGCTGGATGTACCGGATCGCCTAGCGAAGAGCTAGTTGCGCTGTTCGGGGAGCTTAGCTAACCGGGCGAGCAGCGTGGCGCGCGGAACCATTAGGCTAGCGGTATGACAATGACGTATCGCTCGGTAGGGAAGTCCGGCCTGATGGTCTCCGCCGTCGGCATCGGTGGTAATAATTTTGGCCGCGCCCATACGCAAACCGAAACACAAGAAGGCACGAATGCGGTTGTGCGCGCGGCGCTCGAAGAAGGAATCACCACCTTTGATCTTGCCGACGTGTACGGCAAAGAGCCGGGGCTTTCGGAAACCATGTTCGGAAAGGCGTTGCGGGAAGTGGGGGAGCGGGCCCGCGACGTCGTCGTGATAACAAAATTTGGTATGGATATGCAGGGCCGCAACGGCGCGGATTACGGGGCGCGCGGTTCACGGCGCTACGTGGCGCGGGCCTTGGATGCTTCGTTGCGGCGGCTGGGGGTGGAGGCGATTGACCTGTATTTTTACCACACTCCCGATGGAGTGACGCCGGCCGAGGAGACTCTTGAGGCGCTCTCGGATGCGGTGCGGGCGGGAAAGATTCGGTATTACGCGACGTCGAATCATGCCGGGTGGCAGCTTGCTGATGCTTCGCATCTGGCGGCCGGGCGCGGGCTGGTGGGGCCGGTTGCAACCGAGTCGCATTACAACTTGATTGACCGGCGCGCGGAACTCGAGGTGGTGCCAGCGGCGCAGCGTTTCGGCCTGGGGATCTTCCCGTACTTCCCGCTGGCGAACGGGTTGTTGACGGGCAAGTATCGGCGGGGTGAGGCGCCGGAGGGTTCGCGGATTGCGCACTCTAAGGCGACGTTGCTCGAATCCACGGACTGGGACCAGATTGAAGCTTTTGTTGCGTTTGCGCAGGCGCGCGGGTTGACGCCGGTGCAGGTGGCGATGTCGTGGTTGGCCTCGCGGCCGTGCGTGGCATCCGTTATTGCCGGTGCGACGACGCCGCAGCAAGTCCGCCAGAACGCGGCCTCCCTGGTGTGGGAACCGAGCAGCGCGGACTTAGCTGAGCTCGACGCGATTTTCCCGCCGCCGGAGAAGGTGGCGTTGTTCTAGGGGCTCTGGGGTGGTGATCGTGAGTGCCTCCGGCTGTGCGGGGAAGAGGCGAGCGGTAAGAACCTGCCTGGCACCTACGTGGAATTACCCCCGCCTGCGCGGGGAAGAGCCGCGCAGGAATCCGCGCATGATCAGCCGGCCGGAATTACCCCCGCTTGCGCGGGGAAGAGGCTCTCGGATGATCGCGGCACGCTCATGGATAGGAATTACCCCCGCTTGCGCGGGGAAGAGTAGACCGAATACTGCTCGGTCAAATTCCGGATGGAATTACCCCCGCTTGCGCGGGGAAGAGTTGTACCACACCGCCTCGTCGGTCCAGTCATCGGAATTACCCCCGCTTGCGCGGGGAAGAGACCGAGGTACCGTCCTCACCCTTACCCGTGACGGAATTACCCCCGCTTGCGCGGGGAAGAGTCCAGCAAGCCGCAAGCTATGGGGAGCGCACTGGAATTACCCCCGCTTGCGCGGGGAAGAGTCCAGCAAGCCGCAAGCTATGGGGAGCGCACTGGAATTACCCCCGCTTGCGCGGGGAACAGCCGGAGCTCGTGCTGGATATGATCCCGGGGTTGGAATTACCCCCGCTTGCGCGGGGAACAGGGCACGGCCATACGCCAAGGGTTAAATAGGGTGGAATTACCCCCGCTTGCGCGGGGAACAGTCCTCCAGGTCGATACCGTATTTTTGTTGGAAGGGAATTACCCCCGCTTGCGCGGGGAACAGAACTTGCCTAGGTCTACGCCGTTAGCTTTCATGGAATTACCCCCGCTTGCGCGGGGAACAGTCCTCCAGGTCGATACCGTATTTTTGTTGGAAGGGAATTACCCCCGCTTGCGCGGGGAACAGTCGTTATATACGGCGGTGCGGAAAGCGGTCATAGAATTACCCCCGCTTGCGCGGGGAACAGGCGCCTTCGGAATAGCCGCGGTGCTGCCAGCCAGAATTATCCCCGCTTGCGCGGGGAACAGCCGCGGTAGGGGTTTGCGCATCAATCTTCACAGGAATTACCCCCGCTTGCGCGGGGAACAGAGAGGATGCCGGTAGGGCGCCCGCTAGCACCCGGAATTACCCCCGCTTGCGCGGGGAAGAGAAATTTTCAAAAGGCTCCACGAATGCCCGCCAGGAATTACCCCCGCCTGCGCGGGGAAGAGTCAGTCTCTTCACCTCAGAAAAGGTACCGGATTCTAAGTACATTGGCAGCGGGAATAGCGGATACGGCGTCGTCGTTGTAGAATAATGAATCCACCGCGCTAGTGGCATTGAGTGCCGGGCGGGTGGAACTGTTTGATAACAGCATACGGGGATGATCGGTTTCGACGGCGGTAGTTAGTCGGAGGGAAGCGGGCCGAGGATGTAGAGTCATCTCGATAACGCGTCTCTGCAAACCAATAGGTGCCAAGAACAAGAGCACCGATTTCGCCCTCGCTGCCTAAGCTAAGCGACCTGCGAAATCTGCTGAACTAAGTGTGCTTTCCGCCTAGATCTCAGCATCGCTTAGAAAGCCACTGGTGAGTACGTTTGCTACGGGCGTGCTCGCGACACCAACATAGATAGGTTCGTCAGGGCCTGGTTCGTGTGGAACCCTGGAGCCGAAAACAACTATCAACGAACTGCGCCCGGAGAATACTCCTTTGGCTATCGTCGGACCCGGGTTCGATTCCCGGCATCTCCACTTATCATGAGCACCCGCTCCGATTTTTCGGCGCGGGTGCTTAGTTTTATTCTGCGGTTTGTGTGTTGGCCTGCCATATTCGTCCCTATCGGCTAGGCTCGTAGGGAGCGGTTTCCACGCTAAGGTGTGGGTAGGTCAAGGTGCAGTATATTGCCTAGGCGAGCCGTCTTCCCCGCGTGAGCGGGGGTAGCAGCAGGTTCCAAGCTGCGTATTCTCCCTCATATTTCGCTTTATGATTGCGGGGAGAAACGCATCTGTAAATACAGGTGAAGTATATTGTCGCTCGCAGATCCTTCTGGTAGTATCTTTTTATCTCAAGGGGGAGGAAGCATGGTCAAGTCCTGGGTAGTGGTGTATCTGTGTTCTCGAATCATGATTGTCATTCTCTGGTTTCGATACTAATAAGGACTGGATATCAGATACCGGTCAAGCAATAACGTCCTTCCCACTAATAGTCTT
>NZ_QDIE01000031.1 GCF_003957255.1 Actinotignum sanguinis
AAGACTATTAGTGGGAAGGACGTTATTGCTTGACCGGTATCTGATATCCAGTCCTTATTAGTATCGAAACCAGAGAATGACAATCATGATTCGAGAACACAGATACACCACTACCCAGGACTTGACCAGCGCTCATTGATCCATTCTCTCCTTGCGCTCGATATGTAACGAGCATCTGCCGAAAAGTATAGCTGGCGGGCCTGTGAGCTGGGCGGGAGTTTAAGGGTCCGAGGGGAGATTCTGCAATGAAGGCGGGTGCAGAATTAGGGTTTCTGCTTCTTGAGCTTTTTCTTGATTCTCTCGATGCGTTTATCCCAGTCGCCATTCCACCCGGCTGCTTTCGCTTCACGAACGAGGGCAAGCGCTTCCTCGAAGTCCCCCTTCTGTTCCAGAAGAATTGCCATCCGGGTGTAACCTGCGTGAGATGGCAACGGGATAACTCGCGGAACTCTACTTCCAGTAGCGCGATAAAGGTGTGCCTGTTCTTCTTTCCACGCCGCAGCGGCGGCGGCTTGCATCGCAACCTGGAGGCGGGCCGCTTCTAATGATCGTTCTAAATACTCGGGAGTTTCTCGAAAACGGTAATAGATTTTTGATAATCCCCCCAGAGCGAGGTGTTGGGTAAATACGGCGCTGGCACCCCGCGCAGGGGTACGATTATCTTTTAGTTCCCAGGCTTTCTCCGCGATCCGGAGAATTAAATCTGCCTCTTCAGGTACGGCTGGCCTCAAATATCCTGCAAGGACGACCAGCCAGAATGCCGTGGTACGTGATGGCGTTAGTTCGCTGGCAAAACGACCGATGTTGTCCGGGTGCGAACCAGTTGGGACGTACTTTGACCAAATGAGCTCGTGATCTGCATCCGAGAGTTCGATGAACCACCAGTGTTCAAGTCCGAAATGACCGATCTCACCTCCGACTCTTTTGGGGATGCGGGGTTGCTTTTTAGTGGGGCAGGCGCTGGAGTTAGGGCCTTTACCCTTGAGCGTGTTAATGAACGTAGAAAAGATGCCCATAAATAGCCTTCCTAGTTACGAAAACCCAATGATAAGTAGTAATCATTGTGGGGATACCGTCCCGTAAAAGTGATAACGCGAACGATGTTAAACTACTGGCGCTAATATCCGTTAGCCTAGGTGAATAGATAAAAATCCCCTCACCAATTCCTTGGCGAGGGGAACTCATCACCCGAGAACCGGATGCTGACTGTAGTAGCTCTGCAATGACTCCTTGGAAATGAGACGGTCTCCAAATTCTATGGGAGAAAGCCCTTCCCGCATGTTCTTCCACGGGTCTTCGCTATGGGTGCGAGCCGAAAGCTGATTGCCACTAAGCTGAGCGAGCCGGTCAACTACCTCGTTCACGATCTGGGCTTCATCGGCCGTGAGCGTGCTATCAAGTTCGCCCTTGCGGATAATGAACTTTCCACGGTGCTGGTTGAAAAGCGCAGGGCTAACCGGGCCACCTCTCCAAGCCTGAAAATCTTCAGGGAAAAGAGGATACCCTCGCGTGGCGAGGCAGTGAGCTTGACTGTAAAAAGCGAGCTTCTGCATCTTCATGGTGGTCATATCCCCACAGCGCTGCAATATATATCCGGCTACATGTGTAATAGATGCCATTCGAGTGTCCCCCTTCCTCCTTGTAGTCTAGTGAACATGGGGGAATTTAGCACTATGGATCCGGTGACACGTAGCGCTGCGAAAAAGGCTTCTAAACTCCTTGGTTCGGAAGATGAGAAAGAAGCCGGAGCGGCGCGGGCGATTATCCAGCAATGGCGAAAACAGCATCTCGAGCCAACGTGGGGAGTATTTGATTCAGCGCGGAGGGTGTGTGATTCTTTGAGCGGTGCCCTCGCAACATTCCGTCTCAAACGAATGGAATCTATTGAGAGCAAGATCCTGCGGCCGGGTAAAAACTACGACGCTGGGGCGATGGACGATATCGGTGGATGCCGGATTATTCTTCCTGGAATGCGTGAACTCAATGCAGCGCGAGAGCTTATATCCGATGCTATTTCAGTTCGGAAGGTAAAAGACTACGTTTACATTGACGCGCCTCCGAGCGGATATCGTTCTATCCACTTACTTGCTCAGAACGAGGGTAGGGAAAAGGATCTGAGCTACCGAGTTGAAGTTCAGCTTCGCACAGGACTTCAGCACGCTTGGGCGACTGCCATTGAGGCGGCAAGCAACGTTTATGGCGAGAATTATAAAGATCCTGCGCCGAGAGCGATGTCGGAAAGCGGCGTGAAGCGATTGGAGTTTTTCCGGTTGGTATCCGCAGGTTTTGCATTGAGCGAAGGCGTTTTGCTTGATCAAGGTGTTCCCCAAAGTATCGAGGAAATTCGGGAAAAACTTCGGGCGTCTAGCGTTAGTGAAAGCGTCGTGAATGACCTTCATCTCGTGACCGATGACGTTGTTCAGTTGACAGAAGGACACCAAGGACCCGGTTTATATCTTCTGACATTTGAGCGTGAGAAACAGGAACTTGCCGTTCAACATTTTGATAACGAGAATCCCCGCAAAGCCTTTGAAGCGTACAACGACCTGGAGGAAAAGAACAGTAGCGAAAGTGGTACGGTAGCAGACCGCACTGATGGTGTGCTGGTGTACTCAGATAATCCGGAACGCCTCCCACTCGCGTACCCGAATTATTCCAGCAATGTGGATGTATTCCTGAAACGGTATCGGGAAATCTTTCAATGGGAGGGCGAATAAAGAGGTTGTTGGCAGTGTGCCTGTAACCGTGTGCCGCAGTGCGCTCATCCCGCTATAATCATGACCGTCCGTGCGGTGGCAGAGCCGGACACCATAACCATAAGTTCTCGATATGCATGGAAAGGTCACGATGAGCTCGCAGTCCACCGCGCCGCACGGCGCCAGCACGCACTCCGATTCACACTCCGCCACTTCGGGCACCGCCGCCCGCTTCGCGGATGTGGCCCGCTCCCACCTCTTCGTGTACGTAGCGGTCTTTTTCGTATCCTTCCTCCTCATTTCCAATATCGGTGCCACGAAACTCATCACCTTGAATATCGGTGGTCTTGATTTGTATTTCGACGGCGGCGCGATGCTCTTCCCGCTCACCTACATCATCGGTGACCTTCTTTCCGAGGTTTACGGTTTCAAAGTCGCCTCCCGCACCATCATCCTCGCGTTCGGAGTGCAGATCCTGGCCTCCTGCTGTTTCTGGCTGGTGCAGATCGCCCCGCCCGCCCCGGATTACGCCAACCAGGAAGCTTTCGAGGCGGTGCTCGGCGTGGTGCCGCGCTTCGTGGCGGCCTCCGTATTCGGGTTCCTCTTCGGCCAGCTTTCCAATTCCTATGTGCTGGTCTGGATTAAGCGTCGTTTCGGAGAGCGTGCCCTGTGGGTGCGCCTCATTTCCTCCACCATCGTGGGCGAATTGCTGGACACCATTATTTTCTGCTTCGTGGCCTGGGGTGCGGATATCGCGGCCGGCAATGTCGAGTTCTGGTCTATCGTCAACCTCTCCCTGGTGGGCTGGCTTTATAAAGTCGGTATCGAAGTCATTTTCCTCCCGCTGACGTACGCCGTGGTTGGTGTGGTCAAACGCCACGAAGGCTTACGATAGGCAGCGGGCCAAGGTGGCGGCGGCGTCGTACCAACGCGCAGCGCGCGTGAACCGCACGGCACCGCAACCGCACCGCAATAGAAAGGTGAGAGTGTGACAACAGGATTTACGATCGGGACGCGCCTGGACGCGCGCGTGGGGGACCGCACCGGGCAGCCGCTGGGCCGCACCGGCGTTATCCACACCCCGCACGGCGATATCGCCACCCCGGCGTTCATTCCCGTCGGCACGAAAGCCACCGTCAAAACGCTCACTCCCGAACAGGTGCGCGGCATCGGCGCGCAGGCCGTCCTCGCGAACGCCTACCACCTCTATCTGCAACCCGGCCCGGAGATCCTGGACGCCGCCGGCGGGCTAGCCGCCTTCATGAACTGGAACGGCCCCACCTACACGGATTCGGGCGGGTTCCAGGTGCTCTCGCTCGGCTCCGGCTTCAAGAAGGTGCTCACCAATGAGTACGCCGGGAAAAACGCCGGGCGCGCCGATACCGAACTCGCGCGCGATAAAGAGCGCCTCGCGAATGTGGACGACGACGGCGTATGGTTCCGTTCCCACCTCAACGGCTCGCGCCACCGGTTCACCCCGGAGGTGTCCATGGGGATTCAGCACCAGCTCGGCGCGGATATCATGTTTGCTTTTGACGAGCTCACCACCCTTCTCAACTCCCGGGCCTACCAGGAAAAAAGCCTGGAACGCACCCGCCGCTGGGCGCAGCGGTGCCTAGCTGAACACCGCCGCCTCACCATCGAACGCGTGGGCAAGCCCTACCAGCAGCTCTTCGGCGTGATCCAGGGCGCGCAATACGAAGACCTGCGCCGCAAAGCCGCCCGCGACCTCGGCTCCATGTGCGTGGACGGGCAGGAATTTGACGGTTTCGGAATTGGCGGCGCCTTGGAAAAGGAGAAGCTCGGGACCATCTGCGCCTGGGTGAGCGAGGAGCTCCCGGAAACGAAAGCCCGCCACCTCCTCGGGATTTCCGAACCGGATGATTTCTTTGCCGCTATCGAAGCCGGCGCGGATACTTTCGATTGCGTCAACCCTTCCCGGGTGGCGCGCAATGCCGCGATTTACTCCCCGGACGGCCGCTTCAACGTGACCCGCGCCCAGTTCCGTACCGATTTCGGGCCGCTGGTGCCCGAGTGTGAGTGCTACACCTGCCAGAACTATTCGCGCGCCTACCTCAATCACCTCTTCAAGGCGAAGGAAGCGCTGGCGGCCACGCTCGCCACCATCCACAACGAATACTTCACCGTGCACCTCGTGGATACCATCCGCGCGGCCATCGAATCCGGCGATTACGCGGCCTGCAAAGAAGAAACGCTCGGGCGCTTCTACCGCGGGCAGTGGGGGCGGGCCTAGTGAGCGCACCCGCCTCAAACGCGCGGTGCGCTCACTGTGCGATGTGCTAACTGCGCGGTGCGCTAGCTAGAACGCGCGGTGCGCCGCCTCGCTCAGTTTTCGGAAGGTCTCCGCATCGGGGAATCCGGACACTTCGTAGCGCGGCGGCCACACGTTTTCGAGCGGCTTGAAGCCCTCGGGCCACACGTCGCGGGCCACATCCACGCGAATGGTGATATTGGCGGCTTCGGGATCGGCATCGTCCAGGTAATTAATGAAATCTGCCACCGCGGGGATGGAACCGTAGTGATCCGAGCGGCGCCATTGCGTCAGACTCACCGCGCCTTCGCCCAGGTCATGCACTTCGTAGAGCGCCACGTGCCCCATTTCCTCGGGCCAGCGCGAAAGGAATTCCTGCTGGTGGTTGTACATGCGCCCGCGGAAAGTGGCGCGCAGATTCGCCAGCGGCGCGTAGGCCGGGTGATCCGGCATAGGAATCCACTCCATCCAGCCATCCGCGGCCACGGTGTGAGGGAGCGGGTAGATAGCGTCGTCGATATCGTAATCCTGGAGCAAACGGTTGAAGAGCGCGGGAAGCTCCGGATCATCAGCCAGCACCACGAACAGCCGCGAACGCGAAGCCGGCACGAAGAGCGGCAGCGAGCCGTGATATTGCTTGCTGATGGAGTACGCGACCTGCTGGACAAGATCCACATCCGCGAACCACGAACTCTGGTAATTATTCGGCGCGGTGAAGGCCAGCACCCGCGCGCCCGCGTAGAGCATAACGGCCAGCTCCAGGGCCGCGTAGCCCGATTGCGCGTTCAGACCGCGCAGCGATTCCACCGCGTGCCCGAAAAGCGGACCCAGATCATCCGTTCCCGGCATCAGATCCAGGTCCGAGAAATACAGCGGAATGATGTTATCCGGGGTGTCGCGCGCCAGGCCCACGCCAATGAAATCCGTGAGCGGCAGGTAGATAAAGGAATCATCTTCGCGTTGATTGACGCGCGTGAAATAGTCCGCGGCGCGCACAATCGGCATAATCGGCCCCTCGGTCTCATCCTGTTCCTCCGAGAGCTCAGCGAGCGCGGGATCGTGGTGCGGGAAACCCGGGTCGCTCGGATCCATGGTTCCGAAGAATTGCGCGAAGATGTCCCGCCACGACAGGTTTTTCTGGCCGCGGCCCGCGGGCGTGCCGGGCATCTCGGGCGCTTGGAGTTCGGTGTCCGGGGCGGTTCCGTTCGCGCCGTTCTGGTGCGACGACGCCGCTCCCGGCTGGGCGGAACCGGCCGCCCCTTCGGTGACCTGCGGGGTGGTGGCCCCGGATACGCCGATAGTAATGAGGCGGTTGAGAAGTTCGCGCCGGCGTTCTTCAGGAGCATCCGGATCGATCATCTCAAAGGGGCGGAAGCGGAACGTGCGTCCGTCCGGAAGCAGAACATCCAGCCAGGGCCCGTCGGAATTGACCAGCGCGCCGGCTAGTTCAGGGTGAGCGGTGGCGACCTCGAGGGCCCAATTCATGAGCGACATACCTCTATTCTGGCAGAAAGTGGCGCAGGCCGCTTGCCGGGCGCGGTATCCTTGCAAGCAGAGATGTGACTCATGGAACCAGGTCGAGGAGGAGCCATGCCGTCCTATTCTTATCCCGGTGATGGGCTGCTGGCCTGCGTGCCCGGCCTGGCGGTATTCACGCCCGCGCTACCCGCGGATCCGGCCGCGGTGTGGGAAACGGTGCGCGCCGGCCACGATTTCCCCACTCTTCTCACCCACCTCTGGTCCGCGCTGGGCGCGGATTTCGCGCTGTTCTACGCCGACGGCCCGCTGCTGCGGGTTGCCGCGCATGGCCTCATCGTTCGCGACGTCACCGGCCGCGCGGTCGCGGACGGCAGTAACGCCCTGACCTGGCAGGAAGCCGCCACTACCCAGGACACCACGGTCACCGTGGGTAACGCCTACGCTGCGGGTGCGGAAGATGCGGCTTTCGGTGGGAACGACGCCGCAGCTCCCGCACCCGGCCCGGCTCTCCCGCTCGAACGCGGCATGGCCCGCGCCGGTGGCGCTCGCATCAGCCTAAGCCCGGTTCTCACCGGCAGGCCGGCAACTCCCACGCTCGCGGTTCCGGCTTCTTCCCCTGCCGCGCCGGCTCCGCAACAGGCACCGCATCCGGTACCGCCCGCCCCGCCGCTGCCACCGGTACCGCCGGCGGCGGAGGCCGCGGAGGCCGGGCAGGCGGCGGAGGCCGCGGAGAACGCCCCGGTTCCCAGCTACGCCGCGGCCACCGAAGCCTACCCGGTGCAGACCACTGAACCCTATCCTTCCTCCGGCATACCTGCCCCGCTCCCGGCGGTCGAATTACGCTTTTCCTTCGGGGAGAACGTTGTGCTGGGCGGGGTGAGCCCGGCGCTCAAAAATATTATTATGGGGCGCCGTCCGCTCCTCGATGCCTCCTCCGCGGGCGGGGATCCGGCTGCCACCCAACTCCTTCCGGTTCCCTCCCCACGCCAAGAAATTTCGCGCACCCATTGCGAGGTTGCGGTAGCGGCTGGCGGCGCATTTTTGCGAGACTGCCATTCCAATAACGGCACCTACCTCAAGCACGCAGATGGCCCGCTGCGCCGCATCGAGCCGGATCACGCGGTCCGCCTGGAGGAGGGGGATCTGGTAGATATGGGTGACGGCGCCAGCTTCACGGTTCATTACCGCAGCTAGCGCCGCCACGCCCCGCCTTTCGGCTCCTTCTTCCGGCTACTTCCGGTACAGCGTTTTACGCTGGTAGTGCGGTTCGCTCGTGACATTCACACCGAGGGAACGGAAAATACCATCGTCCACGGATCCGAGGATCGTTGTGGTGTGAACATCGCAATTCTGCAGATCCTTGAGCTTGCTCAGCGCCGCTGCCGCGGTGGGATCGGAAGCCGCAGAAACCGAGAGCGCGATAAGCACTTCATCGGTGTGCAGGCGCGGATTCCGTGAGCCCAGGTGCTCCGTCTTCAGTGTTTGGATCGGGGCGATAGCCTCCGGGGCCAGCAGCTTCACCGAATCGTCAATACCTGCCAATACCTTGAGCGCATTAAGCAGCACAGCGGCGGAACACCCCAGCAGCTCCGAAGTTTTCCCGGTCACGATCGTGCCATCCGGGAGCTGGAGCGCGGCCGCCGGCCCGCCTGTGGCCTCGGCCTTACGCAGCGCCGGGGGCACCACCGGCCGGTCGGTGCCGGTCACCCCGAGCTTGGCCATAATAAGGGCAATGCGTTCGGAGCATACGGGTTCGGATTCGCTGCGCTTCTCATCGACAAGCGCGCGGTAATACCGGCGAATGACTTCCTGGCGGGCGGCTTCGCGGCAAACGTCGTCGTCGGAAATACAATATCCGACCATGTTGACGCCCATATCCGTGGGGGATTTGTAGGGTGTTTCCCCAGAAAGTTCGCGCAGCAGCAGGCTGAGCAGCGGGAACACCTCAACGTCGCGATTGTAATTAATTGTTTGCACGCCGTACGCGACCAGGTGGAAGGGGTCGATCATATTGACGTCGTCCAGATCGGCCGTTGCCGCTTCGTAGGCGAGGTTGACGGGATGATCCAGCGGAATATTCCACACCGGGAAGGTCTCAAACTTCGCGTAATTCGAGGTGATGGAATGCTGGTGATCGTGGTAGAGCTGCGAGAGGCAGGTGGCGAGCTTACCTGACCCCGGCCCTGGCGCCGTCACCACAATGAGATCACGCTGCGTTTCCACGTACTCGTTCTTCCCGAAACCATCCTCGGAAACGATAAGCGCGGTATTGGAGGGGTAGCCCGGGATGCGGCGATGGCGCGCCACATTGAGCCCCAATTTAATAAGACGGCGGCGGAAATCGCGCGCTTCGTGGTTATCTTCCTCGTATTGGGTGAGCACCACGGAATTGACCATGAAACCGGCTTCGCGGAATACATCCACGAGGCGCAGTACCTCATCCTCATAAGAAATTCCCAGGTCAGCGCGGTGCTTGGCCTTAAGATCGCGCGCATTCGCGGCAACAACGATCTCCAGCTCATCCTTCAATTCTGCCAGCATCGCAATTTTGTTATCCGGGGTGAATCCGGGCAGCACGCGCGAGGCGTGGAAATCATCGAAAAGCTTCCCGCCCATCTCCAAATAGAGTTTCCCGCCGATCTTTTCGCGGCGTTCCCTAATTTTCTGGGACTGGAGCTTAATGTATTTTTCCCGATCAAATCCGATGCTCTGCGATGAGGGGATATGGGGGGAAGGGGAAGGGGTTTCTGTAGTAGGGATGGAGTTACGCGCGTTGTTATCAGCCACGCCGGTTCGCCTCTCTCGGTCACCTCAGCAGTACCGACAAAGTGTAGCGCCTCGCGGCGGATTTCGCATCGAGCGGGCGGGCGTGGGCAACCCGTTGCGCTCATCGGTTGAGTCCGCAACAATAGGGGACGACGTTGGGAGGAGATATGCCAAAGATTTCTGCGCCAACAGTTCGCGAGCATCGGGAGCTTATGACAGCCCGGCTCGTGGACGCCGCGGAAAAGATTCTCAAAGATGAGCCGGGCAAAACGCTATCAGCCGGGGCGGTGGCCGCGGCCGCTGGTATCGCGCGCAACTCCATTTACCGCTACGTCGGGTCGGTTGATGACCTGCGGCTCCTGGTACTCGAACGCAATGTTCCCAAGTGGCGTGCTCAGGTGATGGGCCAGGTTGATATGAATGCCGAACCGCGCGAACGCCTCGCGCAGCTGGTGGTGGCGTGCATCCGCCAGTCCGGGCAGCGCGAATCGCATAAATGGTTGATGGGCCTCATGCGCTCGGCCCGCGGGAAAGTTTCCGATAAGGCCACCGCGCATACCAAAATGGGTGTGGATAAAGCCCACGGATTCTTCACCGATGCCCTCAAAATGTGTTGGAAAGATACCGGCATCGCGCATCCTGATATTTGGGCTTCGTTTAGCCGCGCCCTCATTTTCGACGCATTTCGCCAGGTGGAAACCGGCGCGTCGCTCGAGGATGTGTGCCGGATTGCCCGTCACACTATTCTTGCTATGTCCGCCGGGCATACAGATGACGAACTCGAGAAAGAACCACACGCATGACACACGCGCGCATCGCGATTAACGGCTACGGCAACCTGGGTCGCGGGGTAGAACAGGCCCTCAGCCTCGCTCCCGACCTGGATCTGGTGGGGGTGTTCACCCGCCGCGAGGGCGTCATGACCGCCTCCGGCCCGGCATTCCCCGCCGCCGAACTCACCGATCCGCAGCTGCGCGCCCGTTGGGCCGGCAAGATCGACGTCGTTATCAATTGCGGCGGCTCGAAATCGGACCTCGATACGCAAACGCCGCTCGTCGCCTCCGGTTTTAACGTGGTGGATTCTTTTGATACGCACGCGCGGATTCCCGCGCATTTTGAGCGGGTCGACGACGCCGCCCGCACGGCCGGCACCCTCGCTCTCATCTCCGCCGGTTGGGATCCGGGCCTCTTCTCGCTTCAGCGGTTGCTGGCCGAGGCAGTTTTGCCGGTCGGGCAGTCAGAAACTTTCTGGGGGCCGGGCCTGTCCCAGGGGCATTCGGATGCGGTGCGGCGGGTACCGGGCGTGAAAAACGCGGTGCAGTACACCGTTCCCAAGGAGGATGTGCGTGCCGCGGCGCTGGCTGGGGAAACGGAAGGCCAGCTCAGCGCGGGTGATAAGCACCGTCGGATTGTTTACGTGGTCTTGGAGAGCGGTGCGGATGCCGAGGCGGTGCGCCAGGCCATCGTGACGATGCCGAACTACTTTGCCGAGTACGAAACCGAGGTCCACGTGATCTCCGAAGAAGAGTTTGCCGCGGAACACACCGGCATGGCCCACGGCGGCGACGTGGTCCGGCATGGCACTACCTCGCCGGGAACCTCGCACGCGCTGCATTTTAACCTGGCCTTGGATTCCAATCCGGAATTCACCGGTTCGGTGCTGGTGGCCTGCGCTCGCGCGGTGGCCCGGATGCACGCGCGCGGGGAACGCGGGGCTATCACCCTCTTCGACGTTCCGCCGGCTTTGCTCCACCCGGCCAGCGGCGCCCAGCTGCGCGCGGAATTGCTGTAGATCGGGTTCTGCATGCCGGGCTCTATATGGGCGTATGCCTTGCCTTGGTGGCGATTAACAACTCTTCCTGGACGCGTTTCGCGGTGATTGTCCTCGCTACCTGCTACGCCTTGGGGTATCTGTATCGGGTGAAAACAGCGCAGAACTCGGAGTAGAAGCAGCTCGGCGCGGGCGCGTCATTCCCGCGTGAAATTGCCGAAAAATTGGTCTGGGCAGGTGCTCGTTCGTCGGCTAGGCTGTGGCTATGTCGATCATCTATGGCCCCACGTACACAAGTCTCGAGCAGGTGCGCGCCCGCATGGATGCCATTCTCTCCGAGCTGAGGATCTCGCGCGAAGAATTTGAAGAACGGATGGCTGAATATACGCTCAATCGGCGCGAAGCTGAGTTCCGTGATGAGTTTGAAACCCTCCAATGGTGTGAGGAACTGTTCCTCGATGATCTCGAGGAGGAAAGCCGTGACGGGCTCGCTTGATGAGATAGTTGCGGATTTCGCGGAGAATATAACAGCTACAGGGAGACTATTCGACGAATCCTTTGCTGTTCACATTACTAATGTTCGCGCGCCCCGCAAGGGTGGTCGTATCCTCCGCGGTTACCTCAAGCTTCGCGATCCCATGTGCGTCAAGCGAATGCTCTATCTCGGAATTACGTATGAACTCTTCGTGAAGTCTCCCGAGAAATTCCTGACCGTTGAGCGGTCCAGCTTCGCGCTGCACCTCAATAAAACCACCAGTGAGCCGCTCGTGCGCTGGGATTACAACCGTAATCCGCGCTCGAAAGATATTCCGCTGGCCCATCTGCAAATTCATGCGCATCGTGACGCATGGACGCATGTCATGCTTGAGGGTGGAGCTACCTCACGGCGTGCCCGAAAAAGAGCTATTGATTCTTCCCAGACGCCCACGCTATCGGAGCTCCATTTTCCGGTCGGTGGAAAACGTTTCCGCCCCAGTTTGGAAGAAGTATTACTCTTCCTTATCTCAGAACTGGGTGTTTCGTGCGAACCTCAAACGAAATGCGTCCTGGAAAGTAAACAATCGGAATGGGAGAAAATACAGGCCCGGGCAGTTGTGCGGACCCACCCGGACCAGGCGCTCATCGTTCTTCGTGAGCTAGGAATGATCTAAATCAAATTCGCGGAGGCCAGCCATTCCTCCAGCGCGCTATCCGTGGTCGCCTCGCGCACGTTTTCTCCGCGCACGGAGAAAGGTACGCCGGTGGTTGCTTCCGGAGCCAGGTTGGTGAACGTCGATTCGATGTCCACTTTAGGCGAGCCAGACCAGGTGGTGAAGGGCAGCACCAGCTGGTCCGTGAGCCCGGCGGACTTGAGATAGGTCTGCACTACCGGGGGGACCTGCTCGCACCAGACGGGGAAGCCAACAAGAACGACGTCGTACCCGCTAGCGGCGGGCGCCGGAGCCGTAAGCTCCGGATAAATCCCGTCCGCAAGCTCGCGGGTGCACTGGGCATGCGCCTCATTCGGATCCGCAGGATAGGGAT
The DNA here is from genome assembly GCF_003957255.1 of Actinotignum sanguinis. Lineage (GTDB taxonomy): Bacteria > Actinomycetota > Actinomycetes > Actinomycetales > Actinomycetaceae > Actinotignum > Actinotignum sanguinis. Next base: position 12,509 of record NZ_QDIE01000031.1, read on the forward strand.
GAACCGGGGTAATCTCAAAAGTATCTGCCCCCAAGCGCGCCGCGATTTTTTCGGCCAGCACCTTGGTGTTCCCGATCTCGAGGTTACGCACTTCCCCGTCCCAGAAATTCAGGCCGGCACGCGAGAAGAAAGCTACGAGGCAGCGCGGGCGGGGCGCGTCCGCCGGCGTTTCTTGCTGAGCCGCACGAATTTCTGACATCGGAATTTCCTTCCCGCGAAGCGAGCCCTCCGCACTGAGAATTGTGACCGGAACATCATCCATTGTGCCACTGAGCCTGGGCTACCAGCGGGTCTTTATACCCGGGGCGTCGACGCTTAATTCCTGAAGTTATTCTCAATCATTCGCGTGCCAGCCCTCTAATCATTCGCTCGCCCGCGCGCCAGCACCACCCGAGTTTCCAGCGGCGTGACCACCAGGATGCTCGCCAGGCACATGGCCAAACCGAGGACCGTAATGATCCCGAGTTTTGTGAAAGCAGTGCTATCCATACGCGCACCCCAGGAATAGTTCGTCAGGAGGGACATACCCACCCCGAGCGCGGTGGTCAGCGCCGTCGTTACTACCAAGGGAATAAAGGTTTGCAGGATCCGAATCCGCGTGAAGACGGCCGTGGGGAAACCGAGGAAACGCAAGGACTGCGTTTGCTGTGCCGATTCAAAAACGAGGGAGGCGTGATTCGTGAGACCGGACAGCGCCACCACCGCGAAACCGAAACCGAGGGTCACCATAACGCCGGTGCCGATATCTGCGGAGATCAGCTGAAGCGCCACCGAATCCGAACCGCTCCTTTCGGGGAGCGTGGAGGTGTAGCCGCCGATGAAACACAGCAGCGCGAGGGTGGAGACACTGCGCCATACCGCGCGCGGGTCGTTGAGAATTCGCCGCGCCGCCATGAGTAGAGCAGCGTGGCGCGAGCGCACGAGCGGATAGGCCAGCGCCTGAATAATAAAGGAGGCCGCCACCGAGAGTGCGAAAAGGAATACCAGCGCCGCGCCCGCCATCATGATGATTTGCACGACGGGTGTGGAATCGCCACGCGCATTAGCCACCAGCACATACAGTATTCCGGCGACGGCGAACACCGCGAGGCGCCAAGCCCGCAGCGCTCGCGGAGCTTCGCGGCGCGCCACCCCCAGGGGCGAAATTGACACGCGCATCAGCCCGCCGAGTGCCGATACCAGCGTCACCACGAAGAGCAGCGCAATAACCGCGGCAATGAAGGAAACCGGCAGCAGCATCTGGGCCGGATTAATAGGCAGCCCGAGGAAGCTCAGCGCGCGCCACCCCGGCAGGGTTACCAGGTAGAGCACCGTGCCCAGGGCGGTGCCCAGCATCCATTGCACCACCGTTTCACACAGCGAGATCGCAATCGTCTGGGTGCGGGTGGTGCCAACGAGGCGGAGGGAGGCCAGGCGTTGGGAGCGATCCTGTGCGCCGAGCCGCGCGGCTCCGGACGCCAGGGAAGAAATGGGAATAACCAGGAGTGCCCCGGCGAAAAGCGCCAGGCCAAGGTACATTTCCGTGAGGCCGGCGCCCAGGATCTCGCTCAGGGCGTCGAGGTGGGCGATCATGGCCGGGGTCGGGTGGAAATTCCAGTTATAAAACATGAAGATGCCGCCGGCGATGGTCAGCGCCATCGTGGCTGCCAGCGTGAAACTGAGCACCGCGAGGATATCCAGCCAGGCGTTACCGGTGCGGGCGCGCAGCCGCGCCAGCGTGAGGCGGGGCGCGAAGGAGAGGACCGTCATTGCAGCTCGCCTCCGTTCGCGGTGGCGGTGCCGGGCTGGGTGGCGCCGGGGCGTGCCGGGCCGGGCTGTTCCGCCACGGGAACGGTAGCCGAATCGGCATGGATAACGCCGTCGCGAATCTCCACGAGGCGTTCGCACCAGGCGGCCACATTCGGGTCATGGGTGACAATAATGAGGGTGGCGCCGCTCATTTTCGCGGCGGTGGTGAGGATCTGGGTGACTTCGTGGCCGGTGGCCTGATCGAGTGCGCCGGTGGGTTCATCAGCGAACACCACCGCAGGTTGACCGGCCAAAGCCCGCGCGATGGCGACGCGCTGGAGCTGCCCGCCGGACATCTCCCCCGGGCGGCGGTGGCGTTCGGGTTCCACCCCGAGCCGCGCCAGCCACATATCCGCCGCCGCCAGTGCCTCCCGCCGCGGCTTGCCCTGGAGGAGCAGCGGCACCGCCACATTTTCCCGAGCCGGCAGCTCGGGAACCAGCTGGCCATCCTGGAACACAAAACCGAAATGTTCCAGGCGCATTTTCGAGCGCTGCCCATCGGACATATCCGAAATCGGCTCGTTGCCCAGCAGCACCGTACCGGTGGTGGGAGCAATAATCCCGGCTAGGCAGTGCAGCAGCGTGGACTTACCCGAACCGGAGGGGCCCATAATCGCCACCGACTGCCCACCGGGAATCCGCAGTGATACCCGGCGCAGCGCGGCCACGTTCCCAAAATTCTTCGTGAGATTATTCGCCACCAAATCCGGGGCGAAATTCTGTGCTGTATCCATAGCTCTAGTCAACTTCCGATTGGGCGGCGGCGGCAGGGCTTGTACTCCACACTTATGGTAGAGCCAGGTCTACCATTGCCGGATTTGCGCGTGCCGGTAGGTGGGACCCGGCTACCATGGCGGTATGACAACGCGGAGCACCGAGCCCGGTGATCACACTATGCACGTGGATAACACCCGAGCGGTGGCGCAGCAACTACGCCACGCCACGGTGCGCGGGGTGCTCGCGGGCGGACTCGGCACCCTCGCCCTGATATTCGTGGCGGTAGCCGGGCTATCGCTACTCGGCGGATTCAGTACGATCCCGGTTATTATCGGGCTAGCCGGTCTGCTGCTCCTGGGCGGGGCCGGGTGGATAGTGTGGCGCGGGAACGTGCGGGCGCTCGCGGACGTGGCTCCGGCGTCGTCGACCTGGATGGCAGAACCATCCGATCATCGCGACGTTGTGCACGCGCAACGCTCCATTGCCGCGGCTTTTGAAATTGAACGGCGCCGCATCGAACGCGATTTGCACGACGGCGCCCAGCAGTACCTGGTCGCAACCTCGATGGATGTGGGTGAGGCGGCGTTTCTGCTGGAAGGTGACGCGAGTGGCACGGTGAGTTCGGCCGATCTGGCGGCGGCGCGCGAACGTATGGCTTCGGCGCAGGACCGCGCGGAACTGGCCCTCACCTCGCTGCGGCGCACGGTGGCCGGTATTCATCCGAAAGTGCTCTCTGACCTGGGGCTGGAAGCGGCGGTGCGCGATCTGGTGGTTTCCGCGCCGGTGCCCGCCACCCTGCGGGTTCCGAGTCCGCTACCCGAGATCCCCGAAGGCGTGATCGCCGCGGCCTATTTCACGGTGGCCGAAGCGCTGACGAACGTAGCTAAACATGCGCCCGCCGCCACCGCGACCGTGCTGCTCATCGCCGATGATGACCTCCACCTCAGCATTACCGACACCGGCCCGGGCGGCGTGATTCCGGGTAGCGGGCTGCGCGGGATCGGGGAGAGGCTCGCGACTTTCGGCGGTAGTCTGCGTATTTCCAGCCCGGTGGGCGGGCCCACGGAAATCCGCGCGCGCATCCCGCTGCTGCTCCACCGGGGAGAGTGGGGAAGCGGGGCCGGGGTGGCGGCGTTAAGCGAAAATCCGAGAACGGAGGGGACGGATGCGTTTGGTAGTTGCTGATGATTCCGCGCTATTTCGCGAAGGGCTATGCGGGTTGCTGGAGCGGCGCGGGCACACCATTGTGGCCACCGCGGCCACCGCACCGGAGCTGAGCGAGACGGTGCGTGCGGCCACCGCCCGCGGGGAGGCCCCCGACCTGGTCATTACCGATGTGCGCATGCCACCCACCATGAGCGACGACGGCCTGCGCGCCGCCGTGGAGCTGCGCCGCGAATTCCCGTCCCTGGGCATTATGGTGCTCTCCCAATACGTCGCACCGGCCTACGCACGCGAACTTTTCCACCCGACAGCCGCCGGAGGTACCTCCGGTTTTCCCGCGAATACGAGCGTGAATACGAGCGTGAATACAAGCGCGGACGGGAACGGGGACGATGCGCCGGGCGGCCTGGGGTATTTGCTCAAAGATCGCGTGGCGCGGGTGGCGGATTTCGTGCGCTCCCTGGAGATTGTGGGGGTGGGTGGCGTGGTTGTGGATCCGGATGTTGCGGCCCAATTAATGGCGACGACGCCGTCACTCCTCACGGAGCTCACCTCCCGCGAACGTGAAATCCTGGAGCTCATGGCCCGGGGCTATGCCAATTCTGCGATTGCCGCCGAGCTCTACCTCACCGGGGCGACCGTCTCCAAACACGTGGCGAATATTTTTCTCAAGCTGGGGATGCAGCCCGGGGAAGAAAACCGCCGGGTGCGGGCGGTGCTGGCGTATCTGACGGAAACCTCGCGCGCGGGCTAAGGAGCTCGGTGCACCGTTCGCGCATACGGCGTTTCGCGCGTGCTGCGGTTCGGGGTGACAAGTGTGTCGGAGGCCCGTGGGAGAATGGGGGCATGACCTCGGATCCCTGCGCTCGCCTGCTCGCTGCCCCGCCCGCACTTCCGGTAGCAGCCCACCTCGATGAGGTGCGCGCAGCGCTGCCGCTCGCAGTGGTGAGTGCACCGCCGGGAACCGGGAAAACCACGCTCATTCCGCCGCTGGTGGCCCGCGCGCTCGCGGAAGGTGCCGGGCGGGTCCTCGTCATTCAGCCGCGCCGGGTGGCGGCGCGGGCCGCGGCACGCCGCCTGGCCGAACTTTTCGGGGATCCGGTAGGCGCTACCGCCGGGTACAGCGTACGCGGGGATTCCCAGGTGAGCCGGGAAACCCGCATTGAAATGATCACCCCCGGTATTGCGGTGCGCCGCCTGCAAAGCGATCCGGAATTGCACGGAATTGGCGCATTGATTTTTGACGAAGTACACGAACGTCATCTCGATGCTGATCTGGCCCTCGCCCTCGCCCTGGAAGCCCGCGCGGCTTTCCGCCCGGATCTTCTGCTGGTGGCCATGTCCGCCACCGTGGAATCCCAACGCACCGCTGGGCTGCTGGAAGCAGGTGCCGCGGCTCCCGAAGAACTCCCCCGTATTGTGGATATTCCGGGCGTGCTCCATCCTCTTACTCTGCGCTACGCGCCGCCCGGGCGCGGGGAAGAACCCCTGGGCACAATTTCGCGGGACGGTGCGCTCGGGGTGCGCCGGGAATTCTTGGCGCACGTAGCCCGAGTGGTGGAACGGGCCTTCCGGGAAGTGGAACTCGGTGACATATTGGTCTTCCTCCCCGGGGTGCGGGAAGTGGAGCACGTGGTGGGGCTGCTCGGCCACCTACCCGCCCGGGTGGCACCCCTGTACGGGTCGCTTACGGGCGCCCAGCAGGATGCCGCGCTCCGGGAAGTTGCGGGAACCCGCAGCATTATTGTGACCACCGCTATCGCAGAATCTTCTCTTACGGTCCCCGGGGTGCGGATCGTGGTGGATAGCGGGCTATCCCGGGAACCGCGCACTGATTACGCCAGCGGGATCAGCGGGCTCGTCACGGCGCTGGAATCCCAAGCTGCCGGTATCCAACGCGGTGGGCGCGCCGGGCGTTTAGGGCCGGGAACCGTATATCGGGTCATGAGCGAAGCTACCTGGGCTCGCCTCGCAGAACGCTCCACCCCGGAAATTTACACGGCCGATCTCACCGATTTTCTCCTGCAAGCCGCCGTGTGGGGTGCTCCGGAAGGGCGCGGGCTCGCCCTCCTCGATCCGCCCCCGCAGCCGGGCGTGGCAGCCGGCATGCGCACCCTCACCGCGCTCGGCTGCGTGGTACCAGAACACGGCAGCGCAGATGGTGCGGCCGTTGGAGATCCCGGCGCGGAAAGCTCCTGGCAGGTCACGGAGCTGGCCCGCACCCTCGCCCCGCTCCCGGTCAGCGCCCGGCTGGGCCGCAGCCTGCTGGAAAATACCCCGCGGCTCAGGGCGGGAACAGCCGCCCAGATTGTTGCCGCGCTCGCGGAATCGCCCCGGCTCCCCGGGGCAGATCTGGCCCGTTGGCCCACCACCGTTTCGCCAGCCTGGGCCCGGCAAGCCCAACGCCTTGAGAAACTGGCCCGCCGCGCACTGGGCGATGCGGCGGGAGCCGGCAGTGCGGAAGTCGTTACCGCGGGCGCCGGTAGGGCGGGCGTCAGTAGCGCGGGCGCAGGTTCCGGGAAAACCGGCCCATCTGGTTCCGGGAAACCTAGCCGATCCGCTCGCAGTGATGATGCCCTCGCCCTCGTCACCGCCTGGGCATATCCGGATTTGTTGGCCCGCGCGGTGGATAGCACCTCGGGGCGTTATCTCCTGGCTAATGGCAGCGGAGCGGTACTCCCGCACGGCTCTCCGCTGCTGGGATCGCCCTGGCTTGCGGTAGCAGAAGTGAGCGCGAGCCAGGGCCGGGCGGATGCGCTCATCCGCGCCGCCGTACCCGCAGATGAAGAACTCGCTCGCCAAGCCGGTCACGGCCTCATCACCACCGGCACGTCTATGAGCTACCGGAAAGGTCGCCTCCGCGCCCGGGAAACCACCCGCCTAGGGGCCATTGAACTCACGGGTCGGGCCCTCGAACAGGTCCCGCGCGCCGCCGCCACCGCGTGGGTGAACGCCGCGGCCAGTTCCGGCACCCTCCCGCTCGAATTCACCGCCGGAGCCCAAGCCCTGCGCGAACGCCTCGCCTTTCTCCATACCGTCCTGGGGGCGCCTTGGCCGGATATGGAAGAATCCGCGCTGCGCCAACGCATCGAGGAACTGGCCGGCCCCGAACTCGCCGCCCTCGCCCGGGGTGGCACCTGGGGAAACCTGGGGGCCGGCAATATTGAGCGCCTGCTGCCCTGGCCCGAAGCTACCCACCTTGATGAACTAGCCCCCGCCAGCATGACTATCCCCACCGGGGAACAGCGCACCGTTCACTATGCGGGAGGCCGGCCCACCGTGCGCCTGCGTGTTCAAGAAGCCTTCGGCTGGGCCCGCACCCCGCGTCTGGCCGGCGGGCGTATCCCCGTCACCCTCGAACTGCTCTCCCCGGCCGCCCGGCCCGTTGCCATCACCGATGACCTCGCAAGCTTCTGGGCCGGCCCCTACGCCCAAGTGCGGGCGGAAATGCGCGGGCGCTACCCGCGCCACCCCTGGCCCGAAGATGGCGCTACCGCCAGCCCCACCAAGCGGGCCCGCCCGCGGCGCTAAATAGCCGCGTCACTACACCGCGGCATGCCGCTCAATATGGGTATGCTGCGCAAACGCGGGCACGCTGGCGCGGCCCGTGCTACTCAGCTCCGCGCAGGCCGTCCCGAATGTGCCTCAGTAGCCAAAGGTCAAGGTGCCAGTTTCGTCGTCGTCGGCAAAATCCCGGCGAATAGAAGTCGCGGCCCCGGCAAGATTACGTAAACGCGCCCGCAACGTCTCAACCGTGAGACCCGCCATCGGCAAACAGATCCGCAACTGCAAGTGACCACCGGACATCACCGCATCGCCATCCAAAAACTCACCGATCCGCTCCAAAATATCGCGGGTGCGGACCTCCGTTGGCGACTCCACCAGCGACGCCGCCACGTAGAGCACATCCCCCAGCCCGGGAACATTCGCGTAACTCGCGATCATCTCCTGCTTATCCGACTCCGAACGCCACACCACCTCAAAACGGTAATGCACCCCATCCGGCAGCGCCTGCGCGTGATAATCAGCAACAAGCACCTCGTACAGGCCCACAGCCGTGGTCACATCACGGGCATCGCGTTCGTCGCGCCCAGACTTCTTAGACATCAGCCTCCCCTTCCCGCGCGGAATCCGGCGCGGATTCCGGCAGCGTATCCGCGCCGCTCAGCGCCCGGGCCTGCGCCGCCACCAAGGACGCGCAGGCAGTCAGCTGCACGGTCGGAGCCGGCAGCGCCACCGCGTAATGAATATGCGTGCGCCCACCCAGCAGGCGAATCCCGCCAATGGGCAGCGTGTCCGCGGCGCGCAGCACCGCGATAAGATCCGGGCCGGTCGGGTCAATACCAAAATGCTCGAGCACCGCCGCCGCATTGCGGGAAAGTGATGCATCGGAGGGCGCCCCGGGTTGAGCGGCGGGTGTGGCGCCGGGTTGAGCGGCAGCGGCGTCAGACGCCGCGGATGCGGCGGCGCCGTCGTACTTACGCAGCTCCGCGCCGGTGAGGATGGGTGCAGCGAGGTGGACGACGGCGCGGCTATCGTGCCGGGTCGACTGCCCGGGCCAGGCCGTCACCGGAACCCCGTGAGTGACAAAACGTAAAGCCGGAGTGTTATCCGCCCGCGCATCCGCATAAGCAGCGCGCAACGCGGCGGCGGCTTCCTCCCATGTTGTGAATGTCGATACCACCTCACCAGTATTCCACGTTGGCAGAAGAATGCGGCACAGCCCGGGCGCGCCGCGTACAATAGACCTCATCCCGTCCACGCTTGTCCGCGGACGGTCCCCTGAGCATCCTCGTGATTATTCCGCGACCCTCGAGTAGCAAAGGACGGTACCAACAGCCATGGCGCATGGAGCACATCTGGCCCCCGAGAGCGACAACCAGGCGGATGCTTCCGCACTGGACCACGCTCTGCTTGCTATGGTCGCTGAAGCAGCCCGCCTGACCGCCCCGCGCATGTGGATCAACCGCCTCCGCTTTTCTTCCCGCCGCGCCGCGGTAGCCGCCCGCACCCGCCTGCAACGCAACGGCTGGGTGCAGCAATCGCAACTTTCCCAATTCGGGCGTTCCAAAGATTCGTGGATGCTCACCCTCTGGTCCGCGACCGCCGTGGATAATGGCGTTATTGCCGATTCGCGCTCGTATCTTGAACTCATTGCCGCCGCTACGAACGGGCGTTACCTGGGCTGGGAAGCCTCGCTACTGCCGGCCCTGCGCGAATGCGATAATCCCGATTATTACCCGGAAGGGAGCATCGGTTGGCTCGCCCCCGGAGATGAGAATTATCTGCATGAGGCACGCGAAGAAGCGAAGAAACTGGTGCCGCGCGGCCGGGAACTACCCCAGAATTTACGGGATATTTGCGCGCTGCTGCATGACCTGCGCGGCCAGCGTTCCCGGCAGGCCCTCGCCTCCGGGCTCGGAGTGCTCATCGGGGACAGGCTGGTAGCTCATGCGCCGCTTGCCTGGGTGGCCTACCGCCAGTGCGGCGGGTTTTATCCCTGCCTGCTGGGCCTGGAACGCGATACCGCCTACTTCCCCGAATCCATCGTTGCCGAAGCCTACGACGCCGAAGCGGACCTGTGGGAGCGCCTCCGGGAGGTAGTGCTGGAACTACCCGCGGCAGAGCATGAGCGCGGCGCGCACGAACAGTAATGCGGGCGCCGCGGTGAGGATTATTTAGCGCGCACCGCCAGTGCTGCCCGGGCCGCCCTGGCTCGCTGCGGTACCCGGGCCCGCCGGCCCGCTGAGTTCCCGGGCGCAACGCGCCGCGCCTTCGATTTGGCTGGCAATCCACCCCGGTCGCTGCCCGCTGATCTCAAAAGCGTGGCTGAAATAAAGATCCGTGCCGTGTACCACCACTCCGCCGAGCGGAAGAGCCGCGGCCTGGCGTGCCGCCTCCCGGACGGCCTCCGCGGTGGCATCCCCCAGCCGCAAGGTCACCGCCGCGCTATCCGCCCCGCTGACTAGGGCATTACGCAGCATTACCACCGGCACGTCACTGCCATCCACCCGGAGGGTGGCCCCGAAACCGTATTCGGCCTCGGCCGCATCGCGCTGCCCGAGCAACGGCGCGAGCGCGGAAACCAAACCGTTCCAGCGATACACCCCGGCCGTGCCCAGCAGCTCATCGAAACGGGTATCCACCCCGGCCGGATCCGTGAATTGATCGGCATCACCGGGCGCATTCCCCACAAAAGGATTCATTTCCGGGCGCGCGGAGAAGGTATCCTCCAGAATATCCCCGGCGCCGGCTACCGCCTCCGGCCCGAAAAGATCATCCTTCGTGGGGGGAACGTTATCCAGACCTCGCACGAATACCGCGGTAGCGTCAATAGCGGCGACGACGAGGAATTTCACCATGCTGGTTAGCCGCGAGAAAGGTAACCCGGCCATGCGCAAGGCCAGGTGCAGGACCACTTCCTCCCCGACAATACGCACATCCCCCAGGGAGAACGTCTCAAAAACCCAGCCGGCCAGGCCGGTCACATCAATGAGATCCGCCCGGCCCACCCCGCAGCGCAGATTGAGATAGGAACGCTCCTCCGCATCGCGGGCGGGGGAAAGTTCCACAGTTTTTAGGTTGTGCCCGATGGCCACGGCCAGGCGCAGCCCTTCCGTGGATGCCACCGGCCGCATCCCTGCCCGGCACGCGGTTACCACGCGTTCCCAGGTATTAATGATGTAGCCCGGTTCGCCGGGTTCGGCTTCCGGAATATCACCGAGGGAAGCGGCGATGGTATCAATTTCCCGTCCGATAGCGTCCATCTCATCCATGGGGGAAGTCTACCCGGGGCCTACGACAGCAAAATGTGGTGTTCACGCTCGGCGGCGCGGTGGGAGATGTCCTATAGGGTAAATAGACAGAAATGGTTGCTAATACCCAGACTTTCCCTCGCTATACCAACACAAAGTCCGGGTCGTTGAGCTTTCCGGCCTCAATAGCCTTGCATACTTGACAAACACCGGGAGAGTGAAAA
>NZ_QDIE01000032.1 GCF_003957255.1 Actinotignum sanguinis
GGCCTATAGGACACTTGGTGTTGGTTTTATCCGGACTTTTCGGCTTGCTAGCAGGCTAAAGTCGGGTTCGAACTCGGTTTGACTCGAGTTTTTGGATGGACAGAACGTGTTGGTTTAACCCCGACTTTCCCGCACCACACCACCACAAACTAGGACTCGGACTCGGCTTAAATAAGTAAATGCCGAATCCGAAATGCAAAACATGCACACACCCCACCCAGAAATGGGGAACAACCACGACCGGGAAACCCAGGTATCGCTGCCCGCAATGCAAAACCACACAGACCCGACATAACACCACCACAGCACGCGACCTCACAGCCTTCTGGGACTACCTACTAGGCGAATACACCTACCGCCACCACCCAGGCCAGGGACGCTCCCTGCGACGCCGTTTCGCACCGCTATGGAAACTCTGGCCGGTCCATACCACCGTGAAAGAACACCACCACGTCATCTTCGTTGACGGGATCTACCTCGCCCACCGCCTGGCCGTGTTAATAGCCTGCACAAAAACACACGTACTGGGCTGGTACGTGGCTAGAAACGAGACCACCGCTGCCTGGATGGCCCTCTTCTCCCGTATCGCAGCCCCGGACGTGGTGGTCTGTGACGGGGGAAGCGGGATCGCCAGCGCCCTCAAGCATGCCTGGCCCACCACCCGTATCCAACGCTGCACGTACCATGCTTTTTGTACCGTGAAACGCTATACCACGACCCGGGCGCGTACCCAGGCCGGCGTCGAGCTCTACGGCCTTGCCAAAGATCTCCTAGGCGTGGCTACGCGCGAGGAAGCAGTGGACTGGGTCAGGCGCCTAGCGACATGGAACCAGACCTGGAAAGCGCTGCTAGCGGAGAAAACACGGCTTAGTGATGGCCGGATCGTGGACACGCACACACGCCTGATTAAGGCCCGTAACTCGCTGAACACGCTGGTAGGTAACCAGACACTATTCACCTACCTAGAGCCCGCACTGGTCGTGGAAGACGACCCGATTCCTGCTACCTCGAATCTAATCGAGGGAAAGATTAACTCCCAGTTACGGGCGATGCTGCGCCGTCATCGGGGTATGAGCTTGCTCCATCAGGTCAAGGCAGTGTTGTGGTGGTGTCAACGCCATACCGAGAATCCTGGCAGTGCTGGGCAGGTTTTACGCGAGACGGTCAGTGATGAGCAGATCGCCACCCTTTTCGCCCGGGCCCGTGAGCGTCACCAAGCACAGGCCGAGGCCGAGATGTGGGGGACGGGTATTGAATGGACCGATCTACACAACAGGACTAAATGGAACCCAACCTACTAAACCGTAACCAACACATTTTGTCCTATAGCCCACAGTTTCATCGTTAACACTGTCGAAACCTCTGAATTAGCAGAATATGATGTCCCGCGTCACAGGCGGACCTGTGACGCGGGACATCACAACGTCGGGGTAGCGGGATTTGAACCCACGGCCTCTTCGTCCCGAACGAAGCGCGCTACCAAGCTGCGCCATACCCCGTGCTTTGGCAACTCAATAATAATAGCCCTCCGCAGCCGAAAAAGCTAAATTCGATCTAGTGATCTGGCGTACAGCCAGGATAGTTCCGCTTCTTCCCGGCAAACCACCCCGGCGCCCCTCCGAGCAGCACACGTAGCTCACCCGATCATTTGTCACCCTCAGCCCGCACCGCCGCGCACCCGCAGCAAAATCGCTTCGGGAGGCCGGAGGAACCTGACCGGCGTATACGGCGATGTCCCCAGGCCGGCAGACACATTCACCGCCATGCCACCGCGGAGCACCCGCACGCCGTCGCCGCGCAGGGGCAGACGTTCTCCAGCCCGGCCTCCTCCCGTATCGCGGTCAGAACCCGCGCCGCCCGCGCCGCGCTCGGCACCGGTATCCTCACCGCAGGGCCAATCGAAAAGCCCGGAATCGTAACGCAGCGGAAGATCACAATTCGTGGTCAAAGCACCGAATCCAGGCACGGCCAACTGCCCGCCGTGGGTATGTCCCGCCAGCGTCAGAGCTGCGCCGTCGTTCATTAATGCGGCGAGAGCGGCGCGATACGGTGCGTGAACGACGCCGAGTCGCAGATATCCGCGCCCACTGTTTTTGCGCCCCTCACGTCCCGCGCTCGTGTTTCCCTCCGCAGCCGCGCCGCCTTCCACCGCATCAGTAGCCTCGCCGGGGCGGGGCATCCGGGCCCGGCCGATATGCGGGTCGTCCATACCGACCGCGTCGATATCCCAGGCGGCCGCGCGCAGCTGCGCCCGCTGATTATTGAGATCGATCCAGCCGAAAGCTTCCAGCCCGGCGGTCATCTCTTTCCACGGCAAATCCGGTTCGCCCTTCTCGACCAGCGGCGGGAAGAGGCCCGGCGCTACGTAACGCAACGGGTTCTTGAGCACCGGGGCGAAATAGTCATTTGAGCCGTACACGAACAGCCCCGGAATATCAGCAAGCGGTGCCAGGGCGTCCAGGAGAGGGCCGACGGCGCCTGCTTCGGAAAGATGGTCGCCCGTCAGGACCACAAGATCCGGGCGGCAACGTTGGCCGAGCTCGCGCAAGAATTGCTGCTTGGCCCGGTGGCGACGCAGCAGGTGCATATCCGAAAGATGAAGAATACGTAGCTCACCGGCGGCGTTCGCAACGTGCGGCAGCACCAGCACCCGCTCGCGCAGGATATAGCGGTGGGCTTCGTGCAGCGCCCAGCTCAGGCACCCGGCCCCCGCGGCGGCACCCGCACTTAACAAGCCCAGCGCGGCGCGCCGAACTCGGTGTTTTTCAGCTTCGCTCACGGTATCCGCCTTCCGTCTCGAGTGATGTGCGGTTTCTACAAGGGCATCGGCCCGGGCTCGCCTGGCAAGCGTGGCCCGGGTCGTCCAGCCCGGGCCGCGTAGCGCCGGCTACTCTTCCACAACCTCAACTTCTTCGTATTCCTCGTTGTCCTCGCCCTCGTGAATGGCCTCGGGCGGAACCGCGCCCTGCTCCCCCGGCGCGGGTTGCGCAGGTGCAGGTACCGGCGTAGGCGTGGGTGAGGGCCTCGCGGGCGCTTGCGTGGCGGGTGCCGGGCGGCGCATCGGAGTGGTGGGCTGCGGGAAGGGCACAGCCGGCTGATTAGCCAAAGCTGCGTTCATATAGTCGGAGAACATCATCGCGGGGTACAAACCACCGTACACTTCCGACTCTTTTTTCCCCTTGATGACGGCGTCAAACATAGAAATATTTCCGCTGATGTGCCCCTGCCAGGTCACGGTGGCGAGCTGCGGGGTGTAGCCCATGAACCACGCATGCCAATCGTTTTGCGCAGTTCCAGTTTTCCCAGCTGCCGGACGCCCGCGCAGCACCGCGTTCTCACCGGTTGCTCCGGGTTCCACCACATGTTGGAGAACCGCATTCGTTTTGCGTGCCGTTTCCTTAGAAATGGCCTGTTGGCACTGCGGTTTGCGTTCGGAAATAACAGTACCGTCATGTTCTTCGATGGAGGTATAGGACATCGGATCGCAGCGAATACCATCATTGGCGAGGGTGGCTCCCGCCGTGGCCATAGAGAGCGGGGTCACGTTGTTCGTACCCAGAATCATCGGGGGAACAATATCGAAAGGCTCATTATCCCCGCGTTCCACACCCATGGCCTGGGCCTTATTCGCGATCTGGCACAGATCTAGCTTCTGGGCCATATGCGCGAAAGTACCGTTGGTGGACATACGGGTACCTTCCAGCACCGTACGCGGGCGGTTAGACTGCCCCAAATTACCCACCGGCCAGGGCTCACCCGCAAGATTCGTACACGAGGCCTGGAAGGAACTTTGCGGCAGCAAGCCTTCGCTACTATCCACCACGTCATAGGCACTACGCCCGGAATCCAGCCATTCCACCAGGGTGAAAATCTTGAAGGTTGACCCGGACTGGAAACCGGCCCCGCCCCCCATATCCTGCGGCGCCGTCACATTCACTTGCGTCATCCGGGTATCCGTTTCATTCGGGACCCCGAAGCGGGTATTTTGCACCATCGACACAATATGCCCACTCCCCGGCTCCACGGAGACCAGCGCGGCATCAATTCCGGAAGCATCATCCACGGGCTGGTGCGTCACCACCGAGTCATAGGCCTGCTGCTGGCGCGCCGAATCCAGGGTGGTGCGGATAACTTTGCCACCTCGGTACAGCTGGCGGGTACGCTCGGCACGGGTGGCTCCCAGCGCTTTGTCATTGAGCAAATCCTTGACCACGTACTCGCAGAAGTAGGCGCTGATACCCGCCGAACCACACCCGGCCACCTGCTCCGATACATGCATATACGACTCAATCGGAGTGGCCTGAGCTTCCTTCATTTCCGCTTCGGTAATGAAACCGGAACGGTACATTTCACCCAGCACCACATTGCGACGCTCGGTATTAGCTTCCGGATGGCGCACCGGATCCCACTGGGCCGGGTTCTGCGTAATTCCGGCCATCGTGGCCGCTTCCACCACCGTCAAATCCTTCGCGGATTTGGAGAAGTAGCGCTGCGCAGCAGTTTCTACCCCGTACTGCGAGGGGCCGAATTGGGCAAGATTGAGATAACCGGTGAGGATCTCATCTTTCGTCATCGTTTTTTCGACGGCGATCGCGTAACGAGCTTCGTTGATCTTACGCGCAATGGTCTGTTCGGTAGCCCGCTTGATTTTCTCATTATCATCAGCGATACGCCCCTCTTCCAGGAGCGCATTTTTCACGTACTGCTGGGTGATGGACGAACCGCCCGAAAGCCCGCCCGAGGTGAGATTCGAGACCAGCGCGCTGACGGTGCCCTGCACGTCAATACCGTGATGCTCGTAAAAACGCCGGTCCTCAATGGCCACGACGGCGTTTTTCATATGCTGCGAGATCTGATCAGAGCGCACGTTAATCCGGTTCTCGATATAGAACCGGGCCAGCACCGATCCGTCTTTAGCCAGCAGCACCGTCTGTTCCGAAGGTTCAGTAAAGCCTAAGTCCTCCGGCACGTCGTCGAAAATACCGGTGACCGCATTGGCCGTGGTCCCCATAGTCATCACGAAAGGCAGCGCAATCCCCGCCATGAGGGCGCCCCCGCCGCACAGGGCGAGGAGCAGCGCCAGTACGAACGTTCCGATTTGCCGTCCGGTCGCTTGTTTTTTCGGGCTAGAACTCGACATACCCATAAGAATACTGACCCGGCGCAGCGAAAGAAACGAGACATACGCTTCCTCCCCGGGGTTCCCCACGGTTCTCCGGGCACGCCCGTACGTTCGCTCACCCCCTCGAGCACCCTCCACCACCGCTCCACAACGCGGACAAACGTAGCACACGTCATAAAACGCTAATATTATGATCGTAAAACAGTAAAGAACTGCACCATAAGCCGTCACGCCGGAGTGAGGGGGATAGATGACCACAACACTAGCCCTATACCCGCATTGGGCAGATGCCGCCGCCTGCGCCGCTATCGATCCCGATTCGCTTTTTGTGCGCGGAGCAGCCCAACGCCAGGCGCGCTCGATTTGTTTTCGCTGCCCGGTGCGCCTGCACTGCCTAGCCGATTCACTGGATGCAGAAATGATGTTCGGGGTATGGGGCGGGATGACGGAACGCGAACGCCGCGCCCTGCTGCGCCACCACCCGGAAGAACGCAATTGGCGCCGCCGCATTTTTGAAGGGCGCGATCCCCTAGCCCGTTCCCTGCGCGAGGGCGAAGGCTAAACACGCCCAAGAACACTGAGCCCGCGGGCAGCTGGGGCGGCGTCGTTCCACCGCAAGTAGCGCAACTTCGCGCAGCCGTGCCCTTCGAGATAACCTATTATCACGCGCGGCATTCCGCGCACTCACACTCAACGATTCCGTGAGAGGCCTACGCATGGACACCATCAGCACCCGTCTAACCCAGCTGGGTATCAACCTTCCTCCGGTTGCCGCTCCCGTTGCAGCCTATATCCCCGCCAAGCGGCACGGGGATACGGTGCGCACTTCCGGGCAGCTACCGTTCGTGGAAGGCCAGCTGCCGGCCACCGGAAAACTCGGCGCGGAAATCACCGCGGAGGACGGCTATTCCTACGCGCGTATCGCCGGCATTAACGCCCTCGCGGCGGCCGCGGAGGTTGCGGGCGGCATCGATCACATCCGCGGTATTTCGCACGTCACCGTATTCGTAGCGTCCGCCCCGAACTTCACCGCGCAACCCCAGGTCGCCAACGGCGCCAGCGAACTTTTCGGGGAGATTTTTGGCGGCGACGGCGCACATACGCGCTCCGCCGTCGGCGTGAGTGTGCTCCCGCTGGACGCCCCCGTCGAAGTCGAAATCGAAGTGCTGGTGAACTAACTGCGCGGCTGGACTTCCAGGAATTCGCGCACCTCAGCGCTAGGGATCTCGCGCGCGTAACTGCCGCCCGCGAAAGTTTCCATCGCGCCGATGCCGCGTTGGAATACGAAGCGGATGGCCCCGCCCAGCGATTTCTTATCGTGGCCCATGGCGCGCATAATATCCGCCACGCTCACTCCGGCGGGTAGCTCGGTAGGCAGGCCGATGGCTCGCAGCAGGGTATCCACCCGCGTGGCCTCCGTTTCGCTGAGGTAGCCGTAGCGCAACCCGAGCCGGCATTGCAGATTTAGCCCAATGGCCACGCATTCCCCGTGCGGGAGTGCGTAATCCAACGCGGCCTCCAGGGCCCGCCCGATAGTATGGCCAAGGTTGAGAGCCATGCGGCGGTTACCTTCGTGCACATCCGATTGCACCACCTCCACCTTGATTTCCGCATTGCGGCGGGCAATATAGCCGCTCAGCTCGGCATCGCCCACCATCTCCCTTACGCTCCCGCCGCGCCGCACGAAGTGGTCTTCCAGGATCTCGAAGAAATCGCGGTCAGCCAGGCAAGCGTGCTTGACCGTTTCGCCCATGCCGTCACGCAACTGCGCATCGGTGAGAGTCGCCCAGCGTGCCACATCAATAAGAACGGCGCGCGGTTGGTGGAAAGCTCCGATGAGGTTGGTGGCCACCGGGGTATCCACCGCGGTTTTACCCCCGATAGCGGCATCCGCCGCGCCCACAAGCGTCGTCGTCATGGTGATATACGGAACCCCGCGCGTGAAAGTTGCGGCCACGAAACCGGCGAGATCGGAAACCACTCCGCCGCCCAGGGCCACCACTACGGTGTCGCGGTTAAAACCGGCGGCGAGCATGGCATCTTCCAGCTGTTCTTTGGTGGCGCGGGTTTTGTTTTCTTCTCCGGTCGGGAAAACGAAGATCCGCGGGGCGCGAGGCGCGGGCTGAGACTGCGCGGCGCGGGTGAGAACATCCATGACCTGCGCGCCGATAAGATCATTGACGGTGCTATCGGTAATAACCGCCACCCGGGAGCGGCTCAGCCCGGCCGCATCCAGCACCCCGGGGAGTTCACCGGCAAGATCGGTGCCGATAAGCAGCGGGTAGGACTCGTCAACGGTGCGAGTCAACTCAACATTGAGGCGGGTAACCATGTGATCCTCCTGGAAAGTAAAACTAGTGCGAACGCGGGGTGCCCTGACCTTAGGCATGCCGGGAGTGCTGGGCTACCCACCAGTGCATAGCAATGGCCGCGGCCGCGGCGACGTTGAGGGAACGGGTGGAGCCATCCTGGGTGATTTCCACCGCGCCGTCGCAACGCTCGAGTAAATCGGGGGAAATCCCGGCGGATTCCTGCCCGAAAACCAGGAGGCAATTATCCGGGAGCTCGGATTGTTCCAGGGGCACCGCGCCTTCCTGGTTATCGATGGCGATGAGCTGATACTCGTGCTCGCGGGCCCATTCTTCCAGGTCAGCCGGGGTGGGATGATAATACATCGTCAGGTAGCGGTCGGTAACAAGCGCCCCGCGCTTATTCCACTTGTGCCGCCCCACGATATGCACGCCACCCATATTAAAAGCATTGGCGCTGCGCACAATTGACCCAATATTGAGATCGTGCTGGAGATTCTCAATAGCAATATGGGCGCTCACGGCGCGGGTTGCCATATCAGCCTTGATCGCTTCCACGCTCCAATAGCGATATTTGTCGACGACGTTACGGTGGTCGCCTTCCGCCAACAGCTGCGGGTCCAAACGGGGATCTTCCGGCCAGGGCTGCGGGTGTGGCCCCACCCCGACCGTGCGTTTTTCACCGTAGGGCGAGCCGCCTGGTTCGGGAATGCGGTGCGCGGGCAGCTCAGTACCCTCACCGGAGGCAGCTGCCGCAGGGACGTTGAGCGAATCGCAAGACTGGGAAGAATCTGTCACTCCCCTAGTCTACCGGCGAGCACACCCCGAACACGGCGCACGGCCTTATTCACGGTCACCGCTGGAGGAGCCGCGTGTTTCGCTGGCGCCGTCGGCCTTGTACAGTGGTACACGTAAGCGCAATAAACGATTCGCCACCCCAGGCCCGGGTGCGGGAAACCCCAAGAAGTGGAGCAGCGATGACGAAGATGTGGAAACCTCTCGCGGTGGTAGCCGCCGGTGCCCTGATCCTGAGCGGGTGCGCGAATAATGCACTGGTCACCCCGGAAGCTAAGCCCGGCCCGTTGATGAGCGAAGGGCATGGCCAGGGCGGCTCGGGCGACGCGCCTCTCTTTGACGAAAGCATCTCGAAAACCGGGCAATTCACGCCGGTGGCTGATAACGCTCAGGCCCGTGAGATTATTAAGCGCGCCATCGCCAAACAGGATGAGATTATTGCGAAAAGCTCGCAGGATTTCTTCGGCACCTCCCTGGGCCTTGATATGTCCATGGAGATTTCCGCGGACGTGCCCGGCACCGGCCCCGGGGTTGCCACGATCGATATTGATATCGATGTGGATTCCGGCACCCGCCTCATGGCCATGCAGATGGATATTGACGCCTCCGGGATTCCCGGGGCGGAAGCGGAAGGTATGCCCAGTAAAATATCCACCGCGATCTGGATCGGGGAAAGCCCGAAGCCGGATACCGTCACGGTGTATACCAATATGGCCGGCATCTGGAGCAAAACCGAGGAAAGCATGGCCGATATCGCGGATTCCGGGGATGCTCCCACCTCGCCCGGCTCCTACCGCGGGGAGGATATTTTCCCGGATATTGATGGCACCCAAGTCTTTGAGGACGCGGAGAACTACCTTATTGTTGGCCCGCTCTCCGGTGCGATGGCGCAGGAAATGCAGGGGGCATCCCCCGGTTTGGAACTGGACGATTCCGCGAACCTGCAGGTGCGCATCGATAAGAAAACGTACGAGGTGCGGGGAATGGCCATCGTGGCTCCGGCCTACTTCCAGGGCCTACCCACCGAAACGCGGGTGCGCTGGGATTACCGCCAAGCCAAGCCGCTCCAGCTACCAGATGAAGCCCGCAAGGCTCCCGCTGGCAGCGGTAGTTTCTAGTCCTGGGCGCGCCCGGCAGCTTGTCACAAGCCGCCGGGCCGCCTGCTTTTTTGCCGGGTGGTTTTTCGCTACGTAGCCGGGTGGTTTTCGCTACGGCGCCGGTCCGTTTTAGTTGCGCCCAGAAAGCCCCGGCCCGGCGAATTTCCGCACCAGGGAACGCGGTGCGATACGCAGCGCCGCGGCAGCCGCCTTGTAAAGCAGGGTGGGCGTAACAAGCACCCGCCCGCGCCGGCATGCCTCCAGCGCGGCATTCACCACCGCTTCGGGCTGGGCGAAAAGCAGATCGGCCCACTGGCTAGCATCCACCGCGGCCCGTTCGTGAAATTCGGTGCGGATAAGCCCCGGGGTCACGCAGGTGACCGATACCCCGGCCGGCGCCAGCTCCACGGCCAGCCCCTCGGAAAAAGTACGCACCCAGGCTTTATGCGCCGAATAGGTACCCTGCGCGGTACCGGCCGTCATCGAGGAGACGTTGATAATTCCCCCGTAACCACGGCGCGAAAATTCCCGCGCCGCCGCATGACAGGTCATGAGAACCGCGCGGACCATGACGTCGAGCGCTTCTTCTTCCCGTTCCCATTCGCCGGTAGAAAATTCCTGCCCCAGCCCAAAGCCCGCGTTATTGACGAGCAAACCGATGGGACGCGAATGCTGCGCTACCCGGCGCGCAACCGCACGTGCGTCGTCGTGCCGCGACAGATCTGCCGCGAGGACCTCCACCTGCACCCCGGCAGCCTGGCGCAAGTCATGCGCGATAGCCTCCAAACGCGCCCGGTTACGCGCCACGAGCACGAGGTCATTTCCTTCAGCCGCGAGCTGCCACGCAAATTCCAGCCCGAGGCCGGCGCTGGCGCCGGTAATAAGAGCACTTCCCATAACCGCTATGGTAACGTGCCCGCGGCTCTCTACACTGGTGTTATGCGTATTGCCACCTGGAATATTAATTCTGTGCGCGCCCGCGCCGAACGCGCCCGCGCCGTCCTGGAACGCTGGGACCTGGACGCCCTCCTTCTACAAGAAACGAAATGCACGCCCGCGCAGTTCCCGCGCGAAATTTTTGAAGCCGCCGGGTACGAAGTCGCCTGCACCGGCCTCAACCAGTGGAACGGAGTCGCGATTCTTTCCCGCGTGGGGATCGCGAACGTGCAGGTGGGTTTCCCCGGGCAGCCCGGTTTTTCTAAGGTCGACGACGACGGCGCTCTCCTCAGCGCGCCCACCGTGGAGGCGCGTGCCCTGGGAGCGCGCCTGGGTACCGGGCCGGACGCGGTCACGGTGTGGAGCCTGTATATTCCCAATGGGCGGGCTTACGGGGATCCGCATTTCCACTACAAGCTGGAATTCCTCGAGGCACTGCGGGCCGCGGTGAGCGCACGGCTGGGCGAGGAACCTGACTATCCGCTGCTACTGGCGGGGGATTGGAATGTAGCTCCGCGAGATACTGACGTCTGGGATATTGATTATTTCCGGAACGACGTAGGCATGTATGTGACCACGGAGGAACGCGGGGCGCTGGCCGCGCTGCTGGAGGCCGGGGTGGAAGATATTACCCGCGCGGCCGAGGGAGCGGATTACACCTTCTGGGATTACCAGCGGCTGCGCTTCCCGAAGAATCACGGGATGCGGATCGATTTCGGTTTCGCTTCCCCGGCTCTGGCGGCCCGGCATACCCACTCCATCATTGATCGAGAGGAACGGAAGGGCAAAGGCGCTTCCGATCACGTCCCGGTCATTATGGAGTTCGCGGACTAGGCACCCTGGCTGGGGTGGCCTGGCCGGCTATCCCAGCTGGGTACCTCAGCCAGGTATCTCAGCTACGCGGCACGGGTGTGCTGGGCGCGACGGGCGCGGATGCGCAGGTGCAAAATACGCGCGCAGCCCAGCCCCGTGGCCGAGGCAATCATGGCGTAGAGGAAGGCGCGGGTGTAATCGCCGTCGTACATGGCACCTATCTGAGCGCCGAGCCGCGGGGCGAAAATAGCGGCCACCGAAAACCCGGTGAAGGCGAGCGCGTAATTAATGCCTTGCCAGCGCGGCCCAAAGCGATCCATCACGCAGGCGGGCATGATCGCGATGGTGCCACCGTAGCTCAGGCCGAGCGCGAGCAGGCCGCCCGCCAGGAACATCCCGCTGGCCAGGTTGCCGGCACCGCTCGCGGCGCCGAACGTACCCGCTCCCCCGCATACGCCGTGTCCACCCACGATGAGGAGCAGCAAGCCGAAAGCGTCGCAGCAAAAAGTGACTTCGAGGGTGCGGGCATGGCCGAGGCGGTCGGCAAGCCAGCCGAAGCAGAAACGCCCCGCGGTTCCGGCGCAGGCGTAGAGGGAGACGAAAAGCGCGGCGTTGGCCGCGGAGAAGTGGAACATTTTTGCCGCGATGGGAGCCGCATTGGAGACGATCATGAGCCCCGAGAAGGCCCCGGCGATGAAGATGGCGAAAATGAGCCAGAAATCAGGGGTCGCGAGCATTTGGCCGGTGGTGAGGGACGCGCGAGTGGTGAGGGACGCGCGGGCGCGGCCCTCAGGCTCCGGACGTGATTCGGTGGCGGGCACCGGACGTACTTCGGTGGCGGGCGCGGCGGGCGCGGCTACACCCTCCACCGGGGCGGCGCGATAATTTAAGGCCACGACGAGCGCGATCACCGCGTAAAGGCTCGCAAAGACCAGCAAGGTGGTGCGCAAGTCGCTGGAATCGAGAAGTCGCTGGGCCAGGGGCGCCATAACGATGCCAGAGGCACCGTTCACGCAGGAAATAATGCCGGAAATGAGCCCGCGCCGGCCCGGGAAGAAACGTAGGGTATTGGAGAGCGCGGAGGTGAGCACCAGGCCCATTCCGATGCCACCGATGAGTCCGTAGCCGAGCACGAAGTGGAGCGGGGAACTCGCGCAGGCTGCGCTGGCCCAGCCGATGGCCGCGCAGAGCGCGCCGATTGTGGCCGTCCACACCGCGCGGCCCCGGTCAATAAAGTACCCGCCTAGCAGCATGGGCAAGGGGGCGAGGGCATTCGTGAGAGTATAGGCACCCATCGCCGCGCTCAGCCCGTATAGCTGAGCGGCCGGGAGTTGGAAAATTGAGAAAACGTATGAACACCCGGTGATAAAGGTGAGCAGGCAGGCGCAGACGAGCACCCGCCAAGGATGAACCTGACGCATGATTTCTCCGTCGTTACACGAAACCGCCAGCCGCGGCACGGCCAGCGGGTAACGCGGAGGCGGCGAGCCTGCGCACCGGGCGCCGGCGCCGGCACGAAGCCGTATACCGGGCACAGGCATATGACCCGCACGCCGGGCATAAGCACTCCACCCGCGTTACCTACGGTAGCGTAACTTAGGGGTGGGATGCAGACCTTGCTATCTCATTATTCGACCATCGGTACCCGTGTGCGAGCTTGCGTTTGACAGCAAGCGACGGGTGAGAAATATCCACAGATTCGCCAAACGTCGCCCTTGTCCACAGGGCGGTAAAAAGCTCTTTTTTGTGTCTCTATGCCATGCGAGAATGGCGGAGAAGGACGGGGAAAACCACCCGGAACTATGCAATTGAAGGAGCAAAGTCATGAGTTTTGTTAGGGGACGCAAGTTGTTTCCAGACCTTACTTTTACATCGCTTGAAGATGTTCTCAAGCGCAAAGAGGAAATTTTGCGTGAGGTCAGGATGACCCGCGAAGAATTCGACCAGCGCGCTGATAACTACCAGCTCGGACCCGACGAGTCTGACGCTTATTTCGAGATGGTAGGTCTGGATCGTTTCGAGGAGTATTACCGTGGTGAACGCACGATTGGATGAGCGTGCTGATGAATTTGCGGCACATCTACAGCTGATTGGGAAGTTGATTGACCCCGAATTTTCACTATCTACGCAGAAGGTTACAAAAGGAGATCTTCCGCTAAAAAGACTGTCGGGGCGTATTTACGTTGACCGTCTCCTTTTTATCCGTTTCGATTACGAAGTTTTCCTGGATTCCGAAACTGGGTCTCTCACTGTTAATGAATCAACGTTCTCGGTCATCCGGGGAGCAAAAAACAGCGAGCCTTTGGTGCGTTGGGATTATATTCGCTCACCACACTCGAATATTCCCTGCGCGCATGTCCAGGTACATGCCCATCGTGATGAATGGACACATGCTTTGCTCCTGGGCGGTAAGAATTCCCGGCGTTCACGCCGGCGCATCAAGAACGAAGCCCGCACTCCCCGTATTGCTGATGTTCACTTCCCGGTAGGCGGGCGCAGATTCCGGCCCTGCTTGGAAGAAATCCTCCTCTTCGTTATCGACGAGTTCGGGGCCCAATGCACACAACAAGCCCGCGCAACACTCGAGCAAGGCATGCGGGAGTGGGAGGAGATCCAGCTGAAAGCCGTTGTGCGCGATAACCGTGCCAGTGTGCTCCAAGCCCTCGAAGCATAACCACCCGAGAAAAATTGGGGGCCGATAGCGGAAACCGGGCGACACGTATGGGAATGGCACGTAGAAGACCTCATACGGCCAGAGGGGCCCGTGCACGAAGCTGTATGCACGGACCCCTCTCAGTAAAATAGGCCGCCCGCATAAGAAGTAGCTAGAGCAGCTCCGCCACTTCCGCGATGGAAGGATGCACGTAATCCGGGCGGTAGGGGAAGTTCACGATTTCCTCCTGGGCCGTCGAGCCGGAGAGCACCAGGTGGGTTTGCAGCCCGGCTTCCATGCCCGCGAGGATATCGGTATCCATCCGGTCCCCCACCAGCGCGGTTTCTTCGGAATGTGCGTCAATAAGATTGAGGCCCTTGCGCAGCATCACCGGATTCGGCTTGCCCACGTAATAGGGCTGGCGGCCGGTGGCGGCGGTAATCATGGCGGCCACCGCCCCGGTTGCCGGAATCGGCCCCAGATCGGAAGGGCCCGTCACATCCGGGTTGGTGGCAATGAACCGGGCCCCCTTATTAATGAGGCGGATCGCGGTGGTAAGCGCTTCAATGGAATAGGTTCGAGTTTCCCCAAGGACTACCACTTCCGGATTGACGTTCGTCATCACGAAACCGACGTTGTACATCGAAGTGGTGAGGCCGGCTTCTCCCACTACGTAGGCGCGCTTATTTTCGACCTGATCCGCAAGGAAATTCGCCGTTGCTGCCGCCGAAGTCCAAATATGATCTTCCGGGACAATCAGTCCGGCAGCTTCCAAACGCGCGGACAGATCACGCCGGGTAAAAATCGAATTATTGGTGAGAACAAGGTAGGGGTACTCTTTTTCGTTGAGTTTATTGAGAAAATCCGCGGCACCCGGAAGCGCCTTTTCTTCGTGGATGAGCACACCATCCATATCGGTGAGCCAGTTCTTAATCACTCGTGTCATACCGCCATGATATCGAGTTTCGCAGGTCCCGAAACATGCCGAGGGCCCCGGGCCGGCCGCTCAAGCTCGCGCCTGGCGCAAATATCGATATACGGTGGGCTCAGAAAGATTCATCGCGAGCGCCAGGTCGGTTACCGCCCCGCGCAGCTGGAAGAATCCATCCTCGTCGAGCGAACGCACCACTTCCAGGCGTTCGGCTTGGGTGAGGTGGTCCACCGATACGTGATAGCGCGAAAGCACCGACTCCATGGCAGCCGTTTTCATATCAGCAACGGAGGATGCCAAAATCTCCGGCTTTTCCTCCGTCGCCTCCTTGCGCCGTTCGGGATTGGGGAAATACAAGGCCGCAATTTTTTTGACAGTTTCGTCCAATTGCCGCAGCACGGTTTGGTCAGAATTAAGGCAGAGCATCCCAATGATGCGGCCCCGTCGTCGTATAAAAAACGTGGACGAACGCAAGGTGCGCGCGCGACCCGGCGTAATCGCTTCGTAACCGGTGAGGTAATCGGCCGTGGTTCCTTCGCCGGCACGCAGCACCCGCAACATGAGATCGGTGGCCGGGGAGCCCACGGTACGCTGCGTGACATGCGAGTTGGCGATGGCGATAACCGAATGGTCGAGGTCGCTCACATCGTGGAGCACAACCTCGGTGCTCTCCCCCAGCGCCACCCCGAGGAATTCGACCAGCGGCTTGAAAGAGGCCACATATTCGCTATCTTCCCGGGATATCGCTTTGCCGGAGGTCACCTCGCCGGAGGTAACCTCGCGGGAGATTACCTCGTCGGATATCGCTTCGTATTCCGCCGCCTCCATGGCACCGGCTCCTTCCTCCGTACGGCCCCATTACTGTATCTTCTGACAAAATATCTTAAATGACGGGCATAGTGCGGGGGTGCGCACTACAGTGAGTGGCACCCCGATTTTTTACCCCGCTTTACAGGGTTTCTTCACCCTTGGCGATGTAGGAATCCATCTCCTTATCCGGAACCATATTGCCGCCGGTAATCCACGTGAGGTGCGTGGCACCCGCGAGCTTCTCCGGGGTGAGCCCCGCCCGCTCCAGGTATTCGCTCGCGGCGAGCACGTGGAAGGGGCCCTCGAAAGAGGTCGAGGAGGAAGGCTCGATGCGCAGGCCCTCGGTGTGGGCCAGGAGCGCCACGTTTTCGTACATGGTCTGGTCCTCAACGGTGTAGTAGCCGTCGATAAGGTACTGCATGCGCGAACCCACGAAAGCCGAGGGACGCCCGCAGGCCAGGCCGTCCGCGGCAGTGAGGTTATCAATACCGAAATCTTGCACCGCGATCTCGTCATGCTTGCCGGTCATAACGCCGAGGAACATCGAGGGCGAATGGGTCGGTTCAGCGAAGATGCAGTGGACGTTGTCACCAAAAACGGTTTTGAGGCCGAAAGCAACGCCGCCCGGGCCACCACCCACCCCGCAGGGGAGATAGGCGATGAGCGGATGCTGGGCATCCACCGTGACATCCAGGGACTGGAATTGGCCTTGCAGGCGGCGCGCGGCCACCGCGTAACCGAGGAAGAGCGAGGGGGAATTCTCATCGTCCACGAAGTAGGCGGTGGGATCCGATTCGGCTTCCTTGCGACCCTGCGCCACCGCAACCGAGTAATCCGATTCGTATTCCACCACGTTCACGCCGTGGGAGCGAAGCTTATCCTTCTTCCACTGGCGAGCATCGGCGGACATATGCACCGAAGCCTGGAAACCTAGCTGGGCGGACATAATCCCGATGGACAACCCCAGGTTGCCGGTGGAACCCACCGCCACCTTGTACTGGGAGAAGAACTTTCGCGCTTCTTCGGTATCCAGCTTGCGGTAATCATCCTCAAGGGTGATGAGGCCGGCTTCCAGCGCGAGTTCCTCGGCGTGCTTGAGTACTTCGTAAACCCCGCCGCGGGCCTTGATCGATCCGGAAATAGGCAGGTGGGAATCAAGTTTCGCCCACAGCTGGCCCGGGATCTCCACTCCCTTTCGTTCGGCCAGCTGAGCCTGCATGGTGGGAACCGCCACCAGCGGGGATTCCAGGATGCCAGCCGTGGGGCGGGCGGCAGGGAAAACCTGCTTGAGGTAGGGGGCCCAGCGCTTGAGGCGCGCTGCGGCGTCGTCCACATCAGCCACGGTGAGGCCGACCTTTGCCAGACCTTCCGCGGCCGGCAGCACCTCCGGATTGAACCAGTCCGCGACCTTGAGATCCACGAGGTCCTGAATAAGCGGGTAGTCCTCCACCCACTGCTCGAGAGTTTTTCCAGCGATAGTTGTCATGACTGAGTCCTTTCTCAGATTAGTTAGTAGATAAGTGCGAGGCGCCACTTCTACGCCATCTCAGCGCAAACCGCAGCCCTACTCCACGCGGCCTTTAGATGACGAGATGAAGCAGCATGGTCATGCACAGGGCCACCACCGAGGCAATAGTGGTACCCACGGTGAGGGTCTTGAGCGCATCCCCCACCGAAATGCCCATGTATTCCTTGTACAGCCAGAAGAGCGAATCGGTTACGTGGGTGAGACCGATGGCGCCGGCGCCCACGGCGATAGCCATAAGCGCGGGGCTGAGATCCGGGGATGCTTGCAGCATCGGCAGCACAATACCGGCCGCGGAAATCATGGCGACGGTGGCGCTACCTACCGCGAAGTGCAGCACGATAGCGATGAGCCAGGCGAGGATAAGCGGGCTGACCGGCAAGCTTCCCATGGCGCCCGCGATGGCTTTGTCCATACCGGAGGCCATCAGCACCGCGTTGAAGGCACCGCCCGCGCCGATAATGAGGAGCACCCCACCGATGGGCGCGAAGGAAGAATCGGTCACCGACGACAGATCCGAAAGCGACTTGCCCCGCGAAATCCCCAGCGAGAAGTACGCGAAAATCACCGAAATGAGGAGCGCCAAAATCGGGTTACCTACGAGGTCCACGAATTGGCGCACGCCGTTTTCCTCCGGAAGGGTCTGATCCGCAACGGTGCGGCACACCATAATAATGAGGGGCAGCAGAATCGTGAGGAGAGTAATCCCGAAACCGGGCAAGGTGCGCTCCGCTGCATCATCTTTGAGGATGGTTTCGCCCGCAGCAAGCGCGTCACTATGCGCCTCGCTCGGTTCGTGGCCCGGTTTTTCTGCGGCGACGACGCCGCTTACCTGGCCGGCGTGCGCAGCAACGTGAGCACGTTCAAGCGAACGCAGCCCAATTCCGGTGTAAAGCGGGCCGCCGATAAGAGCGGCCGGGATCCCCACAATAAGACCGAGCATAATAACCATGCCGATATCTGCGCCGAGGGTGCCCGCGATAGCGGTAGCGGCGGGGTGCGGAGGCAGGATGCAGTGGACCACCATGAGGGAGATAGCCAGCGGCACTCCCACCCGGATCTTCGAGCACCCCACTTCCTTGGCCACCACGAAAACGAGGGGAACTAGGAGCACGAAGCCCACTTCCACGAAGACCGGAATACCGGCAATCAAGCCGAGGAATGACATAACAATCGGGGCGCGTTTCTCACCAAAAACCCGAAGCATCCCCTTGGCGAGACGTTCGGCTCCGCCGGACACTTCCAGCATTTTCCCGAGAATTGCGCCGAAGCCAATAATAAGAACAAGGAATCCGAGGGTTCCGCCCACGCCTTGTTCGAGTACATCGCCCACTTCCGCGGGCTTCACGCCCGTGACCAGCGCGACAGTAATCGCCGCGATGGTCAGGGCGATCGAGCCGTGTAATTTCAAGCCGACGATGAGCACAACAACGAGCACAATCGCGGCGATGAGGACTGCGATCAGCCCTCCGGTTCCTAGGGTCATCATAACCTCCCGTTAGCGCCACATCAGTGTGGCCTATTCCCAGCCTACACACACGAAGATACTTTTGTCATCATGATAAGTTTATTATCACGCTGTGGCGCAGCTTGCACCCGCCCGAAGTTTTCCGCGAGCATGGCACACTTGAACCATGCCTGTGGATAACCTTCTCGCTTCGGATTCTTTTTCGTTCCCGCACGCACTCGGAGTTGTCGACGCTGCCGGGCGCTGCACTTTTTCTTATGGGAATACCCGGGAGATATATCCGTATATGTCGGTGACGAAGCTGCTGGTGGCCTGGGCGACCCTTATTGCGGTGGAGCGCGGCCTGGCGGATTTTGACGATCCTGCGGGCCCTCCCGGTGCCACGGTTGTCCATCTTCTCGCACATGCTTCCGGTTTGCCGGAGGAGGAAGGGCCGGTACGAGCGGGCGTAGAGGAGAAACGCATTTATTCGAATTACGGTTTTGATGTGCTCGGTGATTATTTGGAGCATCAGACCGGGATGTCGATTCAGAATTGGGTGCGTCGTGTTGTTATTGAGCCGCTGCGCCTGAGTTCGGTCGCGGTGGAGGCGAGCCCTGCTTATTCCGCGGTGGGGAATCTGCGTGACTTGGCGCGTTTTTCCGGGGAGTTGCTGCGGCCGCGTCTTATTTCTCCGGAGTTAGCACGCTACGCCCGCGCCGTGCATTTTAATGGATTGCCCGGCTTGCTGCCCGGCTACGGGTGGCAGCGCAATAATACCTGGGGTTTGGGCATGGAGATCCGCGGGGAGAAACATCCCCACTGGACAGGCCCGTCGTTTTCGCCGCGCACCTTCGGCCATTTCGGTCAATCAGGTTCGTTCCTATGGGTAGATCCGGAGCTCGGCAAGGCCGGGGTATTCCTGGGCGCTCAAGCTTTCGGGCGCGAACACCGAAAGTTCTGGCCGGCACTAACCGAGGAGATGCGCGGCCTATAAAAATAGCGCCCGCGGCAGGTGTTCCTCCCACGGGCGCTATTTCTAAGGAACTCGCTCAGAGAGCTACGGTTTTATTCTTCGCCTTCGCCGTTCGGGGAAACGAGAATCTTAACCGCGGTTTCGTTGCGGTTGATGAGGGTATCGAAGCCCTTGTCGACGAGGTCTTCCAGGTTGATCTTGCCGGTGATGAACGGGGAGACGTCGATCTTACCCGAGGCAACCAGTTCAATTGTTTGCGGGTGGGTGTTCACGTAGGCGATGACGCCGCGCACATCCAGTTCCTTCATGACCACGGAGTGCATATCAATATTCGGCTGGTGTCCCCAGATGGACATATTGACGAGCACGCCGCGCGGCCCGAGCGCCGCGATGAGCTGGTTGAGTACCACGTCCACCGAGGTGCATTCGAAGGCAACATTGGCACCTACACCACCGGTGAGCTTCTTGGTTTCCTCCACGATATCGACTTCGCGGGGATCCCAGGCGTAGTCGACCACGCCGGCATCGACGGCGCGCTGGCGGCGCAGCTCGGAGAGTTCCGACACCGCGACCGTAAGCCCCTTGGCCTTGAGGACCGCACAGCAGAGCACACCGATGGGACCGGCACCGCCCACCAGGGCGAAGTCACCTTCCTTCACGTCGCCGCGATCCACGCCGTGCACGGCCACGGAAAGCGGCTCGATGAGCGCGGCTTGGTCGAGCGGGATGTTATTCGGGATTTTGTGGACCCAGCGCCGCTTAACGACGATGTTTTCGGCAAGCCCACCACCGCGGCCGCCCAGGCCGATGAAGTTCATATCGGGGGACAGATGGTAGGTGGTCGATTCCGAGCCGGTGTCCACGCTATCGCGGATAATATAAGGTTCGACGACGACGTGGTCGCCAGCTGCAAGATCCGTCACGCCTTCGCCAACTTCGGCGACGACGCCGGACATTTCGTGCCCGAGGGTGACCGGCACTTCCTCACCGGAAATCGGATGAGGATGGCCTTCCGCGGGACAGAAGATGGGGCCGTCGAGATATTCGTGAAGGTCAGTTCCACAGATACCGCACCAAGCAACCTTGACCCGCACAGTGCCGGGCTCTAGCGGCTGCTCTTCGATATCTTCGATGCGAATGTCGTGATTACCGTAGTAACGCGCTGCTTTCATATCTCCTCCATTGGGTAGACCGTGCGCGGTTGCGCACTTTTTAGTTTACTCTACGACGACGCATTTTTGAGGTACAGGCCACTTTTTCGCTTGACGCTGGATTGGAGGCACGCCCTTGCTTTTGAGCTGAAACACATGCCCCTACTAACCACGGCCAACCACCAGCAAGTACACCACTCCCGCATCTATCACAAGGTGCGGTCGAGGGCTATGGGCCCGAAGCAACAGCGAGCTCGCCCGGGGTTAAACGTGTGTGGGGTGTTACCCAAACAGGCAACACCCCACACACTAAGAAACATGGCGGCAGCAACCTACTCTCCCACACCCCACCGAGTGCAGTACCATCAGCGCAAACAACCTTAGCTACCGGGTTCGAAAAGGATACCGGGCGTAACCTTGCCGC
>NZ_QDIE01000033.1 GCF_003957255.1 Actinotignum sanguinis
TTGCGGGGTATCTCCTTTCGAGGATAGGTAGGAGTTGATTCGAAAGGTACCCGCGATGGTCGCCTTTGTGTATACCGACACGAGGATCACCGCGGGATACAGATACACCACACTAACGGACGCAACCTTTCCACCTATTCGGATCCCATTCGGATGCTGAAGCCGCAGCTGTTTCGCTTGCGGTTTCGTTAATACTCCCCGAATCGGAACCCCCGCTCGCACAACCGCCCACCGCGACGAGTAGGAGACTCAGGACATATACAATCTTGTTTTTCATTTCTTGGGCCTCATTCCAATCCGTAAAACTGGGAAGCGGGAAGAGTATTCGAACAAGATTTCCAAATATCCGAGAGAACTTTGAGTAGCAATTCTCCATCACTACCAATCAATTGGCGTGCACGTCGCGTAAGTTGATTTACTCACCAAATCATCAGCAGAAATACGCCATTTCCCACTGGCGTAATTAGTAGTAACCCATCCACTGTAGTCAGTAGTTTGGTATACTACTTCACCTCTAATAGTAAAAATCATTATCCCTCGGTTTCTTTGCGCACCCCGAAGGCCCACAACCGCTTGGCCCGCATTACATTCTTTATAGCCACCGAGGTACATTGCTTCAGCAGAAGGCGCTACTGCAACTACCAATAACAAACTTACGATTGCTCCAAAAATACTTCGAGATTGTTTTTTCATCTTAGCTCTCCATTCATATTCTCTAGTGAAATATATATTTCACCCGGCCCAACTTTTCTTATAACATAAATGCCATTCTCCTCCCCCTAAAGTCATCCAATCCCATGCAACTCACGCGAAGGCGGATATTCCGGGCAGACTTTCCACACTTCTACCGGGATTTGAAATCCAAGAGAGCCGCCGTTATCCGGCCACCAGCGGTGTTCCGGGTCGGTGTGGAACTTGGCGACGTAGGTTTCTCGAGCGGGGCGTTCGGAGATATCAACCTTATAACCATGCGCAGCGAGGCAGGGAATATAGTATTCATCCCAGTAGTCCCAAACCACCCGCAATTGATCTTCCGACCAATCGGTAAGAAATTCCGGATTGAGAAAATACATCGCATAGCATTCGTAACTAGCTAACTGGTATGCCTGTTCTTGCGATTCCGGAATACTCCCATTGGAAGCAATCCCGCCTTTGGGGGTGACATGGAATCCAAAACCCTTGCTGGTCAAACACTCGGCCATTTTGCGATCCTCTTCCTCGGATGATTCTTGCCATTCAACCAAAGGAACATCGGGCGGCTCTTCAATCCCCCAGTAGTCCGCATGCCGTTTCAACCATTTCTCACGAAAAGCAAGCTTCTCTTCCTCTGTGGTATAACGTGGCTTAATCTCTATCTTCGCTGTCCAGCTATTCGGGTCCCATTCGGATGCTGAAGCCACAGCCGTTTCGCTTCCAGTTTCGTCAGCGCTCCCGGAATCTGAACCTCCGCTCGCGCAACCACCCATCACCACGAGTAGGAGACTCAGGATACATACAATCCTGTTTCTCATTTCTTAAACCTCATTCTAATCCGTAAAACTGGGAAGCAGGAGGAATCTCCGGACAAATCTTTAAGACCTCTGGAGGGATTTCGAATTCAAGAGAGCCTCCATTATTTGGCCACCAACGGTGTTCAGGATTGGAGTAAAATGTAGTGGCATAGGTTTCCCGAACCGGACGCTTGGAAGTATCGACATCGAATCCATGCGCAGCCAAACAAGGAATGTAATACTCATCCCAGTAATCCCATATCACTCTCAATTGATCTTCTGACCAATTGGTGAGAAATTCCGGATTAGGAAAATACTTCGCATAACACTCATACGCAGCAAGGTCGTACGCCTCTTGTTGCGATTCAGGAATACCCGGGTCAAAAGCGACTCCTCCATGAGGGGGCACATAGGCACTAAAACCCTTTTCTCTGTAACATTCGGCACGCTTGATATCCATCAATTCCACAGAATTCTGCCATTCCACAAGAGCAACGTCCGGCGGATTCTCAATACCAGAATGCTCCGCATCACGTTTTAGCCATTGTGCTCGGAAAGCAAGCTTCTCATCCTCCGTGTGGTAACGCGGTGAGATCTTGATTTTCGCTTTCCAGGAATTTGGATCCCATTCGGATACTGAAGCCGCAGCCGCTTGATTTCCAGACTCTCCCACGCTTCCGGAATCGGAACTACTAGTGCTGCAGCCCCCCGCCACCATAAGAGCGACAAAGAAAACGGCCAACTTTTTCCACTTCATAAGCCGCACCCCTTCGTTATACACGTGGTGGCGAGAAAGACAGATCTTCCCCGCCACCACACGAGTATGGAATACGATCTACCAGTCGATTGGGGTACAGGTAGCGTGGGTAGGTGCACGAAGGAGCTCCGGTGCCGCAGCGCTCCAATTACCATTGAAGTGGTTAGAAACAACGCTCACCCTATACAGAGTTGCCTTATCGTAAAGCACGTCACTTCGTACTTTTATGGTCATGCGCTCCATTGTCTGCTGTTCCGCATACACCCCAACATGAGCCTGATTAAAGTTGCACTTCTTGTAGCCACCCACCTGGATAGCACTGGCCGATGGCATAAACGCCACGATCGATAGCAGTGTTGCCGCGAATGCGGCACCTACTTTTCGGATAGTCTTCATGATCTTCCTCCTATTCTCCGTTGAACGGTGTGGACCTGTGATCCTTAACGACACTCAAAGAAACGCCGTTAAGATCAGAATAAAGGACACATTCAAGATCCGTCAAGACTTTTTACAGAGTAATTTCAGCGAGTAAATTGTGCGCAGTCGCATCACACACAACAGCCCCACATGGCGCACCACCGCGAGTAACGGCAACACCGCCCGCCAAACTTCACGGAAACAGCACGTCCGGGGTGTGCCGGATCGGCACACCCCGGACGTAGATAGGGCTCTTCACTTATTAGGATTCAACGCTGAGACGCAAGGCATAGCCCCGGCCCGGAACCCCGCCACTGGCCGTAGCATTTTCCTGGGTATCCACCCGGATAGTATCCCCGTCATGCGCTTCCCCGGCGAGGATCATACGGGCCAGCTGGTCACCGATTTCCCGCTGGATAAGCCGGCGGAGCGGGCGAGCTCCGTAGGCCGGATCGTATCCGTCCATCGTCAGATAATCGCGCGCAGCCGGGCTCACATCCAGGTGCATACGCCGCTCACCCAGACGCTGCTCCAGCTGCGTGATTTGCAGATCCACGATCTTGCCGATTTCCTCCATGCTCAGCGGGTGGAAAACAATCACGTCGTCCAAGCGGTTGAGGAACTCCGGCTTGAAGTGTGCCCGTACCGCCGCCATGACCGTGTCATATTGGGCCGCGGCATCCAAGGTGGGATCAGCTAGAGCCTGCGAACCCAAATTCGAGGTCAGGATGAGGAGGGTATTGCGGAAGTCCACGGTACGGCCCTGGCCGTCCGTGAGGCGCCCGTCGTCCAAAACCTGGAGCAGGATATCGAAAACATCCGGGTGGGCCTTTTCCACTTCGTCCAGCAGAATCACCGAGTAGGGCCGCCGCCGCACCGCTTCGGTGAGCTGACCGCCTTCCTCATACCCCACATATCCCGGAGGTGCCCCGACCAGCCGCGACACCGAGTGCTTTTCGGCGTACTCCGACATATCGATACGCACCATGGCGCGCTCGTCGTCGAACATAAAGTCCGCCAGCGACTTCGCCAATTCCGTTTTCCCCACACCCGTAGGCCCGAGGAAGAGGAAGGACCCATCGGGCCGGTTCGGATCCTGCACCCCGGCACGCGAACGGCGCACCGCATCGGATACCGCCCGCACCGCATCCTGCTGGCCAATGAGGCGACGGCCGATTTCCTCTTCCATATGGAGGAGTTTCTCCGTTTCACCCTGCATGAGCTTACCGACCGGCACACCCGTCCAAGCCGCCACCACTTCGGCAACTTCCTCAGAATCCACCCGCTCAGCGATCATCGGTTCATGGTCACGGCTCGCCCCGCTCGCCTCTTCAGCTTCAGCCGCCGCGATCTGGCGTTCCACCTCCGGAATATCACCATTTTGGAGCCGCCCAGCATCCTCGTAACGGCCCTCGCGGACCGCTAATTCGAATTCGGTGCGCAGCTCATCAAGCTTGACACGCAAATCACCCACCCGGTTGCGCCCGGCCTTCTCATTTTCCCAGCGCGCGGTCAAGGCAGCTAATTCTTCTTTGCGGTCAGCCAATTCCGCCCGGATGGTTTCTAGGCGGTCGGCGGTAGCTGCGTCGTCGTCCTGCGTTTCAGAAAGATAGGACTCCTCCATGGTGAGGCGATCAACCTGCCGTTGCAAAACGTCAATTTCCTCCGGGGAGGAATCCAATTCCATGCGCAGGCGCGAAGCAGCTTCGTCGATCAGATCAATGGCCTTATCGGGAAGCTGCCGGCCGGTAATATACCGGTTGGACAGCTGCGCCGCGGCAACCAGGGCACCGTCCGTAATTGTTACTTTATGATGCGCCTCGTACTTTGGGGCGATACCACGCAAAATTGTGATGGTATCCTCCACCGAAGGCTCGCCCACGAAAATCTGCTGGAACCGGCGTTCCAAAGCCGGATCCTTCTCAATATTTTCGCGGTACTCATCCAGGGTTGTGGCACCGATCAGCCGCAACTCACCACGCGCCAGCATGGGCTTGAGCATATTTCCGGCATCCATCGCGCCTTCGGAACCGCCCCCGGCCCCCACGATGGTATGGATCTCATCAATAAACGTGACGATTTCACCCGCAGCCTCTTTAATTTCATTCAGGACGGCCTTGAAGCGCTCCTCGAATTCACCGCGGTATTTCGCCCCGGCAACCATGGAGGCAACATCCAGCTGAATAAGCCGCTTGCCACGCAAAGACTCGGGCACATCACCATTCACCATGCGCTGCGCGAGACCCTCCACAACAGCGGTTTTCCCAACGCCCGGTTCCCCGATAAGCACCGGATTATTCTTGGTACGCCGGGAAAGCACCTGGACCACGCGGCGAATCTCGCTATCGCGGCCGATCACGGGATCCATTTTCCCTTCCCGAGCCATCGCGGTGAGATCCTGACCGTACTTTTCTAGGGCCTGGAAAGTACCTTCCGGATCCGCGCTATCCACCTTCGCGGTACGCACCCGCGGCAGGGTAGCACGCAGCGCTTCGTGCGATGCGCCCGCGCCGCGCAAAATCTCCCCCGCCTGGGATTGCGAGGCCGCAATCGCCATGAGTAGATGCTCGGTAGAAATATAGGCATCCCCCAAGCTGGTTGCTTCCTTACCGGCCTCCGAAATCACCCGCGAGAGCGGGCGCGAAGCCGCGGGATTTTGCACCGAATCCCCCGCCGACCGCGGCAAGGACGCCAGCGCCCCAGCTACCCGCTCCGCGATATCCACGCGATTAGCACCCACCGCTTCGAGCAGGGCAAGGGCAATTCCACCTTCCTGGGCGAGCAAAGCGCTCAAGAGATGCACCGGCTCCACTTGGGGATTCCCTGCATCCGTCGCCGTGCGGATGGCCTGCGCCAACGCTTCCTGCGACTTCGTTGTTAACTTATCCATGACAACTCCTTACATCGGCGGCGGCTACCTGGTCACCACTTCGCCGATCCACTCATATCAACGCAAGCTTTCTTGAGTCTATTCCACTCAAGTTAGAAGATATGGCAGTTCCGGGCACCAAGCCACGGAAACGCGGACGCTAGCCTAATTCTTCGGCGCCGCGATAGATCAGCTCCGCAATCGGAGCAATATCCCGATTCAAGAAAAGCTCGCGCAGCGCATTCTGATACTCCTCGAAATACGCGGCCGGAATAGCGATGGCATCATATCCGCGGGCCATGAGATACCCGGAAGCCATGAGCCGCGCGGTGCGCTTGTTCCCGTCGAAGTAATATTGCGCGAGCGTGGAAGTGGCAAAAAACTGGACTGCGCTACGCAGCGGATCACTATCATCTAGGTGTGCCAGCGAAGCCGTGAAAATTGTGCGCAAGGTGGCTGGATCCCGGGGTGCTTGGTAGTGTGTACCCGCCACATCCACATTCCCGTGCTCCCCGCGTACCGAACCTTCTCCTCGAAACACACCGGAATCAATAAGAGAATGGTAGGTGAGGGTGCGATGGATGCGGTTCTGGCTGTCCTCATCCATGCGGAACGAGCCTTCCCGCACCAAATTCGCTACAAGCTCGTGGGCGGAAACCATCGCCGCCACGTCCTCATCGCTGCGCTTATGGCCGGGTAGCGGGCGCTCTTCTATCAGCGTCACGACCTCGGGGAGCGTTATAGTTTTGCCTTCCAGCGTGGCCATAGACCACACATGCCCAGAGGTGAGATAGGCGAAGCGTTCAATCGCTTTTTCCGGTGTGCGGGGCGCAATCGCGGGCGCAGCGGGCGCGGGCAACAGGAAGGGGGTAACGGCATCGCTCAACGAGGCCGGCCGCCTGCTGGCTGCGTCGTCGTACCCGCGATACTGCCGTGAACCCAGGCTATACCGCGACATCATCTTCTTTTTCCTTAATCCAGGTGAGAGCCGCATCCACATCCCCAGCCACGTAGGTATCCACAACCGCGCGGCCGACCCCCACATAATGCTCGAAGAAATCGATCCACTGCGCGCCCTCACTCACGTCCTCGTCAATCGGAAGCACCCACAGGGGCTGCATGCCACCCCAGGTGGCAGCCGTTTTATCCAGACGGTCAATATCGGCTTGCGGAATATAGAAAATAGGTGTGCCGCTCACGGCGTGGTCCAGACTCGCCGAGAGTGCAAGAGCCCCCGAAATCCAATATGTTTTCGTGATGAGCGCGAGGTTACGTAATAAATCTTTTCCGGTTTTATCGCTGTAGAGCAGCTGCCCACCCCGTTTCTGCAGCGGCGCGGCAGGGGCACACGAGGCTAGTAAAGACGCGCGGTCACGAACGAGTCCTTCTTCTTCTAACCGCACCAACTCTCCTTCATCTTCGGCGGTCAGGCGCCCCTCAATTGCACGAGAGAAAAGACGTACTGCTGCATGTGGCTCCATACCCGCTATCCTAGCGGCCACACACCCGAACCCGCCCGCCTATACTGGATGAATTGCATAGCGAATGGAGGAGGAGCGGTGCCGGAAGGTCACGCTATTCATCGTCACGGACGTATTCTCACGGCGCTTTTTGGCGGAGAAGCCGTGGCGGCCAGTTCCCCGCAGGGGCGTTTCGCTGAAGGTGCGGCACTGCTCGACGGCATGCGCGCGGGGCGAGCCCACGCCTGGGGTAAACATCTTTTTTGGCCTTTCCTTTCCGCTCGCGAACCGGCCGCCGCAGCACCCGGCACTCCTGACGTTGAGCTTGGCGACCCGCAGGCCACTTGGCTCCACATTCATTTAGGACTCTACGGAAAATGGGCTTTTGCGGGGCCGGGCGTGGCCGGTTTGCACGGCGCCGGAATCCGCGTGAGCCCCACCGAAGATTCGGGCATGCGCAAGACCATCGACGGTGGACAAGATAGCACCACGCGCCTGGTGAACGCCGCGTCTCCGGGTGGTCGCGACGGTCTACCGGAGGACAATATCCAGGTCCTGGTAGAATTGGCGACGACGCCGACAACCCGCTTGCGCCTCGCCGGCCCAGAGGCGGTTGCCCAGCTCACCGGCCCTGCCCGCTGTGAGATTCTCAGCGGGGAAGAAGTCCTCGGGGTGATCGCTCGCCTCGGTCCCGATCCTATTCGCAATGAGGAGGGCGACCGGCAGCGATTCGTGACCGGGGCGCGCCGTCGGAAGATCCCGGCCGGCCAGGTGGTCATGGACCAGGCTGTTGTGGCGGGCCCGGGCAATATTTACCGGGCTGATTGTTTGTGGCGCACCGGGATTTCGCCGTTGCGGCCGGCCAATAAAGTTTCCGAATCCCGCTACCGCCAGCTCTGGGATGACCTGGTGCTCTGCATGGGCCGTGATGTAGATTCCGGAATTATTGTGACAATTCCTCCCGAATACCAGCCCGATCCCATTCCCGCGGGCGATCCGGAACTCTCGCGTTTCGCGGTCTATCACCGCACCGGCCGCCCGTGCGTGCGCTGCGGCGCAATTATTCGGGAGGAACTTATGGCGGGACGTCGCCTCTTCTGGTGCCCGGGCTGCCAACGCTAGACCTCGGATTTTTTCCTTGTGCGCCCGGCGCTCCCGTGCCACCGGTGAGATGTGCCGGGCCGGGCGGAAGCCACGCGATATGCACGGTATCCGCGAGGGAGCCGGTGATCAGCTGGGCTCGCCCCGGAATATCGCGGCGGGCATTCACACCGCGATAGCGAAAATCACCGGAAAGCAGGAGAACGGCCGGGGAGGCGGCGAGGAGGCGCCGCCACAGCGGGACATGAGTCAAGTGCGCAGGTTCCGCGGTGGTGAGGATGAGGTGCCACCCCAGTTCAGCAGCGTCCACGAGTACTTCGCTCAGCGGTGTGAGCGCAGAGCTCTGCGGATCAAGAAGTTCGGCATCATCCACCATGACAATAATCGGTGCGGGTGGCGCCGCCACCTCCATATTGTTATTGGCGCGGGGAACTGGAGAGCGCCGGGCGGCGAGCACCTGGGCAAGAGCCTCCATATCCGCGCGAGCCTGCGCTCCAGTTCGGTAACTTCCCGCGATGAGTTCGGGCGGGACGCAGGTGCGCAGCTGACCATGCGGGTCAATGAGAAAAAGACGGGGTGGTGGCGCACTCTGGGCCACTTGGTTGAGGAGGAGGCGCAACGTGGCAGTTTTCCCCGATCCTGCCTCCCCAATAATAAGAACATGCCCGGTGGTGGCAAGATCGAGGGCGGCTGGCCCGCGGTGACGGGCGCTCACTCCCAGCTGCAGCGCATTCAGCGAAGGGCGGGACAGTGCACCTCCCGCCAGGAGCTCTTGGTAGCTGAGGTGCGCGGGGAGCTCCCATAGCTGGGGTGCGGGCGGCCCGGCCCAGGCCGCGCGGATATCGGCAAGGAGATCGCCCCGGTGCGAGGCGGGAACATCCAGGTGCGAGGCGGGAACATCCTGTCGCGCCCCGGGCGAATTCACGTGCGACACACCAGAATCTACGGGTGGCCGAGTGGTGGCGAGTAAAAAATGTTCCCCGGCGGGAGTTATTCCCCGGCCCGGGCAGTCTACCGGGACGGTGGCAGCGCGCCGATGCGGGGCATGTGAATCATAGGGATCAGCCAGGCGTAGCTCGAGCCGCGTCGTGAAGAAATCGCGCACGTGCGCGGGAATCTCAGTGGGGCGGGTAGCCGTCGTAATAATGTGAATGCGGCTGGCTGGGCCGCGCTCGATGAGTTCAGTGAGGGGCTCATCCATATCGGGGCGCGCTCGTAGCGCCGCCCACCCGCGCAGGAAAATGAATATTTCTCCGAAAGGATCGGGGTCAGGTGATTGCCCGCTCCGTGCGGCTTCGCGAGCACGCAGCACGTTCCTCAACTCAACCAATCCGGCACGCATCCGCTCCAGCTCAGAATGATCTACCTGAAAACAAATATGCGGCACGTTAATGAGGTGGGCGAGTTCTGAACCGCCGAGATCACACAGCATATATTGCGCTTCGGCGGGGGTATATCCCAAAGCGATGGTCCCGGCAATGGTCCGCAATGCCTCAGCACATCCCGCGCCCGGAGCGCCGAGCACCAGGAGATGAGAATCCGTGAGATCGATACGGAGGGCTTCGCGGCGCTGGAGTAGTGGAAGATCCCGCTCACCTACCGTGAGCCGCAGCGGGGTGGCCCGCTGGCTCGGCACATACATCCCGAACCTGGGTGAGGTACGCACCGCGATAAGCTCGGTGAGATGGCGCGGGCGGGTGAGCGGTTCCAACCAGATCGGGTGGGCCCGCGGCCCGGCCCCCAGCAGCGATTCGAGCGCCGCGGTGAGTGTGCACGACCCGTTCGCGGCCAAGCCCGGCCCGAACGCCGCATCGGCGGGCCGGGTAGGTGGTGGCCCGCAGCTGCGGCGTCGTACTGCGGGAACGTGAGCCGGCCGTGCCGCGAGCGGGGCAGAAACATAAAACCCGGTGAAGCGGCGCGGCTCGGCACCGCTCGCGAGGAAACCGCAACCGGGCTGGGCCGGGAGGTGAGCGGCCTGCGGGGTTCCAATAACCGCACGGGATTCATACTCGGAAAAGGTGCGCAGCGCGATCCGGTAGGACAGGTGAGAATCCAGGCCGTGCAACCGGCCTTCGTCCAAGCGTTGGGTGGCGAGCAACAGGTGGATTCCCAGCGAACGACCCAGGCGCCCGATGGCCACGATGGTGTCGATGAGGTCAGGGTGGTCGCTCAGGAGCTCAGCGAACTCGTCAACAATAATAAGGAGTGGGGCGAGAAGCGGGCCGTTATGGGCGCCACGAGCGCGATCTGCCTCATATTCTCCCAGGTGGGAGTGCTGGCCGTGCTCGGCGAGCAGGTGTTGGCGGCGGTTCATTTCCCCGCGCAGGGTTTCCTCCATGCGCTCACTCAGGGAAGTATCGCGTTCCAGGTTGGTGACCAGAGCTGCGGTGTGGGGAAGCTCGGCAAAGGGGTGGAAACTCGCCCCGCCCTTGTAATCGATGAGCACCAGGTTGAGCTGCTCGGGCGAGTGCGTGAGGCACAGGCCGAGGAGGAGCGTACGCAACAACTCCGATTTTCCGGACCCGGTTGCCCCCACGAGCAACCCGTGTGGGCCCATCCCACCGGCCGCGGCTTCTTTGAGGTCCAGCCATACTGGATCTCCCTGCGGATCAAGGCCGAGGGGCACCCGCAAAGCGGCTTCCGGGCGCTGGGCTGGGCGATGCGAAGCGACGGCACGCGCCGGGATAAGGGATCTCAATCCGAGAAGATCAGCGTATACCTGTGCACTAGCGGACTGCGGTGCGGAACCGCGGGAGCGGTAGAGCGCGCGGGCGCAGTAGGCAGCTCCGTCCAGGTCAAGCAGATCCGGAATAGCCTCGCGCACCCCTGTGCTATCAACGAGGCTGAGATGTGCCGCCTCGTTCCCCTCGAGAAAATGCACAAGCGCGGCGAGGCTGCCGGAATCGGGCGGGGGACTCGCTTCGCGTTGCACCGGCCAGCCCCGCGGGCCGGGCCCTTGCGGTGGCGGGCCTGCGCGCCCGGAATCTTCCCGGAAATAAAGTGTGATGTGAGAGGACGATCCTGCGGCTCCCGGTGGTCCGAGTGCCCGGGGCGGCCGGGGTAGCCCGGGTGCTCCAGCGGAGCCCTTAATAATAAGGTGCGTGACCCGGCCGAGCCCCGCCTCCGTAACGGCACACGGAGGAAGCCAACTGAGCCAGCCCGCTTCGGCCCCGGGTACGTTATCATCCGGGCTAATAGCTAAATCACCAGGCGGAATGCTCGCAGCGAGCTGGCAGAGCAGGGCCCGCACCCACGCCCAGGCCGCCTCCCCACTCACCCGCACGGTGGAATACGAGGGCAGGTCGAGGAGGCCGGGGCCGGGGATTGTGCGCTGTACCTCCGCGGCGCAGCGGTCCCGGGCCCGGCGGGCGGCGTCGTCGCGCTCCCCGGGCGGATCCTCCGCAAGGGTGACGGTATAGGGCGGCGCAAGCAAGGCCTGCCCCACCCGAATCGGGCCCGGCGCGGGCGGCATGCCGCGGCTCAGGCGCAACGGGAGCACAAGCGGAGCCGGATAACGTTCCGCTTCTTCGCGAACACAGGCCTCCAGCATGCGGGCGGCCTCGGCTTCGCACCTGGCCAGGGCGGCGAGGTAATCACGCCGCGCGCCGTCGCGCTCCCCGGCATTGCGCCGCAGCGTCAGGCCCATATTGAGGAGCGCGAAGGCGAGCATGAGAAACCCCAGCGTTCCCATAAGGAGAAGCATGTGGGCAGAGCGCCGGGCGGTGGAGGAAAGCACCCCGAGCATCACCACGGATAGCAGCGCGGGGATAAACATGACGGCGTTCATTTTCTGCCCGCTGCCGCGATAACACGCGG
Organism: Actinotignum sanguinis; assembly: GCF_003957255.1. Taxonomy (GTDB): domain Bacteria; phylum Actinomycetota; class Actinomycetes; order Actinomycetales; family Actinomycetaceae; genus Actinotignum; species Actinotignum sanguinis. The sequence continues at coordinate 11,911 of NZ_QDIE01000033.1, forward strand.
GCGGCGCGGGAATGGTCACAACCTCCACGTTGCCCTCCTTTCGCGAATGCGCTCTCTTTTTCGGCACACCCTACCGAGGGAGCGGCCTCAAGGCGAGGCACCATCCACAGCTTCGGTACGACGGCACATCTCTCTCGCACATGACCAGCTGGGCCTGTGGATAACTCGCTGGGCTGTGGATGAGCTCTGGTGAGACGGCGGCCTTCTTGATACCGTGCCCTCACCCCACGGCCGCGACGCTTCGGTACCGGCGGCCTGTGCTATCTCAGGGGCGAGCGCGGGCGAACTACTGCACGCGCAGGTACGAGCGCAGAAAGGAGGGCATATGGCTGGAGAACTAGCAGAATCACGCGGTACCCTATCGGTGGATATCGCGATTCCCGTATGCGTGCATTGCGCGGGGCGGCGCGGCGAATTCGAGCTAGCCAGCTCGCTTTCACTGACCGCTCTTATTCCCGAAGTACTGCGTCTCCTCGCTCCGGATTTCACGCCTCCCACCTGGACGGTTCGTACCACCACCGGTCAGCACCTGGATCCGAGCCGGCCGGCAGGGGACCTGCTCTTCCCCGGAATCTGCCTGGTTATTGACGGGCCCGCGCCGCCCACGCCTCCCCGCCACGACCCGGTTCTCAGCCGTATCCGCCATTCCACCCTGATCGAACGCGGCGAACTTTCCCCACCTGCGCTCCGCAGCTGCGCCACCGGGACGGCTGTGGTAGCAGGGCTTAGCTTGGCCGGGTATAGCGCGTGTGCCCAGCTCCCCCACGTGCTCGCGCTTCCCGTGCTGGCCGGTATCACCTTGGTTTTCCTCGGTCTTGCTCATGTGAATTGGGCATATGCTCGCCGGCAAGAGGGCTCGCGTCTGGGCAGCGGCTCGCACGTCATAGCGCTGGCGCTGCTCGCCGCCAGCGGCTGGGTGGGGGCAGCATGCGGATGGCGCGCTGCCCCGCTGGTAGTACCAGGTGCGGGGTCAACCATGGGATCGGGTGGGATCGCAGCCGGCTGCCTTCTCCTTATTATCGCGGTGCTCGCCCGGGTGGTCGTTCCTGTGCCGGGTGGCCGAAGTCTTTTGCTCACCTGGGCAATCGGTATGTTGAGCTGGGGCGGCGTGGCCCTGCTCCACACCCGGCTTGCACAACCCACCGCACTCGTCATCGTGGTGGCGCTGGTATGTACAGTTCGCGCCATTGCGCCAGTTATCTTGCACGTGAGCGCTTCTCCACCGGAGATTCCCACCACCGCTGGCCCGGATTTATCTGCGCGGCAGAGCCCGGAAAGTTGGGCCCGTACCCTCACCCTCCGTACCCTGGGGGCTGAAGCCGGCGTGGTCTTCGTGATCGCCACGTTCCTCCCGCTGGCTTGCCGGCCGGATATCCTCACCATGGCCATATGTTGCACGGCGGTAACTGTGCTCGGGCTACGTGCCATAAGTATGCGCGCCGACGCCGCGTTTGTACTTCGGCTCCTTTTCTTCCTTCTTCTTTATGTGGAGCTTTGTGTGCTGGCCATGCGGAATCCGGCAGCGCAAGCAGCGCCGGGTATTCTTGCTTGCCTGGCAGCTCCGGTGCTGGTCAGTATTCCGGCTGTTTTCCTCGGGTATCGAAGCCACCGGGGAAAACCGGAGAGTACCGACAATAGTGGAGGCCGCGGTGAGCGGTCAGAAGCCGAACTTCTTCTCACCCGGCGGGTGGAGATTACGGAGCACATACTCACCGCCCTGCTCGGCGCCGGGATAGTTATCGCGGTCAGTCCATGGTAAACGCGCGCGCTATTATGAGCTCCCGCAGTTTCCGGCGCCGTAGTATCGCGGGTGCCTTGTGGTGGGGAATACCGGCTCATGAGGAGGCTCCCCGCCCGGGATTGGCCGGCTTGGCCGGAGCTCTTGGGCTAGCTCTGGTGGCCGCGGCCGGTACCGGAGCGGTACGGGCGCTCTCCCCGCAACTTCCCGAGGGCTGGGAGGATGGCGCGATCGTGGTCGCTGCAGATAGCGGAGCCCGTTATCTCAGTTCCGGTGGAATTCTCCACCCTCTCACTACTCTGGCAGGTGCTTACCTTCTGTATCCAGAAGGAGTATCCACCCATGTGCTCCCGGCTGCCCGGCTCGCGGGTATACCGCGCGGGGCGCCCCTGGGAATTCCCGGCGCCCCTGATTCTTTGCCGACCGCAGCTGAGCTGCGCGATCCGTGGATGGTGGCCTGCCCCGCAAGTGTTACAGCCCCGCAGGCGGACAGCGAGGAAAATATGCAGGGCACGGCCGCGCCGCTTACCCTGGCGGCCACGGCTCCGCTCCCGGAATATCGCGGCGCGGTGCTGGTGCGAACACCGAGCAGTTTGTGGCTCATCGCCGCCGAGCAGCGCTACCGGGTAGATATACCGGAAGCGGCTTTCCGCAGTGAATTTCCGGGGGTTCCGGTATTTGAGGCGCCACCGGATTGGGTAGCACTCTGGGCGGAGGGCCGGCCTCTCGCTCCCCTCACGGTTCCCGCTGCCGGAGAACCGGCCGGGTATCTTCCCGGCATCGGAGCAGCACGGGTCGGTGACCTGGTCGCTTTTGCTGACAGTGCCGGCACCCGCACCTGGTTCCATATCAGTTCGGGCGGGGTGCTCGAACCGCTCTCCCCCACCGCTTTCCACCTGTATCGGCTCTCCGATCACAGTGCCCGGGCACGGGTGTATGCCCTTGACCCGGCAGCCCGCGCCCATCTTGATTTCCGTGAAACGGGCCCCGGAGAGGGCTGGCCCGCTGATCTCAGCGCGGAGCCCGGCCCGGCCTCCGGCGGGGCTGCCGGAACCGCGGAACCTGGCCCCGCCCGGGTATGCGCGGCTTTCCACGCGGGGCGCTCTTTCCTGGTGCACGCACCCGAATCCCCAGCATCACGCAGCGGTGCGGTGCTCGTGGCCGGTGCGGGCGCGGATGCGGAAAATACCATCCTGGTGCAGGGGAGCACCCTGGTAGAGATCACCGATCTTGCCCGGCTGAGCAGGGCCGCTAGCTGGGATAACATCAGCCCGCTTGAGCTCCCGCCCGCCTGGCGCACCCACCTTCCCGAAGCGGCCACCACTCTTTCCGTAGATGAACTCTGCACCGATCCGCACGGCACCACCCGGACCGATATCGCTGCCTGCACTCGGCACCGCCCGTAAATGACCGCGCACCCCTCATTTGCGCAGGAACAAGCCCGGGCCGGGGAGTCGATATCCTCCCCGGCCCGGGCTGTGAGTGACATACGTTGGAAATAGTTAGTAGCTGGTTATCCCGCCTTTAGCGGGTAACGCTGGAACGGGAATTAGCCCGGTAGCGCAAAGTCAAACCGCCGGCGAGCGCAGTGAGCCCGGCCAAAATCCAGCCCGCGAGCGCCGCACCGGTGCGTTGCAGCTGCGGAGGTACAGGCGGCGTGACCTGCGGAGTGGCGGGCGGGGTGTGCGGTGGCGTAGCAGGCGGCGTCGTTGGAGGAACCGGTGGTTCTTCGAAACGAACCGTCTGTTCGCTATCGAGAGGATCGGTGTGCTCGGAAATGAGGCGGTCACCCAGGTACACCCATTCGAAAATAACCACCTTGCGGCCAGCTAAAGCACTCGCATCAAAGCCCAGCTTAATGCGGGCGCATTCGCTAGGTGAACCGGGAATGAAGTCACTGACTTTCCGCACCGGGGTGCCATCTTTCCCGAGCACCGGCGTCCCATCGGGGAACATGGCGGCCGTTTCAATACGATAGGTCTCTCCGGGAATAAGTGCTCCGCTGAGTTCGCATACCTCATCGGTAATAACCGCATCCGCGGTGGCGCTAAGAATCTGATCGCCGCCGGCACCATCGGTGCGCTTCGCACTAGTTGCGCTCTCAGCCCCACCGGCATCCGCATCCGCATCCGCATCCGAAGCACCATCCCGGGCGCGGGTGGCCAGGCGCGTGAAGGTCACCGTCTGGTTGGTGTCGTTCAGATCAGCATGCACGGCAATATCACGCCCGTCCTGGCGGAGAGTTTCCGTGGCCACCGCCCTGGTGCCGGCCAGAGCTGCGGCGTCGACCTCAAAAACCACTTCCACGCTACCGTGCGGGTGCTCGGGCACGAAACGGCTGGTGCCGGTGAGCTCGCTCCCGCTGGCATCGCGCAGCGGCTGGCCGCTGGTCGCGTCCAAGAGCGCCCCGTGGACCTCGTATTCCTTCCCGGGAATCAGATGTTGATAAGAAACAGTATCCACCAGGGTGACGGTGCCAGTATTGGGCGCGATATGGGTGTCGGCATGGTGCATGGTGGTGTGGAGGGACGGCTCGCGGGTCACCGTGAACTGCTCGGCCACATCGGTAACACTGGTGGATAGCGGCGCCACCCGATCATCCCCCGCGAAATCGGAGACCACCACGTAGGTGCCCGGCAGGTTTTCCCCGGCCGCGTCCTGCTCCATAATCCAGGAAGGATCACCCACGCTGGGATAGAAACCGTTACGAGCGGGAAGCACCACCGGCTGCCCGATCTGGCGAGCGGACGGGCGGTTCTCATCGGTTACGGCCTGACCTTCCGGGAAGAAAAGCAGGGTGTGGGTGAGCGTTTGAGTATCGGCCCCAAAACCTGCCCCGCCGGTGAAATCGGGGTGATTAGCGGGCAGACCGCTCACCCAGACGTCGTCCACCAGGTAGGTGCCGGACTTCGTCTGGCGAATCGAGAGGGCCGAATCAATCTTCCCGGGGTAGCGCACCGAGGTTGTTTCATCCGCCAACCCGAAAGTATCCGACCAACCGGCCTCAACCCAAGCGGCAAATTCGGCCGGTTGATCCTCCGCGCGGACTTCCCACACCCAGGTGTACATCCCGGGCCGGGTCACCGGCTCACTCAGTTCTGCCCGGATCGGGCCCGGGCCTTCGGCCACCACCGTCACGGACTCAATTTTTTCCGAGCTTGCCGGTACCACACCCGGCTCCGGAATCACCGTGGGTGAGACATACCAGGCGGTAGCCCGGTAGGTGACGGGGATAAAAGGACCGTCCTCAAAAGAACCGTTAGTTCCCGGGCGGCGACTCCACTCCCCGTCCCGGAAAGTTTCATCCGCGCGGGCCACGAAAGTATCACTCAGCACCGTGCCGGTATCTACCACTTTCGCATCGGCCACGTGCGATACCCCGAGCGGCCGGAAGGGGAATTCTTCCCGGGACGTTTCCTCCGGAAGTGCGTAACTATCCGCCCAATCCGCGTGAATATAGCGGGCATTTTCCCCCTGCTCGTTTTTACGGACCTCCCACACCCAGGTGACGAAACCGCGTTTAGGGGTGGAAAGTTCCGCGGTGAGTATCTCCCCCGGGCCGTTGGCCTGGACCGTTACCGAGCCCAACACCTCGGCTCCTTCAGGAACTGAATCGCTGCGCTGCGGGGTGGTGCGACCCGCCCAATAGGCGGTAGCCCGGTAGGTGACAGGCACATTTTCCCCCTTCACCTGGGTCCATTTCCCGTCCCCGTAATCCTCCTTAACGGCGGTGGTGAGAGTATCGCGAATAACGCCGTCGGTATTAATAGGGCGGGTACTCACCTTGGAGGTACCCAAGGGCTGGAAATCATAGATAACTTCCCAGGTGCGCCCGGGAACATTGCGGGTAAGAGGATCGCTGACCGGGCGGTGGCCGTAGGTGATGGTGTCCTGCACAGAGCCATCCGCCCCGAATACCGTGAGGGTGGTACGAACCGGGGTATCAAATACCGCCGTATAGCTCACCTGGCCATTCCCGGTGGCAGACCACGCTAGCTCCAGCGGCTTACTATCGGTTACCCCGCTCCAGGTCGCGCTACCGCTCACGTCAAAAACCGCCGGGCCGGTGAGGGTAATAACCACGGGAATTCCGGGCAGCCACGCCTCGGAATCATCCGGGTGTACGCCAATACCGCGGATGGCACCGCTGCGATCCCCTTCACCTTCCACGATCCCACTCACGTAGCCGACGGCGGCGCTGGCGCGCGCTTCACGCACGTAGTTCTGGGCCCGCTCCTCAATATCAGGACGCTGGGAACGCACCGCTTCCACCAGTTCGTTCACGGTGGCTTGCGCCCGGCCCGGATGCCCCGGGTATTCCTTTTCGAAATTCACGTGGATGAGGTAGCTCAGTGCGGCCAGGTTGAGATCATCCGTGGTATTACCTTCGTAGCGGTTGAGTAGCCAGGCCATTTGCGGGGTGCTCAGCTGCAACTCCCCCGGGCCGAGCGCCCGGGATTCGGTAAGAGTCGTGATGTCGACCATTTCGCCGGGGCCGGGATCGGCATATTTAGCTTGGATGCACCAAATGGGGTACCCTTCCACCGCCACCCCGTTAATTGATTGCGTTTCCGCGTAGTGCGGGCCGAGGCGGAGGTGGCCAACAACATTTACGCCTTTAATGTCAATACCGCGGCCAACGGAACGATCCCAATCGGCACGCGCTCCGGCGCCGCCGAAAAGACCGGCGCCCGCCAAAGCGAACACCATGAGAAAAGCAAGACATACCCGAATCACATGTGGGGTGGGTTTCGGGCCCGTGGTTATTGCCATGGTGGATACGAGTCCTTTCACAATATTATTTTTTATGCATGACGAACGTAAGGTAGTGAAGAACGTCAGGTCATGACGGACGTGCATGCACGACGAATGTGCATGTATATCGAAAGTGGAATGCGGGCAACGAGGAGCTGCCGCCCCCTATCCGAAGAGACGAGCAACCGCCCGATCAGCCGCGCGATAGTTCTGCGAGGCGCATTCGACCTGCTGGCCGATACGCGCGTAAATGTCATTCAGGGAGCGGGCTGCGGCATGCCACCGCATCTGCGCGGCTTCGTAGGCTGCCTGAGATTGCCCATCCCAATCTGCCATTGCGGTGCGTATGCGCGCATCGAGGTGCGCGAGCACCGCCTCGATGCGGGAGGCGTGTGCAGCCATATCAGCCGCACCCGCGGAGAGTTCCCCAAAATGGGCACGAACCTCGGTCATGACAATCCTTTCCGTAAAGTGTGCGGGCACGCTGATGCTGGTGCACCGACGCGGGAAAGCTGGCGCTATCAGGCCGCCGGCAGATCCCCAACTAAAGCGGCCATACGGGAAAAATCCGCGCGGGTGGCCGCGTCTGTTTCGGTAACGGTGGCATCCGCGCGGCCCAGGCGCGCCCCGTAATCAGCTAGGAGAGCGAGAAGTTTTTCGCTTGCCGCGCGGTATTCTTCCAGCGCGGCAGCGAAGGCCACCGGGGCGGTGCCCCGCCAGCCGGCATGCCAGCTCGCGATGCGATCCACGGTGGAGTGGAGGTGGGCGCGCAAATCCTCCTGGGCCTGGGCAAGAAGCGCGCGAACGGCGAGAATGGAATCATTACTGACCCGCAATTGTGCGGTAGATACAGCCATACATCCCCCTGAGATGCTTAGGTGGTGGCGCGCGAGTGGTGAGAATTCCGCGCTTCGGACGCCGGCCGGTGAGGACCGGTGTTCCTATGGTGGCTGATGGTGGTGGTGCTTGTCGAGAGATGAAAAATGTTATCCACAGGTAGCTGCCCGGCCGGCGTGTCGCCCACAGGCAGACCGGCTGTGACTAGCCTTGCGCGCCCGTGCCCGACGGCGCCGTCGTACCCAATGCTGACCGTGTTTCAGGGCGACGCCGCCGCGCCGCTCCCGCGGCGCGTTATCAGGCGTTACAGGAAATAGGCCACGAGAGCGACCATCGAAATAACGAAAGCGATGCCGATAATGGTGGCACGCTGCCAGAAGAGGCGACGGCGCGGGTAGTAGCTCTGCCCCGGCTGGTAGCCGCCGAAATCATAGCCGCCGCTCAGCTCTTCTTCGGATTCGATGGTGGGATCTTCCCCGGTGGCGCTGCCGCGCTGCTGGTCATCATGCCGGCGGCCGAATTGGCGTTTCCTCACGGTTTCCTCCGTCTCCGGGTGGCTGGCTCCCGGTAGGAATATGGTAGTGCATCCATATGAACATGAGGGCTACTGCACCGTCCGCGATTTAGGTTTCCGGTTATGGGGTGGGGGTTTGTTCTAAGACTGTTCTCGCGCGTGCTATTTTCTCCAGGAGGCTATCCACGTCAGCTACCCACGTGAATGGTGTGGCGGTAAGG
>NZ_QDIE01000034.1 GCF_003957255.1 Actinotignum sanguinis
GTGATGGTGAGTTGTAGATCTTTTCCAGGGTGCTTCGTTCCTCGTCACTCAAGGCGAGTGGTTTAGCGGGGTGCGACATGGATCAATAATACCATCACCAGTAAGCTATTTCACGGACGGTACACTAGAATCTGGCTCTGCGGCCCAGGCTCCGGGCATGGCCACCAGCGTCGTGGTGAGGGTGCTGGTGAGAGCAGCGCGGAAACGGCGCCCGCCGATGCGGCGGGCGAGGCGGGTGACGGCATCGTCTTTCCCACGGGCGAAACGAGCAACCGCGCAATAGCAGAGGGTGAGCCGCGCGCACGCCAGGTACGCGACGATGCATACGCCCACGGTGAGAATCCCGGTGAGCTGGGCGACGCTCCCGGGCGGGGCATGCAGGCGGGCCGTCGCGACCGCGAAAAATGCGGACGCGAGCCCTGCGAACGCTGATAGCAGCGCTTTGATCGTTGCCGACATCGTTAACCTCTTCGGTGGGGTTTCCGGTCAGGACCAAGAACCACGCGGTCCGTCCGTGATGAAGAACGGGTGGCACGCGGTTCTCACCGTGGTGGTATGAATAAATGTCCCGTGTGTCTCAACTATTAATCAGCCGGGTATACCCAGCATCGTTTCCCTGTGGATAGCTCCTATAAGAAACGGCAAGGAAAGAGGTCGATATCCACAGGCTGTGGATGGGGACTTGGCGAGTTGCGCGCCACCTGTCACACTGACACCACGGCGCGAGCAGTCTTGACCGGGCCGCGGTGGCGGTCATATTCGCTCGCTCCCACTTGCTCCCACTTGCGTCCGGTCGCGAATATTCGCGGTCACGTGCACAGAATCGGATAAGGAGGGCAGATGCGTGAGAAAACGGGGGCGCGGTGGAAAGATCCGCGCCTAGCAGGAGGAGTGGCACTGATCGCTGCCGGCGCGCTCGCGGGGGCATATGTGCTGCGCGGTCCGGTTACTGTCCCTGTTTATCGGGCGACCGAAGCGGTGGTTCCCGGTACACCTTTGGATCAGGCTGGGCTCGCGGTGGTCGAACTTCCAGCCGGGCTTGCTGATGCCTATATTCAGGCAGGTCACGCGGGTACGGTTGGGCGCACGATTTATCCTGGTGAATTGGTGGAAAAGTCAGCTTTGCGCATATCGGGGGAGCGGGTGGTGGCGATGCTCCCCCTCAACGGCGCGCTCCCCGCAGCTTTGGTGCGCGGCGCGCAGGTGCAGCTGTGGGCCCTTCCGGCCCCGGGTAGCGCCGCGGAAAAAGCCCCCGCCCGGCTTATCTCCCGGGAGGTCATTTTCGCGGGAACGGTTAGCGACTCGCATTTCGCGGGTACGGCGGCGGTGGAAGTACATATCCCGCGTGCTGAGCTCGGGATCGCACTGGAGGAACTCGCGGCGGGTGCCTCGTTCACGCTGGTAGGTGAGGTGCAATGAGCACGAACCCCGACCCCGGTTTTCTGGTGGCGATCTGGGGGAGCGCGGGGGCGCCAGGGCGTTCTACTTTGGCGCGTGATCTTTCCTGGGTGCTGAGCGAGCGGCACACCGTGCTGCTGGTGGACGCGGATACCCGCAACCCGTCAATGGCCCAGCTCGTGGATCTGGGCGAGGAGCCGTCCGGGCTTATCGGGGTGGCGCGCGCGTTGCATACCGGCGATGCTATTGAGGAGCAGCTTCCGCGTTATATTCGGCACGTGCGTAGCGGGCCACGCGGTACCTTGCACTTTCTCCCCGGTCTTAACCGCGGTGGGCGCTGGCGTGAACTGACGGGGCCCGGTATGGGTGGGCTCTGGGATAAACTCCGTCCCTTTGCGGAGATCACCATCGTCGATTGTGCCGCGGAACTTCCCGCTTTTCTTGACGATGCAGGTGTTCACACGGGTAGATACCCCCTACCGCATGAGCGCAACCAGCTAGGGCGACGCAAACACCACGGGGAGGATGCCGGGGCTGCGGGCGAGCGCGATAGCGTGGCTCTCAGCGCCCTCCGCGCTGCGGACCTCGTTGTGGTTGCGTGCCGCGCCGGACCGGTGGGTTTGCGCCGCGGCGTGGAGGCGTGGTGGCAGGCCCGGGCGATAGCCCGTGCGGCCGTGCCAGTAGTTACCCGTTCTAGCCTGGAAGATCGCCTTGCTTTTGCCGAGCTTGCGGAGGAAGAGCTACCTGCCGTGGTGGGGGTGCGCGACGACGCCGCCCGTTACGCACGGGCCGAACGGGCTGGCACAAGCGTGGTGGCCTTAGCCCCTCGCAGTGGGGCGAGCCGGGATGTGCGGCGGCTGGGGCGTGCTGTTCTAGATTGTCGCGGTAGGGGCGGTGAGTAGACTGGGCGCATGAGGATTTATCTTCCGGCTACTCCTGCCGATGTGGCGTTGTCCGTGCTTTCCGGGCGTGTGGTGCACGCGGCAACGGAGGCTCTGGCGCGTGAAGTAAATGATGAAGATCGTGACTACCTCGAGGCTATTGCTTTCAATGCCGCCGCGGACGATTCTTTGCGTGCCGTCTTTGCGGTATTCGCAGGGAAGGCTGATCACCAGTTCGGGGTAGTGCTGCCGGAACGAGGTGGCTTGCGCCCGCGCCGAGTCGTGATTGCCGCTGAGGTGGCACCTGAGAAATGCCGAGATCTTGCCCAACCGGAAGAGTATTTGCCCACTGCCCTGGAGCTTTCCGAAGAGCTCTCCTGGGATGAGGTGGTCTCCATCCACGTGGACGGAGCCGACATGGAAGCATATGTGTTGGCAGGGCCTGATGACGAGTCCGCTTTCGAGGTGCTCGCCGAGGAGGACTTGCTCTGGTATGACGTTTCCGAACGCCTTGAGCTAGCCCTCGAACTGGGCGTGGCGGTGCAGGCTTAGAGACCGATACGCGCGTGATAGTGATTCCTGCTCGGGCCGAACACGCGAGCGCTCATGCACACGCGGGGCCGGTCAGGCGGGGCTGATCAGCACAGCCGGTGCCAGCTGCGTTAGGCAGTCACGCGTATATGTGACGTGCCGTCGTCCCGCGGGATAACAGAGATGCGTTCGCTGATCATCTGTTTCATTTCGGAGACGTGGGAAACAACCCCCACGGTGCGCCCGTTTTTCCCTAGGCCATGCAGCACCCCCATGACCTGATCGAGTGCTCCGTCGGAAAGCGAACCGAAGCCTTCGTCAATGAGGAGGGTGTCAAGGTGGATCCCACCGTTTTCCGCGCGCACCACTTCCGCCAGGGCGAGGGCCAGGGAGATAGACACGTAGAACGTTTCCCCTCCCGAGAGCGTGCGGACGGAGCGCTGGATCGGTTCGGGGCCGGCGTGGTCAATAACAGCCAGCCCGAGACCGGTTTTCGACTGGTGACTGCCTTTCTCCTTTTCGTCCGTTCGGATGAGTTCAAAACGCCCGAGCGAAATATCTGCGAGCTGTTCATTAGCGACATCCACTACCTGTTCGAAACGGTGTTGCAGCACGAAGGTTTCCAGGGGCACTTTCGTGACCGATTCGGGACCTGCGGTAGCTAAGGAAGCTAAACGCACAACCGCTCCGGAGTGTTCACGCACCGCCCGCCACGCTTGTAGATCCCGCTGGGCGGCATCTAGGCGTTCCCGCCCGGAGCGGGCCTGATTCTCCGCCCGGGTGGCGTGTGCCCGCGCTTCTTGAGCAGTGCGGCGTGCCAGCGCACTGGCTTCTTCCGCTTCCGTGACATCAGCCCGGGCATTTTCGGGAAGCTCAGCGAGCTCCGGTTCGGCAAGTTTGCTCTGAACATCGCGGCATTCGTCAGCAAAGGCGGTGATCGAATCCTGAAGGTGTGCTTCTTCCGCATCGTTGAGCACGGCAGCGTTCACCGACTCGGCATCCGCGAATTCAGTGCCGGCCAGAGCCTCCGTGAGTTCTTCGCTGCGGGTCTGTTCATCTTCACGTGCCGTGAGCATCCCGCTGGCCGCAGTGTTCCACGCATCCTGGGCTTCGCGCAGCGCGTCAAGAGCAGTGCGGCGCTCCGCGATAGAAGCAAAGCCGGCGTATTCCGCGCTGAGGCGCGCGAGTTGCGCGCTGATATTACGGGTACGGGAGGTATTCTCAGCCTCTAATTGGGTCATGTCGGTGCGTAATTGTTCCAGAGATGTTTCCCGCGAACTAGCTTGTTCAGCGAGCTGCGCGATTCGCTTCTCCACGTCGGTAACGCGTAACGCTGCCTGCTGTGCCGCACTCAAGTCCGTGCGGGCGGCAGCTAGTTCCGCGCTGGCTACTTCCACGGTGGCATCCCCCGCCGCAGCACGTTGCTCAGTAAGCTGGGCTTTTATTTTCTCCACGTCAGCTAGGCGGGTGCTGTACTTTTCCCGAGCAGCGGAGGCTATTTCTTGGGAGGCTTTCACCTGCGCGGCGGTGGCACGGACAGTTTCCGGGGGAGCGGGCGCCGGGTGGGTGCACGATCCGCATACCGGGCAGGGTTCTTTCTCACGCAGTTGCCCCGCTAATTCACCGGCGGTGGACTGCACCCACGCATCGGTGATTTCCCGGGCGCTACTTTCCGCTTCCCGTACCCGGGTGAGAGCCTCAGCCAGGGCGGCGCTGGCTTCTACCTCCGCGCGTTCACTAGCAGCAACCCGCTCCAATACTTCGAGAAGCTCCGTGGCGCTGTGTACCCGCTGCGCAGCTGCGGGCTCACCACTGGCGATGGCGCGGGCCGTTTCTAGTTCCTTCTCCATGGCTTCGCGTTCAGCTGCGGCGGCAGCTGCTTCATCGCGTAGTTTTTCCACCGAGCTGTGGAGTTCGACAAGCTGTGCGGCAGCGCGGGTGGCTTCTTGCTGTTTGCGCTCTACCTCGTGTTCGGTACGCTCCAATTCGGCCAATCGCCCGCTAGCTTCGCTTAGCTCCGTGACCGCACGCCGCCCGGATTCCACCCCGGCAGGGGTGATATCAGTAACGGGGCCATCAACCCGCCCGGTGCTCGCGCCAAATTTCGCGAAAGTAGCCACGAGGTGGCCCTGGGCTGCCGCGCAGGCACCGGCGCAATCGCGGCTTTCCTGGCGAGCGCGCGCCAGCGCATGCACATACGGGAGTAGCGGGGTGGCGGCGCGGTGGGCCGCGAGGCGAGCGCGATCCGCGGTGATCGCATCTGCGCGTTCACCGAGCTGCCTGGCCTGGGCGCGCAGCTCCTTGCGGCGTTCGATGCGGCTAGCCAGGGTGCGCTGCGCGTTTTCGTGTTCCCGGGCCCGCTCAAATACGCCTTCTGCTTCTTCGGCCCGGGCGAGTGCATCGCTAGCGCGTTCCGCGGCGGCGAGAGCCTGCTCCAGGGTGGCGATCACCGCTTCACCTTCGGCTGGCAAATCGACCCCTTGGGCAGCGCCGATGAGGGAGTCACCCTCCGCGGGGGGAAGTTCCAGGGCGGTTGCGGTATTCGAGACAGCCCGCACGAAGGTTTCGTGAGCGCTCGCAATAGCTCCGCGCGCTGCGCGGGCGTGATCCGTGAGCCACTGGGTGACGGAACCAAAAACACGGGTGTCGAAAATCTGGGTGAGAAGCCGGGTGCGTTCTTGGCTTTCTAGCCGTAGAAATTCAGCGAACTTCCCCTGCGGGAGCACGATAGTTTGCAAGAACTGTTCCGCATTGAGCCCGAGCAGGTTGCTGATATACACCCCGACATCACGAGCTTTGGTAGCAATCGGGGTACCGCCGTCTATATCACCGAGGTCCACCGCGGTTTCGGAGAGCTTCCACAATTTCGCGGTGGCGGCGGTGGGGGAGGAATTACCCGGTTTCGTGAAGCTAGGGGTGCGCCGCACCCGGAATGTGCCCGCTTCGATGGTGAAAATAACGTCCGCGTAGCTGGTGGTGGAAGGAGCAACATGCGTGGAACGCAGGCGCTCGGTTGAACTTTCTTTCCCGCCGGCTACCGTACCGAAAAGCCCGAAAACGACGGCGTCAATAATGGTTGATTTGCCCGCTCCCGTGGGTCCTTCCACCAGGAAAAGACCGGATGCGCCCAGGGCATCGAAATCAATGACTTCCCGCCCCGCGAAGGAGCCGATACCTTGAAGTTCTAAGCGGCGCAGCTGCATGAGCTCTTACTCCTTTTCCCCGGTGCGAACGGCTTCCCATGCCGCTACCATGACCTGATCTTCTTCCTCCGTAAGATCCCGGTGCCCACTTTCTGACATGAATTGGCGCAGCACGCTCAAAGCATCACGACGCCGGGTATCAGCTGCGCCGTGGCGGGTAGCGGCCGGATCTACCACGTGGCGAATTTCCAGAGCGTGCGGGAAAGCGGCCCGTACCCGGGTGGTCAGATCTGCCGGGCGGGCTGGATCGGTGACGAGAATGCGAGCGAATTTATCCCGAGCATCGCGATGCGCAGGACCGAGAACTTCGGCTAGTGGCGCTTCAATCGTGACGATGGGGCGCCATACCGGAGCGGGAATGAGTTCTTCTTCCACTAGCACTCCGCTTTCAAAAGTGAGGAGAACAGAAGATTTAGGCCGGGTTTCCGAGAAAGAAAAAGCGATAGGCGAGCCCGAGTAGCGCATGGGCGGCAGCCCGCTACATTCGCAAGCACCCGGTTCTGGTGCGCCGCCTACCCGCTGCGGAGAATGCAAATGACCGAGAGCCACGTAGCTGAGGCCCGGAGTGGCGCATTCCCCCGCACCACCCAGGGCGAAAAGCGCGGCGGGAACAACTTCCACCCCGCCCACGGAAATATCGCGTTCGGATTCACTGGCTGCCCCGCCGGCAACAAAGGCGTGTGCCATAGCGATACGCGCTAACGGTTTGCCGGCGTGCGGGCCGTGCTGGATATCCGCGGCAATGCGCCCCACAGCTGCGTGCATCACCGCGGCATGCGAGCGCTCCAGCAGCTCCACACCCTCCGAATCATCCGAATTGCCCGCACCGGTGTGAGCATCACCGCCCGCCAGGCGGCGCCGTTCCACATCGGGATCCAAATAGGGAATGGGGTAGACCAGCGCTCCGAGATTCCCGGCGCGATCACGCAGCTCTACTGGCTGAGCGCAGCGCAGCGGATCGGTGCGAATAACAATGCGCTCCTGGAAAAGTTCCGCCCCGAATCCCAGGCGCTGGGGGGAATCGTGGTTCCCGGAGATCAAAATGACGGTGGTGAGCTGCGCGAGCCTACGTAGGGTGCGTGAAAAAAGCTCAACCATGGGAGCGGGTGGGACACTACGATCATAGACATCCCCGCTGATAAGGAGGGCATCTACCTCACGTTCCCGCACGGTATCCACGACGTGATCTACCCACATCTCAAAGGCGGGAGTGAGATCCGCCCGGTGCAGGGTGCGCCCGAGGTGCCAATCGGAGGTGTGCAAGATCTTCATGGCTTCAGCCTACTGCCGGGCTACGACAAAAATTTTTAGGCTTCTGCCTGACCCCCGTTGACCGGGTCCTTATCCGACCACGGGAAGGCAATCCACGAGTCGGTGTGCAAATAGGCGTAATCGGGTTTGAGCACCGAGCGTGACTTTTCGTAGAGGACCGCCACTCGAATCTCCGTGGCGTACTCTTCGCAGAGTTCCTTGACGAAGCGGAGGGTACGCCCTGAGTCAGCGACGTCGTCGACAATTAAAACCTTTTTGCCCGCCATGCCGCGCACGTCACCGGACGGTTCTACCAGGCGCGGATCTTTGAGCGTGACCCCGATACCGGTGTAAAACTCGACGTTGAGGACGAGCATGCTCTTGAGGTCTAAAGCGTAGGCAATCGCACCGGCGGGAAGCAGTCCGCCGCGGGCCACGCTCACGATAATGTCCGGGCGGTAGCCGGAATCCCAGATGTCGCGGGCGAGTTCGCGGGTGACCTCACCGAACCGCTCCCAGGTGAGAACTTCGCGCGCGGGCGCACTGGCAGACGCACTGGCGGGAGCACCGGCGGGCGCACTAGCAAGCGCACTGGCAGGCACGCCGGCCGGCGCGCCCGCGGAAAAGCCCTCGTTCTCGATTAGCGGCTCGGCCTTATCACTGCGTCCCACAGTTCCTCCTTCGGCTAGTTTCGGCTATCCGGGCGCGTCTCTTCCCCGCTGCCCGGCTGCATATGTGTCTCATTAATAATTGCTTGGGCGGCCGCGTGCAACTTTCCATTGGTCACCAGCGCGCTTCCCCACCAGGGGCCCGGCTTGCCCTCCAGCGAGGTGAAGGTTCCCCCGGCTTCTTCCACGATTGGCACGAGCGCAGCCATATCGTAAACATCCAAGCCCGGTTGCGCGGCGATATCGAAGGCGCCCTCGGCGAGCAGCATATAGGGCCAGAAGGCCCCGTAGGCACGAGTACCCCAGGTGGCGCGGGCGAAAGCGATGAGGGTGGCCATGCGCCCGGTTTCATCCCAGCTGGAGAGGGAAGAAAAACCGAAAGCAGCCCGGTCCATTCGATCAATATCGGAGACGCGCAGGCGCTGGGGTGCGCCCCCGTTTTCACTCAGCCACGCCCCGCCGCCGCGGCTCGCCCACCAGCGCCGCCCGAGTGCGGGAGCCGACGCCATACCGGCCACCATCTTCCCATTTTCCTCCACGCCGATGAGAGTGGCCCAGACCGGGTTGTGGCGCACGTAGTTGCGGGTGCCGTCAATCGGGTCAATGATCCAACGCCGCGGGGCGTGCTCAAGGCTGCCGCCTTCCTCTTCCCCGTAGACGGCGTCCCCGGGAAAATCCCGCTCCAGGTACTCGCGGATGAGTCGCTCAGCGGCCCGATCCGCGTCGGATACCGGCGAATTATCGGGCTTCGTATCCACGGTGAGGCGGCGGCGTTCATAACGCTCCAGGGTGAGGGCATCCACGGCATCCGCAACGGTGTGCAGAAAGGCGATAGTGGCGCTAGCATCCATTTATTTCTCCCATTCTTCAAAGCCGCGCGAGGCGAGCACGCGGCGTAAGGAACCCACCCGCTCGCGCAGGCGTGGATCAGTGAGGGTATCGAGGGCACATTCGGGTTCGGTAGCGGCATGGCTGCATCCGCGCGGGCATTCCAGCGCGGTTTCTTCCAGGTCGGGGAAGCCGTGGAGGATATCGGTGGCGTCCAGGTGGGCCAGCCCGAAGCTGCGCACCCCCGGCGTATCAATGAGGTGCCCACCACCGGGGAGCGGGAAAGCAATGGCGGAGGTGGAGGTGTGCCGGCCTTTTCCGGTCACCTCATTGACGTGCCCGGTTTCGCGTGCGGCGGCCGGCACCAGCGCATTGAGAAGAGTGGATTTACCCACCCCGGAATGGCCCACGAGCACCGTGGTTCGCCCGTGCAGCGCCGCACGCACTGCGTCCAGGCCCGCTTGCGTGGCAGATTCCCCGGAAGGCGCAGCGGCGGCGTCGCCCCGCAAAGCTGTTGCAAGAATCGGTACCCCGAGCGGTTCGTAATACGCGCGCAAGGCATCCGGGCACGCCAGATCCGCTTTGGTAAGAATAAGGAGCGGATCCATCCCGGCATCGTGCGCGGCCACCAGGCAGCGGTCAATCATGCCGCGCCGCGGTTCGGGTTGCGCGAGTGCCGCCACGATCGCCATCTGATCCGCGTTTGCCACGATGGTACGTTCGCGTTCGTTTCCTTCGTCCGTGGAACGCGTGAGTTGCGAGCTGCGTTCCTCGATAAAAACGATGCGGGCCAGGGTGTCCTTGCGTCCGGACAGGTCACCGGTCAGGCGTACTTTATCTCCAACGACGACGGCGCCCCGGCCCAATTCCCGCGCTTTGACCGCGATGATTCGGGTGCCGTGGTTCATGAGCACGGTGTAGCGCCCGCGGTCAATGGTGATGACCTGGCCGAGGGGCCGGTCGGAGTAATCGGGCCGAATCTTCGTGCGCGGCCGCGAGCCCTTTCCGGGGCGCACCCGCACGCGCGGATCGTCGGTACCGATATCCCTCATCGGCCCACCAGGTCTGTCCACATATGGGCGAAACGGGGCATGGTTTTCCCGGTGGTGGCAATATTTTCCACGCGCAGTCCGGGGATGCGCAGGCCGAGGATCGCCCCGAAAGTTGCCATGCGGTGATCCTCGTAGCTGCGGATGACCGGGCCTTCGCCCGTGACTCGCGGGGCCGGCCCACCCGCCGCGCTCGGCACCGCTGGCGGGGTGATGATAATGTCATCGCCTTCTTCGCGGGCGGGAATTCCCACGCCGCTCAGCTCCGCGGTGATAGCGGCTAGGCGATTGGTTTCATGCCCGCGCAACTGCCCGATATTGCGCAGCGCGCTCGGCCCGGTCGCAAAAGCCGCCACCGCGGCGATTGTGGGCGTGAGCTCGCCTACATCGCTGAGATCAGCGTCAAGCGGAGCAATGTCCCGCGGCCCGGTGAGTTCGAGGACCCCATCCGCGCGCAGGTGGGCGCGCGCTCCCATGGCCGTGAAAATATCGACGATCTGCGCCCCGGGTTGGGTGGTGCGTTCCGGCCAGCGCGGAATTTCCACGGTTCCACCCGTCACCATAGCGGCGGCCAGGAAGGGGGATGCGTTGGAAAGATCCGGTTCTAACACCACTGTTCCCAGTTGCGGTATGCCAGGATGCACATGCCATTCCACCGCCGGGTGCTCGCGATCCGCAGGCGCCCCGCCGGCCGCGAATTCTTCAACCTGGATGCCGGCCCGGCGCAGCACGTCCACCGTCATGGCCAGGTGGAACGCAGAGGGAACCTTGGGCCCCACCGAGCGCAGCACCAGCCCGCCTTCGCAGCGCGGACCTGCCAGCAGCAGTGCGGAAATGAATTGCGAGGAGGCGGAGGAATCAATCTCCACCGTTCCTCCGGCCAGATGCCCCTGTCCGTGGACCCGCACAGGGAGGACCGCCCGTCCGGCGCTATCGCTGGCGGCATCAACCTCCACTCCCAGGTCACGCAGGGCCTGCACGACCGGGTCCATGGGGCGCACGCGGGCGGCGTCGTCGCCATCAATCACAACCTCACCGCGCGCGAAAGCGGCCAGCGGCGGTACGAAACGCATGACCGTGCCGGCGAGCCCCGCGTCAATGGTGGCGCCGTGGAGGGGAGCGGGGGAAATATCGAGAATATCCTCAGCTTCGGTCGCGCCGCGCTGCCAGGCCACCCCCACGCCCATATCCGCGAGGGCGTGGGCCATGAGCTCGGTATCGCGGGCGCGCAGGGGCGCGACGATACGCCCCGCCGTGCCGGCTTCCCCCAGCGCGGCGGTGATGAGGAAACGTGCCATAAGCGATTTGGACCCGGGAACGTCCACGCTGCCGCGAACGGGGGATGGGTGGAACGGTGCTGGCCACAGGTCAGTCATTTAGGAACGCTTCGCCTCTCTGATTTGTTCGCGTGCTTGCGCCCGCACATCCGCGAGCTCATTGCGCTGATCGCGCCATTCGGAAACACGGTACCCCAGGGAAGGCTTGCCTTTGCGATCCGTCCACGCCAGCGCGGCACCGCCGGCCAGCCCGAGCGCGCCGAGCAGCCCGCTCAGCACCTCGCGGCGTTCGCTCTTTTCGGTTGCCCAGACCGGGTGATTGGCCAGGGCTACCGGGATTTGGGTGAGGGCGAGAGCCGCTCCGGACAGGCGCTGGAATTTGCCGATGGAGAGGAAAGCCCCGCCGATAAGCTGGACGGCGCCCAGTGCGCGAGTGAGAGTGGTGGTGTCAACGGATTCGAGATCAACCCCGGCCATGCCGGCAAGGCCGGCGATGTTCTCCACCCGTTCCTGGTGGTCCTCGGGGTGGCGTACCGCGGACAACCCTTGTGCGATAAAGGGCGCGGCGAGCAGGGGCCGCGCGAGGAATCGAATCATACCCATACCTATATTGTTACACTAAATCGGGGAATATACCTGCGTTTTCCGGGCGTTATACCCATGTTAGTCCAGCAGACGGGCTAGGCTAGATCATGATGAGCACAGACCTAATAAGAAGCGCCCCCGATGAAACCGCCGCCGAACGCGCCGCGCGGTTCGAGCGGGATGCTCTTCCGTATCTCGACCAGTTATACGGGGCCGCGATGCGCCTCACGCGCAATCCTGCCGACGCTGAAGATTTGGTTCAGGAGGCCTACGCCAAAGCCTTCTCGGCTTTCCACCAGTATCGGCCGGGCACGAATTTGAAGGCGTGGCTCTACCGCATCCTCAATAACACCTTTATTTCTAATTACCGCAAGGCGCAGCGCCAGCCCAAGCAGGCTGATTCCTCGGAAGTGGAGGATTGGCAGGAATATCGGGCGGCTTCGCACGCGTCTTCGGGGATGATGTCCGCGGAGGCGGAGGCCCTGGAGAATCTGCCGCAATCGGAAATTCGCGATGCTTTGAGTGCGTTGCCGGAGGACCGCCGCATGGCTGTCTACCTTGCGGATATTGAAGGCTTCTCCTACCAGGAGATTGCGGACATCATGGAAACACCGATCGGAACGGTGATGTCCCGTCTGCATCGCGGGCGTAAGCAGCTGCGGGAATTGCTCGCGGACTACGCGCGTGAACTCGGCTATGGGAAGAAGGAGAAGAAGTGAGCGGTGAGGATAGGCTGCAGCGCGGGGTAGAAGACTCGTTCCGGAACCGCGGAGTTGAATTGGATAGCGCGGCGGGGGAGTGTTCCTGCAGGGATATTACGGATTATCTTTTCGAGTATCTTGATCACCAGCTTTCGGCGGTGCAAAGCGAGCGTTTGCAGGCCCATATTTCGGGCTGTTCGCGCTGCACGGAACGGGCCGAAGCGGAAACTCACGTGCGTGATATTTTACGAGCTTCGTGCCGGGAGGTCGCGCCGGCGACGTTGCGGGTGCGGATTGCACAACAGATTTCGATCTACCGGCGCACTACCCGCGATTTCGGGTAGCGGGCGCCGTTTCGGGTAGTTTCGCCACATTGTGCCGGTTTTATTTACCAGACCGGCCGCCCTTGGTAAGCTAATGTGGTTGCTCGTTTACGAGCTGAGAAAACGTGACGTGAGGAGAGAACATGAGCCAGCGTGGTCGTAAGCGCAAGGATCGCCGCAAGAAGAAGGCGAACCACGGCAAGCGCCCCAATTCCTAAAGTGGGGTGCTCGCTGTTGCGAGAAGCGTAGAGGGTCCGGTTTCCGGGCCCTTTATTTTTTGTACGACGGCGCCGCTAGTTGGCGGGGTGGGCCTCGGCGGGGTACGCCGCCGCTCGACTCAATCCAAGACCTCATCTCAATAATCCCAATAGTCACATTAGTACCAGCGGGGAGGGGGCGTGTTTTCACAGCTGTACTGCGATTGTGTTACAGGTGCAGTACACCTCGGAAAACACCCCCTATTCCAGCCACTTCCATGCCTGAGCTAAATGACAATCCATAGTGGCAAAAATGTCACTATGCAGAGAGTATGCAGGCGGAGGAGGTGCGATTCGCGCGGTGATCTGCAAGTGGAAGCTGGGGGACGTGGGGTGGGATCAGCCACCTCTACGGAGAGCGCGCGGCTAGTCATCTATATTTTCCTTATGGGGAAACGTGTATTGGAAACTAGTGGTGACCACGGCGTGCAGAAATCTTTGCACCGATACGGTTCTGGCCGGCACAGTGTCGCGTTTCCGGGCTACCGCATCTTCGATGAGGGGCAAACCGGTGTTACCTTTGATTTGCTATTTGCCTCCTATCTGCGGGGATGTGCGGATGTTGAATTGCATGATCCGTTCATCAGCTATTCGTATCAGGGGCGTAACCTCGTTGAGTTCATGGCGGTTGTGGCCCTGGTGAAAAAACCCGAAAAGCGATGCCGCTTTCGGTTGTACACACTTAGGGCGAAGAAGGATGAGCATCACGAACTTCAGGTTCGGATGCTAGATAAGATCACGAAAAATGCCGCTGAGCAGGGTATTGACCTCGACGTGATTTTCGATTCGCGTGCGCACGACCGCTGGTTGCGTGTCGATACGGGATGGCTCATCTTCTTGGGCCGCGGCCTCGATATCTACCACAACTTCGAGGGTGGCCACTATGCCTTCCCTACCTCGCGTCAAGAATTCCGAAGGGTTCGGGGTTTTAGCATCGCCTATTCCCTGGATAAAAAGTAAAAGGAACCGGTAATGGGGGGGGGCTAGGCCCCAAACTCATCCGTGGGTAGAGGATCAGCCCACACCGAGGAACCTCGGGCGGGCTGAACTATTGGCCTGATAGTAGCGGAGAAACTGCTGGATTTCTCATATCCTGAAAACTCGCCGCGCTACTGTGCCATCCCTACTACTATGTGATGCATACAAGCGGTGTGAATGTGCAGACGGAAACGGGCCAAGCTAGCACCTGCACCGCAGTGACTGAAAGGGGAAGTGGTGGCTGATTCTCAGCTTCGTAAAGGCGTGCTTGAACTTATCGTGCTCGCCTCGCTTTCCAGAGCGCCGGCTTACGGCGGGGCATTGCTCCAGCGCCTGGAAAACGCGGGTGTGGCGGTATCGGCCGGCACCCTCTACCCGCTTCTCAATCGTCTCAAGAAGGCTGGCCACCTGGCCATTCACTGGGAGGAATCCCCGGCCGGGCCCCCGCGCAAGATCTACACGATCACCGCGGCTGGCCGAACCTACGGAGGAAGCCTCGCGGGCGAATGGCGCAACCTTGCCGCCGTCGTCACATCCCATCTCACCGCACTCACAACCGATCGAGGTGATAACAATGCCGGAGCCTAGCTCGCCCACAACTCCCACGAATCCGAGGAATCCCATAACCCCCACCGATTCCGCGGTTTCCGTTGATTCCAAGGTTCCCACGGTCTTCGGAATCCCCGCCTCCCTGGAAGCCCTGCGTTGCCGCGAGGCTCGCTCGCGCTGGTTCGAACCAGAAAATCCCCGGATTTTTGTGCCGCGCAGCTTCGGGATTGGCTGGGATATTAATATGGGGGCGCTCGCGGTACGCCTGGGAATAATCCGCCCGGATGATTCCCTCCCGGATCTCGAAGACTATATTCCTCCCCGCACCCGCCGCGCTCTCACCATCGCTCCCGCACTTGGCGGAGCCCTCGCCGTGGGAGCAGCCATCCTGGTGGCCCGCCGCCACCGGCACCTGCCTTCCGGTTTTCATGCCAACCTGCGCCCGCGCAACATAGTTCCGGCACCGCAGGCCGTGGCGCCCGCAGCGCTCCTCGGAGTTGCTGGCACGGCACTCGCCGCCTGGAGTAATCGCGAACGTGTGGATATTCCGGCTACCGCACTCGCGGTCGGATTGCAATCCACGGCGCTCCTCTCGGTTGCGGCACAGGATCGCTGTGCCAGCCACCGTCCGGCCTCAGCATCCCTCCTTGCCGGATGCGCTGCGGTGGCACTTCCCGCTGTGGCAGCTGGCGTCGTCGTCGCTACTACGCGCGGAGCACTACGGCATCTGGACCGTTTGCTTAAACGCAAGCATTCGGAAAACCCGGCCGCGCGCGGTACCGCACCCTCGCCCGATACGAAAGGAACTGAGTAACCATGGAAGATTTTCTTGCTTTGCCCCTGCCGGCGCAGATCGCCCTGGGAATCGTGGCACTTATTCAACTCGCCCTGCTGATCACCAGCCTGGTGCTGCTCTCACGGTGGCCGGAACGGCAGCTCGCCGGAGTGCCGCGCCTGGGCTGGGTGGTGATTGTTCTACTCGGCTAGCTAGTGGGCACGTTGCTGTTCCTCTTTATGTACGTGCGGGCGCGCACGGCACTGGCACAGCGGCGGGCCTGGGAAGAACAGCGTGCTGCCGGAGCTGGAACGCACACGGCTGGAACGTACACGGCCGCGGCGTTGGGAACAACGCAAGGCGCGGCGCAAGCACCCGCAACACAAACCGCCAGCGCGAGCGAAACGGTGCGTGAGCTTTATGGATAAAACGTACGCGGTTCACACCGAAAACCTCAGTAAAAATTTTGGGGGACTCGCGGCCCTCACGAATGTCAATGTGCACGTGCCCGAGGGCTCGGTTTACGGGTTGATCGGCGGAAACGGCGCCGGGAAAACTACCACAATTAAAATTCTGCTGGGGCTTATCGCCGCCAGTTCTGGCACGGCGCGGGTGCTCGGACGTGAGCGGGGGACGCTGCCGGCCGCCCCGGTGCCCGGCGTCGCCTATCTACCGGACGTACCCAGCTTGCCGGGGTGGATGAGCGCGCCGCAGGCCCTCGAATTCTTCGGTGAGCTATCCGGGGTGGAACGCGCGATTGCCCGGAGCCGCGCCGCCAATCTGCTGGAGCTGGTGGGCCTGACCCGCGCCCCGGGGAATATCGGCGGATTTTCCCGCGGCATGACGCAGCGCCTGGGCATCGCCTTGGCCCTGGTGGGTGCCCCGCGGCTCCTGGTGCTGGACGAACCGACGAGCGCCCTCGATCCGCTGGGCCGCGCGGATGTGCTCAATATTATTCGCGAGCTTTCCGGGCACACCACGGTGCTTCTCACCTCGCATCTGCTCGCGGATGTGCAGCAGGTGTGTGACCACGTGGGGATGTTGCACGAGGGCACCCTTCTTGCCGAAGGCCCCCTCGATGAGGTGCTCGCTCTTTATCGGCCCGAACGCGCCACGGTGCAGGTGAGCGTGGAGCGCGCGAATACCGCGGCGGCCCGTACCGCCATCGCGGCGGCGTGCGAGGCCGCGGGTGTGGACGCGCAACTTGAAGTCGCCCCGCCCTCGCTCCAGCATGTGTACGAGTACCTCTCGCGCGGAAAGGTAAGCCAATGAGTTCTGCAGAAATTCGTACCGGAAACCGCGCGGTGCTGCGGTACGACCTGCGCAGGCTGGCGCGGGTGCCCAGCACGTGGGTGGTACTCGGCCTGGCGCTGCTGCTCGCGGTTATCTCCCCGCTGACGGCGCTTTACGCCCCGGATATTATTGCTGCGCTGGCCGGGCCTGATACCGCGGCCGCACTCGGCGCGGCCATGCCCGAGCCGACCTGGATCCAGGCGCACGCGCAATGGGTGAAAAACCTCCACCAGATTTTCGGGATCCTTTTTGTGATGCTCGGTGCCTACCAGATTGTTACCGGGCTGCTCGGTGGTACGGTGGTTGTGATCGTCACGCGTTCGGTGAGCCGCGCGGCTGTTTTCGCCGGGAAAATGCTGAGCACGGTTCTGTTGGTGGCGGCGGTGGCCTTCGGCGGGAGCGCGGTGGCCGGTATCCTCACCCGTATTCTTTTCGACGACGGCGCCGTGTGGGCGCTCCTAGGAGCCGCGGCGCTCTGGCTGCTCGCGATGGTTTTTCTACTCGCCGTGGTGGTGCTGGCTGCGGTGGCGACGGGAAATATGCTGGCCAGCGCCGAGATCGGTTTCGTTGCCTACCTCGTGCTGGCTTTCGGCGGCATGTGGGAGGCGGGCGCGCGCTATAGCCCGCTCGGTTTGAATGATGCGGTGGGCGCCGTGGCGAGTGGCGCTGCGGTCCAGGGGCTGTGGTGGATAGTAACGACGACGGCGCTCGCGGCCTTCGCGCTCCTCTGGCTAGCCCTGCGCCTCTACCGGCGCCGCCCGCTGGGGTAAAGGAGGTTCGGCGTGAGGGTGGTACGGGCGAGGCTCTCGATTGGTAGAGGCGTGGTCGTTAGACCTGAGTTGTGCAACTTTATGGAGTAGGCCGTCCCTACATTACGTTCTATAGTAATTAAATACGCATGTGGCGGCCGCTGCGGGAATCTCGGTGGCCGCCACATGGTAATCAAAGAACTTTATGAAAGCCGAGACTTTCTCCGCGCAATGAGCACGGAGCCGCCTGCTACGGCAGCAAGTCCGAGTGCGCCGAGTGCAGAGCTTTCCGCACCGGTGGCAGGAAGTTGCTTGCTTTCTGCTTTCTTGGCCGGCTGCGCGGGCTTAGGCGTGTTAACTTTGGGGTTGGGAGATTCCATCTTTGAATCTTCTGCCTTCGAACCCTGAGCTTCGGGTTTGATCTCACTGGTATCTTCGCCGGGCTTTACCTCTGGTGTTTCGGTTCCGGGCTTTACGTCACCGGTATCCTTACCCGTTTCTTCGCCGGGCTTTACCTCTGGTGTTTCGGTTCCGGGCTTTACGTCACCGGTATCCTTACCCGTTTCTTCGCCGGGCTTTACCTCTGGTGTTTCGGTTCCGGGCTTTACGTCACCGGTACCCTCACCTGTATTTTCGCCCGTTCCTTCATCCGGTTTCATTTCAGGCTCGGATACGACAATTTCAACGTTGATTACTTCAGTTGAGGTGTCCGGGTAGGTAATAGTAACCGGAACTATCACGATGCTACCCGGGGCGGCATCGTGCGGAACAGCTATTTCCAGAGCGCCGGTATTAAGGTCGATAGTTGCACCGCTGTCTGGGGTGACGCTGAAGGAGGTCTTGTTCGGGATAGCAGTGTCCTTACCGGCTTCGTCCGTGAACTTCGGAGAAGCGATAGTGGCTTTGCCGCCGGGAGCGGTGGAACCTCCCTCATAGTGCCCCTCATATCGATCAGCGTCAGTTTTTGTGCGGAAGTTCAGGAGGATATTGTTGCCGTTCCAAGTGAGGGAGATTTCGTTTCCCTCTACTTTCGCACCAGTTTCGCCTGCCGTTCGTGGGTGGATTCCGAGGATGTACTTCTCGGAATCCCAGCCTGTCACTGTCGCGTGAAGGTTAGCACCTTCGGGAATCCAGAATCGCGATGCTCCCATATATGACGGATCCTCGAAGAAATTCACGAAAATCGGGTTGTCGTTCTTGCTCCAAGGTACGTGGAAGCTGCCGGTAACAGATTCCCCTTCGTAGGTCATGGTGACTTTCAGGTTCTGGAAGTCGGCCGGGATGTAAGAAAGATCCTCGTCATTACCCGTGACGATTTTACCCTCAACCACGAGTCCAAAAGTGGGAGTCCAAAGCTTTTTATCACTCACGATAAACGTGGCGGTGAGATTCTCGGTGTGTTTATCGGGCCAGGTGGCGACAATAGGAACCTGATACTCTGTGCCAGGAGCCGCATCTTTAGGAGCGATGAAAGTGACACGGCCATTTACTTTGTCGACTTGGATCTGCTTTAAATTGGTTTGCCCAACCGTGAAAGTGGGGCGCGCATCCTCGGCTACATCACTGCTGAAAACCGGAAGCGGAGACATCGCGCGGCGTTGCGGACTTGCAGGTGTAGCCTTCGGGTATGCTGCGGCTACGGTATGAGTTTCGCCGCCAGGGTGAGGGCTATCGGTGGGAGATATTGTTGAAGAGCTTGCGGTATCAGCAATAGCTAAACCCGCTCCGGAGAGCGGCGCCGCGCACGCCACGGCTATAGCCGCAACCGATATAAAAGTTTTATGCATATTGCGCATAACAACTCCTAGTTGAGAACCGAATGAACAATTGGTGCAATTACGGTAATTGCATAGCTATTGAGGATGGGGGTGCGGACGGTTTCCTAGAGATTTTTAAGGAGATCGTTCAATGAATAAGAAACCGGGAGTTGCAAACGGGATCAGGTACTCCGCCAAAGACAAGCAAAGAGCTCTCGCCATCCTGGAAAAGCTTGGCTCTCTAAGGCAAACAGTCCTAGAACTGGGTTATCCTGACCAGGCAACGTTATGGCGGTGGGCCAAGAAAAACGCGAAAGACCCGGCGTGGAAAACCAACGATGGGCACCAACCACGCCAACGCGTGTCTCTCACGACTCAGAAAGAAGCTTGCCGGCGTTACCTGAACGGGGAAAACGTCAATACCATCGGCCAGGATCTAGGGATCGCTACGGTTGCGTCCGTTAGTGTGGTGTATCTGTATCCCGCGGTGATCCTCGTGTCGGTATACACAAAGGCGACCATCGCGGGTACCTTTCGAATCAACTCCTACCTATCCTCGAAAGGAGATACCCCGCAA
>NZ_QDIE01000035.1 GCF_003957255.1 Actinotignum sanguinis
AGCAGATCGCCACCCTTTTCGCCCGGGCCCGTGAGCGTCACCAAGCACAGGCCGAGGCCGAGATGTGGGGGACGGGTATTGAATGGACCGATCTACACAACAGGACTAAATGGAACCCAACCTACTAAACCGTAACCAACACATTTTGTCCTATAGCCCTCATTCCCGCGCGGCACAGTTCGCAAGGTAAACAGCTGAAATATAGCCGGTTTAGCCGAAGCGCCCGGAGACGTAGTCTTCGGTTTCCTTATGGGTCGGGTTGGAGAAAATCTTTTCCGTCTGGTCGAACTCCACGAGGTGCCCGGGCTTGCCCGTCCCGGCGATATTGAAGAAGCCGGTCATTTCCGAGACGCGCGCAGCCTGCTGCATATTGTGCGTCACGATCACGATCGTGTATTCCTCTTTGAGGCTGTTCATGAGGTCCTCAATCGCGAGGGTGGAAATCGGGTCGAGGGCCGAGCAGGGTTCGTCCATGAGGAGCACCTCGGGCTTGACCGCAATGGCGCGGGCAATGCACAGACGCTGCTGCTGACCACCGGAAAGTGAGGATCCCGGCTTATCGAGGCGATCCTTCACTTCCTCCCAGAGGTTAGAGCCGCGCAGCGAACGCTCCACGATCTCATCTGCATCAGATTTCTTGATCTTCTGCGAATTGAGCCGCATCCCCGCGAGCACGTTGTCGCGGATGGACATCGTGGGGAAAGGATTAGCACGCTGGAACACCATGCCCACGTGCTGGCGGACGGTCACCGGGTCCACCCCGGCACCGTAGATATTATTGCCGTCGATGAAGACGTCGCCGGTCACGTAAGCACCGTCGATCACTTCATGCATACGGTTGAGGGAACGCAAGAAGGTGGACTTGCCGCACCCGGACGGCCCGATAAGCGCGGTCACCGAATTCGGTTTGATATCAACATTGACGTTCTCCACGGCGAGGAAATCACCGTAGTAGATGTTCTCGTTACGAACACTAATTCCCTGAGGCACTGTTTTTCCTTTCGGCTGCCGCGTTAGCGGCCCTTCGGGGCGAAGATATGAGCAATCAAGCGCGCCAGCAAGTTGAATACCAGCACGATAAATACCAAGACGAGCGCGCCGCCCCAGGCCAGCTCGAGGTTATTGGCCTTGAACTGCGAGTAGACGAAGACCGGGAGCGTCATCATCGGGCCGTTGAACAAGGAGTAGTTGAACGTATCCGAGACGGAGGCGGTAATCATGAGCGGTGCCGATTCACCGATCACGCGAGCGATGGCGATCACGCAACCGGAAACAATACCCGGCAGCGCGGTCCGCAGCACCACCTTGATAATAGTGCGGGACTTCGTCACGCCCAGCGCGTAAGAAGCTTCACGCAATTCATTGGAGACGATGCGCAGCATTTCTTCGGTATTACGCACCACGATCGGCGTCATCAAAACGACGAGCGCGACGGCGCCCATGATGCCATTGCGGAAACCGAGCGCGGGGGCAAGCACCGGAACAATCGCGGCGGCGAAAAGGCCGGCCACGATGGAGGGGATACCCGTCATAATATCGACCAGGAAGGTCACCGAGCGCCCGAACCAGCCGCCCCTGTTGTATTCCACCAGGTAGATGGCCGTCAAAATACCGAGCGGGATGGCGATAAGCGCCGTAATGCCGGTAATAATGAGCGTGCCCACGATGGCGTGGCCGAGGCCGGGCTGAGCGCCCGGTAGAGACATGCCAAGGGTGGAATTGTTGAGGAAGGAGTAGCTGAGAACCGGGAGAGCTTCCACAATCACCGTGTACAGCAGTGAGAGCAGCGGGAGAACCGCGAGCGCGAAGGCACTGGTGATGAGCACTGTTGCCATGCGATTGGCACCGCGGCGCGGGCCTTCCACCGCGTATCCGACAATGCGGATGACGAGGAAGAAGAGAATAAGACCCACCAGGACCGCACCGAAGAGCGACTCCGCTTTGAAACCGAAGTGGAAAAGCAGCCAGGAGGCCAGCATGCACACAACGAGCACGGCCCAGTTGAAGAACTTGGGCAGGCGGCCGTATTCGGAGGCGAAGATCGGAGTGCCTTCGCTGACAGCCGGCTCGGCCGGAATCGCGTGCGCGCCGCCATCGGGCTGGCTGGCTGGGTTCTGTGTCACGTCAGTACTCATTAGGCATTCGCTCCTGAGAATTCTGCGTACCGGGCCAGTACGCGCCGCGCCAACCAGTTGACCACGAAGGTCAGGGCGAAGAGCATGAGGCCGATACCGATAAGGACCTGGCGCTGCAGACCGGGGTGAGCTTCAGGGAAGTTCAGGGCGATCTGGGAGGCGATGGTGGAATGCTGGCCCGGGGAGAAGAGGTTGAAGTTCACCTGCAGGCCGGCCGAGAGCACCATGAGAAGCGCCATCGTTTCACCCAGGGCGCGCCCCAGGCCCAGCATGGCCGCGGAGACGATACCGGAA
The DNA here is from genome assembly GCF_003957255.1 of Actinotignum sanguinis. Taxonomy (GTDB): domain Bacteria; phylum Actinomycetota; class Actinomycetes; order Actinomycetales; family Actinomycetaceae; genus Actinotignum; species Actinotignum sanguinis. Next base: position 2,430 of record NZ_QDIE01000035.1, read on the forward strand.
CGCCCCACCGGGAGCACGGTCATCTTGATCATTTCCCAGCGGGTAGCACCCAGACCGAGCGCTGCTTCTTCCAGCAGCTTCGGGGTCTGGAGGAATACTTCACGGCACAGCGAGGTGATAATCGGAAGGATCATGATGGCCAGTACCAGGCCGCCCATCATGATGTTACGGGCCGGTGGCGTGAAAGCCACCAGGCTGGGCTGCAGGGGCCACCAATCGAATTGGGCCAGCCCGCCTTCTTCACCCATGAACGGAACGTGGTCCACCCACCACTGGAGGGGCGGGGTAAGAACACTGGAAACCCATTCGAAAACGGGGCGCACAATCGGTTCGAGAGTGCGGATACCCCACAGGCCGAAGACCACCGACGGAATGGCCGCCAGGAGGTCAATAATGTAGCCGAGGACGGAGGCGAAGCGCCGATGCGCAAAATGCGAAATGAAAAGCGCAATCGCCACCGCGAAAGGCACGGCAAGGGCGAGGGCCAGGAGTGCGGAGAGCACGGTGCCGAAGAGGGCTGCCCCGGCATACTGCCAGAAGCCCATCCCCTTCGTGAAATCTGCTGTCCCGGAGATGTCTTCCTTACCGGCAATGAATGCCGGATATGACTCGAGGAGCAGGAAGATGAAAACGGCACCCAGGATGAGGATGATGAAAGCTCCAGCACCGATGGCTAGGCCGTTGAAGGTAGTGTCTGCAACGCGGCGACGCGCGCGTTTGCTCGGGCGGGCCGGCACTGCAGTCTGACCCACCTCCGGGGAGGTTTCCTGAGCGGTACGCTCAAGAACCTCCCCGGCTGCGTTATCTCGTTCAGTCATATCGACTTTCAGATAGAGGTATTCGGTTGTCTAACCGGTGCTTACTTGATGGTGTCGATGACGGCCATGGCCTGCGTGCGCAGGGTGTCCGAAATCGGGGCGTTACCACCGTTGGCGGCGAAGGCGGCCTTCTGGCCCTCTTCGGAGACGACGTAGGTGAAGAACGCCTTGACCAGTTCACCGGTGGAGGCATCCTTGTATTCCTGGCAGCCGATGAGGTAGGAGAGCATGACGACCGGGTAGGCACCCTTGACGGAGCCGTCACGCTTGAGGTCCTTGTTGAGGAGGGTGTCCGTGGCACCTTCGGCGGCCGGGGAGTCATCCACCACGCGGGCGGCGGCTTCCGGTTCGGGGCCGATGAACTCATCGCCGACCTTGACCTTCACCGGGGTGAGGGTTTCGATCTGGGAGTAGTCCGCGTAGATGATGGAGTTCGGGGTGGACAGGGCCAGCTGGACCACACCGGAGGTGGATTCGGCGGACTGACCGCCCTGGATCGGCCAGGTTTCTTCCGAACCGTAGGTCCACACTTCCGGAGCAGCTTCTTCCAGGTAGGACTGGAAGTTACCGGTGGTGCCGGACTTTTCTGCGCGGTGGATCGGAATAATGGTTTCGTCCGGGAGCTTGACGCCGGAGTTGGTGGCGGCAATGGCCGGGTCGTTCCACTTCTCAATCTGGCCGGAGAAGATCTTCGCGATGGTGGGGGCATCGAGCTTGAGCTCCTTGACACCCTCGAGGTTCACGGCAATCGCGATAGGAGAAATGTAGACGGGCAACTCAACGGCAACGTCGGTCTTGCAGGCGTTGGAAACCTGGGCGAGTTCTTCAGTCTTGAGGGCCGAGTCCGTGCCGGCGTACTGCACCTGGCCGGAGAGGAACTGCTGGCGGCCGGTACCCGAGCCGGTGGGCTCGTAGTTGACGGTCACGCCCGAGTTCGCGATGGTGAAGTTATCGCGCCAGGCCTGCTGGGCTTTCTGCTGCGAGGAAGCACCCGAGCCGGAGATGGTGCCCGAGAGGTTCGAGCCGCTATCCGCGGCCTGGGTGGTGGTGTCACCCTTGGCGGCATCGGTGGTAGCAGAAGTCGTTGCGTCCCCACCACAGGCGGAAAGGGTCAGAGCAAGAGCGGTGGCACCAGCAAGTGCCGAGATCTTCATGGTCTTCACTGTTTAATCCTTGCGTGTTCAGGAACGCCCGTTTCGGCGCTCGCTGGTTCGAGCCTAGGAAGCGTGGGTTACGACGGCCCACACCGGAGGTAAACAGAAGGTTAACGAGCTTGTAGCATGTCTCACAGGGAGGTGGCTGCGTGGGGATGACTGCACGGGGCCATTGGGGGCACGGTCCGCTAGAACTTGGTACGCACGTGCTCGCTAGGGCTCAGTGGCCACGCACCCGCTAGGGCTCGGTATGGATGGACTCGCTACAGCTCAGTGTGGACGGGGCGGAAACGCTCGACGTCCACCGCGTGGCTACCCTTCATATGCACAACGAGGATTTCCCCGGTTTTGAGATACGGATCTTCATCGGGGAGTTTTTCTTTTACATGGTGGCCGCCGTGTTTTTTAACGACGTCGATAACGGTGCTCAGGGTAGGGCGATGCAAGCTGACCGCCGCGGGAGCCCCGCTGTCCGTTAGTACCCCCTCAATGGTTTTACGCACTCCACCGGGGTTCTTCGCGTGGGAGTGTTCGGTGAGTGCGGCAACGCAGGTGAGGGAGACTCCCGAAGCCTGCGCGTAGGGAGCAATGGTGGCGGTGCAGCGCTGCCAGGGGGAAGAGACGAGACGGTCCACGCCATACACACTGAGCACCGCGCTGATGGTGCGGGCCCGGGAGGCCCCGTGCGGGGTCAGTGGCCTGGTTTTTTCACTCCCGTTCCAAGCCGAGCGTTTTTGGGCACGGGCATGGCGCACCAGCAGGACCGCGCGAGTGGTAAGTTCCCCGTGTTCCCAGTATTTCAGAACGCGTTTGAGCATGGCGCGTTCGTCTTTATAACTGAGTTTTTCGAGGGCGGTTTCCGCGTTCATCCAACGTGACCGGGTAATTTCCCCAGGGTGAGCAGAGGAGAATTCCGGGCGTGCGGCAACTGGCCGCGAGCGCGGTGTGAGCGGGCGGGCCACCCAGTAAAAGACCCGTTTCTTTTTCCCCGAGGAGAGGGTGTAGCCGATGGAAGGCAGGGGACGCTGCAGGGCGATATATTCACCGGTTTCTTCGTAGACTTCTCGTACGGCTGCCATGCGCGGGCCTTCGCCCGGCTTGTATTTGCCCTTGGGGAAAGACCAGTCTTTGTAGCTATCCCGGCGCACGAGTAGCACCTGGAATTCGCCGCCCTTTTTGCGCCACACAACGGCGCCCGCAGCATGAACGCTGCCCATCACTCCCCCTTTGGCATAGTTGTTACAAATATATGCTGGCCCGCGAGTTTCCCCGCACGGCCCGGGTTCTCTAGTCCCCTCCTGCCACGCGCGAGCGTGCTTGTTTCATAAGCAGCTCCTGGATATCGACGAGCGGGCGACCCTTCGGGCTGAGGTTGTGACGCACCCACCCATCCGGACCCAGGTGCCACGAGCTAGTGGTATCCGAGGTGGCCACATCCACGAGCTCTACCAGGCGGTCCACCATATCCGGGTCCGTGATCTTGATCAGGGCTTCGATGCGCCGGTCGAGGTTGCGATGCATGAGATCGGCAGATCCGATAAAGACATCGGCATCGCCGTCGTTACAGAAGGCGTAGATACGCGAGTGCTCCAGGTAGCGCCCCAGAATGGAACGGGCCTTGATGTTATCCGAGAGCCCGGGGATACCGGCGCGCAGGGCGCAGATTCCGCGCACCTGGATGCTGACCTTCACGCCGGCCTGGCTGGCCCGATAGAGCGCATCGATCATGGCTTCGTCCACGATGGAATTGACTTTGAATTTCACCCACGCGGGTTTGCCGGCGTTCTTGTTTTCAATTTCGCGTTCGATCCGGTCGATAAGCCCGGAGCGAATACCGGTGGGTGCCACGAGGAGCCGGTGGAAACGTTCCTGGCGTGAGTAACCGGAGAGCTGGTTGAACAGCCGGGTGAGATCCTGGCCCACATCCCGGTTGGAGGTCAGCAGACCCAAATCCTCATAGCCGCGGGCGGTTTTCGGGTTGTAGTTCCCGGTGCCCACGTGGCAGTAGCGGCGCAAGCCATCAGATTCTTGGCGCACCACCAGCGCGAGCTTGCAATGGGTTTTCAGCCCGATCATTCCGTAGACCACGTGAACCCCGGCCCGCTCTAGCTTGCGTGCCCACTCAATATTGCGCTGCTCATCGAAACGCGCCTTAATTTCTACGATGGCGAGGACCTGTTTCCCGGCGCGCGCCGCGCGGATAAGCGAATTGACGATAGGGGAATCCCCCGAGGTGCGGTACAGGGTTTGTTTGATAGCCAAGACCTGCGGATCCGCGGCTGCCTGGGCGATGAACTGCTGCACCGAAGTGGAGAAAGATTCATAGGGGTGGTGGAGCAGCACATCATGATCACGCAGCTTGGCGAAGAAATCCGCGGGTTTAGCAGATTCGGCATCTGTGAGCCCGGTAGGCGTGACCGGAACGTACTTGGGGTATTTAAGCCCGGGCCGGTCCAGATCGTGGAGCTGTTCCAGAGATTGCAGATCGAGGGGCGCGGGTAAGCGATAGGTATCAGAGGAGCTCACACTCATTTCCTTCTGGAGGAAACTGAGGGTGGCATCATCCATATCCTCATCCACTTCCAGGCGCACCACCGGCCCGAAGCGGCGCCGGAGCAATTCACGTTCCAGCGCGGTGAGGAGGTTTTCTGCGTCATCTTCTTCCACTTCCAGGTCCTCATTACGGGTGACCCGGAAGGTGGCGTAGCTCTGCACATCCATGCCGGGGAAGAGCTCACCCAGGTGATGCCCGATGAGTTCCTCCAGGGGTAGGAATTCAATATCGCTGCCGGCTTCCACCGGCACGTTTTCCGGGCTGTAGGCCGTGCCATCTTCCCCGATCATCAGGAAACGCGGGAGTAGATCCGGCACTTTCACCCGTGCAAAGGCGGAGGAACCGCGCCGATCCTTGAGGACGACGGCGAGGTTGAGAGACAGGCCCGAGATATAAGGGAAGGGGTGGGAGGGATCCACCGCGAGCGGGGTAAGAACAGGGAAAATTTCATCCTTGAAAAGCTTGGAGAAACGTTGCTGCACCTGCGCATCTAGCTCATTCCAGCGGCGGATGAACACACCCTGGCCTTCGAGTTTAGGCTTGATATCCTCCGAATAGACCTTCGCTTGGCGCGCGGTTAGTTCATGAGTGCGTTCCGCGATGCCCTTCATAACTTGACGCGGGGTGAGGCCGGAGGCCGCCACCACACCAATGCCGGTATCAATACGGCGCTTGAGGCCAGCCACCCGCACCATAAAGAACTCATCGAGGTTCGAGGAGAAAATGGAGAGGAACCAGGCGCGTTCCAGGAGCGGCAGGGTTTCATCTTCTGCCTGCTCCAGCACCCGCTCATTGAAAGCCAGCCAGGAAAGTTCCCGATCCGCGAAACGCCCTTCGGGAAGCTGGGATTCTTCCGGAGCTTTCGCGGAGCGCTTGGCGAGCTTGCGTGATTCTTTGGCCATATCCGTGAGGGATTTAGTGGAGACCGGAGAGCCGAGCCGCACCGCCTGCAAGAAAGTTTCGTGCGGGGTGGGTTCCACGGCGCTGGCACCCTCCCGGGCAGCCAGGCGAGCACGAGTGGCGGAGAGCGCCGGTTCGGGTTGCAATTCGTAGCGAACATGCCGTTCCGCCTGCGTGAACCCAGCTTTTCCGTAAACATGCACCGCCGCGGCATTCGCGGCATCAACGTAAAGAACGCAACGCGAGAAACCGCGCGAGCCGGTGGTGACCAGAGCCCAGGCGGTTAGGAGTTTACCGATGCCCTTGCCGCGATGTTCCGGTGCCACCGCGAGAACATAAAGCTCCAGCACATTTGCTTCGAGCGCTTCACTGGCCGCGGCGGATTCACCGGCCGTAGCGGAGTCACTAGCCGCGGCAGCAGCCGATTCGCCAGCCGTGCCCGCGGCGCCAGAACCACTCCCGGCCGCACCCGCGGCGCCCCCGAGCACATTTGGCTTAAGCCACACAAAACCAACGAGTTCGCCTTGAGAGCGCGCGGTAACTAGGAGCTCCGGAGTAAACCAGGGCGCTTCCATACGTTCACGCAGATCCTCCGCGGTGAGTTGCCCCTGATCGGGTAGATCTGCGAAAGCCTCCGCATTGAGGCGCGCAATATCTTCCAGATCCGTAGCCGGATCCACCGGAGCCAGCACGATCCCCGGCAAAGTCCACAGTGCGGGAGCAGGGTTTTCTTCCGTAACAGGACGCTCCAGCACAAGGAGAGTACGCCCCGGATAGAGCTGGGAGGACGCCGCGAGTTCCTGCGCAGCCGGCAGATCCCCGTGCGCCCACACCGCGGTTTCCCCCGCGTCAAGAACGGTGCGCAGCAATTCCTTGCCGGCACCTTTCCCGCGCGCCTCCGGACGCACCGCCAATTCCACATCCCCGGTGCGCCCGGAATGAGCCACCCCGACCACGGGATCCCCGAGAGTCCACACCCGCGAGCTTTCTGCACCCGCGGCAATATCAAGAAGGGTTTGCTCACTAAAAGGCACAACACCATCCGCCGCGAAGCATTCCTGGGCGAGCTGGTTAAAAAGCGCGGCCTGATCCGGCTGCGGTGATCCGCTAACGATACTCATAGGAGGGCTCCTTTTTCCTGCTACCTCTTAACCGTAGTCGATCACTACGACAGAAAAGTTACGTCCAAGCAAACGAACGACGGCGCAGCTCCCCTCCGCCAGGGGAACCCTCCCCGATACCGTGGATTCCCGCGCGGGCCAGCCTCCGCCACAAGAACGGGTAGCCCCACGGTGTGAACAGGCCAGCTTCGTTAAGACAGCGTGCCGCGTACCGCCCGAGCCCCGGCCGCGCGGAATTCCCGCGCTGTTTCCAGCAGCGCCGCATCGCGGCGCGTGACCGGCGTGGCTAGCGGGTGCTCATCAGTGGGGATCCAGAGCGGATCCACTTCGGCAAGAGTGTCACACAGGCGAGCCGAGCTAGCCAGTACCTCCGCGAAGTCCCCGCTGAAAGAATCGGCGAACACCTCATCCCAGCTGGATTTCACATCCCCGAGGGTGGGGGTTTTCTCAAGTTTCTCCGCTCCATCAGCGCCCTGGGAGGCGAGCTTTTCCCGCGCGGCGGTGAGCCGCGCGGCGGCGTCGTTCGGGAAACGCCGCAACCATTCACGCAGCAAATAACCGCGCCACAGCATTCCGGGGAGGGTGCCTTCCGGGGAGCGAGCCCACGCTTCAGCGATGACGTCGATCCCTTCGGTGGCGATGAGGTCGAGTACGCGGGCGCGCACCTCCGGTTCTTCGGTGTGGTAGCCCGCGCCGGGCAGCAACGCCTGGGCCGCGGTGTGGGCGAGCTCGCTGTGGTAGGCGACGTCCGCTTCACCTTCGATGGACTCGAGCTGGTCCGGTTTCATCTGGGCCGGACGGCGAAAACTGCTAGCCATAATTTTTCCTCCACTCGCTCGGGGCGCGCCAGTGCGCTCGCTCACTCTTCTATTGTCGCACCTCAAAGTGTTTCCCAGTGCGGATTTCCACACAAAATCGGTCCGATTTTTTACCAGCGGGCCAAAGCGCGCTACACTACTTCGTGGGCCTCTAGCTCCAACGGTCAGAGCACTGGACTTTTAATCCAAGGGTTGTGGGTTCGAATCCCACGGGGCCTACCATTTTCTTCATTCGCCGAAGGGCACTACTTCACAGTTCGCCCTGGCTGCGCAGCTGGTACACACCAGGCTCTTTATCTTCCCAAAATCCCGTGGATCCTAGCAGGAGCGCCTGGCCATCGACGAGCGTGCCCGGAGCCGGAGCAGGATCGATATCGCCCGGCAGAGCGAGCGTAATCAAGAACCCGCAATCTACTTCGCAGCGCCACCATTTTTGACCGGTTAAAGCATTGGCAACCAGGTCCGCGGTACGAACCGTTCCGCGCAGGATAACGTCCGGGGTGAGGTTATCCACCTCACCAGCCTCGAATTCTTCACCATGTATCGCAAGGCTCACACTGAGAATCAGTTGATCGCCCACAAGAGGATCGTCCTTCGCCACCGGCCGCATGACGCCGTTATCATTAACTTCTCGACCGCCGTTCCATTCCTCCCAGGAGGAATATACCGCCATCTTTTTGGCGACGGCGCTCAGCCGGTAGTCCTCATACTCGGTATATTCTTCGTCATCACCACTTTCCCACCTGTCATATACGAAGGGGTCATCCACATACGCAATGAGGGTGCGGGCAGGAACATCCGGATAGTAGGGCGAATAAAGCTCGAAGAGCGCTATGGTGTCATCCACCAGCACCGCCGCCACATCGTGCCCGGGAGTTCCGCGCAGAGCCGGGAAAGTGTAAGTGGCACCGTCGTAGTAACGTGTGACGAGAAGGCCCGCGCCCTCAGCATCCTGGTGCAGACCTACAGCCGCAAAAGTACCCTCGCGAATGATTGTAGGAAAACGCGTATCGATAACTGCCCGAACGAGATCTTCCCACTCGGGGAAGTCGAAACCCAGTGAGTGCAAATCCGGAGAAATCATATGTTCATTATCTCACAATATGCCCCGTTACAGTGCGGACCTGAAACCTAGTTTTCTGGCGTCTTCCCGCCGCGCTCTTCGCGCCGCTCCACCAGCCGCAGCCCCACTACCGCGCCGATAATTCCGCACAGGAATACCGCTTTCAGTACGCTGAGTTGCTCAACTCCGCGCGCGGCCGCAATCGCCACGGTAAGCACCGCGCCGGTCCCCGTCCACACCGCGTAGGCCGTGCCGAGCGGAATCTCGCGTAGCGCCCGCGAGAGCCCCCACATGGAAACGACGAGCGCGCAGGCAAATACCAGGGCCGGCACCGGGCGGGTGAGCCCGCGCGAATCACCGAGCGCCGTCGCCCATACGGCCTCGAAAATACCGGAACCTACCAGAATCGCCCAGGCCATCAGCTCACCACCTTGAGTCCCACCACCGAAGCGACGAGCACACTCAGCAGCAATACGCGTGCGCGCGAGGTGCTTTCCTGGCCGCTCAGCCAGCCGTACAGCACGGTGAGGCTCGCGCCTACGCCTACCCAGACCGCGTAGGCCGTGCCGGTGGGGATCTCGCGCATGGCCCAGGCCAGGCCGAGGAGGGAGAGTGCTTGGGCCAGCACAAAGACCGCTACCGGCCCGCGCCGCGAGAAATGTTCAGATTTATCAAGAGCCGCCGCCCAGACGGTTTCAAGCGCCCCGGAGAGCAGCAAAATAATCCACGCCATAGGTATTGTGGCCGTCTTTGCGCTGGGCGGGTACGGCTCCCTCGTCCGCGGCGGTTATTGCACGCCCGCGGTCAGGCTAACACACGCGTCGGGGGAGTATCCTCGAAGCATGAATATCACCTCGCTCACCGTTTCCGGGCAACCGATTGCCGCATTCGATATCACCGCCACTCCGGAGCAGGGTTATTGCCTTGTTGCTATCACGTACGCGAACGGCTCGGAGCAGCGCCGTGTTCTTGCCGACGACGCCGCTCTCGTCCTTTCCGCGACTCCGGCCGCGGATGCAGCTGCGCTGGCACTTCTCACCGAGGTGGGCGAGAGCGAGGTAGCCGAGAACGAAGTGGATCTGGAATCGCTGGCCGGGCAGCTGGTAGCTGTGGGAACCGCCCGCTTCCAGGCGGGAGTGTTGGGAGAGCCTACCGGCGGGCAGCTGGCGCTGCGGCCGGTGGCGCCGGGGCGGGTGAGCGAGCGGGATACTCCGCGTATTATCCCGGCCGAGATGCTTGAAGGGCGCGATCCCGCGGCGGTGTTCCCGCGTATTCCGGATGGTTTGCCCGATGCGTGGAATACGCCGGTGGGGCGTTTCACTCCCGAATATGAAGAACGTGCCCGGGTGGTGTGGGAGACGCTCACAGCGGCCGGCTACCGCCCCGAGTTCTGGTGGGCGGGCAGCGAGGATGGCGAGGTCATCGCGGTGCCTTTCGGGGAATGCGGGGAATCTTTCCTCGTCGGTATTGAGGAGCCGGAAGAACAGCGTGAGATCGACGCGCGAATTGCCGCTGGCGAGCTAGCTCAGTGGCTAGAAAGCGAAATTGACCTGCTGCGGCCAAATGAGTAGCGCGGCGGGTGGTGGCGGCGTCGTGCTACCGCGCGCAGCGCGAGCCTGATGCGCGAGTCCAATGCCGCACCGTAACGCACCGGCGCACTAATACCCGCGGCACAGACTGTTCTTCAGTAAGCTAAAGCTTGTGAAGGAATCAAAGAAGTCACCCTCCCTGATGGATCGGATTCGCTCGGCGGTGTCGCGGCGCGAACAGATTGAGCGCGTGGCCGAAGAGGCCGTGGAGCGTTACGCGAAGGACCCAGCCGATAGTAGCGGGCGTTCGCAGCGCACCGTTGTGGAGATTCATCCGGCCGGGGTGCAGCCGGTTCTTGTGACGTGGGGCGTGAGCGCCTGGCTCCTCATCGGCGTGGTGATTGCCATCTGGGGTATTTTCCACATGGCGGCCTCGGTGCAGTGGGTGCTGGTGGCGGTGTTCCTCGGGCTGGTGATGACCTCGCTGCTCCATCCGATTGTCAATATTTTGGATCGGATTATGCCGCGAGCACTGGCAACGGCGCTGGCGTTGCTCGGCCTGTTTGCGGCGCTGGGCGGGATTATTTACTGGATTGTTGATTCGGTGGCGAATCAGTGGTCGAGTCTTTCCGAGCAGATGCAGCGCGGCCTGGACGGGATTTTTAATTGGATTGCGGACGGGCCGATTCCGATTAATATTACGGTCGATGAGCTGCGCGCGGCCCTGAATGAGGGCATTGAGCGCGCGGCCGCGTATCTGCAGGACAATGCGGGAAATATTGCGTCGACGGCGCTCTCGCAGGCCGGCACGGTTGCGCTGGCTTTCACCTTGATTGCGCTGGCGCTTTTCTGCTCGATTTTCTTCCTGGCGGCCGGGAAGAATATGTGGCTGTGGTTCATTAATGTGCTCCCGGATCGGGCGCGACGGCGTACCCACGCGGCTGCTACCGCCGGGTGGTATAGCTTCTCGGGGTATGCGCGCGGCACGATTCTTATTGCGTTATGCGACGGCGTTATGGCCGCGATTCTCCTGGTGGCTTGCGGGGTGCCGCTGGCCGCTCCCCTGGCTGTGCTGGTGGTCATCGGTGCCTTTATTCCACTTTTCGGTGCCCCGGCGGCCATGATTATTGCAGCGCTGGTGGCTTTGGCCACGAAGGGCGTGGTTATTTCCTTGGTAGTGCTGGTGGGCGTGGCGCTCATTGGCCAGTTCGAGGGGCATGTGCTCCAACCGCTGATTATGGGGCATCAGGTTTCGCTCCACCCGGTGGTTATCGCGGTGGGCGTGACGGCCGGTACGTTCGTGGCGGGACTGCTGGGTGCGATTATTGTGATTCCACTTATTTCTATCGTGTGGGAAGTATTCAAGGTGCTGCGCCGTACCCCGGACAAGCCGCTTACGGAGCTCCCGGATCTGGATCTGCGCGATTTGGCGGGTACCGCGGTGGCGAAGCAGCTACTGGAATACAACGCGAAGGAGCTCAATACCCGCGCGGAGGAATCGCCCTCGCCGGTCACGGCACGGGCGGCGTCGCACACCCTTGGTGGGGAGGATCGCGTACTCGATACCGCAGATATGAACTCCCCTACTCCCGCGGCTCCGGATCCGGATTACACCTACGATCAGCCTGATTTTGAGGTGGACGGGGAGGCACCCGGGCCTGATTACAATCCTGTGCAGGGATCGTGACCTCATACTGTTTGGGCAATGACGGTAATGAGGAGGATAACGAGGAGTGAACCGACCGTAGTGATAATGACGGCGTCGCGAGCCATAGTGACGCCAGAACGGTAGCGATGCGCGTAAACAAACACGTTGTTGGCGGTGGGGAAGGCTCCGATGATGGCGATGGCCATGAGGGCTTCGCCGCGCGCGCCGAGGAGATAACCGGCCCCGAAGGCGATAAGCGGCCCGAGGACGAGCCGGCAGAAGATGCCGAGCATGAGGGGTGCGCTTTCGCGTCCGAAGCGGGGCAGGTGCGCCCCGCGTAGGGACATTCCCATAGCCAGCAAAATAATGGGAACGTTCGCACCTGCCATTTTGGTGAGCGGTGCGGAGATGAGTTCCGGAATGGGTATTTTGAGGAGGGCGACCATGAGCCCGGCGAAGACCGCGATGAGTAACGGGTTTTTGAGGCGGGAGAGGATGGTGCGCCACAGCCCTTCGGTTTTCTTCCCGGTTTGGTTGTCGAGGATGGAGAAGAATACCGGCACCATCACGAGGATTTGGAAGAGCAGGATGGGAGCGGCCGGGGTGGGGTCGCCGGTGATGGCCACGAGGAAGGCCACGCCCAGGTTGCCGATATTGGTATAGCAGGCAACGAGCGCGCCGACGGTGAGTTCGGTTCCTCGGCTTTTGAGCAGGGTGGCGGCCAGGGCTGTATAGATGAGTCCGGTTCCTACCGAGGAGATGATATTGGCGAGCCCGTTGACACCGAAGAAGGAGGCCGGGTCGGAGTTCGCGAGGGTGGTGAACATAAGTGCCGGCAGGGTGGTGTAGAAGACGAGCTGAGTGAGGGTGCGGTCGCTTCCCGGGGGCACGATTTTGCAGCGCGCGACGAGGTAGCCGACGAGCATAATCGCGATAATCACCCAAAAGTTGAGCAGTACAGAGGCCATAACAGCACTAGTGTAGACAGACTTCTTCAGGTGTGAGGGCGCGTCTCGAGCGCGCGGTGCGGCGGTGCAGCAGTGCGACGGTGTAGCAGCGCAGGGCGAACCTATGTCCAGACGGCGGTGGCGCGCAGGGCACGATGGTCAGAGAGCGGCAAGAAGAGGTTTTCCGCCGCGCGCACATCTACCCCGGTTCCGAGGATATGGTCGATTTGGCTTTCCGGCTCATCGGAGGGGTAGGTGAGGGCTTCGGCAGCCGCTTCATATCCGGTGGCGGCTAGGGGTACGTCGCAGCCGCGGATATTGAGATCCCCAATAATGAGGCGCGGGGCCTTCTCCAGACCGTGGCGCTGGGCGAACCCGGCGAGGGCTCCGGCTACGGTGCGTAGTTGCGTAACGTTGAGGCGGTACGTGTAGGTGAGGTGTGTTGCAGCGACGACGACGGAGTACCCGGGCGCCACTTTAATTTCTGCGAGGATCGCAACCCGGGGGATTTCACCAATCCCGATATTTGTCCGCAGGGTTTTCAGCCATGTTTCTTGCTGGTGGACGGGGAGGTTGATGACTTCACGAGCACCGATGGGGTAGACGGAGAGGAGCGCGGTACCAACGCCGCGAGCCTGCCCTTTTTTGGTGGAGCGGAGCCGGCCGCGTTCATTCTTGGTGGGCGCGAAAATGGCTTCGTGGTAGCTACCTGCGGCGAGGAGGGGTGCGTAGAGGTCCCCTCCGGCAGTGGTGACTTTGAGTTCTTGGAGGGCGAGGAGGTCCGGGCCAGCGGCGGTAATCTGCCGAATGGCTTTACTAATGGATTCGCGCTGCCATGTCACTTTGTCCGTGCCCGGGCGCGGGCGCCGTGAGGGCTTACCTTGCTGGAGGTTTGCGGACATGACATGAAGGCTCGGCATGGTTTCTCCTTTGTCGCGACCCGGTGGACACCGCCACCCCGGGAAGAGCCCCCGTTGGCCGCGGTGTGCAACACCGGTGATTCTACCGAATCTATGCGGTGGTGGACGTGCTTGCGGGTTTGGATAGTGGCCCGGACGCGGGCGAGGGCTGGGAGCCGGATGCGGGCTCAGTTTCGGGTTCGAAAGTGAGTGCTACGGAGTTCATGCAGTAACGCTGCCCGGTAGGGGTATGCGGTGCATCTGGAAAGACGTGCCCGAGGTGGGAATCGCAGGTGGCACAGCGGACTTCAGTGCGCGGGTATCCGAGTTTGTAATCAACGTCTGTTCGCACGGCATCACTGCGGGAAGGGTCATAGAAGCTGGGCCAGCCGCATCCGGCATCGAATTTGGTGGTGGAGCGGAAAAGTTCTGCCCCGCAGGCCCGGCACCGGTAGATACCTTCGCGTTCTTCGTTCAGGAGTTCGCCGGTGAAGGGCGCTTCGGTTCCGGCTTGGCGCAGGACCGTGAATTCTGCCGGGGTGAGAACCCGGGCCCATTCTTCATCGCTTTGCGGGAGCATCCGTGCCATGTGCTGTCCTTTCTTCAGTTTCCTTATTGTTGTCAGGTTGCTTTGTGGCGTCAGTCCCATCTGTTTCTTCGGAAATGGCCGGGAATACCGCGGTGGGATGAGCCGATGATTCTGCTGGGACTTTGCCGGTTTCGTGAATAGGTTCTTGCTGACCGGTGCGGCGTGCGGCATTATGTTCGCGCTCCGCCAGAACTTCGGCTCCCGGCCCGGAGAATTCTTGGCCGCGCTTTTCAGCTTGGATAGATCCGGTGAACAGCGAAGCTTCGTGACCTTCCCGGATGCGGGTGGCCGGGCCTTCCGTGCCAGCCGTACTTGCGGGGCGGCTCGCTACGGGTACCCGCTCCGGGCGTACCGCCGCTTCGATATCAGCTGCGGAGAGGATCCGGGTTTCCCGGTAATCCTGCGGGTCGAAGGTGGTATCCGCGTCGCTTTGTTCCTGGGCACCGATGGAGGTGCGGGTGACTTCGCGAGCTGCAGGCTTGGCCGGCTCCCCCGACTCCTCCGACTCCACAGACGCGGATTGCGCGGATTGCGCGGATTCCTCGGCCGCGACTTCCTCAGCTTCTTCGGCCTTAGCTTCGCGTGATTCGCCAGCCGTATCTCTTCCGCGCTGTTCCACATCGGATTCTGCCTGCTCCGCATCACTTCCCGCGGGAAGAGCACCGGGAGTGGGAGATTCAGCGGCGTCGTTATAAAAACGGGTGTGCGGGAAAGCATCCGGGGCATTGTTTTGCAACCATACGATGAGCTTTTCGCGCACGTGGTTTCGCAAGTCGGTGAGTTCGCCGGGCGAGGAGGCGGAAACAATCGCGGAGACTTGCAGGCCGTTCGCGGTGGAGGCATCCCCCACCACGAGGGTGCCGGTGTCGCCATCCCAGAGGTCAGTATGAGCGAGGATACGGTCAAGTTCGGCACGTAGTTCCGCAATGGGAGCACTCCAGTCCAGCTGAAGGACCACCGAACCCATGATGTCCAGATCACGCCGGCTCCAGTTTTCGAACGTGGTGGAAGTGAGTTTATTGGAAGGCACAATGAGGCGCCGGCCGTCCCATACTTTGAGGACCACGTAAGACAGCGTGATTTCCTCAACAGTGCACATATTCCCATCCCAGATGACGATGTCATTGACGCGAATGGAATCTGAGAAGGCCAGCTGCAGCCCAGCGAAGAGGGTACCCAGGGTGGATTGCGCAGCAATACCAACAACCAGGGAGATAACGCCCGCGGAGGCGAAAAGTGAAGCGCCGGCGGCTTTTGCGCCCGGGTAAGTCATGAGCATGGCAGCCAGGCCGATCACGATAATGAGGGCCACCGCTAAGCGCCGCAAAATCTGCAGCTGCGTTTGGACCCGGCGATAGCGCGTTTCAGCCACCCGCTCCACGAATTTGAGGTACGAGCGCGCTGCCCCGTTGACCACACCAACAAGAAGCCAGGTCAGGCCGGCGATAATGAGGAGGAGCAGCAGGTGTTTGAGCACGGGCGACCAATTGGGCCGATCCTGTTCCGGGAAATTCTCCATGTAGGAGAACAATCCAAAGCGGGCACCCACCACCGCAAGTGTGAATTGCGTGGGTACTTGAATGCCACGCACCACATCAATCAGCCCGGTATGGCGCCGGAAACCGGCTTTGACCACCGCGACAACCACCACCGCGATCACCCAGCCGATAAACGCACCTAGCAAGCACACCCCGAGTAGCTGCGCGATATCAACCGTGGCGGCGACGGCCTGTTCCGCGACTTCGTGCAGATCCGAGGTGGGGGTGGGTTCCGGAGTGGGCGCCTCAGTTTCCGCCCGCACCAAGGGCGCGAGCAGGTGAGATTTCCAGGCGGCCGAGGCCCCCGCGAGTACCGATGCGTTCATGTCTGAAAGCCTAGTAGGTGCTTGCGACAGAAAAAGCGGCGTCGAACTTCTTTCGCCTCCGGCGTGAGATAGCCGTGAGGCGGGCACGCGGCGTCTATCTGGTACGACGCCGCCCGCACGCAGCGTGGCCACTTCCCGGAATGCGCGAGTTACCGCGGAAAACTAGGTTGGTGATCGAGAACACTCTCGTTCAATTTGCTAAGACCTGGAATCCTACGTAAGCTTATACCCGTTCCCTCAGCGGGGACGCTTTGAGAACAACGTTCTTGAGCCCCCATCGTCTAGAGGCCTAGGACGCCGGACTTTCACTCCGGTAACACGGGTTCGAATCCCGTTGGGGGTACGCGATGGTTATTTGCCTAGCAAATGGCCCCGTAGCGCAGTTGGTTAGCGCGCCGCCCTGTCACGGCGGAGGTCGCGGGTTCAAGTCCCGTCGGGGTCGCGAAGGAAGAACGCCCGGGAAACCGGGTGTTTCTCTTTCGGCTCTGTAGCTCAGTTGGTAGAGCGTTCGACTGAAAATCGAAAGGTCACCGGATCGACGCCGGTCGGAGCCACCACCCGATCCCCTTGCTACAACAACACTTTCTCGCATTCACGCCACTTCCCTTTCTTTGCTTTGGTGACCCAGTTCGAGAAAACGGCCAAACACATCCCCAACTCTTTGCGCGGGTTAATAGACAAAAAGTGGGTCTAATGACGGCGTGTCGTTAGCCCCCGATCTGGCCTTTACGGATGTTTAGACCGTCTTCCCAGGGGTGTTCGGTATGGGTTAATAGACAAAATTAGTTGCTAATGGCGGCGTGTCGTTAGCCCCCGATCTGGCCTTTACGGATGTTTAGACCGTCTTCCCAGGGGTGTTCGGTATCGATATGGGTATCAATCTCGACGGGCTTATCACTAGGCGTACTAACCGGTTCCTTCCTTGGTTGGATCGTGTTTGACACGAAATCAGACATCGGCTGCGTGTTGATCGACCTGGAATAAAGCCAGTAATCCAGGGCGGTGAGCAGGTGAGACTCAGACCAGCCACGGTGG
>NZ_QDIE01000036.1 GCF_003957255.1 Actinotignum sanguinis
TTGCGGGGTATCTCCTTTCGAGGATAGGTAGGAGTTGATTCGAAAGGTACCCGCGATGGTCGCCTTTGTGTATACCGACACGAGGATCACCGCGGGATACAGATACACCACACTAACGGACGCAACCAACAAGAATATTGCTCGGCGAACCGGACTAACCGAAACTACCGTGCGCTCCTATGTTTCCGATATCCTCAACCGCACCGGGTGCGCAACGCGCGCTGAACTAGGGATCACCGCTATCAAAGCTGGAATCACAGGTTGACGGAAGGATCAGCAGTGCGGGTAGGCCAACCGTCAAACGCTGCCATCCACACGCCTATAAATCCCGGTAAACATACCGACGATTATCGGTAGCCCAGAAGTATCCTCGCGCGGTTAACTGATATCACCTCTCAACGCAGAGCCGCACCCGTTTTCTCAAGGTGCACCCCATAACCCGTTGAGGGTACATGACCGAAACTAATAGATATGGAACCGCTCATGAGTGACAAGATTAAAGCCCATCTAGCGGATATTTGCGCCGGATTGCTCGCCTTGCTTGTGGCTTTCTTGGCCAAAGACACCGGCTGGAATGTACATAACGGCTTGACGTGGTTCGCGGTCTTCGCTGCCGTGTATGTTGCGCTACGGCTGTCCTTCATGCTTCCCAGAATTATCAAGGGTGTTCGTCAAGCAAAAGATGACTAGCTGTACTGTTCCGGGAGATTAGCTAAGCGGGCAAACGCAGCATACCAGCACCACCTACCCCGACATATCAACCAGCCGCCCGTTCTCCATGCGCACCACCCGGTCGGCAACGGTCACGGCTTCGGCGTCATTATGGGTAACGTAGACCGCCGTCGTCCCGGCCTTTTGCAGCACCCGGCGCAGGAATACCGCCAGGTCCTCCCGCAGGCGAGTATCGAGGGCGGACAGCGGTTCGTCCAGGAGCAGCACCCGCGGGCGCGCCGCCAGGGAACGCGCCAGAGCCACTCGCTGCGCTTGCCCGCCCGAAAGAGTCGTCACCGCACGCTTGGCATAGCCACTGAGTTCTACCACCTCAAGCCAGCGCTCCACTTCCGCCGCTACCTCGGCACGCGAACGGCCCCGCTCAATCCCGTAGGCAATATTTCCACCCACGCTGCGATTCGGGAAGAGCTGCCCGTCCTGGAACACCATGCCCACCCCACGCCGATGCGTGGGAACCGCCGTCATATCGGCACCGTCAATCAGCACCTGCCCGGATACGGCTTCCAGCCCGGCAATGCCGCGCAGCAGCGAAGATTTCCCGGAGCCAGAAGCCCCCAGAAGCGCAACAGTGGTGCCCGAATCCACGCTAAGATTCACGCCACGCACCGCCTCGAAACCGTCCGGGTAACGCACCGATAGGTTACGAAGTTCTAACACGTAGTTTTCCTTTCTGCCGCGGTAATAACGACGACGCAGCTCCGGCAGGCGCCGCCATCTCACTCAGCGCCATCAACCCTCCGGTGACCGTACCGAGCACCACCGCCCCGGCCATCGCGGTCCCGTAATTATCCGCCCCGGGCCTACCCAGGAGTTGGCCGATAAGCACCGGGAGCGTGGTGGAATCACTGGTGGCCAGGAAAGACGTAGCACCGTACTCTCCCAACGAAATAGCCAGCCCGAAGCCAGCCGCCACCGCGAGCGCGCGGGCAGCCAGCGGCAGATCAATACTTCTCCAGACCCGCCCCGGGCCGGCCCCCAGGGTCGCGGCGGCCTCGCGCAAGCGCGGGTCGATGGCCCGCACCACCGGGAGAATCACCCGGGCCACGAGGGGAAGAGCCACCACGGCCTGCGCTATCGGCACGAGGAACTGCGCGGACGGCACGAGCATGCGGATGGTGAGGAAGAGTCCGAAACCGACCGTCACCGCGGACACCCCGAGAGGCAGCAGCGCCAGCCCTTCGGCGGCCGCGCTCACCGGTCGCGGTGGGGCCCACGGGGAGGCCAGCGCGAAAGCCAAGAGCGCACCGAGGAGCAGGGCGAGAACCGCGGCGCTTAGACCCGTCACCACAGAGTTGCGGAGCGCGTCGGAAGCGGACACCCCCGCGAACCCGGACGAACCGATGAGGTTACGGTAATTCTCCAGCGTCCACGTGCCCGAGCGCTGGAAGGAGCGCAGCACCAGGGTGAGGAGCGGAGCTCCAATCAGGAAAACAACGGTGGCGCCGCTCATAAGCAGTGCTGGAATATCGCTCCGGCTCACCTTGCGGCGGGCGGCAGGGCGCAGCCGCAGCGCCGCCGAAGTGCGGCGGGTGGCCCGGGCCGCTACCACCGTGGCGAGCCCGACGATGAGCACCTGCAGCAAAGAAAGCACCGCGGCAGCCCGTAAATCAAGGAAGGTGGTGGTCTGCACCCAGATTTCAGTTTCGAGAGTGCCGTAGCCGGGTGCGCCTAAGGTTTGGACGATTCCGAACGACGTCGAACAAAATAAAAAGACAATAGCCGCGCCGGAGGTAATCGCCGGTGCCAATTCCAGGAGAGTAACGGTGCGAAAAGCGCGCCACGGTGAAGCGCCGAGGGTGCGAGCCGCCTCAGCGTGCGGGGGCAGTGCCGCCCACAGCGGCCCCACCGTCCGGGAGATAACCGCGGTATTGAAAAAAACCATGGCCGCGACCACCGCCCACGGGCTGGAATCCCAGCCGAGGAAACCGTACGGGCCGTCCGGGCGCAGCAAGGCCCGGAACGCGGTGCCCACCACCACGGTGGGGAGCACAAAGGGCACCACCACGAAAGCCCGCACCACCCGCACCCCGGGTAGGCGCAGCCGGTAGAGCACATAGGCGAGGGGAAGCCCCAACGCTACCGAGCAAAGGGTGCTGGCCGCCGCCATCCACAGGGTTTGGCCGGCAACTTTCCAGGTGCGCGGGCGGGTGAGCTCGGTGGCGAAACCCGCGGTGTCCATCCCGGCCGGGGTGACGAGCCCGCGCGCGAGCATCGCCACCACCGGCCACAGGAAGAATACCGCGAGGAAAAGAAGCGGAACCGCGAGCGCGAAGGCAACCACCGGGGAGGCTCCGCGCGGGCGCGGGATGCGATATGACCTACTCACATTCCTGCGGTGTCACGCCAGGCACGGATCCATTCGGCGCGCTGCGCACCCACTTCTTTGGCATCCAACTCGATAGGATCCTTGACCCGGGGGGCGTATTGCTGCCAGCTAGCGGGCAGTTCCACATCAGCCACCGGGTAGACGTACATCGACTCCGGAATGGCTTTCTGGACATCCTCGGAGAGCAGGAAATCAATAAATGCCTGGGCGCCTTCTGGGTTTTCTGCACCGCGCAACACCCCGGCGTATTCCACCTGGCGCACGCAGGTGGATTCGATCACGCCGGTGCGCCCGTTTTCAGCGGCCGGGGAGGAGGAATAAGAAACTACCAGCGGATAGTTCCCCTTTCCTTCCGAGCCGGAGAAATCGGTGTAGTAGGCATCCGTCCACGAGCCGGAAATGCGAGTACCGGCCCCTAAAAGCTGAGTCCATAGCTGGGAGAGGCCGTCCGTTCCGCCGGCAACGTGCGCGGTTGCAGCTAGGAAAGCCAGCCCGGGTGATGACAGTGCCGGATTTTCCACCGCGAGCAGCGCCGCGTATTCGGGGCGGGAAAGATCGGCAAAACTCAGGGGCGGAACCATATTTTTCTGGGTGAACCACTCGCGGTCGTAATTAACACAGACCTCACCCTGATCGATGGGGTTGAGTTTCCCTTCCAGAGCGGTCACCCCCGCGGGAAGCTTCGGGGAGGAATAATCGGCGATAGTATTGCCATCCAACGCCTGGTAGGCGGTGTAGGTATCCACCCCGAACACCATATCCGCGCCGGGTTTACCATCCACCAGCACCAATTGGTTAACAACCTGGCCGGTATCCCCGGGTGCCGATTTGACGATGGTGTACCCGGATTCTTTCTCGAAGCGGGCGATGAGTTCATCGGGTAGGTTGAAGGATTCGTGACTGACCACCCGTACTGTGGTGGGGTGATCGCTCGCTGCCGGCGAGGCGGCGTCGTCGTTCTTCGAGCATCCGGCCAGGGCCAGTGCCGCAACCATCGCGACGGCCACAAGTGCGCGGGTGCCCTGCTTATTTTTCTGGACCATGCATCCTCCTCAGGATATAAGGAGGGTCTCCGCGAGCGCGGAGGAGAGATCTCGACTCCCTTCGCCGGTACTAACCGGATCAGGTTCGAGGGTCTGCGTACCGCGTGCCGGCCGCACTCTCAGCGCTGTTGCGCTCCCCTGTCGTGCAGTCCAGTCTAGTACGGAGGTCCCGTATTTTCACGTATTTTCACGCTCGCGGCCCGTGTTGCGCCGGCCGGTAACACCGCTCACATCTTAGGCCCGGCCCGGGGCGACTCTTAGGCCTGGGCGCGCACCTGCGAATCGATCACTTCGCCCTTGCCGTACCATTTGGCGGCCTGGCGCTGGGTGAGCTGGGAAACGGCCGCGGCCACCCCCGCCGAGACAACCGCGAAAATAACCGCGTCTACGAGCGGCGCATTCGGATCCTCCGAATCGGGGATCTCCCGCCCGGAAATGCCTTTCCACACCACGTCCACGATTTTATTGGCGACGATCCCCGAGAGCACCCCAACGCCCGCGCTCACAACTTTCCAACCGATATCCACAGCGTCCCTTTCTTCGCGCGGCGCCGCCCGCCTGGAAACCCGGCGCCGCCTCCGATATTTAATGCGTGGGGGTGCTCCCCCGCGCAGAATTCTTTTCCTGTCCAGAACTATTATGACTCAGCCCACGCCCGAAGCGCAGGTCCTCGCGCAATTCGTCCACGACCATGGCATCCGAATCGATACGCCCGGTGCGGTAGCCGGCCCGCGAAAGCATATGCGCAGAAATGGGCGAGGTAATGAGCTGGCAGCCGATAACGAGGAGCAGCGTCCACGTCATCGACGGGTCACGCACCAGGCAGGCGGCGCCCAGGCAGCCCATAATGAGGGAGAGGACCTGCGGTTTTGTGGCCACGTGCAGGCGCGTCATGAGGTCCGGGTAGCGGAACATCCCGATGGCGGCCACGAAGGTGAGGGTGGCACTGGCCAGCATAAGCGCGGCACCGATAATATCCCAGGGGTTCACGGCTGGGCTCCTTCCTGCGTGCCCGCGGCGTCCGCGCGCGGAAGGTTCGCGGTATCCGATTGGGTGCGAGCTGTGGGCGGCTCGCGATCCGGATCGTGAGCGGGGCTTTCGTCTTCTTCTTCGTCGGTTGTTTCGCGTTCGTTCGCCTTCGCGAGGCGCCGCATTTCCTTCGGGTCGTTTTGGTCCACGGGCCGAATAAAACGCGCCACGGCCACGGATCCGAGAAAACCGACAATAGCGACGACGACGAAAACCGCGAGCAAATCGGCTCTTCGAGTCACTGCCGCGAGGAGGCAGAGCGCCCCCACCATAATCGAGGTGATCACATCGAGCGCTCCCACTCGGTCGAGGACCGTGGGGCCTTTGACAATACGAACCGTCACCAGCAGCGCCGAGATAGCCAGAAGCACCCCGCAGATAACCATCACGATAATCACCGTTCACCTCCGGAGCTATCGGGAGCGAAGGGAACGGGCAGGCGCCCGGCCTTGGGACTGGAACCTGGCACGAAGCCGGCCTGCACCAGCTCACTGCGCGAGGCAAAAGCACGCAGCACCCGTTCCTCCAAATCGAGCACCGATTGGTGCGCGGCGCTCACTCCCCCGGCCATGCCCACATCGAACACATGCACGTACAGGGTGCCCGAAGCGGCATCGGTATCGATAACGAGCGAGCCGGGCACCAGCGTGGACATCCCGGCGGTAATCGCCAGGTAGGCATCAGAGTGGGAGCGCAGCCGCACGCGGATCACCGCACCGCGCGGAGTAGCGCGCCGCAGGATAAACCAGGCTTGCTGCCAGGAGGCGTGCACGAGGTCGCGTACGAAAATCGCGACGAGGCGGATCACTCCCCAGATGCGGAAACGCCCGTCGAAGGAGGCGGTGGGGAACGGCGCCAGTTCGGTGACGAGGAGCGCGAGGGAAAAACCGGCCACGATATTGGCGGCGCTGACCTGCCCCCAGAGCAGCACCCACACGATGGTCAGCCACATCAGCACCCCCAGGGAGGCGCTCGGGAAACGACCTTCGCGCCGGGTGACCAGGCGGATTGCTTCGCTATCGCGACTCATTGCTCACCTCCGGAAACTGTGGGAACGGGCGTGGGAACCGCCGCGGGCGTGGGCGTAGGTGTGTTGAACGACGGCGCACCAGCCGGCACCGGCGCACCAGCCGGCAGCGACGTCGCTGGCGTGGGGCTCGGGGAACGCAGCAGGCGCGGGCTTTCCTGCGGTGCGGGAGTGTGGGTGAAGGTGCCGGTATCCGGGGTGGAATCTTCGTGGGGTACCACGGTTTCTTCATCCACTTCCGGGGAAATCCCGGTACCGCGATCCCAATCGGGAAGCACCGCGCTGATATAGGGGGTGCGGGCTTCCAGCTCGGCAGCTGCGCCGTCGGTAAAAGAACGCAACGGCGCGGCCGCAAAAGTAATACCGAGCATCACCGCGATGAGTCCGGAGGCGGAGATCACCATGCCGCTCGGGTAGGTGGTGGAGGGCAGTTCCGCCGGGGCTTCCTGCCAGAAAGCCATATTCCAGGCACGGATCACGGCGTAGAGAGTAAGGAGTGAGGTAACCAGGCCGGCCGCTATCAGCACCCAGTCAATCGCGGTGCCGCGCGCAGCGCTCGCTTCCAGCAAGCCCACTTTGCCAAGGAAACCGGAGAGCGGCGGAATACCGCCCAGGGAAAGCGCGGGGAGGAAATACAACACCGCAACCATGGGGGCCGCGCGCATAATGGAGCCGAGCCGCACGAGCGACGTCGTTCCTGCCACCCAGCCAATCAGGCCCACCACCAAAAACAGCGCGGTCTGCACCACGATATGGTGCACGGCGTAGAAAATTGTGGAGGAGAGTCCCGCTTCGGTGGAGATAGCGATGCCCCAGATAAGGTAGCCGATATGGCTCACCAGGGTGAAGGAGAGCAGGCGCTTAATGTTTTCCTGCGCGATCGCGCCGAGGATACCGATGAGCATGGTGGCCACCGCGAAGCCGGCGAGGATATCGTCCAGGCGCCCGCCCGGGAAGAGCAGCACCTGGGTGCGGATAATCGCGTAGACACCCACTTTGGTGAGCAGGCCCGCAAAAACGGCAGTGACCGGGCCGGAGGCGGTGGGATAAGAGTCGGGCAGCCAGGCGGCCAGCGGGAAGATCGCGGCTTTGAGGCCGAAGGCCACGAGGAACAGGATCTGGAGGACCATGCGCATTCCCGGATCTACCTGCGGGAGTTTCACGGCGAGGTCGGCCAGATTGACGCTACCTACCGCGGCATAGGTGAGGCCGAGCGCGGTGAGGAAGATGAGGGAGGAAACCATCGAGACGATCACGTAGACCGAGCCGGAGCGCATGCGTTCGGCCGTGCCACCCATGGTGAGGAGCACGAAAGACGCGGCCAGGAGAATCTCAAAGCCCACGTACATATTGAAAAGATCGCCGGTGAGGAAAGCATCGGATACCCCGGCGGAAAGAATCATGAAAGCCGGGTAATACACCGAGGTGGGGGCACCGCGTTCCCCGTCGGCCACGCCCTGGAATACCGAGTACACCAGCACGATGAGGGTCACCGTGACCGAGGTGGTGAGCATGATGGTGGAGAGCCTGTCGGCCACCAGGGAAATACCCACGGGTGCCGCCCAGTTCCCCACGTCCAGGGTGATGGGGCCGCGCGCGGAAACGAAGAGCAGAATCACCGCGACCACGAGGACGATGGAAAGCATCCCTACCGCGGTCCAGGCTTGCACGCGGCGCCGGCGCGGAACCGCCAGGAGCACTCCGGCGGCCAGCAGGGGCAGCACAATGGGAACGGGAAGTAGCCAGGAAATCATCGCCGCGTACCTCCCGCGTTTCCGCCGCGTCCACTATTCCGCGGTTTTCCGCCGTTCGCGAGCGAGCCGTCCACGCCGTGAGTGGCATTCGGGTTAGCGACGTAGCGGTGCCGGCGGCGCTGCGGATGCTTGCGGTTCCAGCGGCCCAAACGCCCGAAGCGCGGGGCCGGGGTATCGGTTTCGTCGCGGAATTCCGCGGAGGTTTCCTGCAAGTCTGTTCCCACTTCGGATCGCTGGCTGCTTTCTTCCAGTTGTTGGCGAACGGCGACGGCGCGATCCTCGACGTCGTCGCGCACTTCGTCATCATCGCGCAGCTGCCAGGTGCGATAGGCCATGGCCAGCAGGAAGCCGGTGGTGGCCAGGGTAATAACGATCGCGGTGAGCATCATGGCCATGACCAGCGGGTCCGCCCACAGATCCGGCGAACCGTTACCGATAAAGGGTGGATTGCCGGTGCGGCCACCCGCGATAAGGAAAAGAATATTGACGCCGTTGGAGAGGCAGCCCAGCCCGAGAATCACCCGGGACAGGGAGCGCTCCAAAATAAGATAGACCCCTACGGCAACGAAAACCCCGCACATGAGGATGAGAGCGAGAGATACGCTCATTCTTGCTCTCCTTCCGTTGCCGCATCGCGTTGTTCGGCAGCCAGAGCCAGGCGCTCGGCTTCTTGTTTCGGGGAAGCGCGTTCGCTGAGCTCCGCCTGGGATTCCATTTCTTCACGCAGGTTCTGGCGGGCGTCATGGGAAGGTTCGATGCGAATATCAGCATCCCAGACGCCTTCTTCGATCTCTCCGTGCCGGTCAATCTCCCCGCCGAGGGAGCGCAGAATTTCGGCTACCAAGCCAACAACCGCGATATAGACGCCGGTGTCAAAAATGAGCGCCGTCGTAAAATGAACGTCCCCAAAAATCGGAAGCACCATATCGATTTTCGCGGTTTGTAGCGGGTTACCGCCCAACATAATGGGGGCGAGCGAGGAGAGGGTAGCCAAGCCCAGCCCGGTTCCCAGTAGGTGTGCGGGAAGGATGGGGAGGGTGGCGCCCAGTTCGAAACGGCCGCCGGCCAGGTAGCGCAATGTCAGCGCGATGCCGGCCAGCAGCCCGCCGGCGAAACCTCCGCCCGGCATATTGTGCCCGGCGAAAAGGAAGAAGAGCGAAATAATGAGGATGGTATGGAAAACCAGGCGGGTGCCGATTTGCAACATAATCGGGCGGGAAGCCACCCCGGGGCGGTTCGCGGAGGCGAGCCAGGCGCGGTTACGCCCCGAACGTTTCGCTTCTTCTTCGGCGCGCAGCGAGTTGCGCACATATGCCACCGGGTCGTCACCGAGGCGGTGCAAGCGTTGCGCCCGTTCGCTTTTCGCGCCCAGGATATTGCGCAGCCGGTCCGTGCCGCCGAGGCGGTCGCGCACGAAGAGGAGAGAGGCAATGCCGACGGCGCACACCACCAGCACGGAGGTCTCCCCCAGGGTGTCCCACGCCCGGATATCCACGAGGGTCACATTGACGATATTGCGCCCGTACCCGAAACGGAAACCTTCATCCGCGAAAAGTTCTGAAATAGGCGCGTGGGTGCGCACCCCGGCCGCCAGGTACGCCAGTCCCGCGAAAAGCACCCCCATGATGGCCGCGAAAACAATGCGGAAACGCTGGGTTCCTTTGGTGCGCCGGGATGAGAAGTAGGAAGGCAGGCGCCGCAGCACCAGCACGAAGACCACGAGGGTGAGAGTTTCGGAGAGTACCTGGGTGAGCGCGAGGTCCGGTGCCCCGTACATCTCGTAGGTGAGGGCGACGGCGTAGCCGCCAATTCCCATGAGGATCACCGCTTTGAGGCGGTGGCGGGAGGCCGCGGCGAGCAATACCCCGAGGCATCCGACAATAGCCACCGCGGCCTGCGCCCAACTATCGAAGAGTCGCGGCACCACCAGGGTGCCCACCGGGTTGGTGAGCAGGGCGATTCCCACGGTCATGAGCAAGAACCAGAAAATGGTGAGGAGGTAGGTGGGAAGCGAACCGGATTGGGTGCGGGCGGTGACGGTCATGGAGAAACGTTCGGTGCCCGAAACAATGCGTTGGTAGGCTTCCTCGGCGCTGAGCCGGATGGCGTGGCGCTGGGTGAAGGCGGAGATGCGGTGGCGCTGCCAGAAGAGGAGACATCCGGCCGTGAGGATGGCGAGGGTCACCAGGAAGGGGCCGTTGAAGCCGGACCAGAGGTGCAGGTGGCCCTGGTAGGGGGCAAGTACCGGGTATTGGGCCAGGTACTGCTCTAGGAAGGTGCTGATGGGCGCGGTTGCGAGCCCGGCCACCAGGCCCGCCGTCGCCAGAATTCCCACCGGCCAGATCATCACTGCGGAAACGTCGCGCACCTCGGTATCTTCCACGCGCGGTTTGCGCATGAAAGCGCCCCACCAGAAACGCAGGCCGTAGGCCACCGTGAGCGCTGAACCCACCGCAATGAGTACCAGCACCGCAATATCGGTGGCGCTGCCGCCCCATAGCGCACCGAGGGCGCCTTCTTTCGCCACGAAGGCGGCGAAGGGCGGGAAACCCATCATCGAGGCATCCGCCATCCCGGCGAAGGTGGCGACCGCGGGCATATTGCGGCCCACGTTCGATAGTTCACGCAGGTCACGGGTGCCGGTACACACGTCCACGATGCCCACGGAGAGGAAAAGCGCGGATTTGAAGAGGGAGTGGGCCAGCAGCAGCATGAGCCCGGCCAGCAGCATTGCCGAATCCCCGTAGCCGACGAAGAGAATAATGAGCCCGAGCTGGGAGACCGTGCCGAAGGCGGTGACCAGCTTGATATCGGTTTGTTTGAGGGCCCGGTAGCCACCCAGCAGCACCGTGTAGGAGGCGAGGATAATCACCATCCAGTGCCAGGCGGGATTATGCGCGAAACCGGGGGCCAGGCGCGCCACCAGGTACACCCCGGCTTTGACCATCGCCGCGGCGTGCAGGTAAGCGGAGACCGGTGTGGGTGCGGCCATCGCGGCCGGCAGCCAGAAATGGAAGGGCACGAGGGCGGATTTGGAGAAAGCCCCGATAAGCACAAGTACGACGGCGCTTGTTAGCAGCGCGGAATTCCCCGGCGAAAGTGTTGCTTCGTGGGAAGCCACCACGAGTTCGTGCAGCGAGAAGGATCCCCCGGGCATGACGCCCAGCATGGTGATCCCGCCCAGCATGGCCAGCCCGCCCGCCGTTGTCACAATGATGGCCTGGAACGCCGCGCGCCGCGAGGACTGGCGGTCGGAATAGTGGCCGATGAGGAGGAACGAAAAGACGGTGGTGAGTTCCCAGTAAATGTAGAGGGCGATGGTGTTATCCGTGGTGACCAGGCCGAGCATGGCGCCGGCAAAAGCCACGAAAATCGCGCCGAAACGGCCCAGGTAGGAGGCATCGCGTTTGAAATACCGCGCCGAATAGAAAAGCACGGCCGCGCCGACCCCGGTGGCGATGAGGGCGAGGAGGAGGCCGAGGGCATCCATGCGGATATCGAGATCCATGCCCAGCTGGGGCACCCAGGTGAGCGAATGCTGGTAGATATCACCGCGGAGGATGCGGGGAATGAGAGTGAGGAGCCACAGGAAAGTACCGGCCGGGATCAGGGCAAGGATCGCGAAGCCGAATCGGCCGCGCTGCATAACGAGCGGTGCACACAGCGCCCCCACCACAAATAGCAGGAGCACATATGCCACGGCAGCCTCCGTCCCTTCGAGCTTTGCGATGCACGCTGCGGGTGCTGCGTGCTGAGCATGCGCCGCTAAGCTCCTCCGCGGTGAACCGGGCACGATGCACCTGGTAGGTGCGGGCACCGGATTTTTAGGCGGTGGAGCTCATTGTTAACGCATGGAACATCACTACAGTAGCGAAAATATGCGGGAGTGTCCCGCGTTTCCGCTCTCGATGAGACCGCGCGGCCGGCGCTTGCCTTGGGAGCGCGAGGCTTGCTAAGGCCCGAGTTTAGTTACCGGCTTCCGGGTAGTGGGTTACATCGATACGGTGGAAATTGAGGTGGGAGCGCGAGGCCGTGGGGCCGCGCTGGCCCTGGTAGCGTGAGCCGCTCGCTCCGGCTCCGTAGGGGTTGGTGGCCGCCGAGGAGAGCTGGAAGAAGCAGAACTGGCCTACTTTCATGCCCGGGTAGAGCTTGATCGGCATCGTTGCCGTATTGGAAAGCTCAAGGGTTACGTGCCCCGAGAAGCCCGGGTCGATGAATCCGGCGGTGGAATGGGTGAGGAGTCCTAGGCGCCCGAGGGAGGATTTCCCTTCCAGCCGGGCTGCGACGTCGTTCCCCAAGGTGACCTGCTCAAAAGTGGAGCCGAGCACGAATTCTCCCGGGTGGAGCACGAATTCGCCGTCGGCCGGGACTTCTACCAGGCGGGTGAGGTCGGATTGGTCCGCGGCCGGGTCAATGACCGGGTATTTGTGGTTATCGAAAAGTCGGAAGAAGCGGTCGAGGTGAATATCGATGGAGGAAGGCTGCACCATTGCCGGATCCCAGGGGTGCAGGGCGATGCGGCCCTCGCTCACGGAACGCAAAATATCAACATCGGAAAGTAACACGCCTAGATTCTGACACGCCCGCGCGGGTGGGCGCTACCCGCGCGGCGGTATATGGAGTAATTTGAGCAATTCGGGCGCGCTTTGCGCTGGCGGGGATGGCACGCTAGGATAAACACCTAGTGATTCTTTCGCGCCTGCGGTTCGGCCGCTTGCGTGAGGTTTCACCGCTCTTGCGGGCGTAGTTCATCGGTAGAATGGCAGCTTCCCAAGCTGCAGAGGCGGGTTCGATTCCCGTCGCCCGCTCCACTTTAGGCTTGCCACTCACCGACGAAACAGCTCGTCATGAGATCCAGTTCGTTTTCCAGTCTGCAAGGTTCCATTGCCGTTTGGTGGCTTTCTTTTTGAGGTCTCTGCTGAATGCCGGAGTGAACTTCGCCTGTAGGCGCCTCTCATGCCAAGGCCGCTTCAATGAGGTCGCGGCCAGTCGCATAGCTTTTACCTCTGCCCGCGGCAATCATTTTCTGAGTCTCATGAATAGCTCGAAAGCTCTCCTCGTTTGGACGCTTGTAATCGAAAGACAAAGGAATCGAGTTAGTGTTCACCATTTCAGTGAAAAACGCTCGCACAACGGACAATAGATCTAGCCCGTAGGATTCCACGACACTTGCCGCCCCATCAAGCCGCCACGAAACACAAATGTTCAACGCCGCCTATAGCGATACTCATTACCGGTACCAAACGAGAATTGCGGTTTAGAATCGAAGTGTCAGCACTACCACCCACATCCAAGGAGGGATGACGGTGACTAAAGAATTTGCAGAATCCGCCAAGCTCAATAAGACCACAGAGCCAGACGATGCCGAACTCGCGAAGGCCTCGGCCGCGCTCATAAGAAAAAATGCGCGCGTGTACGAGGAACTGGCGAAGTGAAGTACCTAAGCAAGCGGCAGATCACCCCAATCCACCACTCCACCCTACTTTCCCTACTTGGGGTATGCTGTGTGCATAGTCTGTTTCACTGATTAGAACCCTAAGGAGGGATTAGCATGAGCACGGTTTTTGTTGAATCAGCGAAAGTAATGGCAAAAGGGCAGGTAACAGTTCCCAAATCGGTGCGCAATCGGCTGGGCGTTGATAGCGGCGACAGACTTGTCTTCGTCGTTGACGACGACGAAGTACGTGTCGTCAACTCTGCACGCTACGCAATGTCTGTATTGCAAGCTGGCTTAGAGGGTGAGGCCGAACGTTTAGGACTCGACACTGAGGAAGCTGTTAACGCCCTAGTTGCTGACATTAGAAGTGAGTAGTCAAGATGCTGGTTTTCATTGATACCAACATTTTGATCTCAGCCGCGCTCAATCCTGGATCCGCTCCAGCACGAGCATTCACCAAGGCTGTCTCACTCCCCAATCGAGCTGTCATCTGCGAACAAAATATCGAAGAATTGCGCCGGGTCTTCAGAGTTAAATTTCCCGGCAAAATGCATCTCCTTGATGCTTTCTTACGTACCGCAGAATTAGCATTGACAGTTGTCGACATCCCCACGTCCGCAACTGCTACGGAGACAGGAATTCGAGACCCGTCGGATCGCCCGATACTGCGCGCCGCAATCGCCTGCGGAGCTCACGTCTTTGTAACTGGAGACAAGGACTTCCTAGAGGCGATGGTAGCCACACCAAGAATCGTCACTGCAAGAACGTTTATCGAGATGTAGCTTCCACACATAGTGGTTCGATGCTACGACCAGGCTGCATATAGAAGCGCATACTTTCCGCACCTAAGCAGAGAAAGGAGGCGCCTCAACACCCACAGCCTGCGCACTTTGGAGCAGCTCTTTCCATGAGTCGACTAGCAGCTGCGAATAGCTCACTCGTCTTATATTTACATCAATCGTTCAGCCCGCTGTGACCGTTGCAGACGAGCTGGATTTCTTTCCACTCAGGCCGCGTCCAAGCTTTATCACCACAACCCCAACCGCTAAAATTCATCGGTGCCCGTGCACTGCGGGCCCGCGCCGCACGGTGTCGGCGTCAGTCACGCCAAGCGCGGCTACAGTTCGAAAACGAGCAGGCAAGGGACAAGCGCATGAATGAGGAGAAGGCCATCGGAACTGAGCGGGCGCGCGGGAAGCGGCGTGGCTGGCTGCCGCTATCCGAAACTCTCTCGCTTATTTCGGTTGTCATCGCGGTGGCCGTGCTCGGCTTGAATATCTATGACCGCCACGAGGCGATCAAAGCCGAACAGTTCTCCCAGGCTAACCAGGCTTTCGTCCAAAACAAGATCACCGCGGAGGAACACCGCACCGACACCGGGAAAATCGGCCGGCAGATCACTTCGAGTTTCCATAATGCCTCCCCCAACCCGGTTTTTGACCTCACGCTCGCATTGCCGGCGCCCCTTGACGGGCTCAAAGTTTCAGCCGATCACTATCACGAATTCCGGCAAACCTCGGCCGGTTACGAAATCACTTTCCCTACGCTCCCGCCGAAAGAAAAAGCCGAGTACGTTGATACCTACGGTGACAGCCTTTTCGGCGACCGACCCCCACTCACCGTCATTAACGAAAGCTTCCGCTTCTGTTTCACGGATGTCAACGGCCAACGCTGGCTCGCTGATCATCGTGGGGCCCAGCGCATTTCTTCAACAACGCAGTGCATTCCCGATAAGAACGACGACGCCGCCTAGCCCGCTACCAGCACACTTGGCTACGGGAGACTAACCTGCACGGTTGGCTACGCAGCGACTCCGGGCGAGTCCTCTATTTTAAGCGTGTACATCGTTGCAAACACAGTAAAAGACAGCACCAGAAGCGCGATCAGGCATACACCAGCCAGGGGCAACAAAACCATTCGATCACTTGAGTTCACCACGAAAGGCAGTACTGCTACGGCAGTGAAAAGCACGATGAGCCCAATAATGGCACCCTTGTTAAGGCGATAGCTGAGATAGATCTCATCCCCCTCGGCAACCGACAGAGTCACGGGATTGCTCTTGAGGGGAACGAGAGTTCTCACTTGCACCACGCAGGCGCCGTCGTCCACCTCAAAAACGTTATCGCGTTCAGGAAGCAGTATCTCCGGGCGTTTCTTTCCGTTGACGCTCAAATAATGGCGGCCCCTGTCATCGAAGAAGGACCACCGCCTTCTCACATGCAGCTGTGCCATGATCCGCACCTCCTTGTGCCTACATAACGGTGTTACGCATAATTTTATCGGATTTATTCCGCGCGGCGTTCAATTTATTTGGTTCCACTATGGCTGGCAGCGCTCTTCCCCTCTAGGATGGTGGGAGAATCAGAGAGGAGGCCACATGCGCGATATCGCGCCGTATTCGCAACGCAAACATTACGAACTGCCATCTTCCCTGGACACACTTCGTGGCCCCGGCATGGGCGGCACCCTCTACCTCGACCATTCGATCATCTGGGCACCAGATTCTCAAACGATCCGCCTTAAAAGTGACGGCCTCGTAAAGCGCGGCTATACCACATTAATCAACGAAGGAACCACCGAGCAGCAGGAACGCTGGCTAAATCGGGAACTCCTCATGCGCGTCTGGCCCACACTCAGTTTGCCGTGGCGCGTCTACGCCATGTGGGAATCAAAATTCCCGGAACTGCCAGAGAATCGGATCTTCCATGGAAAATCTCGACTTTCAGCGTAAGCTCACACCAGAGAACATGCACGATTAACCGCATAAAAAATCCACGGCGGCCCCGCTTACCTATTCCGTAGCATCCGGAACATCGGGAGCCGCACCACTGCCACTACTCACCACCGCACACCACCTCGTCGCGCCCATCTCCACCTTAATACGACGGCACAAAATTCCCCCACCGCGACCTGGTCATACGTCACAAGAAATCGGTTTTCAACCCTCTGACCTGCGGATTAGAATAGCGATAACAATTCTCTATTCAAATCGATGTTACATTCACTGTTCAACGATTGGGAAATAAGGAAGGGATCTCGTGACCTCTTTTCGTAAGATAGCGGGTGCCACTCTCGCGGCAACCCTTATATTCTTCGGCGGCACTCCCGCGCTCGCCGATCCAGCTTCCCCTGCGGGAGCTTCCAGCTCCGAACAAGCTAACTCAGCAAAGTTCGGCGGCGCCATCGCCAAAAACTTCTTCCTGGTCGATGGTCTGACCGAGGCAGAGGTTATCAAATCGGTCAAGGCTCAGCTCACCAAGAACAACCTCAACCCGGACGAATACGATTTCACGGTAAAGAACCTCAAGGATGCCAACGCAAACTCGTACGGCCCGAAGCGCAAAGATCGCGTTAAGGACGTTCCGGTTATCGTGGCTAAGAAGGGGACTCCGGACACCTTTGAAACCTACAATGTCAAGGTTTTCTACTACGCCCCGCCCTTCGCGTTCCGGGAGGAAAGCCCGGATCCCAAAAAGGGTGCAACCCTGAACCACAGCCTCCACAATAAAGACAAGGTAACCGTTGAGGATCCGAATGGCTACACCCTGTCCGGGACGCAGCAGACGGAGATCATCGACGCTTTCCTGAAGAATAACCCCGCTCTCGGTCTCACCCGCGACCAGCTTGCCGTGGATAATCAGGGCCAGCTGACTATCACGAACAAGGCCGGCGAAGATGCCTTTAGCGTCGTCGTTCCTAGCAGCGAATCGGTAAGCGTTATCGGAAAAGTTCCGAATATCCTGGTCTTCCTGGATCCTGCCACAAACGCAGATCAGAAGAAACAGAAGTCCACGCCTGTCCCTCCGGTAACCGTCACTCTCAAAACCGATGACTACAGCAAGGGAAAGCTGTGGGGAACTAATGCCCCTGGGCAGGGTGAGGACTGGCCGGCCGCAAAACAGCTCACAGGTTTTGACCTCAAGTTAGCCGGCAATACCGCCGTCATCTCCGGCCAGTATGACGCCGGGCAGTCAAATAATATTGGCGGTAAGCGCGCAATCGGAATCCGCACCGATGCCTCTGGCGACAAGCGTTACACCCAATCTTTCTCCAACCTGTTCAAGGTGCGCGTCATCCCGCTGAAACAAGACACGCTTATCCGTAGCTTGGATACCGATGACCCCTTCACTCCCGATGATGTGAAGGGCCTTATCGGCGTCGATTACGGCAAGCTCAACCCGCTCAAGTACGGTGACGATGGCAACCTTTCCAGGAAGGACGTCCACGACGAGGTCAAGGGTAAAATCACCAAGAACATCGTGGTGGATAATATGAACCACGATCCTGGGACCCAGACGTTCACCGGCACGCTCACAACTGACCTGGGTGCAGTTTCCCCGAAGCTGACCGCTACCATCATTTACTACACGTCTAAGATTTCCGAGACGGTAGTCACCGATCCGAACAACCTGACTCCCGGCGAACAGGAAATCATCGCAAAGAAGGTCAAGGAGCTCAATCAGCTCACGGACACGGATAAAGTAACCGTGGATAAGCAAGGTAATGTCACCATTGCTTACAACCGCAATGGCAAGGACCTCGGCACCAAGACCTTCAAGGCGCCAGTCGTCACTCCTACATACCCGGATTCGAACGGAAAGTCCGGTTCCACGGTTGAGGTTCCGATCTCTACACCAGAAGGCTTCACTTTCCCGGACGGTTCTACGTTTAAGGTCGACGGCGATGCTCCTGCGGGGCTCACCGTCGGCAATGACGGCAAGATTACCTACCAGATCCCCGAGGATAAGGAGACTGGCGATGTGACTGGCACTGTGCTCGTGACGATCCCCGGTCAGCCCGATCCGGTGAAGGTTCCCTTCAAGATCGCTGTTACCAAGCCGAAGATGGCCGAGAAGATCACCCTCAAGGATCCCGACATCACCGGTGTTGTTGACCTCAATAAACTAACGCCCGAGGAAAAGACCAAGGTTGGCGACGCCATCAAGGCTAAGAACCCTGACCTGCCCAAGGACGCCGAGATTACCGTTTCCGACAATGGCACCGCAACGGTGACCTACAAGGATGGATCATCAACCACCTTCACTCCGGACAAGACGGTTCGTCAGCTCAAGGACAACGAGAAGACCAAGATCAACGACCCCGACCTCACAGGAGTTGTTGATGTCAATAAGCTGACCGATCCCGAACGCGAACAGGTCAAGAAGGCCGTCGAGAAGAAGAATCCTGATCTTCCGAAGGACACCACGATCACCGTCTCCGATAATGGCACCGTGACCGTGACCTTCCCGGATAACTCCACGACCACGATCACTCCCGACAAGACCGTCCGCAAGCTCAAGGACAACGAGAAGACCAAGATCAACGACCCCGAGGTAACCGGTGTTGTGGATCCGAACAACCTCACCGATCCGGAACGCGACCAGGTCAAGGATAAGGTCAAGAAGGCCAACCCGGATCTGCCGGAGAACACCGAAGTGACTGTCGGCAAGGACGGAACCGTAACCGTCACCTTCCCCGACGGCTCCG
>NZ_QDIE01000037.1 GCF_003957255.1 Actinotignum sanguinis
AAGACTATTAGTGGGAAGGACGTTATTGCTTGACCGGTATCTGATATCCAGTCCTTATTAGTATCGAAACCAGAGAATGACAATCATGATTCGAGAACACAGATACACCACTACCCAGGACTTGACCCCCACCGGCGTGGATTCCCCCCGAGGCGGGAACAACGAAAGAAAGCCGAAAAGCCTATTGGGTTGAGCGCGATCAAAGCGATCCCTTCTACCTGTATTTGCCTAATAAGGCCGGCGAATTGAAGGCTCAGCGGATGGATGTAGGAAGGGATGCAACTGATTTAGCGGTGGAGTGGGCCGCCTTCGGTAAACTGGCCCAAGCATTCAAGAAACACGACCACATTCTTTCTTCCGCGGACTGCCATCTGGTTTTCATTCGCCACTACATCGAAGGAACTGCTTCTTCTCCAGTGATCCGCTCCTCGCGGGTTGATGTGGCAGATCCGCAGCTATGGGCTTTCGGGCTGTCGGATCGGGCGCAGGGCCAAGTCCGGCGCCACGCAGAGTTTATCCAGGCCCTGCATTACTGTGTAATCCAACCTTTCCGGCGCGCACGCGGAGCGGCCTCCGTTGCCTCTAATGGAATGCCCACCGTTCTTGACTCGCTTGAAAACTATCGGGATTCGGCATCGGATATTTTCTGGCGCGCGATCACCCGCTCCTATGAAGATTTTCTTTCTCAAGTGACAACCGCTGAGCGGCGTCCTGAAGAAATCCGTGCGGCTCGCGGCGGGGCTGCGCAGGTTGCTCTCAAAGCTTTTGAAGAAGCGATTTCCCCCTATCGGGGGCAAGATCCGGCGCTCTTCGCGGCAGTTTATTCGAATGTTGCTCGGCATATTCGGGCTGTTACCAAACAATTTGATGTTCCCACGGCTCATGAGGAGAAATAACATGACGCAACCAGATGTCCCGGAGCAGCAGTCTTGGAAGGCGTTGCTGCTTGAAGTTTCAAAATGGGCTAAAGAGAAAAAGAATAATCCTAGATCTCGTGCTGCGTGCGCTGTGATTCGGCAAGGGGCAACGCCGTTCACTCAAGTGCGTGCTTATCCCTATGTCCTACCCGCGGTGCCAGAAGATGCACGCCCCGAGCAGCGTAATGCCTTGCTGCGGGTGGCAGCCTTGGCCGCGGAATATGATCGCGTGCCTCATTCCAGTGAGGGTAAGCGTCGCAACAGTTTGGGGCGGTGGGCATATCGCGTGGCAACCGCTGAAGGTAAAAACGGGCGTTCACAATCCGTGTCACCAGATAATCCAGGAATGATTGCCGCGCGCCTAGCGTACCTACATACCCAAGATATGGAAGAAGCAGCTCGATCCATCAAACGAATTTTTGATGTGGCATCAACGATTCCGGGTCCGGTTCCTCCTGTCAATTATTTCGATATTGCCGATACGTTGATGCGCTGGGGTAATGGACTGTCGCCAGAATCCCAACACGTGCGAATGCGAGTAATCGAGGAATTCTATTCCGCACCCCAACTCAAGGTTTCGGATCAATCTGAGACCGTTTCTGCCGAAGCTCCTGAAAACTAAAACAATAACCGAGAGGACCAATCATGTACCGTCACCTAACCCTCCATTTCCTTACTCCCATTAGCTACTCCAATCTCAATCGGGATGATTCGGGAACACCGAAGCGACTCATGGAAGGCGGCGTTCTCCGCGCCATGCATTCCTCGCAGGCCATCAAGCGTGGCGCACGCGTTGCCTACGAAACTGCCAGCCTTGACGTTTCGGTGCGCTCTGGCAAGCTCGAAGAGGTTATTCGCGACGCCGCACTCAAGCTTTCCCCCGATCTAGATCCGAAGAAAACCTTGACAAAGGCTCGTGCCCTCGTCGGTCAATTCACCAAGAAGCAGGCGAAAGCGGATGCCGATGATGGCGCGGGAGCCGCTGAAGCGGATCGTTCGATCTGGCTGAGTGGAGAAGAAATCCAGGTTGCAGCACAGGTTGTGGCTGGTGAAGTCGATCCTGATACCGACTTCGTGCTCAACGGATGTACAGGTTCCCTAGCCATCGCCGCTTTCGGACGTATGTTTGCGGCGAAACCTGAGAAGGGTACAGAAGCCGCGCTGAGTGTATCTCCTGCCGTGACCACCCACGCCGCCACTATTGGCACCGATTATTTCTCCACCGTTGATGATATTCGTGAGCAAAACAAGTTCACCGGGGAAGAATCCCGCAGCGGAGCCACCTACCTTGGAGTAAGTCAATTTACCAGCGGTATTTTCTACCGCACGGTGACGATTGATCGGGAACAACTCCAGGCGAGCTGGACCGCTTTTGGTAAACCAGAGGCAGAGGAAAACCTACGTCAGATGATTACCGCTCTCATTTACGGCCAGCCGCGCGGTAAAGAACATTCGACGGCTCCCTACACGCAGCCGGTCGTTGCCCTTGCCGAAGAACAGCGCTACCGCTGCGCCTACAGTTTTGAAACTCCGGTGCAACCAGATAGTTCCCGTGGCGGTTTCCTCGAACCCTCCGTGCGAGCCCTAGGAGAGCAATTCCATGCTGCCCGGCGCTTCGATCCCGATAACTTCGGGGACGCATTGGCTCTTACAGGAACGTTCCCGCAGCTGGAAGAGCTGTTTGGGGTGGAACCCACCTCAAAGAACGGCCTGGTTGACACGGTCGTGGCGTGGATCTTGGGTGGCCAGAATGAGTAACCCAACATTCCTGCGGCTAGCGGGCCCCGTGCAATCCTGGGCGGGGCCGTGAGTGACGGGGAACGTGGTCAACTCGGAGCTCCGGCCTACGAGGTCCGGTCTCCTTGGTCTCCTCGCGGGTGCTTTAGGCGCTCCGCGTGAAGAATGGCCAGAGTGGTTAGAGGGCGCTGATTTTACAGTACGGGTTGATCGCCCCGGTCGCCTCATCAGTGAATTCCAGACCATTAATCCCCGCGCTACCAAAAGCGGTCTCCGCAATGACGAACGTGAGTTCCGAACGCGCCAGTTGTGGATCCGGAAACAAAGCGACTCGGATAAGAATCTCGCTTTCACCCCGGATCAGCAAAACTCTAACGCGATCATCCGCCGCACCTACCTGGCCGGAGCTGAGTTCCTTGTGAGGGTAACGTGCCCGAATCACCAGGAAGAGGTCGACGCCGCGCTGCGCAGCCCTGCCTTCGTTACCTACCTGGGGAAGAAAGCCTTTGCGCCGTCGTTCCCGTTCTATCTGGGACGCGGCGAGGATGACATGCTCAACCGGATCCCGGTGTGTGACCCGTCTTTCGAGAAACCGAAAAAACAGGTCTGGACGTATTCGCGCGCCCCGTACACCGCGGACAGCGGGCCCGGAGCTCTCCCAGGAACGTCGAGCATGGTTGACGTGGTGAGCAATCGAGGCGAGTGGATGAACCGAGTGTCCGCGCTTCTGGACCGCTAGCGCCAGGTCATAGCCGACGCCCCGGAAAGCTCACCCATATGAGTGGTCTTTCCGGGGCGTTCTGCGCGAATCTGTGCACCAGGCCGTAGCACCTAACAGCGGCCTAAAAGCTCAGCGTTTACTTCGCAGCCTTCTCAATAAGCGGCGTCAGCTTGTCCAAGGCCCACAGCTGCGCGGCCGGGGTACCCAGGGAGAACGCATTGGACAGGTCGCCATCCACCACGAAAGCGTGGCCGGCCGCAACTGCCGGGACCTTCTGCCAGGTGGCGTCTTCGGTGATCTGCGCGGTATCAATGAAAATCGGGAACGCGGCAATCAGATCCGCGTCAATCGCATCAAGCTGCTCGGCGGAGAGCTGCACAGCAAAACCGCCATCGGCCGGAGCCAGCTCCTGAACCTTCGGATTCTGCACAAAGCCCAGCTTCGTCATGAACTCCAGGCGAGTATCACCCTTCAGGTAGGCGCCCCAGCCCTCGGAGGTCTTCGTCGCCACCGTCACCGACTTACCCTTCCAATCGGGGTGCGCGGCCGTAACCTCAGCGAACTTCTTTTCCACCGCATCCAGCTGCGCCGCGGCGGCCTTCGGCTTACCCAGCGCCGCACCAATCATGGTGACCTGGTCCTTCGTGGAGGTCAGCCAATTATCCGCGCCCTCCGGCAGCGAGACCGTCGTCGCAATCTGGGAAAGCTTATCGTGGCGTTCCTTATCACCCGAAGTCTTGACGTCGAGAATAAGATCCGGCTTGAGCGCCGCGATCTTCTCGTAGGACAGCTCCATCGTGCCCAGGATTTCCGGGGCCTTCTCATAGGATTCGCTCACCCACGGGCCAACGCCATTACCACCGAAAGCCAGCCAGTCGGCCGCGCCCACCGGCTGCACGCCCAGCGAGAGCGCCACTTCGGCATCGCCCCAGCCCAGAGCGACCACGCGCTGCGGGGCTTCCTTGACGGTAACGGGCCCGAACTTCGTGTCAATCGTCGCGGGGAACACGGCCTCGGTTGCGGCGCTCCCGTCCGCTGCGGAGCTTGCCGCTGCGGAGGAGGAGGCAGGGGACGCCGAGGAATTGGCAGAATCATTACTCTTCTGAGAACCGCATCCGGCAAAAGCCAGGCAAGCCACCAGGACGGTGCCTGCCCACGCGGTCAGGGACTTCTTCATAACTTCCTTTCGTGGATGCCGCACTCGCGGCCGGACGCACCTGCGGCTGCGGTGGTCGTGTGGTTGTCACTGAAACCACAGATGCCCTATTAGGATACGCTGGCGTTGTTTAATTGGGGTAGCCTGTTCTCGTTATGAACAGCACCGTCCACCACCGTTTTTCGGTACGACGCCGCGCCTGCCCCGCTTCCGCGCATTCCGAGGATCACCGGAACCCGGACCGGACCCCCGCGGCCCCCGGCCGCACCATCGCGCGCCGGCGCACCGCGGCTCTTATCGCCGGAGTGATCGCTGTTCTTGTACTGGCCATTCTCTCCATCTGCATCGGCGCCCGCCCCATCTCCCCGGGAACACTGTTTACTATTCTTTCCGGCGCAGACCGCGATTCCATGGACGCGCAAGCAGTGCTTACTTTGCGCCCGCCGCGCACCATCGCAGCTATTGCCATCGGTGCAGCTCTCGGGGTTGCCGGCGCGCTCATCCAGGCGATTTCCCGCAATCCTCTGGCCGAACCTGGGATCCTCGGGGTTTCGGCCGGTGCCGGTTTCGCGGTGACTCTCGCTATCGCGGTGGCGGGTATTAGCCGGCCGAGTATCTACATGTGGTGGGCGGTTGCCGGTGCACTCTTGGCCACCGCGGCGGTCCTCCTCATCGGCTCGCACCGCAGCGGTCGCGCGGATCCGGTTCGCCTGATCCTGGCCGGGGTGGCGCTTTCTGCCGTGCTCAACGGCATCGTGGGTGTGCTACGCCTGGCTGATCCGCGTACTTTCAACGAAATCCTCGTCTGGACGGCGGGCACGCTGGAAAACCGCACCTGGGAGGTGATCCTGCCGGTCCTCCCGCTTCTCGCTCTCGGGCTCATCGTGGCCGCCGCACTCACCCCGGCTCTCAATATCATTGCTCTCGGTGACGACGCCGCTCGCGCACTCGGTGCTCATGTCACGGTGATCCGCCTGACCGGAGTGGCGGCCATGACGGTACTCACCGGGGGTGCGGTTGCTATCGCCGGCCCTATTTCCTTCATCGGTCTCATGGCCCCGCACGCTATCCGCTCCTTTGCCGGGGCGGATCAACGCTGGATTGTGGGACTGTCCGCGCTCTGGGCCCCGGCCCTCCTTCTCGCCGCGGACATCCTCGCTCGCATTATTCTCCCGACCGGGGAACTTCCCGTGTCGGTCATGTGCGCCTTCCTGGGTGCCCCGGTCCTCATCTACCTCGTGCGCCGGCGAAAGGCTTTCACGCTATGAGTTTTTCGCACCAACCTGCTGCTTTAAAGTCCCCTTCTCGCCACGTTGCACTACGACGCCGCCGCCGTTCCCGCCTGGTTACGGCCGCGGTGAGCTTCGCTTTGGCTTTCGGGTGCGTGGGGGCTCTCCTCCTCGGGGATCTGCCCCTGAGCCTGGGCGAGGTGGCGGCCTGCTTCACCCCGGATTCGATACGCGCGGTTGCCGCGGGTGACGGTGACTTCGCGGCCCAGGTGGTTCTGACCTGGCGCCTGCCACGGATCCTCGCCGCGGTGGCCTTCGGGGCAGCGCTCGGGCTTTCGGGTGCGCTCTTCCAAATTCTTACCCGTAACCCGCTCGGCTCGCCGGATATTATCGGATTCAATGCCGGTGCCTATACCGGCGTTATTCTCACCCGGACTTTCCTGGTGGGTGGAGCTGTTGCGGTGAGTATGGGGGCGCTGGCAGGTGGCGTCGTCGTCGGAATAATTATTTACGCGCTGGCCTACCGCAACGGCGTGTCTGGGTTCCGTCTCATTATTGTGGGAATCGGTATGACGGCGATGCTTAGCGCGGCGAATACCTGGCTGTTGTTGCGGGCCTCGGATGAGGTGGCGCTCAGCCTCGCGGTGTGGGGCGCTGGAACGCTCGGGCAGGCATCGTGGGCGAAGATCGGGCCCGCGTTGGTTTTCTTGGTGTTTTTGCTTCCGTTAGTGGCGTGTTGCGTGCGGCCGTTGCGGCAGCTGGAATTAGGCGACGACGCCGCAGCTGCACACGGTTTGCCGGTCGAGAGGGCGCGCCGGGGGATCCTCGCGGTTGGTATCGCTTTGACCTGTGTGGTGACGGCGGCAGCCGGACCTATTGCTTTTGTGGCTCTGGCTGCTCCGCAGGTGGGGCGGATGGCGGCGGGGCGACGCGGAATTTCGCTGGTGCATAGCGCGCTAGCAGGTGCCTCGATTTTGTTCCTGGCCGATCTTTTCGCCCAATATGCGCTGGCTCGGCCGGTTCCGGTGGGTGCGATTACCACGGTGGTCGGTGGCCTTTATGTGCTGGTTGTGGTGATGTCGCAACGGAAGGGACGATGAATATGCGTGGCGACAGCGGTGGCGTGAACGTGGGTGCGGCTGGCTCGGCCGGTGCGGCGCGTTTGCGCGGTGTTGATCTGAGCCTGGGCTATGGGGATGTCGCCGTGGCGCGGGAGCTGAATGTGGAGATCCCGGATGGCTCGTTCACGGTGATCGTGGGGGCGAACGGGTGCGGGAAGTCCACGCTGCTACGCGGTTTGGCACGGTTACTTTCGCCCGCGCGCGGCCGGGTGCTGCTGGATGGGCGAGATATCGCGGCGATGGGCTCGCGGGATTTCGCGCGGGAACTTGCGTTGTTGCCGCAGTCTCCGCATGTTCCGGAGGGTATTACGGTTGCCGAGCTGGTGGCTCGGGGGCGTTACCCGCACCAGGGTTTGTTTGCGCGGCCTTCGGCACGTGATGAGGAGGCGGTTGCTCGGGCTTTGGCGGCTACGGGTACCGCGCATTTTGCTGATGCGCTGCTGGGGGAGCTCTCGGGTGGGGAGCGCCAGCGGGTGTGGGTGGCGATGGTTCTGGCTCAAGATACACCGATTATTTTTTTGGATGAGCCGACGACGTATCTGGATATCGCTTACCAGATTGAGCTTTTGGACTTGTGTGCTCGACTGAATCGGGAGGGCCGCACTCTGGTGGCGGTTCTGCATGATTTGAATCAGGCGGCGCGTTACGCCACTCATATCATCGCGATGAAGCATGGGCGTATTGCTTTTTCGGGTTCGGCTATCGAGGTTTTCACTCCGGAAAACATTGCGGAAATCTACGGGATAACTGCGGTAGTTATCCCGGATCCGGTGACGGGCACCCCGATGGTCGTGCCGGTTTCGGCAGGTATTTAGGCCGCGGGCCGGGGCCCGAAGATGGCGCTGCCCACACGTACCTGGGTGGAGCCTTCGGCCACGGCGATGCCCATGTCGTGGGTCATTCCCATGGAGAGTTCCCGTACGCTGGGGTGCTCGCGCTGGAGCTTATCCCGCAGTTCACGCACAAGCGCGAAGGAGTGGGCGATCTCCCGTTCATCAGTGGTATTGGCTCCGATGGTCATGAGGCCATCTACTCGCAGGTGGGGGAGTTCGGCGATCTGCCCTACCAGTTCTTCTACCTGGTGGGGTTCCACTCCGTACTGGCTGGCTGCTCCGGAGGAGTTGACCTGGACGTAAATGGAGAAGGGGCCGTGGGCGTTGCCTTCTTCGCGCAAGCGGCCTTGGAGCCGGTTGAGGCGCTGGGCAAGTTTCAGACTGTCCACAGTTTCGATGCAATCGGCCAGTTCGAGGGCGCGCCCGGCTTTATTCGATTGCACGTGGCCGATGACATGGGTCCAGTGGGGTGGGTTTCCAGCGCTGGCCGGGGCGATGCCGCTGCCTTCCCAAGCGCTGGCGTCGTGGATGAGGCGTGCCGATGGGCCTGCACCCGTGCTGGGAGTTGCGAGCTGGGTTTCTACGTCCTGGAGTTGTTGGATGAAGTTTTGGCCCATAAGGCGGGATCCGGCGGCAAGCGCAGCGTGAATGGCGGTGATGGACTGGTGTTTCACCACGATTTGGAGCCGAGCGGTGCCCAGCGGTATGCCGGCAGCTTCTTCCGCTCCACGCAGGGCGTCACGCACCAGGTTGATGCGCCCGGGGATCTCCTCCGCGGTCGGGACTATGCTGGACAATTCGGCGAGGTGAGCAAGCCTGCCCTGCTCCGTATGTGTCATGGTTTGTATCAACTCCACAGGTATCGGGTATCCGCCGCTGTTTATGGTAGATCTCTGCACCGCGAACTGGGGAAATGGTCTCAGAATTGCTGGCATGGTTTCAGAACTGATGGCATGGTTTCAGAACTGGTGACATGGTTTCAGAACTGGTGCCGCGTTTTCCGAATCGGCGTATATTTCATCACCGGGGTAGTGGTGGCGGGTGCAGCGGGCTCATAGTTCTCCCACGCTAATAATGTCGAGGATAGCGTGCCCGGCTTCATCGCTTGCCTCGAGGTCCACAACTGCCCAGAATCCCCACGAGTTGTCACCTGCGCCGTCGTCAAAAACTTGACGCACCAACCAAGCACGCAGACGCCCGGTGGCGGAGGTGAGGTTGTCCATGACGCTATCCACGTGGGCTG
This sequence comes from Actinotignum sanguinis, assembly GCF_003957255.1. Lineage (GTDB taxonomy): Bacteria > Actinomycetota > Actinomycetes > Actinomycetales > Actinomycetaceae > Actinotignum > Actinotignum sanguinis. Next base: position 8,958 of record NZ_QDIE01000037.1, read on the forward strand.
CCGGAACTCCGGCGGTGATGAAATCGGCGCGGTCGGGGTGTTCGAGCACGGTGACGAGTTGGGCGGAGCGTGCTGCGGCACCGGTGCCGATCTCCTGGTAGGAATCGAAATAAGCATCGGTGGCATCCATCCAGGCATCGCCATCCCAGACCGGGCCGCCCACCCAGAGCGGGATGCCTTCCCCGCGGGCCACGCCGGCCCCATCATCGAGTGCCGCTCTATCAAGCCAGTCGAGGTTTTCGTGTGCTACGGCTTCCACGAAACGGAAGAGCGCATTGCGGATGGAGACGCGCAGTGCGTGCGGGCTGCGCGAGAGCGTGACCTTTCCATCTTCATCAGCACCGAAGGCGCGTTCGCGAGCTCCGCCGGTGCTGCTGTCAAGATTGGTGATGTCTGCGGTGGTAATGCGGCCATCACGCAGGGCTTCCCATTCGTCGAGCAGGCTGGAATCCACCGAGCGTACCAGGCTGCCCAGCCAGGCGGTCATATCCTCAAGATCTTGGGTGCGGGCCTCCAGCGGCACCGTTTGGCGCAGCGCCTTGTAGGTATCTGTGAGGTAGCGCAGCAACGTGCCTTCGGAACGGGCCAGGTCATAGCGGGAAATAAATTCCGAGAAGGTGATCGCGTTTTCGATCATTTCCCGCACGATGGATTTGGGGGAGAGCTGGAAGTCATCCACCCAGGGATTGGTTTGCCGGTATATCTGGAGTGCCGCACCGAGTTCTTCCGCGAGCGGTTGGGGCCAGGTGATTTTATCGGCTTCGGCCATGCGTTCGTCATAGCCGATGCCAGCGGCTTTCATTCGGCCGATTGCGCGCCCGCGCGCTGCGCGTTCCTGCGCGTAGAGGACCTGCATGGGGTTATCCTGGACCGCTTCGATCACCGAGATGACATCGAGGGCGTACTCCGGGCTATCCGGATCAAGGATATCCAGCGCGGCCAGGGCAAAAGGTGCCAGCGGTTGGTTCAAGGAGAAGTCATCAGGAACTTCGCGTGCGTATTCGATGGGGGAGTGGCCCGGGTGCTCCGCTAGCCACTGCGGAGTACGGTGCAGGATAACGCCCGCCCGCTCGAGAGACATGTAAATGCGGGTGGCTTGCCGGATGAGTTGGTTGGAAGCCGTGCGCGGTTCGTGATTATCCGTGAGTAACTTGGTTACGGCCGCGACATTATCCCCCGGCCGCTGGAACAAATTGAGCATGAGCGAGTGGGATACCCGCATGTGGGACGTAAGGGTTTCCGGAGCTGCGCCTTTGAGATACTCAAAAGTCTTTTCCGACCACAGTACTGTATTTTCCGGCGGCTTCTTCTTTTGAATGCGACGCTGTTTGACCGGATCATCCCCGGCGCGGGCCACCAGCCGCGCATTTTCAATTTCAAATTCGGGTGCCTGCACAATAACATCACCCTTCGTATCGAATCCGGCCCGCCCGGCCCGGCCTGCGATCTGGTGAAATTCACGTGCACTCAGGTGGCGATTGCGTTGGCCATCAAATTTAGCCAGCCCGGTCATGACAACGGTGCGAATAGGAACGTTAATACCCACCCCGAGGGTATCCGTACCGGAGATGACCGGCAGTAACCCGGCCTGTGCCAGCTTTTCCACGAGGCGCCGGTAGCGGGGGAGCAGACCCGCGTGGTGCACCCCGATTCCCGAACGCAGTAGTTTGGAGAGAATTTTCCCGAAACCGGGCCCGAAGGAAAAATCCCCGAGGGCTTCGTGGATGCGGTTTTTCTGTTCCTTAGAAACGAGAGCGTGGGTGAGGAGAGCTTGCGCCTGTGCTACTGCCTCCCGCTGCGAAAAATGCACCACATAGACGGGCGCCCGATGCGTGGAGGTGAGTTCCAGGAGGAGTTCACCGAGTGGCTGGTAGGAATAAGAGAAAGAGAGCGGCACCGGCCGTTCCGCGTTACTCATGAGTTCGACGGCGCGCCCGGTGCGCTTCTCAAGATCTTCTGCCAGCCAGGTGGTATCCCCCAGGGTGGCGGAGAGGAGCACCTGCTGGGTACGGGTGAGTTCCAGGAGGGGAACCTGCCAGGCCCAACCGCGTTGCGGATCCGAGTAATAGTGGAATTCATCTTGGACCAGCACGCCTATATCCGCCGCGGCGCCCTCCCGCAAGCTCAGATTCGCCACGATTTCCGCGGTGGCACACACTACCGGAGCCCCGGGGTTAATGGTGGAATCCCCGGTTACCATCCCCACGTTATCCGCACCGAAAACATTGATGAGTTCAAAAAATTTTTCCGATACCAGGGCCTTGAGCGGCGCGGTGTAATACGCGGTTTTCCCGCGCGCGAGACCGCAGAAAATAGCGGTGAGCGCGATGAGTGACTTACCCGACCCGGTGGGTGTGGAGACGATCATATGCGCATCATCAATAGCGGCGAGCAGCGCTTCTTCCTGATGGGGGTAGAGCGGCCGGCCGGTGCCATCAGCCCACTGGGTGAAAGCCTCATAAAGGGCATCATCAGGCGGGTTGAGCCCATACTTATCCTCCAGAAGGTCCAGGGCAACATTGAGTTGCGGACGAGGGCGCAGCGCCGCGGCCCCGGGCTGATCTGACTGCTGTGAACTCATGACTTAAGGGTGCCACACTCCTACGACATAAAAATTGGTCGGAACTGCTGCGGGGCGCAGTGCGGATCCTTGAACCAGCGGGTGAGCGGACCCTTAACCTGTGGCTTAGCGGACCCTTAACCTGTGAGTTAAGGGTTGGGCGCAGGCCCTTAATCAATGGTTACGGGGCGCGTAAATTGGGTGGGAGCCGGTTTGTACGACGGCGCAAAGCGCGGCATCTCGCGCTTATCGGGTGGTGGGGGATGTGGTGTGAGGGAGGAAACAGCCTGAGAGAGGGTTCTTAACTTGCACTGGGCGGTGGCCCTGGGTAAAGTATCTATTCGTCGCCGCGGGCGGCAAACATAAAAGAATAACGAGCACCGCTAGCTCAATTGGCAGAGCAACTGACTCTTAATCAGTGGGTTCTGGGTTCGAGTCCCAGGCGGTGTACAGTAGCCCCGCAGTTCCAAGCTGCGGGGTTTTTCGCGTCATCATGGCGAAAACGCGCGTATGCACAGCGTACGTCGTTGCTTGTTTTTACGCCACCACCTCCACGGAATACACCCACTGAAACCCCCGGCACCTACGCGCAGGGCGAAATCGCGCTCCGCTTTCACGACTATCTAAGCGACACGTGTCGCGTTATTCTTGGTAGTGAACGGTGCGAATCGCGCGAGAGGAATGCGCGGCTACCAGTTACGGAGTGATGATGAGCGATTGTCCTTATTTCCATATCTCTAAGACTGGGCTCATCGCCCTCGGGGGCGGAGTGTGGTGCCTGGCTGGAGTAAATGTTGCCCGAATTGGAGTGGAGAGCTTCGCGGGATCGGCCTTGGGTGCGCCGTGGATCTGCCTGCTTCCCCCGCTCGTTTTCGCCGCCTTCGGGGCGATGTTCACCAAGGTTGCCGAGAAGCATATTCGGCGCATTCGCTCCCATCCGCGCCCGGCACGGCCTTTCTGGCATTTCTTCGATGTGCGTTCCTACCTCCTCATGGCCGTCATGATGGGCGGAGGCATAGCTGTGCGGGCCAGCGGGCTGCTGCCCAACTCCTTCATCGCCTTCTTCTACACCGGATTGGGGGCCGCGCTTGCCGGAGCCGGTCTCCTTTTCTTTGTGATTCTTCTCCGGGATTCCCATATTTCCTAACTTGAGCGTAAGTGACTCAACAACTATTGAGCCTAGAGTGAACAATAGCTACTGAGTGGAACAAAGATAAGTCCGTGGGGGTTGGGATTGATGTCAGGGCGATAGGCCCGGGCGCCGAAAGGCGCGCGGCGTCGTCGTTCATAGAAGTGAAAGAAGGATTGACCATGGCATACGATATTGATCGCACGATGTCCACAGCAATGGACCGTTTCCTCAGCCCCTTTGATGGCTTTTTTGCCGTTCCTACTCGGATGGTCAACGGGCGGCGTTCCGATCTGGAGAATCTCGCGCTAGAGTACCGTTCGCAACTCAAGCAAACCGAGGATGGCTATGAAGTCCTCTTCGATGTTCCGGGCTTTACCGCGGATGATATTGACCTGAACGTTTACCCGGATCACATCACCCTCAAGGCTGCGCAGGAAGAAGAAATTGAGGGCGGCACCCGCACTCGTTCCGTTTCTCGCACCCTGGGCTTCGATCAGGCTGTGGATACCACCACGGTAGATGCACATCTCAACGATGGGGTTCTCACCGTTTCGGTGAAGACCACCGCGGGTTCGCAGGGGCGTAAGGTCCAGATTGGTTCGGGCAAGGCTACCGCCGCATCGCCTGCTGCGCAGAAGTCAGAAGAAAAGCCGGCCGGCTCTGCAGCATAAATCTGCAGCATAAAAATGTGCAGGGAATGGTACCCAAGCGTGGTACATGCTGGCACTAAATAAGCATCCAGGTCACTGGCGCGGATGTGAGAAAGGCAGTCTGCGGGATACTACCAATCCCGGGGCTGCCTTTCATTTTCCCGAACTATCGCGCCCTAATCGTTGCTTACGGTATTCCAAAGGCGCCACCCCGTGCCGTTCCATAAAAGCGCGATTGAGTGCGCGGGTGCTGGGAAATCCCACCCGCTGGGCGATATCTTCCAAGGTGGGAACCTGCTCCTCCATGAGCAAGTAGTAGGCATCCTCGACCCGTAATCGCGTGAGGTACTGTTTGAAAGTCATCCCGGTACTGAGCCGGAAAAGCCGGCTGAAATGCTCGCGCGAATAACCGTGCGTTTCCGCCACGCTCGCAGCGGTCAGCGGTTCCCGGTGGCGCCGCTCGATGTCGCTGATAATAGCAAGAATCGTGGTGTCGGTAGCACGCCGAATTCCGCGCGGCCGGCACTTGACCACGAAATTCTGGTAAAGCAGAAAGAGGATATCGAAGAGAATCGCGTTGATGCCGAAAACCCGTTCGGGTCCCAGCAGATGCGTTGTGTCAATCATGCGCAGGCACAAGTCAATGAGTGCTTGCCGATCCGCATCGCGAGCTCGCGCAGAATCCACGGCCAGCACATAAAGATCAGCTTTCTTATAAATGCGTTCAATGCGGCTGCTGTCATAGGTGATGGAGAGAATAAGAGGAGTCTTGCCGTCTCGAGATTCTGTAATAAATGAATGGGGAGTGTAGGGACTGATAATGCAGAGCTTTCCCGGATACAGTGCCTCGACCCGCGAGTCGATAGTTACACTGCCACCACCCTGGACAACATAATTAACCTCGACTCCGGAATGCCAGTGGGTCGGGACAACTTCCGGATGGCGGTGCACCAGCACAAGGGCTGGGTATTCGGCGGGCATGGAACCCACCTCACAAAAAGCACGATTGAGGATGGGTTCCTTCGGGTCGTGTATACGGTTATCCATCATGCTTAACTCCTCGCGGATTCGTCTCTCATAGTAACTAACCGTTGTGGAATCTCATCCGGGGTGAGGTGGTATCTATAGCGATTCGATACTGCCTCTATTTTCGTGGTTTCCCCTATTCTTCGTGAAAAAAGGCAGACCGCCGCAACTATGTCACGTTTGGGCATAGGGTGTGCCACATTTCAGCACTATCAACCGAAGATTTTTGCCTAGGCTCAGTCACGCGAGAAGTAAGTGTCCGCCAACGGTCACATTTTATCCGGGTGCTTGGATCACGGTGCTTGGATCACCCTGTGACTGCTATTAGCGACGGTTCACAATGATCGAGTGCGACGGTCACTGATGCTCGCTCACAACAGCATCTCCTTCGAATGGGAGAAGGAGACGGTTGATAGGGAGGAAGGTGCGCAATGACGCGTAATAAAAAACGGTCCGGCGGGCCCGCGATATCGGCGAAATCTGCACAATCGCCAGCCCCGCTCGATCCGGTTATTAAACGCCGCATTATTATCGTTTGCCTAGCCGCTGCTGTCGGCGGTTTTCTTTTCGGGTACGACACGTCAGTCATTAACGGTGCGGTTGATTCCATTGCCGGTTCCAGAACCGGGTGGGATCTCAGTGCCTTCATGAGCGGGATCTCGGTTTCCTGTGCTCTGTTCGGATGCGTGATTGGCGCGTGGTTTACCAGCCACATTGCTGATCGGCTGGGCCGCGTTCCCACAATTTTCATCGCGGCAATCCTCTTCGTGGTGTGCTCGATCTTCTCCGCGATCGCGCCAACCGTGTGGATTTTCATTATTTTCCGTTTCGTCGGTGGTCTCGGTGTTGGCCTCGCCTCAGTGATTGGTCCGGCGTACATTGCTGAAGTAGCTCCGGCGCAGATGCGCGGGTTCCTTGGCTCTTTCCAGCAAATGGCCATCGCTTTCGGTATCCTCGCCGCCGTTGTGGTGAACGCGAGCTACGCGAGCGCTTCTGGCGGTGCCGATGAAACCTTCTGGTTCGGGATGCCCACCTGGCGCATCATGCTTCTCAGCATGATCGTCCCCGCGCTCATCATGCTCATTGTTTCCCTCAAGCTCCCCGAATCCCCGCGATTCCTCGTGATGAAGGGGCGCGATAAGGAAGCCGGCGCAATTTTGCAGCGCCTCACCGGGGAAAAGGATCCGGAAGGCAAAGTCAAGGAAATTCGCGCTACCCTCTCCGGGGAGAAAGCCGCGAAGCTTTCGGACCTGCGTGGCAAGACGTTCGGGCTGCGTAAAGTGGTCTGGATTGCTATGGCGGTCGCTGCCCTCCAGCAGCTCTCCGGTGTCAATATCATCCTCTACTACGATTCCTCGCTATGGAAGTCGGTCGGTTTCAGCGAACAGCTCGCCCTCAATATTTCGGTGTACCGGACCATCGGCGCGATTATCGCGACCATCCTCGCGATGTTCATCGTGGACAAGGTGGGGCGGCGCTTCCTGCTCATCACCGGTTCGAGTGTGATGACTATCTTCTTGGGAATCGCTGCTCTCGGTTTCTACCAGGCTGATGTTGATGGTGCGTCCATCACCCTGCCGGGAATGTGGGGACCGATCACCCTTGTTTCCGTGTACATCTTCTACCTGGCCTTCTGCTTCACGTGGGGCCCGGTCATGTGGATCGTCCTCGGGGAGATTTTCCCGAATAATATTCGCGCCCTCGGGGTGGCGGTGGCAAGCGCCGTCAACTGGATCGCGAACTTCCTGGTCTCTACCACTTTCCCGCCGTTGAAGGACGCGATTGGAACAGGCAACGTTTATCTGCTCTACGCCGTATTCGCTGCCGTGAGCTTGATTTTCGTGATGAAGGCTCTTCCGGAAACCGCCGGTGTTGAACTCGAAGATATGCCGGCCGAGTAGTGAGGACAACACATGCATGCTGACACCCCCGAGAACATTGCGCGGGCCAGAACGTGGACGCCGATTGATGAGGATCTAGCTGGCGTCACCGCTCAGATCCGGCAACGTGCCATCGAGGTACGGAAATCTTTCGTGCTAGATGTGGATATCGTGCGGTGCGAACGCTGGCATACCCCGGAAACGGTGGATGTTATCGCGGATATTCCCTATCTCCCCGATGGGGAAAACAACCCCTTCCACCGCTTGGATCTCTACCTTCCGCACGATGCGTACCTGCGCGGAGGCAAAGCGCTTCCCGTGTACATCGATATTCACGGCGGCGGTTTTGTTTACGGCTTGAAGGAGTTGAACAAGAATTTCGGTGTGCATCTTGCAGCTCAGGGCTGTGCGGTATTCTCGCTGAGCTACCGGCTCTCCCCGGCTGCCGATTTCCTCGACCAACTCCACGATGTCCTCGCGGGCTGCGCCTGGATTGCGCGGCATCTCGATGATTATCCGGTGGATCCGCAGTCGGTAATTATCACGGGGGATTCCGCGGGCGCGACCTTGGGAATGTACGCGGTGGCAGCTTTGTGTAACCCTGAGGTTTTTGCCGCGCTGGACGTTCCTGTTGCTGCGCTGGACGCGCCGGGCAGTGCGCCGGTGCCATCCGCTCTGGGTGAGGATCGGCTATCGGTTGCGGGGATGGCTTTTGTGTCCGGTCTGTTCGACCTCTCGGATCTGGTGCCTTTCGTGTCCGATCGCTGCGGTTATGGGAACGACGACGCCGCACTTCCCACTCTCGCCTATCTGACGGAGATGGGTGGCTTCATCGACCGCGCGGTGGATGTGCTCGGCGAGGACCTGCTCTGCGCCGCAAAGCTCGTGGAGCGCTGCGAGTTCCCCCCGGCCTATCTCGTCACGAGTTCCGATGATTTTATCGAATTCGAGACGCTGCTTTTTGCCGGCTATCTCTCGCGCAAGGGAATTCCGGTGGAATGCCATTCCTATCGACCGCCGCGCGGGGTGACTCTGGGCCACGTCTTCCCGGTGGGGCAGGTGTGGCTGGAGGAAAGCCGCGAGGTACTCGAGGATCTGCAGCGTTTCGCTCTTGAGTGCAGGTAGTGCGCGGGAGTGCGGATATGATTCGCGCGTGCTGACGAAAAGCTGAGAGAAAAGCGGGGCCATCTCGATAGAGAAAGGCCCCGCTTTTATGCGCTTGTGATACGCCTGTAAGCGCGTGAAGTTTACTTAGGCGCGCACTCGCTCTTTTGCCCGCGTGCCATGAGCTCGGCTTCCGGCGAGCCTTCCCGCACGTAGGTGGCCCCGGCATTCGGGGTAGCTTCATCGGCCAGGGTGATGGTTTTGCCGTCCTCAGCGAAGTGCGCCACCGAGGTGCCAATTTCCTTCCCGTCGATGTCCTTCCAGGTCACAATGTTATTTGCCGGTTCGAACGTACCGGTCATCACCTGGGATTCCCCGCCGCTGCAATCCAGCACTTTGGAGATCAGCTCACGCCCGTCCACGCTCACCACGTACATGGACGCACCTGCCTGCCGCATAAAATTCCCGGCCTCGGTGGTTTCACCGGCATCGCATCCGCCCAGCAGGAGCGCTCCCGCTCCCGCCGCGCAGAGCGCCGCCGTGCTCGCCGCCACCTTACGCACCATTTCGCGCATCTCACGCCTCGCTTCCCGTTCTCGCACCTGTTGTTCGTTTCTTCTGTCCATACTTTAGCCGCGGTACGACGCCGCCGCCCGGCCCGCCCACGCGCTTCCGTGCCGCGGCTTACGTTCGCGCGCCGGCCGCGCCGGCCGTGCCGGTCGCACCGCCCCGCTCCGGTGTTGCTAGTGCACCGTCCGCGATTTAGGTTTCCGGTTATGGGGTGGGGGTTTGTTCTAAGACTGTTCTCGCGCGTGCTATTTTCTCCAGGAGGCTATCCACGTCAGCTACCCACGTGAATGGTGTGGCGGTAAGG
>NZ_QDIE01000038.1 GCF_003957255.1 Actinotignum sanguinis
AGCAGATCGCCACCCTTTTCGCCCGGGCCCGTGAGCGTCACCAAGCACAGGCCGAGGCCGAGATGTGGGGGACGGGTATTGAATGGACCGATCTACACAACAGGACTAAATGGAACCCAACCTACTAAACCGTAACCAACACATTTTGTCCTATAGCCCGCCCTTCCCCAACAACAACACATGTTCTACAATGTAGTACATGAGCATTGTGGGATTGCGAGAACTCGGGCAAAACGCTTCTCAGGTACTACGCCAAGTAGCCGAGGGGGAGGTCGTTACAGTTACTGATCGACGCCGGCCGGTTGCTCAAATCGTGCCGTGGCAAGAATCGGCGATACAACGTCTCCGCGATAGCGGTCTGATAAGAGAAGCTACGGTCCCGTGGGAGGCAGTACTTGAACCCTCGCCTGAACCTACTGGAATATCTGCAAGCAAAATTTTGGAACAGATGCGTGAGGAAGAACGCTACTAATGGCTTTCTATTTGGACACCTCCGCGCTGGTAAAAATACTGCATGAAGAACCGGAAAGCCCCGCTTTCAGGAGCTGGATACGAAATAACACCCAGCATTGCTACACTTCAGATCTAACAAGAGTCGAATTGATGCGCGCTGCCGGGCGTTTGGGTGCGGAGAAACGCACAAAAGCTCGAATGATTCTCCAAGCCTTAACCCTCATCCGTATTAGCTCTCAGATTTGTGATGTGGCCGGCGCATTAGAACCTGTAGTTTTACGGAGTCTAGATGCTATCCACCTTGCAACCGCACTACTGTTGAGCGATGACTTAAAAGCAATAGTTACATATGACCGCCAACTTGCTAACTCTGCGCAAGCACTTGGAATTCCCCTTATCGCTCCAGGTTCAGAGACCTGGGAATAGCACCGCGTAGATTCGTGTTAAACCGGGTGCACCCCACCGCGGGGCTGAAGAAGGAGGCGCACCATGGCAACAGAAGAATTTGATCGCACTATCGAACTGAAAGTCACCGGGATGACCTGCGAAAACTGCGTCAAGCACGTGAGCGCGGAACTCGATGCGCTCCCGGATGTTAACAGCGTGCTCGTTACTCTGAACCCGGAAGGCACCTCCTCGGTGCTCGTCTACACCCCGCACGATTTTTCCGACGCTGACCTCACAGCCGCGGTAGCCGAAGCTGGCGACTACACCGTGACCGAGATTATTCGTTAAACACCACCCACTCGCCATATATTTAGGCACCCGCTGCCGTGATAAGCACCCGCTACCGCGGACCACCACCCGCGGCGGCCCACTCAGTGCACCCACATATAAGGAGATTTTTCGTGTCCGAACCCCCACAGGCCGCAGCTGCGCCGTCGTCCCCCACCGCGCAGAACACCGCAAACGCCGCGGCCGAAAACCTCACGGCCACTCCCGTTGCCGAAGTAAACCTCGCGATTTCCGGGATGACCTGCGCGTCCTGCGTGGCGCGAGTGGAAAAGAAGCTCAATAAACTGCCCGGGGTGCGCGCCTCCGTCAACCTGGCCACCGACGAAGCCCACCTGGAACTCAGCGAAGCCGGGGCCCAGCTCGACACCACCGATTTCCTCGCCCAGGTCAGCGCAGCCGGCTACGAAGCCCGGCTCATTTCCCGCACGGAACTCACCCCACCTGCCAAACTCGGCGCCGACGCGAACGCAAGCGCCCGCACGCGCGATACCGATCCGTCCGCCGCCGCGCATCCGACCACCGCACACCCGAACACATCTGCCGAATCCGCCCGCGCAGCCTCCGAAGTACGAGAAGCAGCCGAGGCCCGAACGAGCGCCCGCATCGCTGCACTGCGGCGGCGTTTTTGGATCTCGCTAGCCCTCTCCATCCCCGTGGTGGGGCTCTCCATGATCCCGGCCCTGCAATTCCCGTACTGGCAGTGGGTGATCGGCGCGCTCACCCTCCCGATCGCACTGTGGTGCGGCTGGCCCTTCCACCGTTCGGCCGCCGCCGCGCTGCGCCACGGCTCCACCACCATGGACACCCTTATTTCGCTGGGAACCCTGGCCTCACTAGGGTGGTCCACCTGGGCGCTGCTGTGGGGCGGAGCCGGCGGGGCGGACTACCGCATGTCCATGACCGGAATCCACGCACTCGCCACCGGCGCCGCGCACGGATCCCACGTGTATTTCGAAACCGCGGCCATGATCGTCACCTTCTTGCTGCTGGGACGTTGGCTCGAAACCCGCTCGCGCCGCAGCGCGGGAGATGCGCTGCGCTCCCTCCTCGCTTTAGGTGCCGACGACGCACGCCGGGTACGCACCGCCTCCGGAGCGGACGTTGATGAAATCATCCCTGCCAGCGAACTGGCCGTCGGAGACGAATTCCTCGTGGCCCCCGGTACGAAAATTGCTACCGACGGGGTGGTGGTCTCCGGGACCACCGCGGTAGACGCCAGCCTCCTCACCGGCGAATCCACCCCGATTGACGTGGGACCGGGCGATGAGGTGACAGGAGCAACCCTCACCACCGCGGGCGCGATCCGGGTGCGAGCCACCCGGGTGGGCCGTGATACCACCCTGGCGCAGATGGGCCGCCTCCTCACCCGAGCCCAATCCGGGAAAGCCCCCGTGCAGGCGCTGGCGGACCGCGTCTCAGCGGTTTTTGTGCCCGCGGTTATCCTTATTGCACTCGTGACGTTCGGGGTGCGCCTCGCTCTCGGTAATCCTCTTGACCTGGCGATTATGACGGCGATTACCGTACTGGTGGTGGCCTGCCCCTGCGCCCTGGGCCTGGCGACCCCCACCGCGCTCATGGTCGGTTCCGGGCGAGCCAGCCAGCGCGGCATCCTCATCCACGGCCCGGAAACCCTGGAAAGCGCGCATAGCGTGGACACCATTATTCTGGACAAAACCGGCACCCTCACCACCGGAACTATGGCCGTGGACCGGGTTGTTCTTCCACCGGCAGGTGCGGGTGGCCGTGGCGCCGTCGCCACCCACAAAGAAGCACTGGCCCTGGCCGCGAGCGTGGAAAACTATTCCGAGCATCCCCTCGCCCGCGCGATTGTGGCCCGGGCCCGCGCGGAGGGCTTGGAGCTGAGGCCCGCTACCGATTTTGAGAATCTAGCCGGGCAGGGCGTGCGTGCCACCATCGGCGGGCAGCGCTACTACGCGGCCTCCCCGCGCGCGCTGCGCGAAGCCGGGGTGGATGTGGCCGACTGGGAGAGCACGCTGGAGGAAGCCGCCAGCGGCGGGGCATCCCTGGTAATGCTGGCGCGCTGCGATGCTGCCCGCGGGAGTGAAGCCCTCGCCCTTATCACGGTGCGCGACCAGCTGCGCCCCACCTCCGCCGCGGCCGTTGCCGAGCTCAAGAACCTGGGCCTCACCCCGATTCTGGCCTCCGGGGATAACGCGGCCACCACGCGGGCGGTAGCCCGCGCCGCCGGAATCGACACCGTGCACGCCGAAGTCCTCCCCGCGGACAAAGTCCGGGTGGTGGAAGCGGCACGCGCAGCCGGCGCCCGGGTGGCGATGGTCGGGGATGGGGTGAACGACGCCGCAGCTCTAGCCGCCGCGGATCTCTCCATCGCCATGGGCTCGGGCACGGACGTGGCCAAGGCCGCCTCCGATATCACCATCGTGAACTCCGATCTGCGCAACGTAGGGGCGGCGCTGCGCATCTCCGCCGCCACCTTGCGGGTGATACGCCAGAATCTCGCCTGGGCTTTCGGCTACAACCTCATCGCTATTCCGGCGGCGGTGGCCGGGATTATCTTGCCGGGATTCGCCGCCGCGGCCATGGCCGCCAGCTCGGTTATCGTGGTGCTCAATTCGCTGCGGCTGCGCCGGGCTGAGTAGCCGGCGCAAGCCTCGCCCGGCACTGAGCAGCCGCGCTGAGCAACCGGAGCTAAGCAGCCGCGCTACGTAGCGGGGCCGGGCAGCCGGGCCGGGTCACAGGAGAAAGCCCTACCCATCAATTAGACTGGGCTAGTGCGCCACAACGAGGATACGAGCCCGGTTCAGCCGGCGGAGGTACAGCCCGCCCCGGCTGCGGCGAACGTACCCGCCAACCCCGCCGTGCACCGCGTGCTCCTCGTGGACGAAATCGCACGCTGGGCCCGCCGCCCGGCCAACCTGCTGCGCGGCATCCTTTTCACCCTGGCCATCGCCGGGATGCTGCTCATCTCCCGCTTCGGCTACACCACTACCGTGGCCGTTACGCACGATGTCGCGAACGCGGCCCCGGATACCCTCCGCACCATTTTTTCCATGCCCATTAACGTGCTCGAGGGCCTCGTTTCGCTTTTCCTCCCCCTCCTACTCTTCTTCGATATCATCCGTTACCAGCGCTGGCGCACCCTCGTAACCGCGCTGGTGGCCATGGCCGGCGCGCTCGCCATCTGCTACGGCTCCCTGTGGCTTTTCGAGCGTTTTATGCCCACCTCGCAAATCACCATCGACCTCTCAGACACCATCCAAGAACAGGCCGCCGTGGGCATGCTCCCCTACGTTTCGATTATCGCCACCATCCTGGTAGTGGCGGCTTCCGAACGCCAGGGCCGGCTGGTACGCACCGGCTGGTGGGCATTGGGAATCGTGCTGGTGCTCTCCGTGCTCCAGGGCGCCCAAACCCTCACTGGCGCGCTGACCACCGTATTCGTGGGGATGGCCTGCGGCTATTTCGCGCTCTATGCCTTTGGGGATTCGCCCGACCGCGCCACCGGCGCCGCCGTCGTTACTCTTATTCGCCGCGCCGGCCTGGACGCGCGCAGCATTATCCGCGTGGATGCGGGCGACGACGCCGATATGCACGCGTGGTCCGTTCCCGTGACCGGGCCGCTTGGATATGTGGATACCGCGATTCTCAAGGAGCTCCGCGAGGCGCTCACCGGGCACATCGGGCAGGCCGATGCCGCTTTCACCGCCGCGGCCACCGCGGAACACGAGGGCCCGCTTCCCGCGAACGCTGCGGGCAGCTACCCGCTGGGCGAACCGGACGACGATATTAACGTGCGCGCCCTCATTACCCGGGCCCGCCACGATGTCCACCCGCTTATCGGAGACGTCAATTCCCGCCACTACGTAGTCACTTTGGCCGACGGCGCCCATTACATCGCCGCGCTTATTGACTCGGATCGCGCGGTCCTCGGGCGCCTCGCCAGCGCCTGGCAGCGGGCCACCCTCACCCAGGTCACCCAGCGGACCGGGGATAACGTGGAGGAAACCGCCGAACGCACCCTCCTTATGGAAGCCCTCGCTGTTCACGCCGGGGTGGCCCCGCGGCGCGATGCCCATTACGCGGCGGCTGGCGCGTCCGCCGTCGTCGCTTTTGCTGATATCGAGGCCGTTCCCCTCACGGATCTGGCGCCGGAAGAAATCTCCGATGCGGCGCTGGACGCCATGTGGTCCACGCTCGAACGCGCGCACGCCCGCGGGCTCACCCACCACGATATCCGCGCCGGGGTGGTCGCGGTGCGCGGGGACGACGTGGTCATCACCCACTGGCGCAACGGCAGTTTTTCTTCCAATGAGCTTTCCCGGCATATTGATTTGGCGCAGCTCTACCTCCTCCAGGCGGTGGCGGTGGGCCCGGAACGCGCCGTCGCCTCCGCGCTGCGCTGCATTTCCCGCGACCGGCTTTCCTCGGTGGCCCCGACCGTGCAACGCACCATTATGCCGGCGCAAACCCTGGCCGAGCTCGAAGATAAAAAAGGCGTACAGCGCATGCGCGAAGTGCTGCTGGAGGCGCTCCCGCAGGATATTGGAACGGCCACCCAAACCATTCAGCTGCGCAAATTCTCCGCGAAGACGATTATTACCATCGTCATCGGGGTGCTCGCCATCTTCATTCTGCTCGGCTCCATTAATTTCACCGAGCTCCAAGAAACGATTCGCAGCGCTAACCCGTGGTGGATGCTCGCCGCGTTTATCGCCAGTTTCGCGACCTACGTGGGCGCGGCGCTGTGCCTGAAGGCATATACGGCCGAGCGGCTGCCGCTGTGGGAAACCAGCGAGGTGCAGATCGCCGCCTCGGTGCTGGGCTTGGTTATGCCGGCCGGGATCGGGCCGCTCGCCCTCAATTTGCGCTACCTGCAGCGCAATCAGGTTGCCACCCCGGTGGCGGTGGCAACCGTATCCCTCGTGCAGATCGCGCAGTTTATTACCACGGTGCTGTTGCTTCTGGCCCTCGGGCTGCTCACCGGCGACTTCGGAAATCTTTCTATCCCGAGCACCTCCGTGATGCTCATTGTGGCGGCGGTGGCGGCCCCGGGCGCGGCGGTTTACTTTATTCGCCCGCTGCGCCGCAAAGTCATTGAACTGGTACGCCCCACCATCGAGCAGGTGTGGCCGCGCGTGGTGTGGCTCGCCACCCACCCCTCCCGAATTCTCGCCGGTTTCGGCGGGTCCCTCCTCATGACAGTGAGTTTCGTGGCGGCCTTCGGTTTCTCCCTGGCAGCTTTCGGGGAGACCCTCCCGGTGGTCACGCTGGCAATCACCTACCTGGTCTCTAATTCGGTGGGATCACTGGTGCCTTCCCCGGGTGGTATTGGCCCGGTGGAAGCGGCACTCACCGGTGGGCTCACCATTGCGGGTCTGCCGTATTCGGTGGCTTTCTCCACCGCGATTCTCTACCGGCTGCTCACTTTCTGGGCGCGGGTGCCTATCGGGTGGTTCGCGCTGCGCCACCTCCAGAAGAAGGACATTATCTAATGCGCGGCAGAGCGGCACTCGCGGGGGTGCGCAGCCACTGTGATACGACGGCGCTGCTGCTGGCCGCCGGGGCTTTCGCCGTATATATGTTCTTTTCCTGGTACACCTGGGTGAACTTCTCCTCTCCCTCCTGGGATCAGGGCATTTTCACCCAGCTGGCCGACCAGTATGCGCGCGGGCTCTTCCCGCCCACCGTGGATATTAAAGGGCCGGGCTTCAACCTGTGGGGCGATCATTTCCACCCGATTTTGCTGCTCACCGGGCCACTGTTCCGGCTCTGGCCTTCCGGGATGAGCCTACTCACCCTCCAAGCGGTGCTCTTCGGAATCTCGGTGTATCCCATCGCGCGCTTCGCCCGCGCGCGGGTGGGTGCGGTGCCGGGCACCATCATCGGGGTTGCCTATGCTGCCAGCTGGGGACTCACCTCCGCCTTGGTGGTGCAATTCCACGAAATCGCTTTCGCGGTGCCGCTGCTTGCTTTCGGGCTAACCGCCTGGCTGGAGAGGCACACCGCCCGGGCGGCCGTACTTATGGCGCTGCTGGTTTTTGTGAAAGAAGATCTGGGCCTCACGGTGGCGTGCTTCGGGGTGCTGGTCGCGCTGCTCAGCTGGCGCGGGGCGCGCGGGGGTGACCGCATCGCCCCCGGCAGCGCCGGGAAACGCCACAGCGCTGGCGCGCACGACTGGCGCGAGCTGGCTGGCATCGGCGCTTTCCTGGCGGCCTGGGGCACCGCGTGGTTCCTGGCCGCCACCCAGGTTATCCTCCCGGCTTTCAATAATTCCGGGCAGTGGGATTATGCCGGGCGGGTCCGCGAAAGTCTTGACCTGGCAGGCATGCTCCTCGAGCCCAATCGCTGGGGCACGCTCTGCTATATCGTGGCTGCCCTGGGAATCGTGGGGCTGCGCAGCCCGTGGGCGGCCCTGCTGCTCCCCACCCTCGCCTGGCGTTTCGTGGGAGATAACCCCTACTACTGGACTATTTTGTGGCATTATTCGGCGGTGCTCGCGCCGATGATTGCCGTCGCGCTGACCGATGGGCTCGCGCGGGCGGGTGCGCGCGGCGGCGTCGTACCACCGCCGCAGGCGCAGGAATCCACAGCTACCGCACAGCGCGAGGCCCTCGGCGTACTCGCCCTCCGCCCCCGCCTGGCCGCGGCTGCCCTCGCCCTCGCATTGGTCTCCAGCGTGCTCGGCACCGCCTCCAATGGCTTCGGCTCCTGGGTGACGGGGCGCTCTAATACCCAGCAGTACGTGTATTTTTCCGATTACGGTGCCACCCAAACCGCCGAGCAGCGCGCGGGTGCCCGCGCCGCGGTGGCAGCCACCGGCACCGGGCGGCACATCCTCGCCGACGTGGTCATGATGGCCTACGTGGTCCCAGGTAATACCGTGTATTGGGAACATAGTTACGCGGGCGCGTATATTGACACGGTGGTGTTCTCCAACCGGCTCAACCACGGGGATGGCGCCCAGGTGGTGGCCTGGATTACCGCGAAAGTAGGCGGGCAGTGGCATATTGTCACGGAGGAGGCCGGCTATGTTGTGGTGGCGCGCGACGGTACGGACGGAAGGTGAGGAACGGATGATGATGGCTCGCCGCATGCGGGTGATGCGCCGGGTGCCGGCGCTTCGCACCGCGACCTGGTACCGCCCGCTGCGCACCGACCCGGTTCCCTACCTGGTGGCGCTCGCCAGTTTTATTCTTTTTACCGCTTTTTCGCTGCACCAGTGGGCCTCGTTCCAGACGTCCTCCTGGGACCTGGGTATTTTCACGCAGCTCGCCCAGCGTTACGCGCACCTCGAAACCCCCATCGTGGATATTAAAGGTCCCGGCTTCAACCTGTGGGGCGATCATTTCCACCCCATCCTGGTAGTGCTCGGCCCGATTTTTGCGCTGTGGCCCAGCGGCGCCACCCTGCTCATTGTGCAAAATGCGCTTTTCGCGGTGTCCGCGATTCCGCTCACCCGCCTGGCGCGGGCGCGCTGCGGAGCCGGGGCAGGAGTAGCGTTTGGCCTGATCTACGCGGTATCCTGGGGGCTTTCGGCCGCGGTGGCCGCGCAATTCCACGAAATTGCTTTCGCGGTGCCTCTCCTCGCCTACGGGCTGACGGCCTGGGTGGAGGGCCGCTACCGCCGCGCGGTGGTTCCGCTCGGCATGCTTGTTTTCGTCAAAGAAGACCTCGGCCTCACCCTGGTGGCCTTCGGTGTGGCCGCGCTGCTGGCGGAGTTTTTCGCGCACGGGCACGCGGGCCGCTGCGCGGCGGGGCGGAACGACGACGGCGCCGCCACGGCGGCGCAGACTCGGACAGCGCGAGCACGAACGGTTTGGGCAAGCCCTGCGGGGCGCTGGGCTGCGGGTCTGGCGGTATGGGGTGCGCTTTGGTTCGTGCTTTCTATATGGGTGCTCCTGCCGGCTTTCAATCCGGACGGCGCCTGGGATTACACGGATCGCCTCGCGGGTGATGCCGGGCTTTTCACCGGCGGGCACACGAAATTGGTGACCCTGGCGGTGCTTTTGGGCACTGCCGGGGTGGTGGGCCTGGCCAGCCCGTGGATTCTCCTCATGCTCCCCACCTTGGCCTGGCGTTTCACGGGAAATGTGGAACACTACTGGGGGCTGGGCTGGCATTATTCAGCCGTGCTCATGCCGATTGCCACCATCGCGCTACTGGACGGGCTGGGGCGGCTAGGGCGCTCCGCGAAGCTGAGGGAACTCGCGGAGCACGCTAAGAACACGGAGCACAGCAAGAATGGACAGCGCAGCGGATGGAGCACGCGCGGCGGCCGCCTCAAGCGCGGTTTGATCGCGTTCGCCCTGGTCGCCAGCGTGATCGCCACCCTGGTGGGCACGCGCGCGAACGCGGTGGGCTGGTGGTTCCAGGGGCGTTATGGCGGAGCGGCCGCGGAGGAGCGCGCCGGCGCGCGAGAAGCCCTGGCCGCGGTTCCGGATGGTTCCCACGTGGTCACCGATATTTATATGCTGGCCTACCTGGTGCCGAATAACACCGTGTACTGGGAGGGAACCCGCGGGAATGCCGGCGCAAACGCGGTGGTTTTCGCGCCCCAATCCGGCCACGGGGATGCTCAACAGGTGCTCGATTGGACCAGCGCAAACTTCGGAGGAACCTGGCATATTGCCAGCGATAAAGGCGGTTACGTGACCGTGCTCCCCGGCGAAGCACCCGCGCGTGAGAAAGGAAAATAACACGGCTACACCCAGGTCTATTTCTACGCCTAGCGCTCGCCCACTCTATCGGGACGCATCTGGCCTTCTCCTTGTTTTCCTCGGGGGTGGGGCCGGCACGGTTGCCCGCGCGCTCGTCCCGAGCGTGGCAGCGCCGATTATCGTCAATCTTGCGGGGGCTCTCCTCCTCGGGTTCATCACCGGTTTCTTCACCACTGGTTTCTTCACCACTGGCGCGCACCGGTACGGCGCCCGGCTGCGTCTCCTGCTCGGCACCGGTTTCTGCGGTGGCTTCACCACCTATTCGAGTTTCGTGGCGCTTAGCGCCAACTTGGCCACCGGCGAGGTTCTCAGCGGGGCGCCCGAAGAACTAGCGCGCCTGGCAGGGCTGACTGCGGGAGGCACACTTTTCGGCGGTTTCCTGCTAGCTTTTGCCGGGATGACCTGCGGGCGCGCTCTGGGCCGGCGCTTCCCCGTGCTGCCCCGGGACGCCGTGCAGCGGCACGCGATGCCCCGGCGCGCAGTCGGCAATGGCGGCGGTAACACCAGTGGCAATGCGGGCGGTGATGCGGCGTGACGCTACTACTTCTTGGTGTGGCCGGTGGGCTGGGTGCCCTATGCCGCGGGATTCTCGATTCTTCCCTCACCGCGTGGCTCAAGCCAACGTGGCCGGCCGGGATTTTCACGGTCAATGTAATCGGCTGTTTCCTCTTCGGGCTGGTGACCGGCGGCGGGGCGCTCGCTACCTGGCTCGGGCCGTACAGTCTTTACGTCACCACCGGTTTCTTGGGTGGTTTCACTACTTTTTCGACGGCGATGACCGATGCCCTCACCCTCTTCGAAAAGCACCGCTATTGGGCCTGCATCAGCCTCCTGCTCGGGAATTTCCTCCTCGGCATCGCGGCGTTCTTCGCCGGCCTAGCGCTGGGATAAAGCTAAGTAGCACGCAAGGAGTCAGCGGAGTTTATCCCCGGTGCTCATGACGCCTTCGGGGTCATGCTGCTGCGAACTTCTGGTTAGCGCCCTGGCGTGTCATACCCAAAACGTCACCAATGGCTTGCCACGTTTTACCGGCTGCGCGAGCCCGAGCAACCGCAGCATCTAGACGATTATCAGCGGCGTGTAGCTCTATCTGCGCCACAGCAATTTGTGCGAGATAAGGGTCATCGACAGTTGCAATGGGGTCTGGCCCCTCGCCACCGTTCGCGTTTTCCACTTCATCAAGCATCTCTTCAACCGAGCGTTTCACGAGAAATCACCTTTCAACCGCAGAAACTTTTTACGGGCTTTCATAGCGTGGAAAATGCGATCATCGTCGCTAATACACACTTCGAGCAGTTGCCCGGATCTACTTGGCCCAATGACCAGCACATAACCATCCATGTAATGCGCTTTTATCGCATTACGCACGGCATGCAGGATATCCTCGCCCGCAACGCCGTGCCGGTACGCACTACCCATTATCTCCACGTTGTCAACAGTACTTACCAAAATTCCACGCGTCAACGATATTCACCAGGCTTCTAGGAAGGCGAGCCCACATCGTCACGGCAGCCCGCGAGGTCTAGCCCCCGCCCACCCAATCTGATATATTATTCAACGATCACCAATCGGCGATCACTCATCACCAATCGCCGATGCACAGGGAGGCGAATATGACCATCGGAGCAACATTTACCCGCCGCGGCGAAGGCTACAGCCGCGACGCTCGTTACATCACCACACGCGTGAGCCGCGATAGTGCCGAATTTCCGGTAGAACCCGGGCGTTACCGCCTCATCGCAGCGCGCGCCTGCCCGTGGGCGAATCGCACAATGATCGTGCGCCGCCTGCTCGGGCTCGAAAATGTTATATCACTGGGAATCCCCGGTCCCACCCACGATGAGCGGTCCTGGATTTTTGACCGTGATGAAGGCGGTGTGGATCCGGTGCTCGGTATTCATTTCCTGCGGGATGCCTACCTGGCCCGCGACCCGAATTTCTCATTGGGAATTACGGTTCCAGCCCTGGTGGATCTTGCTAGCGGCGCCGTCGCCACAAATGACTTTGCGCAAATGACGCTCGATTTTTCTACCGAGTGGCGCGATTTCCACCGCGAGGGCGCCCCGGACCTCTACCCCGCGGAACTGCGCGAACCCATGGACGCCCTCATGCGCTATATCTACACCGAGATTAATAATGGCGTGTACCGCTGCGGTTTTGCCGGCAGCCAGGATTCCTATAATCGCGCCTACTTGCGCCTTTTCACCGCGCTGCGCAATATTTCCGAACTGCTTGAACACCGCCGCTACCTCATGGGCGACCACATCACCGAAGCGGACGTGCGCCTCTTTACTACCCTGGTGCGTTTCGACGCCGTCTACCACGGGCATTTTAAATGCAATGAAAAGAAGCTGACCGAGATGCCGGTGCTCTGGGCCTACGCGCGCGATCTTTTCCAGACCCCCGGTTTCGGGGACACCGTGGATTTCGAGCACATCACCTCGCACTATTACGAAGTTCACCTGGACGTGAACCCCAATCAAATCGTGCCGCTGGGCCCGGATACTTCCGGATGGCTCAGCCCGCACGGCCGGGAGGCGCTAGGCGGCTCACCTTTCGGCGGGCCGGCCACCCGCGGGGAACGCTCTACCGCGCCCGGCCCGGTGGCCCCCGGCGAGGAAGTTCCCCTAGCCGCGCGCGCCGGTCACTGGGGGAAGTTCCACCCGCGGAACAAGTCCCGCGATTGGAGCGCAATTCGTGGGATACTCAATGTATGAACGAACGCGCAGGAACCCCGGCCCGCCCCGAAGATCTCATCAATGTTGATGAGCTGGTGGCGGCATATTACGATATCGAACCCGATCCGAATAACCCCCTCCAGCAGGTGGTTTTCGGTACTTCCGGCCATCGCGGCTCAGCTTTCGATGGTGCCTTTAACGAAGCCCATATCGCGGCAACCACGCAGGCGATCGTGGACTACCGGAATGCCCAGGGATACAACGGCCCCATTTTCGTGGGCCGTGATACCCACGGGCTGTCCCTCCCGGCGGAAAAAACCGCTATCGAGGTGCTGGTAGCCAACGGTGCCGATGTGCGGGTGGATGCTCGCGGTTCGTGGACTCCCACCCCGGCGGTCTCGCTGGCGATCTTGGAGGCGAACGGCGCCCCGCACGCGCTGCGCTTGGATGGCCCGGGTTTGGCCGACGGCATCGTTATTACGCCGTCCCACAACCCGCCGCGCGATGGCGGTTTCAAGTACAACCCGCCCAACGGCGGCCCTGCGGATACCGATGCCACCAAGTGGATCGCGGCGCGAGCCAATGAGCTCATCGCCGCGGGGTGGAAGAACATCGCCCGCGTGCCCTACGCGGACGCGGTCACGAAGGTCGGCACCTACGATTTCCGCGACGCCTACGTGACGGCCCTCGATACCATCATCGATTTCGAGGCGATTCGCACGGCGGGCGTGCGCATCGGCGCGGACCCGATGGGCGGGGCAAGCGCCGAATACTGGCAGGAAATCGCGGATCGCTACGGCATTAACCTGACCGTGGTCAATCCTCACGTTGATCCGGCCTGGCCCTTTATGACCTTGGACTGGGACGGCAAGATCCGCATGGACTGCTCCTCACCCTACGCGATGGCGGGTCTGCTCCACCGCATGGAGCCGGATGCGAACGGCCGCGCCCCTTACGATCTGGCCACCGGGAACGATGCCGATTCCGACCGGCACGGTATCGTCACCCCGGATGCCGGCCTCATGAACCCCAACCACTATCTCGCGGTGGCCATTGAATATCTCTTCACCCACCGCCCGCAGTGGTCCGAGCAGGTGAACGTCGGGAAAACCCTGGTGTCCTCCTCGCTTATCGACCGGGTGGTGGCCGGCATCGGCCGCACCCTCGTGGAGGTCCCGGTGGGCTTCAAGTGGTTCGTGCCCGGCCTGGTGAGCGGGGAAATCGGCTTCGGCGGGGAAGAATCCGCCGGTGCTTCTTTCCTCCGCAAGGATGGTTCGGTGTGGACCACGGATAAGGACGGGCTTGTGCTCGACCTACTCGCGGCGGAAATCACCGCGGTGACCGGCAAGTCGCCCTCCCAGCTCCACAATGAGCAGGTGGAACGCTACGGTTCCTCGGCTTATGCCCGTATCGACGCCCCCGCCACGAAGGAAGAAAAGGCCAAGCTCGGCAAGCTTTCCCCGGCGGACGTCACGGCCACGGAGCTGGCCGGCGAACCGATTACCGCGAAGCTGGTGGAGGCCCCCGGGAACCACGCGGCGATTGGCGGCCTCAAGGTCACCACGGAAAACGCCTGGTTCGCGGCCCGGCCTTCCGGCACGGAGGATGTCTACAAGATTTACGCGGAATCCTTCCGCGGCCCCGAGCACCTAGCCCAGGTTCAGGAGGAGGCACGCGCCGTGGTTGCGGCCGCGCTGGGTAACTAAATAAGTACGACGACGACGCGGGGCGGGTGGCTGAGCCACCCGCCCCGGTTGATTCCCCGCTAGCGGACTTCGCTGAGCAGGTCGATATCATCATCCTGACAGCCCGTGAGATTGACGGGAATGTCAATATCCTCCCCGCCATCCTCGATATCAACCTCAAGATGGGTCGCGGGTTTGACCGGCGCACATCCCGGCACACTCCCGGCATCGGCCAGGGCCACCGTCCAGCTCACGCTGGATCCCGGGGCGATACTGCCGGCCTGGGAGCTCAGCTTCAGATTCTCGGAGACGCCATCGCCGGCGGCATCTTTCAGCTCAATCTCCACATCGGGATGCAGGGTGCAGGCCGTCTGTGAGCTATTCGTAAGGGTGAGAACATGCGTGCCGGCAGCGCTGCCGGCCTCGAACGTGGCAGCCAGATGAGCTGCCCCGCAGGCTCCCGCCGCGGCAGCGGCGGCGTCGTCGTTCTTTCCACTCTCAGCAGCGGAGCTCGGTGCCGCGGCGGTGGGCTGGGGCGCGGTGCTGGTCGGCGAGGTAGTGGCATCCGCGGTCGTGGCGTTGTTATTGGAACAGGCACTCAGGGTGAAGGCGGTGGCGGTGGCGGCAAGCAGGGCCGCGAAACGTGTTCTTTTCATACCGCCACCCTAACAACTATGCGCATAAACGGCAGTTTTTCAGGGGAAGATGGCAATATTCTCATGCGGCTGTCACTTTTCACGAACTCGCCGGGAAGCGAACGGAACACCTATCCATCGCTCCCGCGCGGGACTCTAGAATAGACACGTTAGAAACCTCAATCAGGTGTTCGTAGAAGTCTCAGAAGAAGGAGCCGCATGTCTATTCCCACCCCGCCCGTTGGCGTTGCAGATATCGGAGTAACCGGAATGGCGGTGATGGGCTCGAACCTGGCCCGCAACCTCGCCAGCCGCGGCTACAAAGTTGCTATCCACAATCGCACCGCCGCGAAAACCGAGCGGGTGATGGCGGAACACGGCAGCGAAGGGGAGTTCTACCCGAGCGAATCCATGGCTGATTTCGTGGCCTCGCTGGCCCGCCCCCGGGTCGCCATTATTATGGTCAAGGCCGGTCAGCCCACCGATGCGGTTATTGACGAGCTTGCCGATCTCATGGAGCCGGGCGATATTATCGTGGACTGCGGAAATTCGCTTTTCACCGATACCATGCGCCGCGAAGCGGAAATTTCCGCACGCGGGCTGCATTTTGTGGGCACCGGGGTGTCCGGCGGTGAAGAGGGCGCGCTCAAGGGCCCCTCGATTATGCCCGGCGGCACCCGCGAATCCTACGATCGCCTCGGCCCCATGTTTGAGGCGATTGCCGCGCGCAAGAACGGCGAACCGTGCTGCACCTACGTGGGCCCCAACGGTGCCGGCCACTTCGTAAAAATGGTGCATAACGGCATCGAATACGCGGATATGCAGCTCATCGCGGAAGCTTATGACCTCATGCGCACCGCCCTGGGCATGAGCGCCGCGGAAATTGGCGACGTTTTCGAGCGCTGGAATTCCACCGAGCTGGATTCCTATCTCATTGAGATCACCGCCGAGGTGCTGCGCCAGCGCGATGCCACCACCGGGGGCGCGCTCGTGGACGTAATCCAGGATGCCGCCGCCCAGAAGGGCACCGGGGCGTGGACGGTGCAAAACGCCGCCGCTTTCGGGGTGCCCGCCACCGGGATCGCCGAAGCGACCTTCGCGCGCAGCCTCTCCGGGGATAGCGCGGAACGTGCCGCCGGCCGCAACCTGCCCGGGCACACCACCGAGGTAGCGGTGGAGGACCGCGAGCGCTTTATCGAAGATATCCGCCTGGCTCTCTACGCGTCGAAGATGGTGGCCTACTCCCAAGGTTTCGAGCTTATCCGCAAGGGCTCCCTAGAGAATTCCTGGGGTATTGACCTGGGCGCCATGGCGCGGATTTGGAGGGCAGGGTGCATTATTCGCGCGGCTTTCCTCGACCGTATTACCGAGGCCTATACTCGCCAGCCCGATTTGCCGCTGCTCCTGGCCGATCCCTATTTCAGCTCCGAGATTTCCGGGGCGGTGGAAGCCTGGCGCCGAATCGTGGTGTTCGCCGCGCAGCGCGGAGTACCGATCCCGGCGTTCGCTTCCTCGCTCGCCTATTACGACGGCGTGCGTGCCGAGCACCTCCCGGCCAATCTTATTCAAGCTCAGCGTGACTACTTCGGGGCGCATACCTATCACCGCCTCGATACCGAGGGTGTTTTCCACACCGTGTGGCAGGATCCCGCCCGTCCGGAAGAACACTGGGACTAAGCACCTTTGTTGAGATATCCACATGATGTGAGATATCCCGGAGCGCCATTCGTGCCGCGGTAACTTTCGGTAGCGTAACGTTAAGGAGTACCGCGGCGCGGGGAGCGCTTTGACGTGCATAAATATCCCCGTACGCCGGTGGCTACACACCACAGCGACTGCACCTCGGTGGCAAGATCCGTTCCACATCTTGCTGCCGAGGTGCTTCTACTTTGGCGCGGGGTTAATAGACAAAAAGTGGGTCTAATGACGGCGTGTCGTTAGCCCCCGATCTGGCCTTTACGGATGTTTAGACCGTCTTCCCAGGGGTGTTCGGTATCGATATGGGTATCAATCTCGACGGGCTTATCACTAGGCGTACTAACCGGTTCCTTCCTTGGTTGGATCGTGTTTG
>NZ_QDIE01000039.1 GCF_003957255.1 Actinotignum sanguinis
CCACCGTGGCTGGTCTGAGTCTCACCTGCTCACCGCCCTGGATTACTGGCTTTATTCCAGGTCGATCAACACGCAGCCGATGTCTGATTTCGTGTCAAACACGATCCAACCAAGGAAGGAACCGGTTAGTACGCCTAGTGATAAGCCCGTCGAGATTGATACCCATATCGATACCGAACACCCCTGGGAAGACGGTCTAAACATCCGTAAAGGCCAGATCGGACGTTAACGACACGCCGTCATTAGACCCACTTTTTGTCTATTAACCCCTGAAATAATTAGCTTTTTGGAGAGAAAAATCCATGATTTTAGCCACGTTCGCAAAACTAGAAAAATCCCGCGTCACAGGCGGACCTATGACGCGGGACATCACATGGCGGTGGCGGCGGGATTTGAACCCGCGGTAGCTATTAACTACACATCATTTCGAGTGATGCACCTTCGGCCGCTCGGACACGCCACCGCAGAATAGATTACACGGCACACCCCGGATTTACCTAATCAATGCGGAGCACATCACGTTAACGCTTCGGACGCCGCGCTAACCCGCAGGCTCATCCGCGGAAAAACTTCCGTAGTTGCGCGGAAGTCTCCTCTTCCAACACTCCCCCGATGACCTCAATGCGGTGGTTGAGGCGCGGATCGCGCACCACATCGCGCAGTGAGCCGGCCGCCCCCGCTTTTTCATCCCAGGCACCGAAGATGAGCCGCCTAATCCGGGCACCAACCATCGCCCCGGCGCACATCGTGCACGGTTCTAACGTGACGTAGATATCGGCGTCGTCCAAACGCCACCGCCCGAGTGCCGCACCGGCCGCGCGCAGCGCCATGATTTCCGCGTGCCCGGCCGGGTCATGTTCGCGTTCGCGGGTATTCCAGCCGTGCGCCACCACGGCACCGTCCACCACCACGAGCGCGCCCACGGGCACATCCCCGCCGGCCTCAGCGCGCGCCGCAAGCTCCACGGCCTCGCGCATGAATAGCTTTTCCGCCGCGCGCATATCGCTCCGCTCGTCTCCCTGCATAGCTCCATTGTGTCACGAGCCCGAAAACTCGCCGTCCGTACCGCGATCCCGAAAGTGCGCCGCCTGTGTCACGAGCCTCAAGGCGGGCCACCCGCGCGCGTCGCCCGCCGGGTACCGCTATCCTTAAAGCATGCACATCCTCGAAATTGACCACCCTCTGGTCGCGCATAAACTCTCTGTCCTCCGTGATGAAACCACCCCGTCGGCAATTTTCCGGCAGCTAACCGAGGAGCTCGTGACTCTCCTCGCTTATGAAGCCACCCGGAATGTGGCGGTGCATGAAGTAACGGTCACCACCCCGGTGGCCACCACAACCGGCGTGAAGCTGGCCCGCCCGGCCCCGATTGTTGTTCCGATTTTGCGTGCCGGCCTGGGCATGCTGGAGGGGATGACGAAACTCCTTCCCACCGCTGAAGTTGGTTTCCTCGGTCTGCGCCGCGATGAGGAAACTCTCGAGGCCGTGACCTACGCTAACCGCCTCCCGGATGACCTGACCGGGAGGCAGTGTTTTGTTCTTGACCCGATGCTGGCCACCGGCCACACCATCCACGAATCCATCAACTACCTGCTCGAACGCGGGGCGCGCGATGTGACCTGCGTGTGCCTGCTGGCCACCCCGCAGGGTCTGGAAGAAGTGAAATCGCACCTTCCCGCGGATGCGGACGTCAAGATCGTCGTCGCCTCCATCGATGAGGGCCTCAACGAGAAGGCTTACATCGTGCCGGGTCTGGGCGATGCCGGGGATCGCCTGTACGGCGTCGTCGACTAAAACGCCACAACCACGCGGGTGAGCGCCGTTTACGCGGTGAACAGTGCTCACCCGCTCCGGTTTTAAGAACGACGACGCCGCCTCCCGGCCCGCGCCCCGCTTAGCTGAGGTCGTTGGCCAGGGTGGCGGCCGCCACCGCGAGAAGCAGCACGCCAAAGAGGATGGTGGCGATGCGATCAGGAATGCGCCGGCCGGCGGCTTCTCCACCTATGCTTCCCAGCGCCGAACCTGCAGCGAAGAGGGCAACCACCGCCCAGTCCACGCTAAGGCCGGCCGCGAATTGCGGAATGCGACCAATCCCGGCCGCCACCATATTGATGGTCATGACGAGCAGCGACGTGGCGCTCGCGTAGCGGGCGGGCATGCGCAGCAGCAAGATGAGGGCGGGGACCACCACGAAGCCGCCACCCACCCCGAAGAAACCGGAGAGTGTTCCCGCACCGAAGGCGCCCGCAATGGTGATGAGGTAGGTGCGCCAGCGCGGGGTGGGTGCGGGCTGTTCCGGTGCAGCTCCCATCCTCGATTCGCCGCGCGCTCGTGCGGCTCGCCAGAACATGCTCAATGCCACCACCACGAGGAGGAGGCTGAGCGACCACACAAGAACGCGCCCAGATACCGCGCCGGCGAGGAAAGCGCCCGCCAGGGTTCCCGGGATGCCTACCAGGGCAAAAATGAGGCCGCTTCCCCAGCGCACGCGCCGGGCCAGCGCCGCGGATAGCATGCCAACCAGCGAGGTCACCCCCACGATGATGATGGATTCGGCAGCAGCTTGGTGCGCGGTATGCCCGAAAATGGTCAGGAGGATGGGGATGGTGAGGATGCCGCCGCCAGCCCCGAGTAGACCAACAACGAAACCGACAGCAATTCCAACTCCGCAGGCAAGCACAGCGTCACTCTAT
Organism: Actinotignum sanguinis; assembly: GCF_003957255.1. GTDB lineage: Bacteria > Actinomycetota > Actinomycetes > Actinomycetales > Actinomycetaceae > Actinotignum > Actinotignum sanguinis. The sequence continues at coordinate 2,694 of NZ_QDIE01000039.1, forward strand.
CGCAGCGCCGTTAGTCGCGATTCGACCACCAGCGCCAGATGATGACGGCAACGCCTACCGCCACCGCGGCGATCCCCACCCAGCGAATTACGGATACGGCCAGCGGATCCGCGGTGGGCGCCGCGAGGAGCTCCCCCGCCAGAGGCGCGGTGAGGGCCGGAGATGTGGTGAGGCCGGCAAGCTGCGGCGTCGTTATGAGCAGATCCATAACGCAACTCTAACGTGACCATCGCCCGCGGGCCGCATCTCACGTAGAATCTCGAGGGTACATACGGCGGCGATGCCGCAGGGCACGCACAGCAGCGAAAAGACGAGGACTTATGGCTAAGAAGAACCGCAAGAAGGATTCGACGACCCCGAAGAAGAAGCGCGCGATTATTCCTTTTGTTGAGCGGCCTTTTGAAGGACTGGATGCCGAGGCGGAGCTGGTGGCAATGCGCGATCTGCTGCCGCTGGCGACCATGACCGTGACCCTCACGGAGGAGTACGGCAGCGAAAAGGTTATTTTTGGCACGTTGCTGCCAAATATGGTCGGCGCGCTGCGGCGCACGGACGGCCAGCTCCTGGTCGCGATGCAGACGGTTATGAATTCCGGCGATGCCTCGTTGGATATTGCCACGCGCGTGCTGGCCGGTCTGGAACTCAAGCCGGGCGAAAGCTACCCGGGTGGCACTCAGCCGGAGGCAGGTTCGTCGCGTTTGCAGGATATTGTGGCGTCGTTCTCCGAGCTGGAGCTGCAAGAAGATCCCGCTTTCTGGATGACGGAGGAAGAGGCCGCCACTCCCGAATCGCAGGCGGCGCTGCGTGACGCCCGGGCAGATATGGTTCCCGCGGCGCGTATCGAGTCCGTGAACGGCGCTTACTGGTGCCGGATGTCGCGCGAATTTTTGCGCTGGGTCCGCCCCGAGCCGCGCGATGCGGTGCTGGACGGTTTGGCGCGCTTGCGGGTATCTGGCGAGGAGCGTTGGGACGACGACGTTCGCTTCATCGGTGCGTTCCGCGCCTACGGATTGTCGGTCCCGGTGTGGGAATTGGCGCGCGGTACCGAAGCGGAGGAACTGGAAGAGCCGCTGGCGAAGTTCGCGGAGAAGCTGCGTGCGGCGATTGCTTCCACCGAGCCGCTTAGCGCGGAGGAAAAGCGGGCACGCTCCGGCCTTGTCTCCCGCCAGGTAACGTTGCGCTAAACAGCGTGGCTACCCGCCCACTTTGCGGGGCCTTGCGCTTCGCCAGCCTTCCTTTAGTGAACTTCCCCTAGTTTATAGAAACAGTAAGCAAAGCCCCTGCTTTTCCCTATACACTTATGGGGTGAGTAAAGTCGGTCAGGTCGCGGTGGTCGTGCCCGCGAAGGACGAGGAGCAGTACGTGGGGCGTACTGTGCGCGCAGCGTATGCGCTTCCGGGCGTGGACCTCGTGGTGGTGGTTGACGATGGGTCGGCTGATGAAACCCAGGCTATTGCCCGCGCTTCCGGGGCTACAGTGGTGCGCCACTCCGTGAATCGCGGGAAGGCCTCCGCGATGGAGACCGGGGCGAAGGTCGTGCGCATGCGCGACGTTGAGGGCCGCCTACCCCGCCATTTACTTTTCCTTGACGCCGATCTGGGCGATTCGGCTATTGAGTGCGCTCCCCTTATTGCGCCGGTTGTTGATGGCACGGTTGATTGTGCGATTGCCGCTTTGCCTCCGCAGGAGGGGGCGGGTGGTCACGGTTTCGTGACGCGTTTGGGGCGCCGCGCGATTGAGCGGGCGACCGGCTGGTCTCCTCTTCAGCCGCTGTCCGGGCAACGCTGCATGACGGCCGCCGCTTTTGATGCGGCTCGTCCGCTCGCGAAGGGGTGGGGCGTTGAGGTGGGCATGACCATCGATATGCTGGTGGCCGGCCTGACCCTCCAGGAGATCCCGTGCAATATCCGCCATCGGGCCACCGGGAATGACGTGGCTGGGACTTTGCACCGGGCCGGGCAGTACCGTGATGTTTTCCGGGCGGTGTGGTCGCGCCGGTTCCACGGTGTTAAGGTGCCCGCGGAGCTGCACGGCGCTAGCGGTGCCGCGCATTTCGCTCCCTATCATGCGCTGGTGTTGGAGCATTCCTGAGCGCTCATCCCTCCGTCCTCCGCAATATAAATCTCGCGAATTTCCTTTCCGGCTGGCTGCTATCTGCCAGCCGGTTTTTCTTGTGGTTCTTGGGGAACTCTACCGATTCGCGTCGCACTACTCAGGTAAGGTTGATGACACGGGAAACCAAAGATTAACCAAAGAGGAGAACTCATTATGGCCATTGATCCGATTCTCGACAAAGCGGTAGAACGCCTAAAGAATCTTGCCAGCAACCTAGGTGACGAAGATCAGAACGAAGTCGCAGCCAAGGTGAAGGAAATTACCGACGAGTATCTCCGTGCTAAAGAAGAGGAAGATGCAAAGTCTTCTGACTCAGATTCCTAGGCATTGCTGGGCGCAGCTGCACCCGGCTTTTGCCCATTAATATCTTCAGGATATTCCGCGCTGCTCGCCCCGGCCCGCATGAGCCCAAGGGCAAAGGTGGGGGCGAGTAGCGCGACTCCGACTCCGAGGATGACCAGGCCGGAGTCGTTAATAAGCGAGGCGTAGCCGAGGGCGAGGAAGCTCGCGGTGGCCGCGGCCGCCAAGTGCGGATGTGCCACAACACACGCATATAGCTGCGCGGTTGCCGGCCTTGCCCGCAGATCCCAGCGCCCCGAAGTCACTAGCCACACCACCACACACACTGCCGCGAGGAGGGTTGCGCCTAGCGCGCCGGCCACCAGGGGCGGGAGGCCGAAGAATGCTTGGGATAGTTTTCGGGCGACGACGGCGCCAGCCCCGCCGTGCTCCACCCTGCCTACAAAGTTACCTAGGTGGGTGGTGGATCCCACCGCGCGGTCAAGCATAGCCAGGCCGGCGGAGACAGCCACCCCGGCTATGGCCGCGAGCGCGGTATGCCACCAGGTCCAGCGCTTTCCCCAGGTGCGCCAGGCGAGGTAGGCGAAACCGAGGGTGAGGGCGGGCGGTCCGCCGGCATCCGCACCGAAAATAGGGAGCCCGTCCAGAGCAATCGCGACTACGCCCAGGGCTACTACAGCGAAGCCAGCCACGCGCCTTGACCGGTTAGCGCACGTGGTTGCGCTGCGGGCGCCGCGTATGCGCGCGGCGAGGGTGGCGGCTGCGGCAAGAATTCCAACAGCGAAGATGGCGAAAACCGAGTTATTGAAGCCGAAGAACCGCCCGGCGACGGTGGGGAGGGAGCCCATAACCGAGGTGTTGGCGAGGGAGTATCCCCCACCAAAGGTACTGGCGAGGACATCCGCCGCGATCACGGTGGCGCTGAGTGTGCCCAGCCGTGCTAGCGGGGCGGCGACCCAGCGCTCCCCTGCCGGAGCCTGGCGGCGCGGGCCAGCTAGCGCACAGGTGGCGAGGAGCGCGGCGAGGACGGCCAGGCTGCTCCACCAGCCAAGTAGCGGGCGGGAGAAACTCCACCACGGAATAATTCCGATGAGGAGCGCACTGACTGGCAAGGCTGCGAGCCAGGCCAGGAGCTGAGCAAAACCGGTGGGGCGGGCACGGCGGGCGGCGGCCCGGGTAGGCTGCGCGGGTGCGGTAGCCGCCTGTGAAACTGAGGTTCCGGCAGAACTTCCCGCAGCCGCTGCCACCGTTGCGGGTGGGAAGCGGGAAAAGCGGACCAGGTGAACGACGATAACAGCTACGCACACCAGCCCGAGCCCGGCGAGGAGGAGGTAGAACTGCGGGCTCAGCTGCGCAGTGAGATCTGCGCGGAGTGCTTGCCCGTACAGAATGGCGCTGGCCGTGACCAGTGTGGTTTTCCCTCCGTTGTCCGTGAGCGGCGCGGGGGCACCGGTATGCCAGGCGAGCACGCTGGGCGCCAGGTCAATGAGCTGAACGAGACCTGCGGTGCGGGTGGTTGTGGAGCGGGCGAGCGCTGCTGTTCCGCCCGGTTCCAGCAGTGCGAAGAAGCCAAGTTCGGCCCGCTCGGCACGGTCGGCCACAGTGGTGATGATGATGCGGGCCTGCGGTTGGTGCACGGTAACAAGCCCGATGATTTCGCCGAGACGTTCATCGAGCCCGGCCAGGCTCCCGGCAGAGACATTCCCCGCGCCAGTGCTTTCCGCATCAACGCTTCCCGAATCAGGGCTCGCTACATCAACACCGCCCGCATCAATGACGGTGAGGTCCCGCCTGGCAAGCACCGATCCATCCCCTAGGACATCCGCGAGATCACGGTAGGCGATGTGCGATTCCTCCTGACGGTTGAGGGCGAGGGCAGCGCCCGGCCCCACCGCGAGCACCTGCTCCGGCACCACTCCCTGCGCTAGCGCACCCATCATCACGGGGTAGTGTGCGGCACTACTTTCTTCACTTATCCGCTCCGCATCGCGCACCACACCATCCCGGGTAACCAGCGATTCGGGCGCCACACAGCTGCTGCCCGCGGAAGTGACAGCCGCGCGGGCACCGGCCCCGAGGCTTACCCAGCCATCCGCCGCGCAGGTGGTAGGCGCGGCCGTGCGCACGGAAATATTGGCCAGAGCAGCGCCGTAGCTGCCCGAGCTTTCCGCACCTGTGCCTTCCGCGCCCGTGCCCTCCGCCCCGGAGATGCGATCACCCGCGCGACCCCGGCCCGAGCCTGCCAAAGCTGCGCTGAGCCGCGGGGTGCTTTCCTCACTGACATCTGCCCAGCGCAGCCCGGCCACCCCGATAATCACCGTGGGGCGCGCTTGATCCGACGCCGCTTGTGCTGCCGAGCCGAGCCGCATCGCCGCCGGCGCACCTTGCGCTTCCGGCAGACTCTCCGCCTGCGCGAATGCAGGTGCCGCACTCAGCATGGCCCCGAAAGCCACCGCCACAACGGCAAGCACAGCCGCCCAGATTCCGGCTAGCCGCATCGCGCGCTTGCCGGGGCTATCACCGTGAGAATTCCGCATGGGAACAGCCTACTCGGCGCTTACGACACTTTCGCACGCCCTGAACAACCCCGCCTTCTGGGTGTGCACTGTCAGTACACCCCGTGGGAAACGGTGCTTTCGGACGCTCAGAACACCTCACCCCGGGGCGGGATACAATAACCAGGCGGCAGCGCGGGCAGGTGCACCGCCGCCCAGCTGCGCCGTCGTACTATTTCTCCACGCACGAAAGGACACCATGCAATCCTCGCCCGCTACCGAACCGGTCCGCTATTCTTTCCTCGGCCCGCGCGGCACGTTTTGCTTTGCCGCTTTGCAGCAGGTAGCCAGCGAGGACACCACCACCTTCGTGCCCGCCGTCGACGTTCCCTCCGCGCTGCGGATGGTGCGCGCCGGGCAGACCGATGCCGCCGTGGTGCCCATCGAAAATTCGGTAGAAGGCGGCGTGAACGCCACTCTCGATTCGCTCACCGCCGGCTCGCCGCTGGAAATTCGCGGGGAAATGCTGGTTCCTATCGCCTTCTCGCTGGCGGTGCGGCCCGGCACGCGCGCCGCGGATATTCGCAGGGTCGCCACCCACCCGCATGCCTGGGCACAGTGCCGTACCTGGATCGCTGAGCATCTGACCGATGCTGTGCACGTGCCGGCTACCTCCACGGCCGCCGCGGCGCGCGAACTGGCGGAAAACCCGGATGCGGATTTTGATGCCGCGATTTGCGCGGTTCCCACCACCGGCGTGTACGGGCTCGCCTCACTTTCCGACGAGATCGCTGACAACCGCAATGCCGTTACGCGCTTTATTAAGGTGAGCAAGCCCGGGGAAATTCCTCCGGCGACGGGCTCGGATAAAACGACGCTGATGGTGCGGCTGGCCTCGGAAAAGCCCGGTGCACTGCTGGAAATGCTGCAACAATTCGCCGCGGTGGGTGTTAATTTATCGCGTATTGAATCGCGCCCAGCCGGCGACCAGCTGGGCCGCTACGCTTTCTCCCTGGATGCCGAGGGGCATATTCACGACGAGCGGGTGCAGGCCGCGCTGATCGGGCTGCACCGCATTTGCCCCGAGGTAACCTTCCTGGGCAGCTACGCGCGGGCGGACCGGCAGACCACTCGCCTGCACGCCGGTACCTCCGACGAAGATTTCGGCGCCGCGCGCACCTGGGTTGCCTCGCTGCTCAGCCGGGTAACCCGCTAGCGCCCGCAACAAGATTCACCGGTTTTTATCGAGATCATCGAGGCACCCATGAACCAGCTGCGAACACTGCTTACCGAGGAGCAGTATGCGGCGTTTATGGCCGCGTGGGAGGAATTGCGCGGTGGGCCGCTGCCCGGAACTTCCCGCGGCCCGGATAGTGTGCGGGTGCGGGATCTTTCCTGGCCGGAGCGTGAGAGCACCGTTCTCCACCTCAGCGGTTCCGGGGTGTCCTGGATTCTCAAAACCGCCGGGAACACCGCTTACAGCGTGGGGCGCGAAGCGCGGGCGCGGGAGTGGACCGGCTCTTTGCAGGCGTGCGGCACCGTGGCGCGCCTGCTCTGGTACGACGCCGCAGCCCCGCTCGCCCTCCTCGACTACCTGCCCGGATGCGATGTTCTGGGTAGCGCATGGGAATTTTCCCCGCGGGTGTATCACCGGGCGGGCGCTGCCCTCGCGCTTCTCCACGGGGCGGGGGCTCGCCTCGATCACGGCTTCACCAAAGGTGCCCTCACCCGCACCCGCGCACGGATCGCTGAGATTCACGCGCGTGCCCCGGGCGGCACCCTGCCCGATGACGTAGGCGAGAAACTTGCCGAAGCGGAAGATTTTTTAGCGAGTTACCGGCCGCGCGGCGTCGTCGTGCATCCCACGCATGGGGATTGGCAGGCACGCAACTGGTTGTGGGATGAGCCCGCCGGCCACCTGCGAGTTATTGATTTTGGGCGCTTCGGGTGGCGGCCGGCCGCCGCGGATCTCCTAGAGCTCCACGATGTGTGGCAGCACTACCCGGAACTAGAAGAAGCTATGAAGCGCGGCTACCGGGAGGCCGGTGGAAAGTGGCCCGGTGGGGAACGGCCCGGTGGCAACATCGCGATTGGCCGCTGTGAAGCCGGCAGCGGGGGAGATATCGCGCGGCTCTTAAGAGTCGCGCGCGACGTCGGCCACCTGTGGCACCGCGCCACGCACGAAACGCAGCACGGCAGCCCCGCGGAACGCGAAAAACACGCCTGATCCCGCACCATAATGAGGCCGAAACGGCCCGCCGGATCGCGGGCGCGCCCGCCGCGCGCTAAGCTGGTTCCATGCTTGATATGCGTTCTGTTCGCGAGAATCCGGAAGCCATCCGTGAGTCCCAGCGCCGCCGCGGGAATGATCCCGCCACCGTCGATGCCCTGCTCGCCGCCGACGATGCACGCCGGACCACCCTGCAAGAGTTCGAAGCCGCCCGGGCCGAACAAAAAGAGGTGTCGCGATCCGTGGGGAAGGCATCCCCGGAGGAACGCCCCGCGGTGCTCGCCCACGCCAAGGAGCTGGCCGAAAAGGTCAAGGCGCTGGATGCGGCCGCTGCGGAAGCAGAAGAAACCTACCTGGCCGCGAATCGCGCGATTGAGAACCCGGTGCTCGCCGGCGTGCCCGCGGGTGGGGAAGATGATTACGAGGTGCTGGAAGTCATCGGCACCCCGCGCGATTTTGAGGCGGAGGGCTTCACCCCCAAGGACCACCTCGATATCGCGGAGGGCCTGGGGGCCCTGGATATGGACCGCGGCGCGAAGGTCTCCGGATCGCGCTTCTACTACCTCAAGGGAGTGGGCGCGCACCTCGAAATGGCGATGTTCCGCATGGCCATCGATCAGGCCGCCGAGCACGGCTTCACCCTCATGACCACGCCCACGATTGTGAACCCGGATATCATGTCCGGCACCGGGTTCCTCGGGGAACATTCCGATGAGATTTACTACCTGGGTGCGGATGACCAGTACCTGGTGGGCACCTCCGAAGTGCCGCTGGCCGGCTACCACAAGGATGAGATTTTGGAGCTGGGCGGTAAGCCGCGGCGCTACTGCGGGTATTCGGCCTGCTACCGGCGCGAGGCCGGCTCCTACGGGAAGGACACCCGCGGGATTATTCGCGTGCACCAATTCAATAAGGTGGAGATGTTCTCCTACTGCCCGGTGGAGCAATCCGAGGAAGAACACCGCGCGCTGCTGGCGATGGAACGCGAAATGATCGGGAAGATGGAGCTGCCCTACCGCATTATTAATGTGGCGGCCGGTGATCTGGGTTCTTCCGCGGCGCAGAAATTCGATTGCGAGGCGTGGCTGCCCACTCAGCATCGCTATATGGAAGTCACCTCGACCTCCAATTGCACCACCTACCAGGCGCGGCGCCTCAATGTGCGCGAACGCGTGGATGGGAAAACCCGCGCGGTGGCCACCCTCAACGGGACCCTGGCCACCACCCGTTGGCTGGTGGCTCTCTTCGAGAACCACCAGCAGAAGGACGGCTCACTCTACGTGCCCGAAGCCCTACGGCCCTACCTGGGCGCCGGCCTGGCCGGGCGCGAGTACATCGAGCCGATTAACTAGCGAACGAACTCGGTTGAGTTGGCGAACTAACCGATGAGCTAACCTGTCTGAGCGGTAGAAACTAAGGCGGCGATGTGAAGATCCAGGGGGAGTCGACGGCGGCGCGGTTGCGGGCCGCTTTCGACGCCGCAGGGACCCCGCCTGCCGGGCCTGAACTCATGGTCTGCCTGGATCTGGACGGCACCACCCTGCGCCCGGACGGGATCATCGCAGAACGGGTGGATGCCGCTTTCCAGGAGCATATGCGCCGCGGCACCCGGCTGGTGGTAGCCACGGGGCGCGGGCGCGAATCTGCCATTCCCGTGCTCGATATGCTGCGGGTGAGCGAAACCATTATGGTGTGCTCGAACGGCAATGAAACGGTGCTCCTCGGCAACGCGCGGCTGCCCGGGGTGGAGGTGCGAACAGTCCGCTCCATGACGGATCGCGGAGACGTGGTGCCGGTGCGCCTGGCTCACCTCTCCACCATGGAGGAGGCGGATCTCGCGCGAGCCCTGGATGCGATGCGCCGGGAGTTCCCGGGTGCCTATTTCGCGGTGGAGCCGGTGGAAGGCCCGCGGCGCGTCGCGCACGGTTACGCCACCGAACGCCTGGAACCCAACGCTATCTGGGTGAAATTCAAGGATCTCGTGGTTCCCGATGCGCTGCGCCTCATTATGGTGGTTCCACGTATGGAAGCCGCCGAGCTCATGGCACGTCTTTCCCAGCTTGAGATGCCCGGGGTGGATTGGGCGGCATCGTCGTCCTCCGGTTCGGGTTGGGTGGATGCCGGGCGGACCGGAATTTCCAAGGCGAGCGCGCTCGAGGTGCTCCGCGGCGATTTTGGGATCGCGCGGAGCGGCACCGTTGCCGTCGGCGATGGCGGCAACGACATCCAGATGCTGGAATGGGCCGGGGTGGGCGTGGCGATGGGGCAGGCGCTCGATTACGTAAAAGCGCACGCGCGGGCCGTGACCGATCCGGTATGGGACGACGGCGTTGCCACCCTCCTCGAGGTGCTGCTGGCGCGGTAGGGGCGCTGCGCAGGAGCGCGAGGGTGTGGCCGGGGCGGCGGGCCGAGCAGAGCGGCGCGCGGCCACCCGGCGGCGTCGACTCGAAAAAATCACACTCGTCGGCTAGGCCCGCGAACTGGGATAATAGTATTTTCGATGAGAACCCATTAATTTCCCGTGAAACATGAGCATTTCCGCGGTAGGGTGAAGATGATCTATTCCTTTGTATAGTTGCCACGCCACGGAAGGATGTGTCATGACCAAGGTACTCAGGCGTACGGCCGCGGGGTTATGCGCGGCGATAATTGCGGGAGTGGGCGTGCTCGTACCCATCGCCCTGGCAATATCGGCACCGAGCTGGGAAGCCGCTGATTTTACGATCGAGTCGAGCGAGACCGCCACCACCCTGCGCGGTTTCAGTGACAGCGGCCTGGAGAAGGTCGCCACGGAGAAGCACGTGGTGATTCCGGGAGACGTCACGGTAATGGACGGGCCGAACGGCCAGACTGGAAATATGCACAGCCGTGGCATCACCGGTATCACGCTCCCGACCACTCTCACGGAGATCGGTTACGGTTTCCTCGATAGAAATGCGATCACCTCGGTGGATTTCCCGGCCGGAATGACCACTATTGAACCGGCCGCTTTCCAGGCGAACAAGCTGACTGAGGTGACCCTACCTGCCTCCGTGCAGAAAGTGCGATGGGGCGCGTTTAAGGCCAATAACATCGCGAAGGTTACCCTCGCCGGCACCTACAGCCCAGAGATTTTCGATGTGGATGCCTCGAGCACCGCGGGCAACCAGTTCGCGGCCTTTGATCAGCAGGAACTGGCGGATGCTGCGGTTGCGCAAGGCGCAACAATCACCGTGGCCCGCCTGGCCGATGCAGCCGGGGATCTCAGCGACCGGGCCATCACCTGGAAAGCCTATTTCTTGGACGACGGCGCAAATGAGCCCACGTGGACCAGTGCATTCGTGACCTTCTCCAATGGCACGGTGACCGGGGTGAAGCAGGGCAGCACTCGGATGATCATGCTGGCCAATGATAAGGGGACCGATAAGCCGATTTACTCCGCGGTTATCGCGCTCACGGTCACCGAACCGGCACCCGAGCCGGAGCCTAAGCCGACGACAACTGAGCCAGCACCCCAACCAACCACAACGGAACCAGCACCCCAACCAACGAAGGGCGCGGATAACCCTGGTACCCAACAACCGGCCACCAAGCAGCCGGGGGCCAAGCAGCCGGCGCATACCAAGCGGCTGACGCTCGCGCATACCGGCGCGGTCGCAGCGGGATCCCTGGCCGCGATGGCACTTCTGCTCCCGGCCGGTTACGCGCTACGCCGCTTCTCCAAGTAAGCACGGAGCTGCCCCGTTGAGGTGAACCACCTCAGGGCCCGCATCGAACACGATGCGGGCCCCGTTTGTGCACAAGCGCCGGCCCGACAAGGGCCTGATAAGCCCGGGATGTGAGAGCAGCCAGGTGACGAATACGACGGCGGGAAGCTAGCAGGCACGGCGGCGTCGTGAAAAAGGCAGTGGTAACTTGCCGAGAAAGCCGCAGCCCTCTGCCCTCACGCGCCTCTGCGCGGGCGAATAATCACCTTAGGAACCAAATGTTTAGTCATTTTCATTGCTTCCAACCGTGCAGCAATGGGGCTATTAGGCCAATACTGGTATTCTTCGACCTCACCGGTATGTTTGTTCACAAGGTAACTAAGTCGCCCCTTTACTTCAGGCTTCATGAAGACTATCGGGTCATAACACTCATCATCTTCCCACCACCCGCGAGAATAAATCTTGCTCTCTGGATAAAGCTCATGCAGACGTTCAGCTGCGATCCGCTCAGCTTCTTTTCCTGTAATCACCGCTCTCCCCCTCCTGCACAAGGTACGTAGCCCACACCGGCCCCGGCTCGCAATAATCCCACCGTAACGCCGGGATAGCACCGAGAACCTCATTATTATGATAATTGCTGGTGAGGATTACGCCACCGAAATAGCCGAAAATTCTCCCATACAATCCGCGCAAGAAGTAGGAAATAACAGTACTTAATACCGCGGTCACCCGCGACCAGGGCTGGTGGGGCGCCGAATTCTCGCTCACTGGAAAAGCGTACCGTACCCAGGAACAGAGCCTCGATCACATTGCAGACATGGTGAAAGACGCTACCGCCCTCATTACGGACGATACCCCGGAAAACGTCACGGTTAATATAGGCTTCCCTGTGTTTGGATATAAAATGGCTCACAGATTTGTGAACAACAAAGGTTATAGGAGATGGACGGGCTAGGCGCGCAGGGAGTAGCCATCCTCTTCCAAATACTCATTCAAGATCTGTCGAGTAGGCTCGTCAAATTCATTGTGGACTTCGTCGATAGCTGCGCGTATTAGATCTTCTGGCATGGCGCAATTTGAGATAACACCCGCATGAACGGTGTAGATCAGATCCCAAACGTCACAATCGTCTCCCAAGTCATTTCCCCACTGCCCCTTTTCACCGAAAAGAATATCCTTGTCGCCATGCGTTCGCACATACTCAGCTAGAACCGCAATCTGCGGCTCCTGTGGTGCTTCACTTATAGGTAAAGCCATGTGCGTTCCTCGCTTTCCGATCTGGCAAAGATGGGTTAGTTAGTCAGGCCAAACTCCCGGTTCCTCCGGCAAAGACCAATCGAGACCCCAATGATTCTTATTTTCGTAGTACTCCAGAATATCGGTCGCCCACGGAGCAAGAATCGGACGGATCTCATCCACCGCATCACATATAAGCTTCGCAGGAATCTCAAACTCGTAGGAATCCCCCCATTCTATGGCAGTAATAACTGTCCACGGAGTCACCGGGCTCCACAATGCATCTAAACGAATCTGCTCAGGGTGGTATTTCTCAGATTTTTCCGTCACGTATTCAAGAAGGCGGATCACAGCTGGAAAACCGTCCAGCTCATAAGAGTCCATTGAGGGAACCTCCTACCTAGTCGTCGCGGGGTATTAGGGGAACCCGCAAAGACGACCCATAGCGTTCTAATGCTGCATTGAGCGCACCCGATGAATGAGTATCCAGCTGGTACGTAATATCGTTAATGGCTGCAACAAGCATGGGTTCTGGAATAGGTGCCCCAGAGACCTTTGCTGCGGACAAAATCGAGCATAACTCCCAGACAGAGTCTTCGACCCCAAGGCCATGCCCGAACTGGCCTTTTTCACCGAATAGTATTTCTTGATCACCATGCTCTCGAACAAAATGTGCAAGAACAACAACCGGAGAGGTACTTGAGCCACCACTTGTACTTGCAGCCATCCTTTGCCCTTACTTCCTTGTCTAGGTAAAAGTCCACAGTATTACGGCGTTCAGCCGCACCCATTTTCAGCGTAGTTCACAATGCCATAATCACCACGCCCACCCGGATCCTATATAGGAGTGAAGGCGAATTCCAGGATCAACGCAGCATCTCGAGATGTACTGGCATTTATCTTGGTAATCCTAAGCGTCTCGCGTACTATAAAACCACGACGAGTCCACTGCGGAAGCGTTGTCGCCGGGTCCTCACTGAGGACCCGTGCTTTTTATGGCTGCGTCTTGCTGCGCAATCAAGAGATTGCGTCTCAAGCCGCGAAGCGGGTTAATAGACAAAAAGTGGGTCTAATGACGGCGTGTCGTTAACGTCCGATCTGGCCTTTACGGATGTTTAGACCGTCTTCCCAGGGGTGTTCGGTATCGATATGGGTATCAATCTCGACGGGCTTATCACTAGGCGTACTAACCGGTTCCTTCCTTGGTTGGATCGTGTTTGACACGAAATCAGACATCGGCTGCGTGTTGATCGACCTGGAATAAAGCCAGTAATCCAGGGCGGTGAGCAGGTGAGACTCAGACCAGCCACGGTGG
>NZ_QDIE01000003.1 GCF_003957255.1 Actinotignum sanguinis
GATGAAAACCGAGATTTATTACGGGAAGAAGTGGGCTACAACTGATGAGTTATGCGAGGCGATAGACGAGTATATGCTCTTTTATAACCAGAAGCGTATTACCTTGAAGTTCGATGGTTTAACTATCACGGAGCACCGTCAAACGGTTTTAAGCAATAATGTCCAATAAACAGTCCACAGCCCCAAATCGTTTTGATGTCGTGGGGTTGCATCCTGTGGGTCCCGCTGTCGTGGGGTTGCATCCTGTGAGGTTCGGTGTTGTGGGGTTGCACTTTGCGAGCCGGCGGCGGTGCCCGCGGCTAGCCATTCGAAGAAAGCTCTCGACTACACTGGCACGGGTGAGCCTGGAAACAGATCCGGGTACTAGGTCGCGTACTAGGCCGGATACGAAGTCCGATCCGAAGCTGGATCCGAAACTTGATCTGAAGCCGGGTGCGAGCCTGAAGAGGATAACGAAGACTAACACGAAGACGAACGTGAAAATGACGCAGGAAACGACGACGAATCACAGCCCTGAATCACGCCCAAACCAGAGCTCAACGCAGAGCTCAATGCAGAACCCTACGCAGAGCTCGAAAAACAGCTCGAACCCGAGCTCGAGTGCAGCCCTGAGCTGGCTCCGCTCACCCCGGGTGATATCCCTGCCTGGGCCGCACTGGGCGCGGCGGATCCGTCGCTGCTCCATTCGGCCACCGAGCGCGATCTGCGCGATTTCCTCTCCAATCCGGAGGTCGATCCGGCCACCGAAACCCTCGCGCTCTACCGCGGGGAGCACCTCCTTGCCGGCGCTACGGTGTCCATTATGGGCGACGTCGACCAAGATGATGACCTTGATATTTATATCGGTTATGCCTGCCCGGACCTCAAGTACCTCCCGGAGCTTCTCAGCCGGTGCGAGGAACTTGCCACCGGGCTTGCCGAGCGCTCCGAAATTCGCTATTCCGGACTGTCGGTGCAGGTGGCGCGTGACGATGACGCATCGGAAACGAACGCAGCGCTGGGGGAGCTCGGCTATCACCCCACCCGTAAGTACGAGGTAATGCGCCGCCCGGCCGCCGAACTTCCCGCCACTCACATAGCCGGAGTTAGCTTCCGCGCCCCCACGCTTGCCGACGAAGAACCGCTGCGCCTCGCCCATGCCGAAGCTTTCCGTGACCATTACGGGCGTTATGATTACGACGCCGCATCCTGGCACTCCTTCCTCACCGGGTGGCGCATGCGCCTGGACTGCTCAGTCGTAGCGCACAGCGAAGAAACCGGCGCTGTGGTGGGCTATGCGCTGGCGAATGACTACGGCACGGAGCTGTATATCGAATACCTCGGATCTTTGCGCGCGGTGCGCGGGCGCGGAGTGGGGGGCCAGCTCGTGGATCGTGTTATTACGAACGCGGCGCGGGCCGGGTATGCCACCGTCGGATTGGACGTGGATACCCATAGCTCCACCGGAGCCGGACGACTCTACGTTGCGCACGGTTTCGAAGGATACTGCGCTGAAGTGACCCTGGAAAAACGCTTGCGTTAGCGGAAAGTGACCACGCGGGGCCGCGGCGTCGTCGTGCTGGTGGAGGGGGCGTTGAGCTGCCTCGACGCGCCCGCACTTGCATGTACGCCATTCTTGTGCGAAAGTACTTTCGGACGATGAAGTTCGGATGAGATACCGGTACCACCGTGCGCTGGTATCCCTATATGTGACCCCTCGCATAGGCCGGGGGCCTTGGTTCTTGCCGTTAAAACGTGTAGTGTAGAAACTTGCGTTGACACTCCTATGCCCTTGATCACCTCCGCAGCGCTTTTTGGCGTGATATCGCGGTTTTCGGTGAGGGTGACTGGATTGTCCTTCTGCCAGATTCGTCAGGGAAGGATCCACTTTGGCTGCTTCGCGCACATACTCGCTCGCTACATCTAACGGCAAGCCGGTTGTTGACCGCGTATCTTTCGCGAAAATCCATGAACCACTGCAAGTGCCGAATTTGCTCGGCCTCCAGACCGATAGCTTCGGGTGGCTGATCGGCTCGGATAAATGGGTCGCGGAAAACCCCGGTGCTCAGTCCGGGCTCGAAGAAATCTTCGAAGAAATTTCTCCGATCGAAAACGCCGCGCAAACCATGGGCCTGGTGCTCTCCGCCCCGCATCTCGAGGAACCGAAGTATTCCATCCTCGAATGCCGCGAACGTGATCTCACCTATTCGGCGCCCCTGTACGTCACCGCGGAATTCCAGAACTACGAAACGGGTGAAATCAAGTCGCAGACCACCTTCATTGGTGATTTCCCGCTCATGACGGACCGCGGCACCTTCATCGTTAACGGTACCGAGCGCGTGGTTGTGTCCCAGCTGGTGCGTTCTCCGGGTGTGTACTTCGAACGCACCGCGGATAAGACCTCCGATAAGGACATTTACAACACCAAGGTCATCCCCTCGCGCGGCGCCTGGCTCGAATTCGAAATCGACAAGCGTGACGCGGTGGGCGTGCGTGTGGATCGCAAGCGCAAGCAGTCGGTCACCGTATTCCTCAAGGCCCTGGGCATGACGGAATCGGAAATTCGCGAAACCTTCTCCGAATTCCCCATCCTCATCGACACCCTGGAAAAGGACACCGTCCACAACCAGGAAGAAGCCCTCCAGGATCTGTACCGCAAGCTCCGCCCGGGTGAACCGCCCACGGCGGAAGCGGGCCGCACCCTGCTCAATAACTTCTACTTCAACCCCAAGCGCTATGACACCGCGAAGGTGGGGCGCTACAAGATCAATAAGAAGCTGGGCCTGCCGGAAGATAACACCGCACGCCAGCTCACGCTCACGGATATCACCGCCGCGCTGCGCTACCTCCTCGCCCTCCACCAGGGCATGGACCGCATGGGGGAGGATGGCGAATTCCCGACCATCCTCTGCGCTGAAGGCGCCACCCCGGTGCGCGTGAGCACCGACGATATCGACAACTTCTCCAACCGGCGCGTGCGCGCTGTTGGTGAGCTCATCCAAAACCAGGTGCGCACCGGTTTGGCGCGCCTGGATCGGATGGTGCGCGAACGCATGACCACTCAGGAAGTGGAAGCGATTACGCCCTCCTCGCTCATCAACATCCGCCCGATCGTCGCCGCGATTAAGGAGTTCTTCGGAACATCCCAGCTCTCGCAGTTCATGGATCAGAACAACCCGCTTGCGGGCCTGACCCACAAGCGCCGCCTGTCGGCCCTGGGCCCGGGCGGTCTGTCCCGTGACCGCGCCGGCATGGAAGTGCGCGACGTGCACCCCTCGCACTACGGGCGCATGTGCCCCATCGAAACGCCGGAAGGCCCGAACATCGGCCTTATCGGTTCGCTGGCATCCTTCGCGCAGATCAATTCCTTCGGCTTCATCGAAACGCCCTACCGGCGCGTGGTCGATGGTCGGGTCACGAATGAGATCGATTATCTCCAGGCCGGCGACGAAGACAACCACAATATCGCCCAGGCCGAAGCACCTATTGATGCGGACGGCCACTTCCTGGAAGAAGAAGCGCTCGTGCGCGTTCCGGGTGGCGAGCCGGCTCTCGTTCCGGTAGACGAAATTGATTACATGGACGTGTCCGCGCGCCAGATGGTTTCCATCGGTACCGGCATGATTCCCTTCCTCGAGCATGACGACGCCAACCGCGCCCTTATGGGTGCGAATATGCAGCGCCAGGCTGTGCCGCTGATCCGCCCGGTTTCCCCGTACGTGGGTACCGGCTGGGAGATGCGCTGCGCGGTTGACTCCGGTGACGTGACGGTGGCTGCGGCCCCCGGCGTGGTCACCGAAGTGGACGCCGATGCCGTGCACGTCGAGCAGGACGACGGGCGCCATGTCATCTACAAGATGTCCAAGTTCGAGCGTTCCAACCCCGGTAACTGCATCAACCAGCGCGTGGTGGTCTCCGCCGGGGATCGCCTGGAGGCGGGCACTCTTATTGCCGACGGCGCAGCTACCGAAGGTGGCGAACTCGCGCTGGGGCAGAACTTGCTCGTGGCTTTCATGTCCTGGAATGGCTACAACTACGAAGACGCCATCATCCTCTCCGAGCGCTGCGTGCGCGATGACCTCCTCACCTCGATTCACATCGAGGAACACGAGGTTGATGCGCGCGATACCAAGCTCGGCCCCGAGGAAATCACTCGCGATATCCCCAACGTGTCCGAGGAAATGCTCTCGCATCTCGATGACCACGGGATCATTCGTATCGGTGCGGAAGTGCGCGCCGGCGATATTATCGTGGGCAAGATTACCCCCAAGGGTGAAACGGAGCTCACCAGTGAAGAGCGCCTGCTGCGCGCCATCTTCGGGGAAAAGGCCAAGGAAGTTCGCGATACCTCGCTGCGCGTCCCGCACGGCGAATCCGGCATCGTTATCGATATCCGCCAGTTCGACAAGGAAAATAACGACGAACTTCCCTCGGATGTCAACGAAACCGTCCGCGTTTACATTGCCCAGCGCCGCAAGATCACGGTGGGCGATAAGATGGCCGGCCGCCACGGAAATAAGGGCGTTATCTCCCGCATTCTTCCGGTGGAAGATATGCCCTTCATGGAAGATGGCACCCCGGTTGATATCATCCTCAACCCGCTGGGCGTTCCCGGCCGCATGAACCTCGGTCAGGTTTACGAATTGCACCTGGGTTGGGTGGCTTCCCGCGGTTGGGATGCCAGCGCCGCCCGCGAAGCGGGTGAAGAATGGGCCCTGCGCCTTCCGGAAGATACCGTCAAGGCCGCCCCGGGCACCCGGGTTGCCACTCCGGTATTCGACGGTCTGCAGGCCGATGAGCTGGATGGACTGCTGCAATCCACCCTGCCCGATGCAGAAGGCCACACCCTGGTCAATCGCTTCGGCAAGGCTCGCCTTTTCGATGGGCGTACCGGCGATCCCTTCCCGGATCCGGTCTCGGTTGGCTACATGTACATGCTCAAGCTGCATCACCTTGTGGATGATAAGATCCACGCCCGTTCCACGGGTCCGTACTCGATGGTGACCCAGCAGCCGCTTGGTGGTAAGGCACAATTCGGTGGCCAGCGCTTCGGTGAAATGGAAGTGTGGGCCCTGGAAGCTTACGGTGCCGCGCATACCCTGCAGGAAATGCTCACGATCAAGTCCGACGACACCGTGGGCCGCGTCAAGGTGTACGAAGCCATCGTCAAGGGCGATAACGTCCCCGAAGCTGGTATTCCGGAATCCTTCAAGGTTCTCATGCAGGAAATGCGGTCGCTGTGCCTGAACGTGGCAGCTCTTGACGCCTCCGGGCAGGTCATTGACCTCCAGGATGCGGAAGAAGATCGTATGCGCGCTGCGGCCGGCCCGGAGGAGCCCGTGCTGCAGACCGGTCTGGAGGATCTGTCCACCGGAGCCGACTTCTAAACTCTCAAATCTTCTTAGTGGCGCACAACATCGGAAGTAGGAATCTTGCTCGACGTTAATCGTTTTGACCAGCTCCACATTGGTCTGGCAACCTCGGATGATATCCGTGCCTGGTCGCACGGTGAGGTGAAGAAGCCGGAAACTATCAACTACCGCACCCTCAAGCCGGAAAAGGACGGCCTGTTCGGTGAACAGATCTTCGGGCCCACCCGCGATTGGGAATGTGCCTGCGGTAAGTACAAGCGGCCGCGGTTCAAGGGTATTGTCTGCGAACGCTGCGGCGTGGAAGTCACCCGCTCGAAGGTGCGGCGCGAACGGATGGGCCATATTGAGCTCGCCGCTCCCGTCACCCATATTTGGTACTTCAAGGGCGTGCCTTCGCGCCTGGGCTACCTCCTGGACGTGGCCCCCAAGGACCTTGAAAAGGTCATCTACTTCGCCGCCTATATGGTGACCGAAGTTGATGAAGAGGCGCGCCGCGCGGATATGCCCACCCTCCAGTCTGAATACGAACTGGAGCGCCGCGCCCTGGAAAAGAACCGGGATGTCACCCTCGAAACCCGCCAGCAGGAGCTCGAAAAGGAGCTCGCGCAGGCGGAAGAAGATGGTGCCACCGATTCCCAGAAGCAGAAGATCAAGCGCCAGGCTGATAACGATCTCGCTAAGATCCGCAAGAATACGGATCGTGAACTCGAGCGCCTGGAAACCATGTGGGATCGCTTCACCAAGCTCAAGGTGGGGGATCTGGAAGGCGACGAAGATCTCTACCGGGAAATGGACGCGCACTACGGCGACTACTTCAAGGCCGCCCGTGGTGCGGAAGCGATCCAGGCTCGGCTGCGCTCTTTCGACCTGCAGGCTGAACACGACCGCCTCGTTGAGATCATCGAATCGGGTACCGCTCAGCGCAAGGCTCGCGCCCTCAAGCGCATCAAGGTGGTTAACGCCTTCCTGCACTCGGATACCAAGCCCGAATCGATGGTGCTTGATGCGCTGCCGGTGATCCCGCCGGATCTGCGCCCCATGGTGCAGCTGGACGGTGGCCGTTTCGCGACCTCCGATCTCAACGACCTCTACCGCCGTGTGATCAACCGGAATAACCGCCTCAAGCGCATGCTTGACCTGGGTGCTCCGGAGATCATGGTCAATAACGAAAAGCGCATGCTCCAGGAATCCGTGGACGCGCTCTTCGATAACGGCCGGCGCGGGCGCCCGGTGCAGGGTGCCGGCAACCGTCCCCTCAAGTCGCTTTCCGATATGCTCAAGGGCAAGCAGGGCCGCTTCCGCCAGAACCTCCTGGGTAAGCGCGTGGATTACTCGGGCCGCTCCGTGATCGTGGTGGGCCCGACCATGAAGCTGCACCAGTGCGGGCTGCCGCGCGTCATGGCTCTCGAGCTCTTCAAGCCCTTCGTGCAAAAGCGCCTCGTGGACCTGGAAATCGCCAAGAATATCAAGGCGTCCAAGCGTTTTATCGACCGCCAGCGCCCCGAGGTGTGGGACGTCCTCGAAGAGGTTATGCGCGAACACCCGGTGCTCCTCAACCGCGCCCCAACCCTGCACCGCCTGGGTATTCAGGCGTTTGAGCCGCTCATGATTGAAGGCAAGGCTATCCGCCTGCACCCGCTGGTGTGCTCCGCTTTCAACGCGGACTTCGACGGCGACCAGATGGCTGTACACCTCCCGCTCTCCGTGGAGGCCCAGGCCGAGGCCCGCATCCTCATGCTCTCCTCGAATAACATCCTCAAGCCTTCTGACGGGCGCCCCGTGACCATGCCTTCGCAGGACATGGTGATTGGGCTGTTCTACCTGACATCTCAGGTCGACGGCGCCACCGGGGAAGGCCGCTCCTTCACCTCCATTGATGAAGCGCGGATGGCCTATGACATGGGCAGTCTCGATCTCAATGCCAAGGTCAAGATCCGTTTCGAAGCGGATGTTGTTCCCCCGCGCGGCTGGAAGGCTCCGGAGAACTTCGAAGAAGGGGATCGGCTGCTGCTGGAAACCACCCTGGGCCGCGCGATCTTCAATGATTCGCTCCCCGTGGACTTCCCCTACGTCAACGAGACGGTCGACAAGAAGGTGCTGGGCGGCATCGTCAATCGGCTGGCCGAACGATACGAAAAGGTCTACGTAGCCGCCTCGCTGGACGCCCTGAAGTCGGCCGGTTTCTACTGGGCCGGGCGCTCCGGCGCCACCATTGCGGTATCGGACGTCGTCGTACCCGAATCGAAGCCGGAAATTTTGGCGGAAGCCGAAAAGAAGGCCGCGGTTATCGAAAACCAGTTCCTCACCGGTCGTATCGAGGACGAGGATCGCCGTCGCGACCTCGTGGATCTCTGGTCCGAAGTCACGGACGCGATCGCCGTGGAGATGCGTGAAAACTTCACCGCGGATAACACCGTGAACCGCATGGTGTCCTCCGGGGCGCGCGGTAACTGGGAACAGGTTCGTCAGATTGCCGGTATGCGCGGTCTGGTTGCTGACCCGAAGGGCGCGATTATTCCCCGCCCGATTACCTCGAATTACCGCGAGGGACTCTCGGTTCTCGAATACTTCGTGGCGACCCACGGTGCCCGCAAGGGCCTGGCGGATACCGCGTTGCGTACCGCCGACTCCGGGTACCTTACCCGCCGTCTCGTGGACGTGGCGCAGGATGTTATCGTGCGCGAATCCGATTGCGGGACCAGTCGCGGCCTGCTGAAGACCATCGCAGAAAAGGGCGCGGACGGCACTCTCGTTCCCGATCCGCAGCTGGATACCTCGGTGTACGCTCGCACGCTGGCCAAGGATGTAGTCTCCGACGACGGCGAAGTGTTGGCGGCGGCCGGAACCGATCTAGGCGATGCGATTATCGAGCACCTCATCGAGAACGGTGTCACTCAGGTATCGGTGCGTTCGGTGCTGACCTGCCAGTCGCGTACCGGCACCTGCGCCAAGTGCTACGGCCGTTCCATGGCCACTGGCAAGCTCGTGGATATTGGCGAGGCCGTAGGTATCGTGGCCGCTCAATCCATTGGTGAACCGGGTACCCAGCTGACGATGCGTACCTTCCACACCGGTGGTTCGGCCTCCGCAGACGACATCACCCAGGGTCTTCCCCGTGTGCAGGAACTCTTCGAAGCCCGTACCCCGAAGGGTGAGGCACCGATCGCGGAAGCGGCCGGGCACCTCCAGATCGAGGACGGGGAGCGCGTGCGTCGCCTCATTATTCAGCGCGACGACGGCGAAGAGGACCTTGTCTACCAGGTCGCCAAGCGAGCCAAGCTCTTCGTTCCTGAAGGTGGCCACGTCAATGTGGGTCAGCAGCTCGTGGAAGGCAGTGTCGACCCCAAGAAGGTGCTGCGTATTTCCGGGCGTCGGGTGGCTCAGGAACATATCGTTTCCGAAGTGCAGGCCGTGTACCGCTCCCAGGGCGTGGAAATCCACGATAAGCACATTGAGGTTATTGTGCGCCAGATGCTGCGCCGTATTACGGTGCTGGAAGCGGGAACCACGAAACTGCTGCCGGGCGAATTGGTGGACGTGGCGCGCTTTGAAGATGAGAACCGCGCGGCGATGGCCGAAGGTGGCAAGCCCGCCTCCGGGCGCCCGGAGCTTATGGGTATTACCAAGGCCTCCCTGGCTACGGATTCCTGGCTCTCGGCTGCCTCCTTCCAGGAGACTACCCGCGTCCTCACCGAGGCCGCGCTCAATTCCAAGTCCGACCCGCTCGAGGGTCTGAAGGAAAACGTTATCCTCGGTAAGCTCATCCCGGCCGGTACCGGTCTGGAGACGATGCGCTCGGCCAAGATCGAACCGACTGCCGAAGCTCGGGTGGAGTTCGAAAAGAACAACGGCTTTGCCGCCACCGATTTCGACATGTTCGATGACACCTTCCCGTATACCGACTTCCAAGAGTTCGATCTCGGAGCCGGCTACGGAATGTTCTCCTAAACAAGTTCCCCGGTAGCGGGGGAGTTCCCAGCGGGGCGGCCACGGTGTGGCCGCCCCGCTGCGGCGTCGTCGTACAAAGAAGAACCGGGACGGACCCGCAACCCGTGTGTTTCCTAACACCTCAGCCCGCGAAGCTTTGACGGCTCCTCGTGTTAACCGCTATTCTTGTTTAGGTTGCCTGTTTGCGGGTCTGTTGTGGCGGCCTCCGGCCGTCCCGTAATGAGCGGTGTGCGTTCGGGCAGATTTGGCAAACGTTATAATATTCATCTGTCTATCAGGAGAAGTAGTGCCTACAATTCAGCAGCTGGTCCGCGAGGGCCGCGCGAAGAAGAAGCGCGCTCCTAAGCGCCCGGCGCTTAAGGGGAGCCCCCAGCGTCGTGGGGTGTGCACCCGCGTGTTCACCACCACCCCCAAGAAACCGAACTCTGCGCTCCGTAAGGTTGCCCGTGTTCGCCTGTCCTCCGGTATCGAAGTGACGGCGTACATTCCCGGTGAAGGTCACAACCTGCAGGAACACTCCATCGTGCTCGTTCGCGGCGGTGGCGTGAAGGACCTCCCCGGTGTGCGGTACAAGATTGTCCGCGGCGCCCTTGACACCCAGGGCGTGAAGAGCCGCAATCAGGCTCGCTCCCGTTACGGCGCCAAGAAGGAGAAGAAGTAATGCCTCGTAAGGGTCCGGTTAAGAAGCGTCCGCTGGTCAGCGATCCGGTTTACAATTCTCAGCTGGTGACTCAGCTGGTCAACCGCGTCCTCGTGGATGGCAAGAAGTCCCTGGCGCAGTCCATCGTCTACGGTGCGATGGAAGGCGTGGCGGAAAAGTCCGGGCAGGATGCCCTGGCGGTTCTCAAGCGCGCTATGGATAACATTCGTCCGCAGCTGGAAGTGCGTTCCCGCCGTGTTGGTGGTGCCACCTACCAGGTGCCGGTGGAAGTCAAGGCTGGCCGTTCCACGGCCCTTGGCCTGCGCTGGCTGGTGGAATTCGCGCGCCAGCGTCGCGAAAACACCATGACGGAACGTCTCCTCAACGAAATCCTCGATGCCTCCAACGGCCTTGGTGGCGCTGTCAAGCGCCGCGAGGATACCCACCGCATGGCGGAAGCCAATAAGGCCTTCGCCCACTACCGCTGGTAATCACCAGGGTTATCTGACCCGCGAGATAGAAGAGAGCGAAAAGTGGCACAAGAAGTGCTTACGGACCTTTCCAAGGTTCGCAATATCGGCATCATGGCTCACATCGATGCCGGCAAGACAACGACCACCGAACGCATCCTGCTCTACACCGGCATTAACCACAAGCTGGGTGAAACCCATGACGGCGCATCGACGACCGACTGGATGGAACAGGAAAAGGAACGCGGCATTACGATTACGTCCGCCGCGGTCACCGCGTTCTGGAAGGGTACGCAGTTCAATATCATCGACACCCCCGGCCACGTTGATTTCACCGTGGAAGTGGAGCGCTCCCTGCGTGTGCTGGACGGCGCCATCGCGGTGTTCGACGGTAAGGAAGGCGTGGAGCCGCAGTCCGAAACGGTGTGGCGCCAGGCTGATAAGTACCACGTGCCGCGTATTTGCCTCATCAACAAGATGGATAAGTTGGGGGCCAACTTCGACTTCTCCGTCCAGACCATTCGGGATCGCCTCAGCGCTCACCCGACGGTCATCACGTTCCCGATCGGTGCGGAAAATGACTTCTCCGGTGTGGTGGACGTTCTCAAGATGAAGGCGATCCGCTTCCCCGAAAAGGACGCGCAGGGTAATGACACCTGGGGCGCCGTGGTGGTGGAAGAGGAGGTCCCGGCGGAACTCCAGGCCAAAGCAGAAGAACTGCGCATGGCCGCTATGGAAGATGCCGCGGAAGCTTCCGATGAACTCATGGAGAAGTACCTTGAGGACGGCGAGCTGAGCACCGAGGATATGATCAAGGGTCTGCGTATCCGCACGATCGCCTCGGAAATCTACCCCGTGTACGCCGGTTCGGCCTACAAGAACAAGGGTATCCAGCCCGCGCTGGACGGCGTGGTGCACTTCCTGCCCGCCCCGATTGACGTTCCCGCTATCAAGGGCTTCAAGCCGGGTCACGAAGAAGACGGTGAAACCGAAGAACGCCACCCGAGCGAGAACGAACCGTTCTCCGCGCTGGCTTTCAAGATTGCGGTGCACCCCTTCTACGGCAAGCTCACCTACATCCGCGTGTACTCCGGTAAGGTCTCGGCCGGCACCCAGGTGCTCAATTCGGTCAAGGGCCGCAAGGAGCGCGTGGGCAAGATGTTCCAGATGCACTCCAATAAGGAAAACCCTGTTGAAGAAGCGCATGCCGGGCATATTTACGCGTTCATTGGGCTGAAGGACACCACCACCGGTGATACCCTCTGCGCCCAGGACGCCCCGATTATTCTTGAGTCCATGTCCTTCCCGGAGCCCGTTATTCACGTGGCCATTGAGCCGAAGTCGAAGGGCGACCAAGAAAAGCTTTCCGTGGCTATTCAGAAGCTCGCGGAAGAGGATCCGACCTTCACGGTTCGTCAGGATGAGGAAACCGGCCAGACCGTTATCGGCGGTATGGGCGAACTCCACCTCGACATCCTCGTCGACCGTATGAAGCGTGAGTTCAAGGTTGATGCGAACGTCGGTGCTCCGATGGTTGCCTACCGCGAGACGATCCGCAAGAAGGTCGATAGCGTCGAATACACCCATAAGAAGCAGACGGGTGGTTCGGGCCAGTTCGCACGTGTCATCGTGACGTTTGAGCCGCTTGACTCCAACGAAGACGGCGACACCTACGAATTTGTCAACGCCGTGACCGGTGGTCGCGTTCCGCGTGAATACATCCCGTCTGTCGATCAGGGTATCCAGGAAGCCATGCAAAATGGTGTCCTCGCCGGGTTCCCGGTGGTGGGCGTCAAGGCCACCCTGGAAGACGGCGCTTATCACGACGTCGACTCCTCGGAGCTGGCGTTCAAGATCGCGGGTAACCAGGTGTTCAAGGAAGGCGCACGTCGCGCCAACCCGGTGCTCCTGGAACCCATCATGGACGTGGAAGTCCGCACCCCGGAAGAGTACATGGGCGACGTTATCGGCGACCTGAACTCCCGGCGCGGTATGATCAAGTCCATGGAGGATGCGACGGGCGTCAAGATCGTGCGTGCCAACGTGCCGCTGAGCGAAATGTTCGGCTACGTTGGTGACCTGCGGTCGAAGACCCAGGGGCGCGCGGTGTATTCCATGCAGATGGATTCCTACGCCGAAGTCCCGAAGGCCGTTGCGGAACAGATCATCGCGGAATCTCGTGGTGAATAGTCGCCGGTTTCGTTTACAATAGGTAACTGTTCGGAACAGACCGGATTATGCGCGAGCATCATCCACATAGCTGTAAGTAATTTCTAGAGTCCCAGGAGGGCCCAGTGGCGAAGGCCAAGTACGATAAGTCCAAGCCGCATATGAACATTGGCACCATCGGTCACGTCGATCACGGAAAGACGACCACGACCGCTGCGATCACCAAGGTTCTGTCGGATAAGTACCCGGATCTGAACGAGTACACCCCGTTCGATCAGGTTGACAACGCTCCCGAAGAGCGCCAGCGCGGTATTACCATCAACGTGTCCCACGTGGAATACCAGACCGAGAAGCGTCACTACGCACACGTTGACGCCCCCGGCCACGCGGACTACATCAAGAACATGATTACCGGTGCGGCCCAGATGGACGGCGCGATCCTCGTGGTTGCGGCGACCGACGGCCCGATGGCCCAGACCCGTGAGCACGTGCTGCTCGCCCGTCAGGTGGGCGTGCCCCAGATCATCGTTGCTCTCAACAAGTCCGATATGGTTGACGACGAAGAGCTGCTCGAACTGGTGGAAATGGAAGTTCGCGAACTTCTCTCCTCCCAGGATTACCCGGGCGATGACCTCCCGGTCGTGAAGATCTCCGCTCTCAAGGCGCTGGAAGGCGATCCGAAGTGGGTTGCTTCCATCGAAGAGCTCATGGATCAGGTGGACAACTACTTCGAGGATCCGGTGCGTGACACCGATAAGCCGTTCCTCATGCCGATTGAGGACGTCTTCACCATTACCGGCCGTGGCACCGTGGTCACCGGTCGCGTGGAGCGCGGTATCCTCAACCTCAACGAGGAAGTGGAAATTCTCGGTATCCGCGATACCCAGAAGACCACCGTTACCGGTATCGAAATGTTCCACAAGCAGATGGATTACGCCGAAGCCGGCGAAAACTGCGGTCTGCTGCTCCGCGGCACCAAGCGTGAAGATGTTGAGCGCGGCCAGGTTGTGGCCAAGCCCGGCACCATCACCCCGCACACTCAGTTCGAAGCTCAGGTCTACGTGCTGAAGAAGGAAGAAGGCGGCCGTCACAACCCGTTCTTCTCCAACTACCGCCCGCAGTTCTACTTCCGCACCACGGACGTCACCGGCGTCATCACGCTGCCCGAAGGCACCGAGATGGTCATGCCCGGCGACAACACCGAGATGTCGGTTGAGCTCATCCAGCCCATCGCCATGGAAGAAGGCCTCGGCTTCGCTATTCGCGAGGGCGGCCACACCGTTGGTTCAGGGCGCGTCACCAAGATCATCAAGTAACTTGATGCATCGACGCGAAGTTACTCGGTCACCGGGTAACTGAGCACAACGTCCGCCGCGAGGCGGGAAGGGACCCTAGCATTGCGCTAGGGTCCCTTTGTATTTGCACGACGCCGCAGAACTTGGCAGAGTGGCGCTATGGCTCTCGAGGATGTGTATAGAAAAATCGGGTTTCTCGCTAATCCGGCGGGCGGCGGGGCTGGTGCGGAAAACGCAATCGCGGTAAGCGCGGTCCCGGCGGTGCCGGCCGCGGTGCTCTGGGATATGGACGGCACCCTGGTGGATTCGGAAGAGGAATGGGCCCGGGTATCGGGGAATGTGGTGCGTGCCCACGGCGGAACATGGACGGATGAAGATATCGTGGCTATCCGCGGGGCGGATACCATCGCGCACGGACGGCGCATGATGGATGCGGTGCGCCGCGGCGGGGGAGAGGTGGACCCCTGGAAGATGTTTGCCGAGGTGCTGCGCGCCATGGCCGATCACATGGCAGATGCCCAGCTTATTGACGGTGCGGGGGCGCTTCTCGATGCTTTTTCCGAGGCGGGTATCCCGCAGGCTCTTGTGACGGCCACCCCGGGCCGTCCCGTGGAGATCTTCCTCGCCGGTCCGGGCAGCCGGTTGGAAGCGGCGGTTACCGGGGACGATGATGTCCCCGGTAAACCGAATCCCGCTCCTTACCTCCTGGGTGCTGAGCGCCTGGGCGTTGCTATTGAGAACTGCCTCGCTTTCGAGGATTCCGGGCCTGGATTAGCCGCGGCCCGGAGCGCCGGCGCTTTCACCGTGGATGTGGGGGAGTTCCCCCTGGTTGAACTCGCGGCCTTACTTTAGCTGGTGCGCCGACGAGTTCCTAGCCACATCTGGTGGCGCAGTCGAGGCCGGCAGCGCAGCTAGAGCGCCGCTAGAAGGACGTGATAACCACGCGGCCAATGCCGGCGTGGTGCTCGGCCATCGCCTGATAGGTCGCATCGATATCATCGAGGCTAATCTCGGTGGCAACAAGGTCATCGAGGTGGAGGCGGCCCTGTTGGTAGAACTCTACGTACTGGGGAATATCCGTCTTGATATCGGTATTCCCCATGTACACCGCGTGGATATGGCGCCGGTGCACGAAGAATTCGTTGAGCGGATTGATCGTCCACTCCATCTCCGGCTTAAAGACCCCCGCCACGTACACGTCCCCACCCTGCCGGGTTGCCGCGATGGCCGTTTCCATCGTGGGCACGATGCCGAGCGCCTCGAAGGACTTATCGACCCCGCGCCCATCAGTAGCCGCGAAAATCTGCTCGATAGCGTTCGGATCACCCGCGTTGACGAAATGGGTCATCCCAAATTTCTTCCCAAATTCTTCCTTCTCCGGGTTGGTATCCACCCCGATAATCCGCCCGGCCCCGGCAATGCGGGCGCCGTTGACGATGCTCAGGCCCACCCCGCCCAAGCCCACCACGGCCACGGTGTCGCCGGGGCGCACCTGCGCGGTGTTAAGAGCGGCGCCCGCGCCGGTAATAACCGCGCAGCCGATCACACAGGCCTGCGGGAACGGCATCTCGGGGTCAATTTTCGCCACCTGGTGTTCGTGTACGAGCGCTTGTTCAGCAAAGCCGGCGATACCGTAGGTCTGGAAAATCGGTTCGCCGTTGCGGCTCAGCCGCGGGGCTTCATCTGGGCCGCGCAGCGTTTCCTCCGGGAATTCGCATTCGTACATACGCGATTCCCGGCAGGCCCGGCAGTGCCCGCAGTATTGGATAAGGGAGGCAACCACGTGGTCTCCGACCTTAATTTCCTTCACGTCCGGGCCGACGGCGGTTACAATACCGGCGGCTTCGTGCCCGAGCACCTGCGGGAAGGGGAACCCGAAATTGGTGGTGGAGAGCGTGAGATCCGAGCGGCACAGGCCGGAGGCCTTGACGTCGAAAAGGACCTCGCGGCCGATGGGTTCGGCAATCTCGATATCTTCGATGGTGAACCCGCCACCCACAGAATTTACTACTGCTGCTTTCACTATGACTCCTTTCCTGAAAGCGAGGAGAGAAACTCCGCCGCGGAGATTCCCTCCGGGAGAAGAATCGACTGGATATTGGCGAATTCGCGTACCCCTTCGTAGCCCATCTCGCGCCCGAAGCCGGAGCGCTTGACGCCGCCGAATGGCATGCCGGCGGGAACAGCGGGAACCGGGGAGTTAATGGCAACGGTGCCGGTATCTACCCGAGCGGCAACGCGCGCAGCGTGCGCCACGTTCACCGAATGAACCGTTCCGCCCAGCCCGTAGCACGAATCGTTAGCCAGTCGGATTGCTTCTTCTTCCGAGGATACCCGGTAAACACTCCAGACCGGCCCGAAAATTTCCTCGTAGAAAATGGGATTATCCCGCCCAACGTTTTCCAGAAGCGTCGGCTGCACCCAGGTATCTCCCTCGGGAACAATATGGCCCAGGGGAGTGGCGCTCGCCCCGCCCTCGATAGCCCGCCGGATCTGATCATTGACCGTGGCGGCTTGCTCGCGGGAGGACATGGGCGGCACGGTGGTATCTTCGGCAGCTGGATCCCCGGGTCGCAGCTGCGCGGTGCTCTCTTTGAGCCCGGCCACGAACCTGTCATAGAGAGCATCGGGAACGATCATGCGCTTGGGGGAGGCGCAGACCTGCCCAGCGTTGAAGCAACGTCCCATAATCGCCAGCTGGATGGTGGCCTCAATATCGGCGTCGTCCAAAATAATAAAGGGATCAGAACCGCCCAGTTCCATAACGGATTTCTTCAGGTGCCGGGAAGCGAGCTGTGCGATTTTTGCCCCCGCGGCTTCCGAACCGGTGAGCGTGACAATCCGCACCCGATCATCGCTGATGAGCCGCTCCACTTGCGCGTGGGTGGCGTAGAGATTTTGCCATACCCCGCGGGGTAGTCCGGCATCGTAGAGTACGTGAACGATAGCCGCGGCACATTGGGGCAAAATTGACGCGTGCTTGAGAATAACCGTATTGCCGCAGAGCATTGCGGGAGCGAAGCCGCGAATGGCCTGGTAGTAGGGGAAGTTCCACGGTTCAATTTCGACGACGACGCCCTCGGGGCGATAGGCAATATAGCCTTCAAAAGGCGCGGCGGTGGAGCTGACCGGGCGCGGAGCTAAAATATTTTCCGCTTCATCAGCGAGCCAGCGCAGCATGGTCGGCACGGTGTTACCCGCTTCCCCGGTGGCCTCTCCGATGAGTTTGCCCATTTCCAGGGTCGCCAGCGCCCCCAGTTCGCTCGCGCGCTCTTCCGCGATATCGGCGGCCCGGCGCAGAATCGCGGCACGTTCGGCAAGAGAGGTGCGGCTCCACGTCTGGAAAGTTTCGTGGGCCAGCTCAAGCGCCTTATCCACTTCTTCATCGGTGGCATAGGGGAATTCGGCGAGCACTTCGCCGGTGTAGGGATTTGTTGATCGATAGGACATCTTCGTCTACCTCCTCGGTATGGTGGATGATCACTCGCCCGCGACACCCGCGTCGCTAAGCGATGTAAATCACTTAACGCCATGCTAAGTGGTGGCGCACCCCGGGGCAAGGGTGGGGGAAATGGTGCTATTGGCGGCCCGTGGGGCCGAGAGGTCGAGAGGCGTCGTCGTCGTACTATGACGTGAAGCGCCTCACGACGCGCGTTTCTTGCGTGAGCTGCGGCCTTTCGGTAAAATTTTTACCCGTGCCGGCTGGCCTTCGGGCTCGCTGGAAATGAGAAACGGCGCACGTTCGCCGTGAAAGTCTTGAAAGTAAGCCGAAGCTTTTGGCATACTTAACAAGTTGCTCGGATTACGAGCGAAGGAACTTAATCGGTTACCCAACGCCGATTATCGTATAAAGGGTTCTCCGTAACCTCACATAGGGCATGGCTACTAGATTTACCTCCGGTACGACACGCCCGAGTGCGGGTACCGGGCACCGAAGCTAAAGAGAGGTAGACGCGCCATGGCGGGACAGAAGATCCGCATTCGGCTGAAGTCATATGACCACGAGGTCATTGATAGCGCGGCCAAGAAGCTCGTCGATGAAGTTGCGCGTACCGGCGCGACCGTGGTGGGACCCGTCCCGCTGCCGACGGAAAAAAACGTTTTTTGCGTTATCCGCTCGCCCCACAAGTACAAGGACTCCCGCGATCACTTTGAGATGCGCACACACAAGCGCCTTATTGACATCGTGGATCCCACCCTGAAGACGATTGACAGCCTGCGCCGTCTCGATCTTCCGGCTGACGTCAACGTGGAAATCAAGCTCTGAGGTAATACGCAATGAACTCCAAGCAAGCTGTTGCCAGCAAGCCCGTGAAGGCTTTGCTGGGCACGAAGCTGGGGATGACCCAGCTCTGGGATGAGGACGGGCGCCTCCTTCCCATTACTGTTGTGCGCGTGGGCACCAATGTGGTGACCCAGGTTCGCACCCCCGAGGTCGACGGCTATTCCGCCGTGCAGCTCGCCTCGGGCGACGAAAAGACGAAGAACGTCACCAAGCCGCTCCAGGGCCACTTCGATAAGGCCGGTGTCACGCCGCGCAAGAAGCTGGCGGAAATCCGCACTCCCGATGCCAGCGAATACACGCTCGGGCAGGAACTGACCGCGGATATCTTCGAAGCGGGTCAGTCCGTTGACGTTATTGGTACCTCCCGCGGTAAGGGCTTCGCCGGTGTTATGAAGCGTCACGGCTTCGCCGGTGTTTCGGCCTCCCACGGTGCGCACCGCAACCACCGCAAGCCCGGTTCCATCGGCGCCTGCGCCACCCCCTCGCGCGTCTTCAAGGGTCTGCGCATGGCTGGTCGCATGGGTCAGGACCGCGTGACGGTGCAGAATCTGTCCATCCACTCCGTTGACCTCGAGAACGGCCTGTTGCTCGTGGTTGGCGCCATCCCCGGTGCAAAGGGTGGCTCGGTTGTGGTCCGCACGTCCGTGAAGGGAGCCTAACAATGGCAGACTTCAAGATTGACGTTCTCGATGAAACCGGCAAGGTGACCTCGCAGGCCACCCTCCCGGCTCAGCTCTTTGATCTCGACTTCAATATGGCGCTGGTGCACCAGGTCGTCAACGCGCAGCAAGCTGCGGCTCGCCTGGGTACCCACGCCACGAAGACCCGCGGTCAGGTGTCCGGCGGCGGTAAGAAGCCGTGGCGCCAGAAGGGGACCGGCCGGGCCCGCCAGGGTTCGATCCGCGCTCCGCAGTGGGTCGGTGGCGGCGTCGTCCACGGCCCGCAGCCGCGTGACTACTCGCAGCGCACCCCCAAGAAGATGATTGCGGCCGCGCTGTTGCAGTCCCTCTCGGACCGGGCTCGCCACGAGCGTATTCACGCCGTGACGGCTTTTGTTGCTGGCGAGACCCCGTCCACCAAGGCTGCGCGTGCGCTCATCGAAAAGATGAACGAAGGGCGCAAGGCGCTCGTTGTGGTCCAGCGTGAAGATGATGCGTCGGTACTCTCCGTGCGCAATCTCCCGCAGATCCACGTCCTCTACGTTGATCAGCTCAATAGCTACGACGTTCTTGCTGCTGACGACGTCATCTTCACGGAAGCCGCGCTCGGCGCGTTCGTGGAGAAGAACACCAAGAAGGATGAGAAGTAATGACTGAGAACGGTAACTTCTGGAATAAGAACCCGCACGATGTCATCCTCGCCCCGGTGATGTCGGAGAAGAGCGCGCTGCTCGAAGAACAGGGTAAGTACACCTTCTTCGTGGATCCGCGTTCGAACAAGACCGAAATCAAGCAGGCCGTCGAAGCGATTTTTGGCGTCAAGGTTGCCTCCGTCAACACGCAGAACCGCCAGGGCAAGACCCGGCGTACGCGCAACGGCATCGGGCGGCGCAAGAATACCAAGCGGGCCATCGTGACCTTGCGCGAGGGCTCCATCGACATCTACGGCGAAATCGTCTAATAGGCGATTCGAGGAACTGAGGAATAAGAACTCATGGGAATTCGTAAGTACAAGCCGACGACCCCGGGTCGTCGCGGTGCGAGCGTTGCCGACTTCGCCGAGATCACTCGTTCGACCCCGGAGAAGTCCCTCGTTCGCCCCCTGAAGAAGACCGGTGGACGCAACAACCAGGGACGCATCACCACCCGCCACAAGGGCGGTGGGCACAAGCGCCAGTACCGTCTCATCGACTTCCGTCGCTGGGATAAGGACGGCGTGCCGGCCAAGGTTGCGCACATCGAATACGATCCGAACCGCACCGCGCGTATCGCGCTGCTCCACTTCGCTGATGGCGAGAAGCGTTATATCGTTGCTCCTCGCGGCGTCAAGCAGGGCGATCTCATCGAAACTGGTCCGAATGCGGATATCAAGCCCGGCAACAACCTGCCGCTGCGCAATATCCCCCTCGGTACCACGGTGCACAATGTGGAACTCAAGCCGCTCGGCGGAGCGAAGATCGCCCGCAGCGCCGGCGCTTCCGTGCAGTTGGTCGCCCGCGAAGGCAAGTACGCGCAGCTGCGTATGCCTTCCGGTGAAATCCGTAACGTGGACGTGCGTTGCCGCGCCACTGTCGGTGAAGTCGGAAATGCCGAGCAGGCGAATATCAACTGGGGCAAGGCCGGCCGTATGCGCTGGAAGGGCGTTCGCCCGACCGTCCGCGGTGTTGTCATGAACCCGGTGGACCACCCGCACGGTGGTGGTGAAGGTAAGACGTCCGGTGGGCGCCATCCCGTTAGCCCGTGGGGCAAGAAGGAAGGCCGTACCCGCCGTCCGAACAAGGCCAGCGACAAGCTCATCGTGCGCCGTCGCAAGACCGGCAAGAAGCGCTGAGGAAGGATTAGCTGATGCCCCGCAGTTTGAAGAAGGGTCCGTTCGTCGACGAGCACCTCTACAAGAAGGTCGACGAGCAGAACGAGAAGAACACCAAGAACGTAATCAAGACCTGGTCGCGTCGGTCGGTTATCACCCCCGATTTCCTGGGTCACACCTTTGCAGTGCACGATGGACGCAAGCATGTGCCGGTATTCATTACCGAATCCATGGTTGGCCACAAGCTCGGGGAGTTCGCCCCGACCCGCACCTTCCGCGGGCACGACAAGGACGACCGAAAGGGCCGCCGGCGCTAAGCCGGGGCCTCGAGCGAGAGAGTAAGGCAGAACTATGGAAGCAAAGGCGCAGGCGCGCTTCGTGCGCGTGTCGCCCATGAAGGCCCGTCGTGTCGTGGACACCATCCGCGGCCGGCGCGCCCTGGACGCTATTGACGTACTGCAGTTCGCACCGTTTGCAGCCGCCACTCCGGTTCGTAAGATCGTGGAGTCGGCTATTGCCAACGCGCGCTACGCCGCCGAGCAGGCGGGGGAGCGCTTCGATGAGTCTGAGCTCTTCATCGGCGAAATTTACGCCGACGAAGGCCCGACGATGAAGCGTATCCAGCCGCGTGCTCAGGGCCGGGCGAACCGCATCAACAAGCGGACGAGTCACATCACCGTTATCGTTACCGACGAGAAGCCCAAGACCAAGAACCAGAGGAGGGCCCGCTAGTGGGACAGAAAGTCAACCCTATTGGGTTCCGTCTCGGCATCACGACCGACCACCGCTCCAAGTGGTTCGCTGATTCCACCAAGAAGGGGCAGCGCTACTCGGACTACGTCCTCGAAGATGTCAAAATCCGTGACATGATCGAAAAGACGCTCGAGCGCGCCGGTATTTCCAGCGTGCATATCGAGCGCCGCGCCGAGCGCGTGGTTGTGGATATCCACACCGCTCGTCCCGGTATCGTCATCGGCCGGCGCGGTGCGGAAGCTGATCGCCTCCGCGCCGACCTCGAGAAGCTGACCGGCAAGGCCGTCCAGCTCAATATTCTCGAAGTGAAGAACCCGGAAGCTGACGCCCAGCTCGTAGCGCAGGGTATCGCGGAACAGCTCGCCTCGCGCGTGTCTTTCCGCCGCGCTATGCGCAAGGGTATCCAGTCCGCCGAGCGCGCCGGTGCCAAGGGCATCCGCGTGCAGTGCTCGGGCCGTCTGGGTGGCGCGGAAATGTCGCGTAGTGAGTTCTACCGTGAAGGGCGCGTGCCGCTGCACACCCTGCGCGCGAATATCAACTACGGTTTCTACGAAGCGCGTACCACCTTCGGCCGCATTGGCGTGAAGGTGTGGATTTACCGCGGTGATCTTACCGACGCTGAGTACTACCGCAGCCTCGCGGAAGCACCGCGCGGTGGGCGCGGAGGCCGTTCGGATCGTCGCGGACGTCGCGGCACCGGTCGCGGTCGCGGTGGCCAGCGTGGGGAAGCCCGCAGCGAACAGGCTCAGAGCCCGGCAGCCGGAGCTGAAGCTCCGGTAGCCGCGCCGGAATCAACCGGAACGGAGGCATAACTCATGCTGATTCCTCGTCGTACTAAATGGCGCAAGCAGCACCGTCCGCACCGTAAGGGTATGGCCAAGGGCGGAACGCAGCTGGCTTTCGGTGAATACGGCATCCAGGCGCTCGAGCCGGCCTACATCACCAACCGTCAAATTGAAGCAGCTCGTATCGCCATGACGCGTCACGTCAAGCGTGGCGGCAAGATCTGGATTAACATCTTCCCGGATCGCCCGCTCACGAAGAAGCCGCTCGGCGTGCGTATGGGTTCGGGTAAGGGCCCGGTGGAAACCTGGGTTGCCAATATCAAGCCCGGTCGTGTCATGTTCGAAATGGCCGGTGTTGACGAGGCTCTCGCCCGTGAGGCCATGAGCCGCGCACAGCACAAGCTGCCCATCAAGACCCGCTTTATCACCCGTGAGGAGGTTGAGTAATGGCTAAGGGACTGACCACCGCGGAACTCGACGCGATGACCGACGCGGAGCTTCTCGAGAAGCTTGCCGAGTCGAAGAAGGAACTGTTCAACCTCCGCTTCTCGGCGGTGACTCACCGCCTGGAGGACAGTGGCCGCCTGCGGGAAGTTCGTCGCGAGATTGCTCGCATTTACACCATTAAGAGCGAGCGGGAGAAGAACATTCGAACCGCTCCGGCCGCTCAGTAAGTGAGGATGAGATGAGCGAGAACGCAACCACTGAAACACGTAATCACCGCAAGACGCTGCGCGGCTACGTGGTCTCCGACAAAATGGACAAGACCGTTGTCGTTGAAGTTGAAGATCGCGTTAAGCACCCGCTATACGGTAAAGTTATTACCCGCACCAAGCGAGTGAAGGCGCACGACGAAAATAACGAGGTTCGCGTAGGCGATTTGGTCTCCATTATGGAAACCCGCCCGCTGTCCGCGACCAAGCACTTCCGGGTCGTTACGATCATCGAGAAGGCGAAGTAGTTAGGGCTTTCCTAGCTTTAGCGAATGTGACCGGCCTGAACGCAGGCGGCCCTCGCATGTGGGCCAAAGGCGTTTGGGCCGGCGCAGTTCGCGCAAACCCATTCGTTCGGCAAGGCTCGAATCCGAGAACCGGCACGACAATAGGAGATAGAAACACATGATCCAGCAGGAGACGCGGCTTAGCGTCGCCGATAACACCGGTGCCAAGGAACTTTTGTGCATCCGGGTGCTCGGCGGCTCCGGCCGGCGCTACGCCGGAATTGGTGACACCATCGTCGCCACCGTCAAGGATGCTATTCCGGGCGGAAACGTAAAGAAGGGCGACGTCGTCAAGGCGGTCGTCGTCCGTGCAGTTAAGGAAACGCGCCGCAAGGACGGGTCCTACATCAAGTTCGACGAAAACGCAGCCGTGCTGTTGAAGAACGACGGCGAACCCCGCGGCACCCGTATCTTCGGGCCCGTCGGGCGTGAGCTTCGCGATGCGAAGTTCATGCGCATCATTTCGCTGGCTCCGGAGGTGATCTAATGGCGAAGATTAAGAAGGATGATCTCGTCCAGGTTATCGCCGGGCGCGATAAGGGGATGCAGGGTCGCGTGCTGTCCGTTGACACCAAGCGTGATCGCGTGATCGTGGAAGGCGTCCAGCGCGTGAAGAAGCACGTGCGCGTGGGGCAGACCTCGCGGGGCGGCACCACCGGCGGTATCGAAACCGTCGAGGCACCCATTCACATTTCGAACGTTGCCCTCGTTCACGATGGCAAGCCGATTCGCGTGGGCTACCGTGAGGTAGAAGTTGAGCGCGATGGCAAGAAGAAGATTGTCCGTGAGCGCATCGGACGCCGCGGCGGGAAGGAAATCGAACTGTGAGCGATACCCCCCGTCTCAAGGTGAAGTACCGGGAACACATCATCCCGGAACTCCAGGAAGAATTTAAGTACGTCAACGTTAACCAGGTTCCCAAGATCGTCAAGGTCGTGGTGAATATGGGCGTGGGTGATGCTGCGCGCGATTCCAAGGTGCTCGACGGCGCCGTCGCTGATATGACGGCGATTACCGGCCAGAAGCCGATGATCACCAAGGCCAAGAAGTCCATCGCGCAGTTTAAGCTGCGTGAGGGCCAGGCCATCGGGTGCTTCGTGACCATCCGCGGCGACCGCATGTGGGAGTTCCTTGACCGGCTGATTTCCACCGCGCTGCCGCGTATCCGCGACTTCCGCGGCCTTTCGCCCAAGCAGTTTGACGGCAACGGGAACTACACCTTCGGTTTGACCGAACAGACCGTGTTCCACGAGATCGACCAGGACAAGATTGATCGCGTGCGCGGTATGGACATCACCGTGGTGACCTCTGCCGGGAGCGACGACGAAGGGCGCGCTCTTCTCAAGCATCTCGGATTCCCCTTCAAGGAGGCCTAAATATGGCAAAGACCGCTCTGAAGCAAAAGGCCGCCGGTAAGCAGAAGTTCGCCGTTCGTGCGTACACCCGTTGCAACCGGTGCGGCCGTCCGCATTCCGTTTACCGCAAGTTCGGCCTGTGCCGTATTTGCCTGCGTGAGTTGGCCCTGCGCGGCGAACTCCCCGGTGTTAAGAAGTCCAGCTGGTAAAGACTACGTCGCAGGTCCATCGGAAACCGCGACGAGGAAGGGCCACAGCCCAAAATGACAATGACTGACCCAATCGCAGACATGCTGACGCGTCTGCGTAACGCCAATTCGGCGTTCCATGAGTCGGTGTCTATGCCGTACTCCAAGATTAAGTCCCATATCGCGGACATCTTGAAGCGCGAAGGCTACATCGACTCCTACGAGGTGGAGAGCGCCCAGGTGGGCAAGACCCTCACCCTCACGTTGAAGTACGGATCTAACCGTGAACGCGCCCTCGCTGGCGTCCGGCGCATCTCGAAGCCGGGCCTGCGCGTTTACGCGAAGTCCACCAACCTGCCGCGCGTTCTCGACGGCCTGGGTGTGGCTATTTTGTCCACCTCCTCCGGCCTTATGACGGACCGTGAGGCCAAGGATAAGGGCGTTGGCGGGGAAGTCCTCGCTTACGTCTGGTAATGGGAAGTAGGTGCAATAATGTCTCGAATTGGTAGGCTTCCCATCGCTATCCCCAGCGGCGTCGATGTGTCGGTTTCCGGCCAGAACGTCACTGTCAAGGGCCCCAAGGGTCAGCTCGAGCTCTCGGTAGCCGAGCCGATCGCGGTCAATGTTGATGACAATACGGTTCTGGTGACCCGGCCGAATGACGAGCGCGAATCGCGTTCGCTGCACGGCCTGACCCGCACCCTCGTTGCGAATATGGTCGAGGGCGTCACCAACGGGTACAGCAAGGCGATGGAAATCGTCGGAACCGGGTACCGCGTGGTCGCCAAGGGCTCTGACCTCGAATTCTCGCTGGGCTACTCCCACACGATTCTTTTCGAAGCTCCGGAAGGTATCACCTTCACCGTAGCCACCCCGACCAAGTTCACGGTCTCGGGTATCGATAAGCAGCTCGTGGGCGAAACCGCCGCGAAGATTCGCAAGCTTCGTAAGCCCGAACCCTACAAGGGCAAGGGCGTCAAGTACGCTGACGAAGTTATTCGTCGCAAGGCTGGAAAGGCTGGTAAGTGATGGCTGTTACCATCAAGGGCAAGGGCAAGTACATCGCTCGTGCGCGCCGCCACTTCCGGTTGCGCAAGCGTATTTCCGGTACCGCCGCGCGGCCGCGTCTCGTGGTCTCGCGTTCCAACCGCCACATTTACGCCCAGGTTAT
This sequence comes from Actinotignum sanguinis, assembly GCF_003957255.1. Taxonomy (GTDB): domain Bacteria; phylum Actinomycetota; class Actinomycetes; order Actinomycetales; family Actinomycetaceae; genus Actinotignum; species Actinotignum sanguinis. The sequence continues at coordinate 25,880 of NZ_QDIE01000003.1, forward strand.
CGACGACGTCGTGGGTCGCACTCTCGCGGCCGCCTCGTCCTACGAAGCTGACCTGCGCGAAGCGGAGGGTACCAAGACAGAAATCGCGCGGAAGGTCGGCGAACGTGTCGGTCAGCGCGCCAAGGACGCTGGGATCAGCGCCGTGGTCTTCGACCGCGGTGGCAACCAGTACCACGGTCGCGTTGCAGCTGTCGCCGAAGGTGCGCGCGAAGCTGGACTCGATTTCTAACGGCTGAGGAAAGGCAGAGGAAAATGGCTGCAGAGCAGCAGGATCCGGCCCAGAACGGCCGGGAAAATCGCAACGAAGGTCGTCGCGGACGCCGCGATAACCGTCGTGATAACCGCCGTGACAACCGTCGCGGTGAAGAAAAGAACGCTTATATCGAGCGCGTGGTGACCATTAACCGCGTTGCGAAGACGGTCAAGGGTGGCCGCCGGATGTCCTTCACCGCTCTCGTGGTGGTGGGCGACGGCAATGGCCTCGTGGGTGTCGGCTATGGCAAGGCCCGCGAAGTTCCCGCCGCTATCGCTAAGGGTACCGAGGAAGCGAAGAAGAACTTCTTCCGCATCCCGCGTATCGCGCGGACTATCCCGCACGTGGTGCAGGGCGAAGACGCCGCCGGCGTCGTGCTGCTGCGCCCGGCCGCTCCCGGTACCGGCGTAATTGCCGGCGGCCCGGTGCGTGCCCTCATGGAGTGCGCGGGTATTCACGATGTGCTCTCCAAGTCGCTCGGTTCCTCGAACGCGATCAATATCGTGCACGCCACCGTGGCTGCCCTCAAGCAGCTCGAGCAGCCCGAAGCGGTTGCTGCCCGGCGTGGGCTCCCCATCGAGCGTGTTGTCCCCGAAGCTATGCTGCGGGCGCGCGCCGAAGCGGAAGCCAAGGAACGCGAGATCGAAGAGGCCGAAGCCGCCAAGGCGGAAAATGAGGCCGCGGCCGCGGGAGTTGGTGCGTAATGGCAAATCTTAAGATCACCCAGGTCAAGGGTGTTGTTGGTGCGATCCAGCGCCAGAAGGACACCCTGCGCACGCTCGGGCTGCGTAAGATCGGGCAGTCCGTTGTGCGCGAGGATACCCCCGAGGTGAAGGGCATGGTTCGCGCCGTGGCTCACCTCGTTACCGTGGAGGAGGTTGACTAATGGCGGAAACGGAAAAGGATTCCATCATTAAGCTGCACGACCTGCGTCCGGCTCCGGGTTCGAACAAGGCGAAGATTCGCGTTGGTCGCGGTGAAGGATCCAAGGGTAAGACGTCCGGCCGCGGTACCAAGGGTACCCGGGCGCGTAATACCGTGCGTCCCGGTTTCGAAGGTGGCCAGATGCCGCTGCATATGCGCCTTCCGAAGCTGCGTGGTTTCAAGAACCCGTTCCGGGTTGAATACCAGGTCGTTAACGTTTCGGCGCTCGGCGAGCTCTTCCCGGAAGGTGGGAAGGTAACCTCTGCGGATCTCGTGGCCAAGGGTGCGGTTCGCAAGAACTCCCCGGTCAAGGTTCTCGGAACCGGTGAGATTTCCGTCAAGCTCGACGTCGAAGTGGAAGCGTGGTCGAACTCGGCTAAGGAAAAGATCGAGGCTGCCGGGGGTTCTATCTCCGCGCCGCAGGTCGAATCCAAGTAATACGCGCTGGCCGCACGGCCACCGTTTGACTGAGCACTCACCCACACTCTGTGGATGAACAGTGCGAAATTTGCTCGTCCCCGCTATTATGGCGGGGGCGAGCTTTTTTCTGGGCGCAGGCAGCGTTGCTGAAAGATTGCTTTCAGTGGCGAATACGCAGCGTTGCCAGTGCGCCGTCGTGCGTACTTTCCCCGAAAATACGCTTGTCCCCATTTCCGTCACCCGACGGTTCTCGACGATAACGGACTGCCCCGCGCGATCCGTCACCATCAGGAGGAATCTTGATTAAGGCTTTCGCAGCTGCTTTCCGCACCCCGGATCTGCGCCGCAAGCTGCTTTTCACCATGATGATTATGGTGATTTACCGCTTGGGTAGCTTCATCCCGGCTCCGTTCGTGAGCCTGAGCAATATTCGGGAGTGCACCACGCAGCAATCGGGCGCGCAGGATCTCATCGATATGCTCAACCTGTTCTCAGGCGGCGCGATGATGCAGCTTTCCGTTTTCGCCCTGGGAATTATGCCCTATATTACGGCCTCGATTATTGTGCAGCTGCTGCGTGTGGTCATTCCGCGTTTCCAGGAACTGCATAAGCAAGGCCAATCGGGTACCGCGAAGCTGACGGAATACACCCGCTACCTCACCATCGGGCTGGGCCTGCTCCAGTCCTCGGTCGTGGTAGCAACCGCGAACTTCACCCTGTTCGCCGGCTGTAAAGAACCGGTGATTCCGAACGCCACCTGGTGGACCTACACCATGACCATCCTCGCCATGACGGCCGGCACCGGCCTCATCATGTGGATGGCGGAACTCATCACCGAACGCGGGGTGGGCAACGGCATGTCCATCCTCATCTTCACCGGTATTTGCGCCGGTTTCCCCTCGATGATGGGTCAGATCTACGCCGGGCACGGGGTGGGCACCCTTCTCATCGTCATTGCGGTCTTCGCTCTCATCACCCTGGTTGTTACCTTCGTGGAGCAGTCCCAGCGCCGCATCCCTGTGCAGTACGTCAAGCGCGTTATTGGCCGGCGCACCTACGGCGGGTCCACCACGTACCTGCCTATCAAGATCAATATGGCGAACGTTATCCCGGTGATCTTCGCGTCCTCAATCCTCATGCTCCCCACGATGATCTCCACGTTCGGAAATCAGAATTCTTCCTGGGTGGTCTGGATTCAGCGCAATTTCCAGCACAACGGCTGGGCCTACATCCTCACCTACGCGCTTCTCACTTTCGCCTTCACCTTCTTCTACACCTCGATCGCTTTCGACACGGACGAAGTCGCGGACAATATGAAGAAGTACGGTGGCTTCATTCCGAATGTGCGCGCGGGTAAGCCCACTGCGGATTATCTCCACTTCGTCTCTAATCGCCTCACGTGGGTGGGCGCCACCTACCTCACCATCGTGGCCCTCATCCCGCTGCTGCTCTTCAGCGCGCTCGGTATTGTGCAGTCCGGTTTCGGCGGCACCTCCATCATGATTCTGGTGGGTGTGGGCCTCCAGACCGTCAAGGACATCAACGCCCAGCTCCAGCAGCGCCATTACGAAGGCTTCCTCGGCGGTATCCGCTAACGCGGCCTCGCCCCCTCTTTCCGGCGGGGCGCAGGCGCGCTCCGCACCGATAACACAGAAAGGTGCCACTCATGTCAGTACGTTTGATTTTGGTTGGCCCCCCGGGCGCGGGCAAAGGCACCCAGGCGGCCGGTATTGCGGAGCGTTACGGTATCCCGGCTATTTCCACCGGTGATCTTTTCCGCGCGCATGCCAAGGCTCAGGATGAACTGGGGCGCCTGGCCGCCTCCTACTCGGAAAAGGGCGAGCTGGTTCCCGATTCTGTTACGAACCAGATGGTGGAGGAGCGCCTAGGTGAAGCCGATGCGGCTGCCGGTTTCCTCCTGGATGGCTATCCGCGCAATCTCGATCAGGTGAGCGCCCTCGACGCCATGCTCGGTGAGAAGAACGTGGACGCCGTGGTGGAACTGCAGGCCGACGACGACGTGGTGGTCCAGCGCCTGCTCGGGCGCGCCCAGGAACAGGGCCGGGCTGATGATACGGAAGAGGTTATCCGCCACCGCATCGAGGTCTATCACGCCACCACCAAGCCGATTATCGATGCCTACGCCAGCCGCGGGCTCGTGGTGTCCGTCAACGGCCTGGGCACCGTGGAGGAAGTTGCTGCCGCTATTGATAGCGCGCTGAGCGATTTCTTGGGCCGGTAGGCGCAGCAATGATTAATCTTCGTTCCGAGGCGGATATTCTGGGCATGCGCCAGGCAGCTCTGGTGGTGCGCGCGATTCACGATGACCTGCGGGCCCACGTGGCAGCCGGGATGTCGACGGCGCAGCTCGACCAACGCGCCAAAGCGGTCTTGGAGGCACACGGAGCCGTCTCGAATTTCTACGGGTATTACGATTACCCGGCCCAGACCTGCATCTCGGTGAATAACACCGTGGTGCACGGTATTCCCAGCGAAGAAGAAATCCTGGAGCCGGGGGACCTGGTCTCCTTTGACTGCGGGGCTCTTCTCAACGGCTGGAATGGCGACTCCTGCTTTTCCATAGTCCTCCCGGGTGGGGATGAGAAGCAGATGGCTGCCCGCCAGCGACTCTCCGACATCACGGAAGAGTCCATGTGGGTGGGTATTGCGGCGATGGCGACCGGGAAATTTGTATCTGATATCGGGGCGGCCATTGATGATTTTGTGGTGAGCCAGGATCCCGAACCGGGTATTGTTGAGGAATTCACCGGGCACGGGATTGGGCGCGCCATGCACGAAGATCCCACGGTCTTCAATTACCGCACCCGCGGGCGCGGGCCCCGCCTCAAGGCTGGCATGGTGCTGTGTATCGAGCCGATTCTTACCGCCGGCTCCCAGGAGAACATCACTCTGGCCGATGGTTGGACGGTGAAAACCGCCGACGGCCAGGATGCCTGCCATTGGGAAAGCCAAATCGCGAAGCACGCCGGTGGTATTTGGGTGCTCAACGAACCCGATGGGGGAGCGGCCCGCCTCGCGAAGTACGGAGTGGTTCCGGTTCCTCTCGGGGACTAGGCTGCGCCGTCGTACCGCTTCGCAGCTGGCACGCGATTCCGGTGTTGCGGCCGCGCCTCGCATACACGTGATCCATAACATCGAAGCCGCCCCTTACGTAGGGGCGGCTTCGTGCAGTAGTATTGAACGTCGGTGCCGTGTGCCTGTATGGCGCACGCCTGCGCACCGATTTTGATGCCCCGCACAATCCGGTGCGGGCAACACTGTTAGCGAGGAACATGGCGAAGAAAGACGGCGTCATCGAAGTTGAAGGTAGCGTGATTGAAGCGCTGCCCAACGCGATGTTCAAGGTCGAGCTGGAAAACGGGCACGAAGTTCTGGCCCATATTTCCGGCAAAATGCGTCAGCACTACATTCGTATCCTGCCCGAGGATCGGGTGGTTGTAGAGCTCACGCCCTATGACCTGAACCGCGGGCGGATTGTCTACCGCTACAAGTGATCAACAAGGAAAGTTATTCATGAAGGTCAAGCCGAGCGTTAAGCGCATTTGCGATAACTGCAAGGTCATTCGGCGCCACGGTCGCGTCATGGTGATCTGCAGCTCGAATCCGCGCCATAAGCAGCGTCAGGGCTAAATGCCCCGTTGCACAAGCACTGTTAGCCGCAAGGCAACCCCCGGTCCGGAGGCCGGGGCTCACGGAATAGAGACCCGTGGGAACAGCAGTGCCCGACACCTCCGGCATAACTAAGGGAGCTAAGAAATTGGCACGTCTCTCCGGCGTTGATCTCCCCCGCGAAAAGCGGATTGAGATCGCGCTTACTTACATTTTTGGCATTGGACGCACCCGCGCCCACGAGACCCTCGCCGCTACCGGGGTGAACCCGGATACCCGCGTGCGCGATCTCACTGAAGACGATCTGGTGAAACTCAAGAACCATATCGACGAGAACTACAAGGTTGAAGGCGACCTGCGCCGCGAAGTCCAGGCTGATATTCGCCGCAAGATCGAAATCGGTTCGTACCAGGGCCTGCGTCACCGTCGCGGCCTGCCCGTGCACGGGCAGCGCACCAAGACCAACGCGCGCACCCGCAAGGGCCCCAAGCGCACCGTGGCCGGTAAGAAGAAGGCCAAGTAGGCTTCGTCGTAGTTCAGGAGAAATAGATTATGGCTCGTCAGACTCGTTCTGCTAACGCCGGTGCGCGCCGTCCGCGTCGCAATCAGCGTCGTAATGTCACCGTGGGTCAGGCCCACATTAAGTCCACCTTCAATAACACCATCGTGTCCATCACCGATCCCACCGGTGCGGTTATTGCTTCCGCTTCCTCCGGGATGGTTGGCTTCAAGGGCTCGCGTAAGTCGACTCCCTACGCCGCGCAGCTCGCTGCGGAAAATGCCGCGCGTCAGGCCATGGAACAGGGCATGAAGAAGGTTGACGTATTCGTCAAGGGTCCGGGTTCCGGGCGCGAAACTGCGATCCGTTCCCTGACCGCCTCCGGGCTGGAAGTCACCTCCATTTCCGATGTGACTCCGCAGGCCTTCAACGGGTGCCGCCCGCCCAAGCGCCGTCGCGTCTAGTTGCGGCGCGGTGCGTTGCGGCGTCGCCTTTGTAGGTACGACGCCGGCGCAGAGGCCACGGCCTCTGCGGCACCCCTCCCAGGGCGCGAGCTTTGACAGGAAAAGCCGTGCCCGCACCTCGCGGACAGACAGAGTTTCGCGAGGGTACGCAAACCTCATATAGCGGTTGTTTGCGGAAAGGAAAGAATCGTGCTCATTGCACAACGTCCCGTTCTGAGTGAAGAGAAGATCTCCGAATTCCGCTCCCGGTTCGTCCTCGAGCCGCTCGAGCCCGGATTTGGGTACACGCTGGGTAATTCCCTGCGCCGTACCCTGCTGTCCTCCATCCCCGGTGCTGCGGTCACGTCGATCCGCATCGATGGGGTGCTCCATGAGTTCTCCACCATCCCCGGTGTGAAGGAAGATGTTGCGGAAATCATCCTCAACCTCAAGGAACTTGTTGTCTCCTCGGATAACGACGAACCGGTCCTCATGTACCTGCGGAAGACCGGCCCGGGCGAAGTGACCGCCGCGGATATCACCCCGCCGGCGGGCGTGGAAATCCTCAACCAGGATCTCCATATCGCCACCCTCAATGACAAGGGCAAGCTCGAAATCGACCTCACGGTTGAACGCGGGCGCGGGTATGTTTCCGCGGCTCTCAACAAGGGCGATAACGATGAGATCGGCCGCATTCCGATTGACTCGATCTACTCGCCGGTGCTCAAGGTTTCCTACAAGGTGGAAGCCACCCGTGTGGAACAGCGCACCGACTTTGATCGCCTCGTGGTTGATGTGGAAACCAAGGAATCGACGACGCCGCGGGACGCTCTCGCCTCTGCCGGCAAGACCCTCGTGGAGCTCTTCGGCCTGGCCGTGGATCTCAATGACGAAGCCGAAGGCATCGAAATTGGTCCGGCTCCGGTCACCGAGCAGCGCTCCTCGGATCTGCAGCGTCCGATCACCATCCTCAACCTGCCGGCACGTTCCCAGAACTGCCTGCAGCGCGAAGGTATCCATACCATTGGGGAACTGGTGCAGCGCTCGGAAGCCGATCTGCTCGATATTCGCAACTTCGGGGCGAAGTCCATCGATGATGTCAAGGATGAACTGGCGAAGATGGACCTGAGCCTCAAGGATTCCGGATCGAGTTTCCTCGGTGGCGGATTCGATGACTACGGGATGCAGTTCAGCGACGATTCTCAGGCCTGAGCAGCCACATAATTTACTAGGAGAGTAGACAATGCCTAAGCCCACCAAGGGTCCGCGCCTCGGCGGCAGCCCCGCCCACCAGCGCAAGATTCTTGCCAATCTGTGCAAGGAACTTATTCATCACACGTCGATTAAGACCACTGAAGCGAAGGCTCGCGCGGTGCGTCCTCATATCGAAAAGCTCATCACGAAGGCGAAGAAGGGTGATACCCACAATCGCCGCCTGGCCCTCAAGGTGCTCGGCGATCGTGAAACCGCCTACATCCTCTTCGAGGAACTCGCCCCGCTGTTCGCGGAACGCGAGGGCGGCTACACCCGCATCACCAAGGTGGGCAACCGCCGCGGTGATAACACCCCGATGGCCGTTATTTCGCTGGTGACCGAGAAGGTCTCCCCGAAGCAGGCGGTTGTCAAGGAAGCGGAAAAGGCCGCTGAGCGTGCCGCTGCCGCGGAAGAGGCCGAAGCTGCAGAATCTGCTGAGTCGGCCGAATCTGCTGAAAGTGCGGAGTCCGCTGAATCTGCCGAAAGCGCAGAGTCGGCCGAGTCGGCCGCCAGCGCGGATGAGGCTGCGGAAGCCGAGAAGGCTGAAGAAGCCAAGTAAAAGCCTGCGGTAGGTCCGGCTGCTTGACTGGCCGGGTCGTCCGGGAAGCTTGAGAAAAGGGCTTCGGAAACATGAGTTTCCGGAGCCCTTTTCTGTACGCTTGAGAAGAAGCGCGCTTATCCCTCCGCCCGGGCACGTTCGGAGGCCGCCACTAAATCCCAGGCCCGCACCCCGCCGCTCATCCCGGCCGCATTGGGAATAAATACCACGGAGCCGCTCAGGCGTTCGCGTACCGTATCGGTTATGCGTGCCGCGTTGCCGCCCCCGAGGTAGAGGGTGTCCCAGCGGATTACCGGGTAGAGCGATTCGATAGCGCGCGCCACCTGCCGGCTCCACGCAGCGTCGCCCAGGCGGATACGTTCGATTTCACCGATCACGTCATCGTAGGTGAGTCCCCACCGCAACGGCGCGTGGGAAAACTCCAGGTGGGGGGCCAGCACCCCGTTATCGACGATTGCATTGCCCAAACCGGTCCCGAAGGTCAGCACCACTTCCAGACCGTGACCGGTCACGGTCGCGGCGGCGGCCACTTCGGCGTCGTTGAGAACCAGAGTGGGGCGCGAAAAGCGCGCGGCGAGGGCGGTACGAATATCCAGGCCGTTCCAGACTGCCTCCATATCCGGGTCGAGGCGGGTATGCGGGCCGGCGCGGCGAATGTAATGCGGGGTATACACCACAACGCCGTGGCGTAACATTCCGGGCATGCCCACCGTGAGTCGCTCGAAATCAGCGCCCTCGGCACGCAGCGCGGCGGCATCCGTGGCAATGATATTTTCGAGATCCGCGGGTGAGAAGGGGTAGCGGACCGGGGTACGGCGAGCGGGTCCGATCTGGGTGCCGGCCGCGTCCAATAGCGCTGTTTTGATGCCGCCCCCGCCGCAGTCCACCGCGAAGGTGCGCGGGCCGGAGGCAGCGGCTGCCGGGGTGGTAGTGGCGGCATCCTCCGGGCTGGGCGCGCTTGCGTACAGCGGCGCGGTGCCGCGGGGGAGGGCCGGCTCCTCGTTCTCCGGTATGCGGGCGAAGGGCTCGGCGTGGGAAACTGGATCCATGAGTGACACGCTAGCGCAAAACCTTCGGCTTCGGCTTGATCTTTCCTACGACGGTACCGAATTTCACGGTTGGGCGGCGCAGCCCGACCTGCGTACCGTGGAAGGCACTCTCACGGAGGCGCTCAGCACGGTCCTGCGCGTACCGGTCACGCTCACGGTGGCCGGCCGGACCGACGCGGGGGTGCATGCCCGCGGGCAGGTCGCCCATATGGATGTGCCGCGGGAGGTGCTCGCCGCGGTGCAGGGGCGCTCCGCGGAGGCGCCTACCCGGGTGCTGGTGCGCCGGGTACAGGGTATGCTGGCTCGCGGTGCGAGCGGTCCACGGGGGAGTGCCGATATTGTGCTGCATAGCGCCCGTGAGGTTCCTCCTGATTTTGACGCGCGTTTTTCGGCGGTTTCGCGCGAATACACGTACCGTATTGCGGTGGGTCACTTCGATCCTTTACGACGACGCGACGTCCTCTGGCTGGCCGGTCCGCTAGATCTCACTGCGATGCGGGAGGCCGCGGCCTCCCTTCTGGGCGAACACGATTTCCTCTCCTACTGCAAACCTCGCGCGGGAGCGACGACGATTCGGGAGCTCCTGGCGCTGGACGTTGCCGAGGAAGGCGAGTTGGTGACCATCCACGCCGTCGCGGACGCGTTTTGCCATTCCATGGTGCGCACCCTCGTCGGCTCGCTGCTCCGGGTGGGTGAGGGACAGCGCGACGCCGCCTGGCCGGCCCGCCGCCTACGCGAAGCGAGTCGGGATGGGGAAGTAGTGGTAGCTCCGCCCCATCCGCTCACCCTGGAACGCGTGAATTACCCCGAGCCCGGTGAATGGGCCGTGCGCGCGGAGGCTTCGCGGGCCATCCGGACGCTGCTGGAGGACTAACCGAGAGTGTCGTAGGCCCCGGGTAAAATCGATAACGTGACTCAGGAACAAAGCCAAGCTGCGCAATCTACGCCGGTACGCTCGGTGCGGCACAGCGCTGACCAGCGCTGGCCGGTTCCCTCGCGCCCGCCCGCCTATGCACGCCTGCCCCGGCAGCGGCTGCGGCGGGGCTTTCCTCTGTATGCCGTATTGGCAGGGCTCTTCGTCGTCGTCGCTCTTATCTATAGTTTCTAGTTGGCCGTGCTCCTTTTGTTGCGCGGGTTGCCCGGGCAGCCGTTGTGGTGGCTGCACCTGTTGGTGTTTTGGGCGCTCGCGGCGTATTTCGCTTTCCCGCGGCTGCATCAGCTGTTTTCGCTCATGTACGTGCCGGATTATTTCTTCGGGCGCACCAAAACTGCTGATGGTATTCTCGGGGACCCGGTCAATATTGGCTGGGAGGGGAGCGAGGTGGATATTCACGCGGCTATGCGGGCCGCGGGCTGGATCGAAGCCGAACCCATTACTTTCCGCACGTCCTGGCGTATTATCGTGGCCGCGGTGCTGCGTCGCTCCTATCCTTCCGCGCCGGTCTCTGATCTGTATTTATTCTCCCGAAAGCAAGAATTCGCCTACCAGCAGGAAGTGGACGGAAATGCGGCCCAGCGCCACCACGTGCGTTTCTGGCGCTGCCCGCCGGATTGGACACTCCCGGGCGGGGAACGGATCACCTGGCTCGCGGCCGGAACTTTTGATCGCAGCGTGGGCCTGTCTATTTTCACCGGGCAATTCACCCATAAAATTGACCCGAATATCGATGCCGAACGGGACTTCATTATCAATACGGTGCGCTACGCGGATCCCGAAAGCCACGTGAGCGTTATCGAGCAGTATTTCAACGCCTATAGTTCGCGCAACGGCGGCGGTGATGAGATTCAAACCGATGGCGATCTGCCCATCCTCGATGTCACCGGGGCGGCCGCGCGGCTGGAGGAACGCCAGCCGGATGCGCAGGGAACGTGCGGCCAAGGCGGTGCCGGCGCGGGAAGGGCTGCGCTTCCGGGCCACCGGCGAACGGGCGATCAGCGTTTGGGGCCGCGGCGCGGTGGCTCCGCGGGCAAAGCGGGGTGGCGTAACTCAAGTGTCATGGCAGAAAAAGCCACTGAGCTGGCACGTAATGCTGCTGAACATCGTGTGCCGCCCGGGGCCTTGCTCTTCTCCGCCGTGGCGATCACGGTGCTGCTCGGCACCGCGCTGGTCACCGATATGATGCCCGCCTCCGCGGTGGACGTGGTGCTCTACCTGGTCATGCTGCTGCTTTTGCTCGGGGTAGCAAACCATTCCCGGGTGGCCTGGGTGTTTTTCCTCGCCTGTGAGGCAGGTATCGCGCTGCTCTATCTCCTGCTGGCAACCACGGGGGCAACCGCGGCCATGTACCCGGCGGGGATTTCGGTGCTGGTGGTCTTGGCTATTACCGCGCCGCATGTCCGCTTGTGGGTGACGGAAGGCCGGGCCGAACCCGTGGTGGACCTGCCCACTCCTATTTTGTAGCGCATTTTGTAGCGCACTCGCGGCCGGGGCAGCGCGGCGGAAAGCGACGTGCGCACGAAGGTGAGGCGGCGGGCCCGTGCGGCGTCGTCGTACTTCCACGCGCAAGCGCCGGTGGAGTACCTCACAGCGCTGGTAAAGCTTTGACCGGTATAGGTGCTACGGGTATGATAGAGCGTTGTTGTCCATACCATCGGCGCGATGCTTATTCCCACTCGTCGCGCGCTGTGAAGGGCACATCTAACTTTTGACCGTTACGGTTTCGCCCGCCACCACGGCGGATGTTCGGAACCAATATCAGAAACGAAGGCTACGCACGTGCGCACGTACACTCCTAAGCCCGGCGACATTGAGAAGAAGTGGTACATCATTGACGCCACCGATGTTGTCCTCGGGCGCTTGGCAGCTCAGGTTGCCGCCCTGCTCCGTGGGAAGCACAAACCGAATTTTGCTCCTCACATGGATACCGGCGATTTCGTTATTATCACGAATGCGAGCAAGGTGACCCTCACGGGAAGCAAGGCAACGCAGAAGATGGCTTACCGGCATTCCGGTTACCCGGGGGGCCTCAAGGCTACCTCGTACGCCGAACTCCTTGCCTCGAATCCCGAGCAGGCCGTTATTAAGGCGGTGCGCGGCATGCTTCCGCACACGTCTCTCGGACGCCAGCAGCTGAAGAAGCTGAAGGTTTTCGCCGGCGCTGAGCATCCGCACGGAGCTCAGAAGCCCGAACCTTACGAGCTGAAGAAGATCGCCCAATAAGCGAGTCGCGTTCGGCCGCTTTTTTCGGAACAGGATTTACATCAATGTCAGAAACTCATGTTGACACCCAGGTGGAGGAGGAGTTCAGCGGCTCCTACACCACGGAGACCGAAACCGCTAAGGTTGGTCAGGGTGTATCCGCCGCTGTCCCGGGTCAGGCACTCGGCCGCCGCAAGGAAGCCGTTGCCCGCGTCCGGCTCGTCCCCGGCTCGGGGGAATGGAAGGTAAACGGTCGCGACCTGGCCGATTACTTCCCCAATAAGCTCCATCAGCAGCTCGTGAAGTCCCCCTTCACCCTGCTCGATCTCGAAGGCCGTTTCGACGTCATCGCCCGTATCAACGGCGGCGGCACGTCCGGCCAGGCCGGTGCGCTGCGTCTTGGCATCGCCCGCGCCCTCAATGAAATTGACCGCGAAGCGAATCGCCCGGCCCTCAAGAAGGCCGGCTACCTCACCCGCGATGCTCGCGCGGTGGAACGCAAGAAGGCCGGCCTGAAGAAGGCCCGCAAGGCTTCGCAGTTCTCCAAGCGTTAAGCTGTGGCGCTATGCCCCTAGCTGGGCGCCGCGCTCACGTCTTACAAGGGAGGTCCCGATCCGGGGCCTCCCTTGTTGCATGTGGCGTGGATGCTTATGCTCCCTACTGGCGTGGGGGCTCTAGCGATTCTCCCAGACTCATAATGCAACTCTAGCTACATAATTAATTGGATTACATGTCGTGGGGTTGCATTGTGTGGTGGGTGTTGTCGTGGGGTTACATCCTGTGCTCGGCTGCATTCAACCGTCCACTCCGCGTTCCTTTTTCCGCCAGCCGGCCGCGCGCGTTACAGTAGAACACAGCGCACCCGCGGTGCCAGCAGCAGCCGGCAGTAACTATCGGCTCCACGCCGGGCTGTCCATAGCGGCCGCCGCCGCGGGCGAGGTCAGAATACGAGGGAAGAACAACACGGCGCGGCCTGGCCGCGCCCCGGCGAAAGGCTGAGCAATGCCACGACTTTTTGGAACAGACGGCGTTCGCGGACTCGCAAACCGCGCTCTCACGGCGGATCTCGCGGTGAAATTGGGTGAAGCCGCAGCTCGGGTTCTCACCCGCGAATTCGATGGGGAAGGCCGGCCGCGTGCGGTTATTGGCCAGGATTCTCGTGTCTCGGGCGGGATGCTCTCGCAGGCCGTCGCTGCCGGGCTAGCTGGGGCCGGGGTGGATGTGGAACATGTGGATGTTATCCCCACCCCCGGTATCGCTTTCCTCACCGCGGAAGGTGGCTATGACCTGGGCGTGATGATCTCCGCGTCCCACAACCCCATGCAGGACAACGGCATTAAATTCTTCGCCAAGGGCGGCTTCAAACTCGAGGACAGCCTCGAGGACGAAATCGAAGAACTCCTCGGCACGGATTGGGGCCGCCCCACCGGCGCCGGTATTGGCCGCATTAGCGATACCGCAGAATTTGGGGATCGGCTCTACTTGGACCACCTGACCACCGCGATCACCACCCGCTTGGATGGCCTGACCATCGTCACCGATTGCGCGAACGGCGCGACTTCTGCCATCGCTCCCGAGGCACTGCGCCGCGCCGGAGCCAAGGTTATTGTTATTAATGCGGATCCCTCCGGCTACAACATCAACGACGGTTGCGGCTCCACGCACCCGGAGGCTCTTCAGCGCGCGGTCGTGGATAACGGCGCTGATTTCGGGGTGGCTTTCGACGGCGACGCAGACCGCTGCCTCGCGGTCGATCACGAAGGCGAGCTCGTGGACGGCGATCAAATCATGGCTATCCTCGCTCTCGCCCTTAAAGAGGCCGGCAAACTCGCAAAGGACACCCTCGTTGTCACGGTCATGTCCAATCTGGGCCTGCTGCTCGCGATGAAGGAGCACGGCGTGCGCACGGTCCAAACCGGGGTGGGGGACCGCTACGTCCTTGAAGAGATGCGCCGCGGGGGCTACAGCCTGGGCGGCGAACAATCCGGTCACGTTATTTCCCTCGCCAAGGCCACCACCGGCGACGGCTCGCTCACCAGCTTGCTGCTGGCCCAGCAGGTCGCGGCATCCGGGCGCAGCCTGCGCGAACTCGCCAGCGTTGTCACCCGCCTCCCGCAAATTCTCGTGAATGTGCCCAATGTTGATAAAGCCGCGGCTTCGACGAATGAGCAGGTTCAGCGCGCGGTGCGCGAGGCGGAGGAACGCCTGGGGGAGACCGGCCGGGTGCTGCTGCGCCCCTCGGGCACCGAACCGCTGGTGCGCGTTATGGTCGAAGCTGTCACCCAGGAGGAGGCGGACGCCGTGGCCCACGAACTCGCGGATGTGGTGGCCACGAACCTCGCGCTATAACTTACGCAAGTGAATGCGCTGCACCCGGTGGTCGGCACCCTTGCAGAGCATGATATCGGCGCGCTCACGGGTGGGCTGGATATTTTCCAACAGATTGGGAAGGTTGATGGCATTCCAGATCTCGAGGGAACGGGCCCGCAATTCTTCGTCCGGCATATGGGCGAATTGGTGGAAATAGGCGCCGGGCAGGTTAAAGGCGACGTCGCGCAATTTGAAAATACGCGAGAGATACCAGGTTTCTAGATCCTCGGGGGAGGCATCTACGTAAATCGAGACGTCGAAGAAATCGGAGACCGCGGTGAGGTTCCCGGTGTAGAAAGCAGGATCCGTGGGGGTGAGGCGCGCCGGAGAACCGGCTGGAGAACCGGCCGGGCAGCCGGATAGTTTTCCGGCCCCGGTGCGCCCACCTGCGGCAAGCAGCGGCGGCTGGAGCACATTAAGCCCTTCCAGGATGAGAATATCCGGGTGGGCCACCACCTGGTGCTGGCCGGGCACAATATCGTAAATCACGTGATCGTAGCGGGGAACTTCCACGCGCTCCTCCCCGGATTTGACCCGCCGCAGAAAATCGAGAAGGGCGGCGTGATCATAGGATTCCGGGAAGCCTTTGCGGTCCATGAGGCCACGTTCGGCCAGCACCGCATTGGGGTAGAGGAAGCCGTCGGTTGTCACCAGGTCCACGCGGGGAGTGTAGGGCCAGCGGCGCAGGAGCTCTTGGAGTAGACGCGCCGTCGTCGATTTCCCTACCGCAACCGACCCGGCAATTCCGATCACAAAAGGCGTGCGCTGTTCCCGCAAGCCCAAAAAATCGGAAGTTTTGCGGTGGAGATCGCCGATTTCCTGGGCGTACATTTGCAGCAGCGCGGACAGCGGGCGGTAAATAGCGTCCGCTTCGGCTAGGTCAATCGGGTCGCCAAGAGCTTTGAGGTGGCGCACATCGGTGTGCGTGAGGGGGAGGGGCGCGTTTTTAGCGAGGGCGCTCCATTCGTCGTGCGTGAACGTGACGAGGTGACGGTTGGACTCCATGGGGCCAGCCTACTAGTTGGGCGCGCGGTTGCGCGGCCCGGTTGCGCGCCCCGTTTCGGCGGCCCGGCTGCGCGACCCGGTTCCGGGGGCGCTGCGCGCGTTACGATACCAGTATGTTGCGTACCTATGATGCCGCGACCGTGCGAGCCGCGGAAGAACCACTGCTGGCGGCCGGTGAGCCGCTTATGGCGCGGGCGGCCCGGGCGCTCGCGAATGCAATTATCTGGGAGTTGCGCAGGCGTTCCATCCGTGTGAGCGGGACCCGCATCGCTATTTTCGCCGGGGCGGGTAATAACGGTGGGGATGCCCTCTACGCTGGCGCGTATCTGGCGCGGCGCGGGGCAGCCGTGGTGGCGGTGGCGCCGCTGGCGGCGTATCACCGGGAGGGAGCGGCGGCTCTCGAGCGGGCCGGCGGGAGCCTCATCCGGGAGGCGAGCGCGGCGCAGGCGGTGGGCGTTGCGCGGCGCAGCGCTGTCTGGGTAGACGGCTTGCTCGGCATCGGGGCGCGCGGGGCGGCCCGCGAACCCCTGGCATCGGTGCTGCGCGCGCTGGAGACCGAGCGTCTGGCCAGCCCGGTGGAGCCGCTCGTGGTGGCGGTGGATACTCCCTCGGGTATCGGGGTGGACGACGGCGCCCTCCCCGGCCCGTACCTCTCCGCCCACCTCACCGTAACCATGGGGGCGGCCAAAGCAGGTTTGGTGCTGGAGCCGGCGCGGCGGGCTGCGGGGCGCGTCGAGGTGGTGGAGCTCGGTTTCGGCCCGTACCTGGGCGAGCCGGCCGTACTGCAACTGGGCGATGCCGATGTGGCGGACCTGTGGCGGGTACCGGGCGCGGATGACCACAAATACACCCGCGGCGTGGTGGGAGTTGTGGCCGGTTCCGTGCAGTATCCGGGTGCGGGGTTATTAACGACGACGGCGGCGCTGGCAGCGGGACCCGGGATGGTACGGTACCTCGGCGAGAGTGCGGTAGCGGAGCTGGTCATCGCCGAGCATCCGGAAGTGGTGGCTGCTGCGGGGCAGATCCAGGCTCTCACGGTTGGTTCGGGTGATCCTCCGGGGGCGCCGGCCCTGCTGCGGGCGGCATTGAAAAATGAATCCCCGGTGGTGGTGGATGCCGGGGCTCTGCCCGAGCTTGGCCATATGGTGTGGCGTGAGGGCAAGGAGCTCGGCGAACACGTGGTGCTCACTCCGCACGCCGGGGAAGCGGCCACGCTGGCCGCTCAACTGGATCTTCGTAGCGCGGATGGCACTCCTTTCAGCCGCGCGGTGATTGAATCATGCCCGGTGGCGGCGGCGCGGGCGCTCGCGGCCCGAATGGGAGCGACGGTGGTGCTCAAGGGCGCCGTTGATGTGGTGGCCAGCCCGAGCGGAGCGTGTTATGCCCAGGGTGGGGCGCCCGGGTGGCGCGCCGTGGCCGGAGCCGGAGATGTTCTAGCCGGGCTGATCGGTGCCCTGCTCGCGCAGTACGTTGGGAGTGAACAGCATGCTGGGTTTGCGCAGCACGCGGAACCCACCGGTGCTGCTCCCGACGGGCCCGGTGCTGTTCCCGACGGGCCCGGGGCGAGCGCCCTTGCCCCCGGGGCAGCTGCCCGCATTGCGGCCGCCGCCCTGCATGTGCATGCCCGCGCCGCCGCGCTCGCGGCCGGAACTCCTTTCGGGGCGGTGGGTACCAGCGCTCTCGGAGAAGCCGCGCCGCTGCCGGGCCGGCCCATCACCGCAGCTCAGATTGCCGCGCGCATTCCGGAGGTCATCGGCCAGATCCTGGCCGGCGGCGCGTAGAATACAGGCACATCCGCGCCCCGCACCTTTCCACCCCGGCCCGTTCCGCTCTCCAACAGGAAGAACACATGCTTAGCCTTGATCCCGCAGTTTTCACCTCCCGAGCTACCATCAGCCTGGGTGCGCTCGAACAGAACCTCACCCGGGTACGGGCTCATCTCACGGGCCAGAAAATCATGGCGGTTATTAAAGGAGATGCGTACGGCCACGGGTTGCTTCCCGCCGCGCGCGCCTTCGCGCGCGCGGGAGCGGACTACCTCGGGGTTGCCCAGCTTGCCGAAGCACTCGAGCTGGTGCGGGAATGGGGGGAGCTACCCGCGGAAGGTGAAGCGCTGGCCGGCCACCCGACCCTGCCCCCGGTTTTCTCATGGATCTATACCCCCGATAGCGACCTCACCCCCGCGCTGAAAGCCGGAATTGAACTCTCGGTGGGGGATACCTGGATGATCGAGGCGGTGGCGCGGGCAGCTGCGGCTACCGGCCGCACGGCGCGGGTCCACTTGAGTGTGGATAGCGGGATGAGCCGCGAAGGTTTCAACGTGGAGGATATCCCGGCGGCAGCGCAGCTGCTGGCCGGCCACGAACAAGCCGGCCGCCTCAAGGTTGTTGGCATCTGGAGTCACCTGGCCTGCGCGGACGACCCGGAAAGCGATGCCACCGCCAGCCAGATCACCGCTTTCGACGAAGCCCGCCGCTTCGCCGCAAGCGCCGGCCTGGCCCCGCGCCTGGCTCACCTGGCCGCCTCCAGCGGGGTCCTCTGGCACCCGGGAGCCCGCTACGATATGGTGCGCCCCGGCATTATTCTTTACGGCCTCAGCCCCGAACCGCGCCGCACCCTGGCCTCCGACCTCGGGCTGCGCCCCGCCATGCGCCTGGAATCTGAGCTGCTTACCACCCGCCAGCTCTCCCACCGCGCCGGCGTTTCCTACGGGCACACGGCCGTTGTTGAGGACGGGGCCGTGCTCGGCGTCGTACCGCTGGGATACGCCGATGGTGTTCCGCGGGCACTATCAAATAAGGGCTATGTCACGGTCGGGGAGGGGGCCGCCGCCCAGCGCGCGCCCATGACCGGGCGGGTATGCATGGATCAGTTTGTGGTACGCCTGGACGGGCCGCTGCCGGCCGGCACCCCGGTGGTGCTGTTCGGGGATCCGGCCCGTGGGGAAGTGAGCGCCGCGCAATGGGCGCTGGCCGGCGGCACGATTTCTTATGAGATTATTACCAGGGTTGCGGCCCGGGTCCCGCGCGTCTACGTGAAATAGGTACGCGCCCGAGGAATAAGCGCGTTACTTGCGGTGCCCTGTGGCTTAGGGTGGCCTACGCCCGCGGCTGCGAAGCGACGTAGAATAGCACGGTGACTGAGAAGATCCTTATTGCGGACGCCGATGCGATGCACGCGGTGGGCCGTGCCCTCGGAAAGCTCCTGCGCGGCGGCGACCTCATCATGCTCAACGGGCCGCTGGGCGCCGGGAAAACCACAATGACCCGCGGGATCGCGGAAGGGATGAACGTGGGCGGGCGCGTAACTTCCCCAACCTTCGTTATTGCTAATGTGCACCGCGCGCGGGCGGGCGGTCCCGACCTCGTCCACGTGGATGCTTACCGCCTCACCTCCCTGGAAG
Organism: Actinotignum sanguinis; assembly: GCF_003957255.1. Classification (GTDB taxonomy): domain Bacteria; phylum Actinomycetota; class Actinomycetes; order Actinomycetales; family Actinomycetaceae; genus Actinotignum; species Actinotignum sanguinis. The sequence continues at coordinate 44,828 of NZ_QDIE01000003.1, forward strand.
AACTGGACGCCCTGGACCTGGATTCCTCCCTGGAAGAATCCGCCACCGTGGTGGAATGGGGCGAGGGCAAAACTGAAGTCCTCACCAATGACCGCCTCGATATAGATATTGATCGGCCCGTTGGCTCGGAAGCGGGTAGCGATGTGCTTGACCTGTACGTTGATTCGCCGCGCACCCTCACGCTGCGTGCCTCCGGCCCGCGTTCGCGCCAGCTCGCTGCCGACTTGCTCGCCTCGTACCACCAGGAGAATGCTTCATGAATATTTTGACCATTGATACCAGCGATCTGTCCGTGGTGGGCCTGGTTCGTGTGGATCGTTTCGGGAACGACGGCGCCACCGGGAACATCGCCACCTTGGCCCGTGAAGTTTCTGCGGATTCGCGCCACCATGCGGAAACCCTCACCCCGATGGTTGCCGCAGTGCTGAAGGCAGCCGGGGTGGAACGCGCGGACGCTATCGTGGCGGGAACCGGGCCCGGAGCATTTACCGGCTTGCGCGCCGGCCTCGTGACTGCCCGTACTCTTGCCTTTGCCTGGGATGTTCCGCTATACGGCGTCTCATCTCTGGAAGTGCGGGCCCTGGGCGCGCTGCGCGAGGGTGCTGCCCGTGCCCTCGCGGTGATTGATGCCCGGCGTAAGGAACTCTACGTGTTGGCAGCCGAAGCGGTCGCGGGTGCTCCGGAAGCGGGTGCTGGCGCAGTGTCTGGTGCGACCTCGGAGGCGGCTGCCTGCGGTAACGCACTCAGTGGCGCGCTGCGCGTGGTGGACGGCCCCCGGATTATCCGCCCGGCCGAGGTGCCGGAATTGCGCGGCGAACATACTAGCGTCGTCGTTTCCCATGAGGATATGTATCCGGAACTGAGCGGGGCGCACGTGGTGGAATGCGAACCGGAGCTCATGGTGGCGCGCGCGGCGGCGAAGCTTGCCGCGGGTGAGGTGCTCGATACCGAACCGCAGTATTTGCGGCGCCCCGATATCGCGCAGGGGGTGGCCCAGCCGGCGGGCAGCGGTTACCTGGGCAGCTAGGCGCGGACGATGACGGCCAATATGCCGCGGCATTGGCGCGATGTGCCGGTGCGGCGGGTGGTAGCTGATGCGAGCTGGGCGCGCGACCTGGCGCGTTTCGATGCGGCGCAATTTGGAACGCGAGAAGCCTGGCCGCGTGGAGCCTGGGAACAGGCGCTGCGGGCCAGCAGTGAAGTGTATCTGCTCTACACGGTGGAGCCTCCGCGGGAGTTAGCTGAGGCGTGCAATTCCGTTCCTTCCATTAATGCGCTAGATGATATTCATCCTCCTATCCTGGCAGCCGGTGGGGTGAGCCTAGGGGTGGAATCCGAAATTCTCACCCTCGCGGTCGCGGTCGCGGAGGCGGTGCGCGGGCAGGGCCTGGGCGGCGCGCTCTTGGATGACCTCATGACGCTCGCGCGTGATGCCGGTGGGGAAACCATGTTCCTGGAAGTGCGTTCGGAGGACCCGATTGCCACCGGGCTCTACGCTTCGCGCGGCTTTATCGCGGTGGGCCGGCGCCCGGGCTACTACCACGGGGCGGATGCCACGATTATGCGGTGCGCGCTGCGCGGCCATGCAGAAACCGGTGTTGGTGAGCAAGCCGGCGGCGGTGAGAGCGCGGCCCCCGATGCCGGTGAGGAATGAGCACTAACTGAGCAAACTCTGAGTTAGCTCGTTGCGGCGTGGTGGGATTCGTATTGGCGTATAATCCTGGGCTTTTATCGCGCCAGAGGACTGAATTCCTGACGCAACCGCAGGGGAGGATCACCCTTCGAGAGCTTGTAGAACACTGGCACGGTTATCGCGCACAACGGCTTTCAGCTGGATCTCCTCCCACTTCTGCATGCCTTGCTGGAGTGCTGCGCGAGCTTGTGGTGTGCATTGGACCCCGAATTCGTCGATAACGAAAAGGAGGATTTCTTCCAAGCAGGGCCGGAATCTACGCCCGCCTACCGGGAAGTGAACATCGGAAATACGGGGAGTGCGGGCTTCGTTCTTGGTGCGTCGGCGTGAGCGGCGGGAGTGGTGGCCGCCCAGGAGCAAAGCATGTGTCCATTCATCACGATGGGCATGCACTTGGACATGCGCGCAGGGAATATGTGAGCGTGGTGAGCGAATATAGTCCCAACGCGCCAAAGGCTCTTTTCCGTCCTTCCCACGGATCACCGAGAACGTTGACCATTAGCACACTCATCCAAGTGTACGTTCACCACGGTAATACTCCTCGAAGCGGTCTAGACCTTCCATCTCAATGTAGGCGTGAGTTTCTTTTGGACCGAGCTGGTAGTTATCGGCCCGGCGGTCGAATTCTTCCCGGGTCATTCTGACCTCCCGCAAGATTTCTTCCTTGCGCTCGAGAACCTCCTCTAGTGAATTGTAAACACGGTCCGGAAAATACAAACGGTCCGGCTGCGCAGTCATATCTGTCACTCCCTTGCTCCCATAGTTCCGGGTGGTTATCCCCGTCCTTCTTCGCCATTCTCGCATGGCATAGAGACACAAAAAAGAGCTAGCTATTTCCCTGTGGAAAAGGGCAGCGCTTGGCGATTTTGTGGATAACTTCTCGCCCATTGCTACCACCGACGCAGGTGAGAGCGTGGCCCCGATGCCGGTGAGGAATGAGCGTTAAAGGAGTAAGATTGGCGGGCGTGAGTACAACAGTTTTGGGAATCGAAACCTCGTGCGATGAAACGGGGATCGGCATCGTACGTGACGGCGAGCTGCTGGCGGATGTCACCGCCACCTCAATGGATGAATATGCCCGTTACGGCGGCATTATTCCCGAGATTGCTTCGCGTGCTCACCTCCAGCAAATGGTCCCCACCTTGAATGCCGCCTTGGAGAAAGCCGGTGTGGGGCTGCGCGACCTGGATGCCATTGCGGTGACCGCCGGCCCGGGGCTTATCGGATCGCTCACCGTAGGGGTATCCGCGGCGAAATCCCTGGCCTTGGCTCTGGACATTCCGCTGTACGGAGTTAATCATATTATCGGGCACCTGGCGGTGGACCAGCTGGCCAGCGGGCCTTTCCCGGAGAGCTTTATCGGCCTGGTTGTTTCCGGTGGGCATTCGTCGATTCTGCACGTGCGTGATATTGCCGGGGATGTCACCGAGCTGGGTGGCACGCTGGATGATGCCGCCGGCGAAGCTTTCGATAAAGTGGGGCGCCTCCTCGGCCTGCCCTACCCGGGCGGCCCGCATATTGACCGACTCTCGCGTACCGGTAACCGCGATGCCATCCGTTTCCCGCGCGGCCTGGAAGGCGGGAAGAACAAAGCCCGCCACCGTTATGATTTCTCCTTCTCCGGCCTGAAAACCGCGGTGGCTCGCTATATCGAGGGCCTGGAGGAACGCGGCGAAGAGGTCAATGTCCCCGATATTGCCGCTGGATTCACCGAAGCGATTACCGATACCCTCACCGATAAAGCCCTGCGCGCCTGCGAAGATAAAGGCTGTGACACCCTGGTGGTGGGCGGGGGATTCTCCGCAAATTCCCGGCTGCGGGAACTGGCCGCCCAGCGCGGCGCCGAACGCGGGATCACCGTGCGTATCCCGGCACTGCGCTACTGCACCGATAATGGCGCCATGATTGCGGCCCTCGGTTACAGCGTGGCGGTGAGCGGACGGGCGCCGTCGGCTCTCGATATTACGGTGGACACGAATATGCCCCTCGATCTGGTAGCTTTTTAAGCTTCTACCACCCTTCGCGTTCGGCCACGATAGCGCGGTGCTCGCCGAGGATCCGGGTGAGGATCACCGTGGCCTCGGCATCCCCGGCGTTCTTGTGCAGCTTGAGTTGTTTGCGGAAGATCGCCGGGTCAATATCGGTTCCGCGTTTTTTGATTTCTGCCCGCACCACGCCGCGTTTGCGCAGCTCGGCAGCTACGGTTTTAGCGTGCAGCGGGAGTACGTCGAGTATTTTGAAACGGGCGAGGAGCGGAGAGGCGACGGCGTCGCCACTTAGATACGCGAGCCCGGGCGAAATCGGAGCTAAATCAAAATCGCTACACACCTGGTCGAGGCCGCCGGCGCGCATGAGCGCCGGATCCGGCTCATACAGGTAGGCATCCAGGGGACGGGCCGGCAGGGGAGCGGCGGACTGGCTCGGATCCCCGCGCCAGGTGCGGTAGTAGCCGACCAAGTTCCCGGGAGCGGGGCTGGTGGAAGTGGCGGACGTGGTGCCGCGGTGCTGCCCGGCCTTTTCGGTGAGGATCGTGGCGCCGCGCCCCGGATCGCGCGTACCAAACCACGCCACCGCCTCCACGAGGTCTCCGTCCACGCTCACCCAATCGACAAACGCATCGGCGGGCAAATCCGCGTAGCGAATCCCGGGCCCGAGCTTAATCCCGGTCACCCGGAACTCCCGCGCGAGCGCAATGGCATCGCTGAGGGCCGGCTGCCAGTGCTCCGGGTACGGAATGCGCTTCCCCCGCGCATCGCGCCGCGCCGGATCTAACCACAGTCCCTCGCGGTTGTCGTACTGCTCCAGCAGGGCGTACCCGTCTGTTGGTACGACGGCACAGCCGGCATTAGCCTGCGCGAAATGAGCGGTGACCGGGTCGCGCTCCACTCCCAGGGCGGTCAGGCCGCCGTCCACAAAGGCTTGGCAATCCGCCCCGATCCCGCACCCGAAATCGAGCACGGAGGTGACCCCGGCACGCTGGAAGACCGAGGCGTGCTGGCGGGCCACGCTGGCGCGGGTGGATTGCTGGAGGCCGGCGTCGGTGAAGAACATGTGCGCGGCACGTTCCCCGAATTTTGCGCGGGCGGCATCGCGCAAGCGGGTCTGGGTGAGAACAGCGGAGCTTTGCGCGGGGCTGAGGCCGCGTTCACGCAGCTCAGCGGAAAGTTTGAAAGCGTCGGCCACGTTGTGAGCCGGCATGGTGGCGAGGAGGGCCTGCCCGGCGGGGGAGGTGAGCCAGTGGGCGACGTCGAGCTGTTCCACGCTCCTAGCCTAGCGTGCCCGGAGAGGTGGAACCTAACGTGCTTGGGAGGTGAAACCTGGCGAGGTCGGCCCACACCTGGCACACTATGTGATATGGCTAATATTCCGACAGTAACATTGAACGACGGACACACCATTCCGCAGCTCGGCTTCGGCGTTTTCCTGGTGGAGCAGAAAGACGCGGAGCGCGTGGTGAGCGAGGCGCTGGCCACCGGGTATCGGCATATTGACACCGCAGCCATTTACGGAAATGAAGCTGAGGTGGGGCGCGCGATTGCGGCCTCCGGTATCCCGCGCGAGGAGCTGTTTATCACCACGAAGCTGTGGAATGACCGGCAGGCCGATGCTCCGGCCGCGCTGGCGCAATCCCTGGAGAAACTCGGGCTTGATTACGTGGATCTGTATCTCATTCACTGGCCGGCACCCCAGCAGGGGTTGTACGGGGAGGCATGGAAAGATCTGGTGAGCTTCCGGGAGTCCGGGTTGGTCCGTTCGGTGGGCGTATCCAATTTCCAACCTGCGCATCTCAATCACATCCTGGCCGACGGCGGCGTCGTACCGGCCGTGAACCAAGTTGAGCTGCACCCGCGTTTCCAGCAACGCGACGTTTCCCAGTATTGCGCCGCGCGCGATATCAAGATCGAGGCATGGGGGCCGCTGGGGCAGTCCAAGTACGGGCTTGATGAGCTGGGGCCGATTGCGGCCGCGGCTCGCGCGTACGGGAAAACGGCCGCGCAGGTGACGCTGCGCTGGCATCTGCAAAGCGGGCATATTGTTTTCCCGAAAACTACCCACCGGGCGCGTATGGAGGAGAATATCGATATCTTCGATTTTGAGCTCAGTGCCGCGCACATGCAGGCGATTGCCGGGCTGGATGCCGGGGAAGCCGGGCGGGTGAGCTCTCACCCTGATGAGGTGAACTAAGCGCGCGTGCGAGAAACTTCGCTTTTCGCAAATCCTTAGCACTCACCTTGACTGAGTGCTAAGTGCGGCTTACCTTTAATAGCGGACGTAGTTCATGCTACGGCTTGTGCTTAGTGCGGGCCCGGCCCCCGCGACGGCGGGTCCCGGTTCTGAGCGCGTTTGTAGTGCACGAGTTGAGAAGTAAGGAGGAGCCGCATGTCGGTCTCCATTAAGCCGCTTGAGGATCGCGTTGTTATCCGCCAGGCAGAAGCAGAAACGACCACCGCTTCCGGTCTGATCGTTCCCGATACCGCTTCGGAAAAGCCCCAGGAGGGCACCGTGCTGGCGGTGGGCCCGGGTCGTATTGATGACAAGGGCAACCGCGTCCCCATGGATGTCAAGGTGGGGGACGTTGTGGTGTACTCCCGCTACGGTGGCACCGAAGTCAAGTACGGCGGGGATGAATTCATCATCCTTTCCGCGCGTGACGTGCTCGCCGTGGTGGAAAAGTAACATCACCTAGGCAGCGCCGTTTTTGCGGCAACTAGTAGCGCCGCGATTCGGCGGCAGCGTAGTACGTGGTGGGGCTGGCTCGTTTGGGCCGGCCCCACCACGTTTTTGCATACACTTGTGTTCAACATGTTGCATAAACGTTCTACGGGGTGTGATGGATAGCGTTCCAAATGAAGAAGGATTCGATGCTCAGGCGGATGCTGGGCAGGTGTTGATCTACCGCAACCCTGATAGCGCTGCTGATATTGAGGTGCGCCTTGAAGGGGAAACAGTCTGGTTGACTCAAGCACAGATGGCAGAGTTGTTTCAGTCCTCGAAATCCAATCTCAGTGAGCACATCAAGCATATTTTCGAAGAAGGTGAACTGGACGAAGAATCAGTTGTTCGGAAATTCCGAACAACTGCCGCTGACGGTAAACGCTACCTGGTCGCCCACTACAACCTCGACATGATTATTTCGTTGGGTTACCGGGTGAAATCCAAGACGGCAACCCAGTTTCGCAGGTGGGCAACTGAGCGGCTGAAAGAGTATCTGGTCAAGGGCTTTGTTCTTGATGATCAGCGGTTGAAAAACTTTGGTGGTGGCGCCTACTGGCGTGAGCTGCTGGAGCGCATTCGGGACATTCGCTCGTCAGAAAAGGTGATGTACCGGCAAGTGCTTGACCTGTATGCCACGAGTGTTGATTATGACCCGCGTAGTGCTGAGTCAGTTGCGTTTTTTAAAATGGTGCAAAACAAACTCCATTACGCTGTGCATGGGCACACTGCTGCTGAGGTGATCTATGAACGTGCTGATGCCACTCAGCCGTTCATGGGGCTAACTACGTTCAAAGGTGACTTGCCGGTATTATCCGAGGTCAAAATCGCGAAGAATTACCTGAGTGAAGATGAGCTTAAAATCTTGAACAGGTTGGTGTCGGGTTATTTTGATTTCGCTGAAGTCCAGGCAATGAGCCACAATCCGATGCGTATGGCCGACTATGTCGAGCATCTCGACAAACTTTTGGCCGCTACCGGCAAACCAGTGCTCTGTGGCGCTGGAAAGATCAGTCACCAGCAAGCCGTGGATAAAGCGATCAGCGAGTACCGCAAATTCCAAACTCAGACTCTATCTCCGGTTGAGAAAGACTATCTTAGAGCGATCAAGGAGATTGAGGGTGAGGCAAAACAAGCCTCCAGGGGCGACTAGCTAATAGCATGTGAAAGAAATGCTGATGTAATGCTTGGAGCCTAAATTGAGGCGCCAATAGGTGGCAGTTTGGTTGTGACGGAACACGGCGAGGAGCAGGCGCAAGTTTTGAATCTGGACAGGGTGCGCATTCCGGACCGTTCGGGCCGTCAAGTGTGCGTCAGGAACAGAAAATTAGCGGAAAACTGTCCGTCGCGCACACTTTGCACATGCGTCGAGTGAAGGGATAGCTATGGTTCGTGTTTCTCCGGATCCGGATTGGACGCCGGTGCCTTTCCGCCAGTCATGGAGCGGGCACCTCATTGTCGGCACGCTGACCGCGATAGGTATCGTGATTGCGCTGGCGCTGAGCAGGTTGTTCCTCTCTCATCAGGTGAATTTTTTCGCTCTGCTGCTCATTGTTGTGCTGAGCACCGTGGCTGTTGAATTTCTTTCGACCATCCCGCACCTGTGGCAACAGCAAAGGTACCATCACCCCCACCCGGGAGGATGGCTTCCTCCGCTGAGCCGGATTGCATTCTTCGCAGGGGTCTATTTTCTTGTCGCGCTCGCACTGACGTGGGACTCTCGGCAGGCACTCATCTGTGGTGGTGTGGCTACCGCGGTCGCGATTATTGAGGTGATCGGGATACGGCAGTGGAAATCCGGCTTGACCATAGCGGAGGAGAGAGAAGCCGCTCTGAAAGCCAAGAAAGCACTTCAGGAACTCATCATAGAAACCCGCATAGAGCGGCGGGAGATAGCTCGGCGCAGAGCGGTCGAGCGCCGCAAGCGGCTCGGTTTACCGGAGGACACCAGTACGATTATTACGGTAAAGCCGGGTGGTTTTGAATTCAGGCCGCACCGCGTTAACTTTATTCCGCCGCGTGCCGAGCCCGACGCCGCGGGGCAGCCTGATGCGCACTCAGATCCGCACTCTCAAGAGGACCGGGGCTAGCTCGACAGTTAATTGCGGTGCAGCTGGGCTCACGGCCAGCCGATCCCAGATCAGCTACGCACAAGTCTCACAGTGCATTCCGGACCGTTCGGGCCGTCAAGTGTGCGTCAGGAACAGAAAATTAGCGGAAAACTGTCAGCCACGTCCACTTTGTTTCTAGCTGAACGTGAGGGAAGGGGAGACCCCGGATAATCCGGGGTCTCCCCTTCCGTTTGTCATGGGTGGGATGCTGGCCGGTGGGCGAGCATCCCGCGGGCGTTAGTTGTTAGCAGGCTGCAAGCAATGCTGTGTTAGCGGCGGAGCATTGGCGTATCTACGCCATCACCATCCCAATCGCCCACGAGCAGCTGGTCGCCGGGATTTCCGTACGCCAGCGCCACATCAGCATTGCCGCTCTTGAGTGAATTTGCTAGGAATACCTGGTTGCCGCGGCGCACCGCGAAGGTATCCACGCCATCGCCATCCCAGTCACCTACCAAGACTCGGTCACCAATCCTTCCAAAGGAGAAACTCACCTCAGCCTTACCACCCGTGAGCGAGTTAGTCACGAAGAACTGATTGCCACGCTGAACCGCGAAGCTGGCCTTCCCATCACCGTCAAAATCACCGCTGACCAAGGTATCGCCGTCGCGCCCGAAGCTCACGGTTGCATCAGCTGCACCCGAACGAATCGAGTTGAGAACGAAGATCTGGTTGCCGCGCCGGACCGCGAAGGTATCCTTACCATCGCCATCCCAGTCACCGACCGCAATAGTGTCATCAGCGCGCCCGAAGGAGATCACCTCATCTGCGATTCCACCAGCGAGGCTGTTCTTGATGTAGATCTGGTTGCCACGGCGGACAGCCAAAGTTTGCTGACCATCACCATTCCAGTCCCCGGCCAGGACTTCGTCACCGGCTCGCCCGTAGGAGAATTCTTGCGGGGCTCCCGCTGAATCCCAATCATTGGACAGGTAGAACGTATTGCCGGTGTTACCCGGTTTTTCCGGAACATCAGTTGCGCTCGGGCTAGGCGCCGGAGTCGAGTCAGGCGCCGGAGTCGGGTCAGGGGACACCGTGGGAGTCGGCTGCACTGTTGGATCCGGCTTTTCTGTAGGAGCTGGCTTCACTGTTGGCGTCGGCTGGGCCGTAGGCGCCGGCGGCACCGGGGGAGTGGGCGTAGCCGAGGGAACGGGCTGTGCCGAAGGTGCCGGTTTCTCGGTAGGCGTCGTCGTTACTGAAGGAACGGGTTTCGGATCGGGTTGCGCAATACCTGCTGATTGCTCAAGCCCAGCCAGGGTGAATTTCGCTTGTTTGATATAGGCCAGATCGGTGCGCACATCGTACCCACGCCCGGACGTTCCCTTCCACGAATGTGAAAAGTCCTTATCCCAGTGGCCGTAGGAATGCATGATAAACGTGCCATCGGGCAGCGTTGTGATGCCCGTGTATCCGGTATCCCCGCCGTAACGGTTATTCGACCAGTCCCGCTCCAGGAGAATGCGATACTGGCCTGCGCGCTGGTTCATCAAATCATCAAAAGTGCCGACCCAGGCCACCCAGTTGCCGGCTTTCCAGTCACTAGCCCCATCGTGGCGCCCGTTCCCGTTGAGGTCGTAGCGGATTTCCCGCATCGGAACCACCACACGGCCCGAAACGGGATCATATGTCGGCTTATGCCGTTCTCCGGCGAGGGAACCGGGAAGCTCGACCGGCTGCGACCACGTCTTCCCCTCATCCTTCGACACAATCATCGTGGGGAGATGGGCGTGGGACTGGCTGCGCGCCAAACCCACGATTTGCTTGCCATCGGGAGAACGGAACATTCCGATCTCACACATCTGATGGGACTTTTCAATATCCCGGTATTCCGCAAGATAAGGAACCGGATCAGACCACTTCTCAACACCGTTCTCGAAGGTCAGGTAGGTCTTGTAATTGACGAAACTGTAGTCGTGGTACACACCCATCCATTTTTGAATCGGCTGACCTGCGTCATCGCGCAGCTGCACCAGTGACGCCATGGCCACAATCGCGGCGTTTGCCTTCCCGTCGTGCTGACGTACCGGGTGGAAATTCTTGTATTCGCTCCACGTCTCGCCATTGTCATCCGAATAGGAGGTATTCCACCCGTAGCGGTTGCCGGCATTATCAACGCCCCAGCCCGGGTTAGCAGTGATGAGCATGAGGCGCTCCGAGCCGTCCTCCCGGATCAGGGAATACAGCGTGGGAGTCTCCTGCGAACCGGTCCACGACTTCGGGGTATCGGTTTTCTCTGTCCAGGTGGCTCCCTGGTCATCCGAGACCATCATAACCAGCGGACCTTTACCGTGCCCGGCCGGGAAAGCGGAAATCAAGCGCCCCGTTTTCGTTTGAACCACATCGGGTTGGCCCAAGTACTGGCGGTTACCACCCGGCTGGCGCATAACGGTGCTCACGTTATCGGCGCTGAGCTTGTATTCGGGGATGGTATTGCGCAGCGGTAGCTGAGCTTGCGCAGGTTCATCTTGATCCGGCTGATCTGGAACCGGATTTCCCGGATCTGGATTTTCTTGGCCGGAATTCTGCGGCCGCTCCTTGTCATAAAGGGCCTTCACATCAGCCGCGCTCAGCGCAGAGGCGTAAACCGCCAGCTCATCAATGGCACCGGTGAAACCCGTTCCACCAATGATGTCCGCTGGGATGAGGGCGCGGTGGTTCTTTGTCCAGGCATTTGTATCAACGGCTTGTCCGTTGACATACATCGTCATGCCAGCGGATTTCGACTGCGTCCACGCGACGTGATACCAGGTGCCACCGGCAAAATCGTATTTGAAGGTGAGAACATCACCGCTTCGCTGACCTACATGGAATCCAGCTTGGCGGCCGGCAGCTAATTTGAGATCAAAAGAAAAATTCTTCTCTTTATCCATGAGGACTGATGAGCGCTCACGCGGCGCCGCATCCGAGCGCACCCAGTAACTCACCGACCACGGGTCGTTCTCACCAATCGAGATCGGCTGGGAAAAGCTCAGGCCCTTACCGTTTTCGACCCGCAGGGCTGTGCCGGATACGCCGGCCACCAGCGGCGCCTGTGCCTGATCTGGATTGCGTTGGCCCGCAGAATCCGCGAGGTCGGTATTGAAGGAGTATTTATGAATCGGGGCTGCTCCCTCGGCCTCCTCCGCCGCGTGCGCGACGAGCGTGCCCCCGGCTGGCAAGGCGAGCAGGAACGCGCTTGCGCATGATATGAATCTATATAACCGTTTCACCAGTCTTCACTTTCGATGGATTGCTATATGTGGAGCACCTCGCATCGGCAGCGCTGTCGATGCTCCCAACTGGGTTGGGTACTCCGTCTACAAGATGACCGGTCCTTGTTGTGAACATTTTAGGAGGTCTACGCCCAGGCGCAAGCGTTTTATGGACTTTAAGTCTGACAACTATTTGTGAGGTGAGCTACATGGCATGTGCGTGTGGGTACTAAGAACCAGGTTTGTACGCGCCTCGTACGCGCTGCAGTGGCGTTGGCGAGCAAGTTTCCGGATGCCCGTAACTAAATTTGTCTGACCTGCGCAAATATGTGGCTTTTAAGGGTGTTGGCTCTTTTCTTGGAGCCACCGGCGCAGTACTTTAACTTCCATGTGCGGAATTGTTGGGTACGCGGGCCCGCGCTCGCGAGCAGAACAGGGAAGAACAAACAGCGGTACACAGCGCGCCCTTCAGGTGGTCCTCGAAGGCTTAGCCCGCCTGGAATACCGCGGCTACGACTCGGCCGGGGTAGCGGTGGCGGGACCGGAAGGCCTGCGTGCGGTCAAGCGTGCCGGGCGCCTCGATAACCTGCGCCACGCCCTTAGCGATACTCCGTTGCCGCCCGCGCAGGTGGCCATCGGGCACACCCGTTGGGCTACCCACGGTTCGCCCTCCGATACCAATGCCCATCCCCATGTCTCTTTTGACGGGCGGGTTGCTATCGTCCACAACGGAATTATCGAAAACTACCGCGAACTCGCCCAGGCGCTCGCGGCGGACGGTATTACTCCCATCTCCGATACCGATTCGGAAATCGCGGCGCATATCCTCGCCCAGCAGCTGGCCGCGGTAGAGGCGACGGCCGCGGTAGATGCGACGGCCGCGGAGTCCATCACCGGCGCCGCAGATTCAGGCTCGGCCCTCTTCCGCGCTATGCTCGCCACCGCGAATATTATTGACGGCTCTTTCACCCTTGTTGCAATCGACCGCGACCGCCCCGATACCGTGGTGGCGGCCCGGCGTAATTCCCCGCTGGTGATCGGCTTGGGAGAGGGGGAGAACTACCTGGGCAGCGATGTGGCCGCTTTTATCTCCGAAACCCAGCGCGCTCTGGAAGTGCCTCAAGATACCGTGGTGGAAATCAGCGCGGATACGGTGCGCCTTCTCGGTTTTGACGGCTCGCCGCGCGCGGGCCGGGAATTCACGGTGGATTGGGACGCCTCGGCAGCGGTCAAGGGCGGATACGCCACTTTCATGGACAAAGAGATCCACGAGCAGCCGCGCGCCGTCGCCGATACGCTACGCGGGCGCGTGGTCAACGATTCTCTTCAATTGGACGAGATGCGCATTAGTGAATCTGTGCTGCGCACCATCGATAAAATTATTGTTATTGCCGCCGGTACCGCTTCTTATGCCGGGCAGGTGGCCCGCTACGCCATTGAGCATTGGTGCCGCATCCCGGTGGAGGTGGAGCTCGCCTCCGAATTCCGCTACCGCGACCCGGTGGTGGGGGAGAAGACCCTCGTCGTCGCTATCTCGCAATCCGGGGAAACGATGGACACGATTATGGCGGTGCGCCACGCGCGCGAGCAGGGCTCGAAAGTCCTTGCCATCGTGAACACGTACGGCTCGACCATCGCGCGCGAATCCGACGCGGTGCTTTACACCCACGCCGGCCCCGAAATCGCGGTGGCTTCCACCAAGGCCTTCGTTGCCCAAATCACCGCCTCCTACCTGCTTGGACTCTACCTGGCTCAGATTCGCGGCAATAAATTCCGCGACGAAATCACCGGCTACCTCGACGAACTCGAACGCATGCCGGCGCGCATGGAAAAAATGCTCGCCCAGGAACCGCAGATCCGCGCCCTGGCCCGCGAGTTCAAGGGCGAAAACTCGGTGCTTTTCCTCGGCCGGCACGTCGGCTTCCCCATCGCGCTCGAAGGCGCCCTCAAACTCAAAGAAATTGCCTACGTGCACGCCGAAGGTTTCGCCGCCGGGGAACTCAAACACGGCCCTATTGCGCTCGTGACCGAAGATCTGCCTATTTTCGTGATCGTCCCGACCCCGCGCCGCCCCGAGCTGCACGCGAAAACGCTCTCGAATCTGCAAGAAGTCCGTTCGCGCGGGGCCCGTACCATTGTGGTTGCGGAGGAGGGCGACGACGCCGTGCGCGATTTCGCCACCTCGGTATTCTGGGCACCCCGCGGCACGCCCACCCTCATGATGCCGCTCGTGACCGTTATCCCCCTGCAGATCTTTGCCTCGGAGATGGCGGCGGTGCGCGGCTATGACGTGGATAAACCGCGCAACCTGGCCAAATCGGTGACGGTCGAATAGCTGGAACGGCGGGTGGCTGGTTGCGCGCCAGCTCCGGCCGGGGCCGGCGCGCTCGCGGCTTCCCACCGGCCCCGGCCACCCGGCGCTCACTTTCCAGTCACATTCACTTGGCCGGGCGTTAACCCGCGCTTCGTAGGGTGGCGGTGTCCTATTTCCCTCGGATGAAGGAACACCATGACCATATTCTCCCTTCGGCGCATGACCGCGTTCGGTGCGGTCGCGGTACTGGGTGCCGGCGTGCTCACCACGCCGGCCCATGCAGCGCCAGCCGATCACGTCACCATTGACATCGCGGCGATCTCCGATTTCCACGGCCATATCGAGAATGCGGCTGCTCTCGATTACCAGATTGATGAGCTGCGCAAGGCCAATCCGAATACTCTCTTCGTGGGCAACGGGGATCTGGTGGGCGGCTCCGCCTACGTTTCTTCGATCGCCAATGACCAGCCCACCCTCGATATTCTCAACGCCATGCAGCTCGACCTTTCCGGGGCGGGCAATCACGAATTCGACCAGGGCGTCAAGGATTTCGAGAACCGCATCGTACCGGCCTCCGAATTCCCGTGGACTTTGGCGAGTGTGGGCGGTATCGATACGGAAAAAATCGCTCCCTACACCGCTAAGACAGTTGGCGGAGTGCGGGTGGCTTTCGTCTCCGGCGTGACTGACGAGCTCAATACCCTGGTGTCTCCCACCGCGATTACCGGCTTGGATATTAAGGATCCCGTCAAGGCTGTGGATGCCCAGGCCGCGCTGCTCAAGGATGGGGACGAAAGCAACGGGGAGGCGGATATCGTCGTCGCCCTGATGCACGCCAATAATGCGGTCGCGGCAACGCTCGGAAGCGATGTGGACGCCGTCGTCGCCGGTCACACGCACCTCGCCGTGGATAGCGTGACCACGCCTTCGGGCGCACCGGTTCTGGAAGTGGGCGAATACGGGCGCATGTACGGCCGTTACACTTTTGTGTACGACGCCGCAGCTAAGAAGCTCGTGAGTGCTCAGGCCGCCAATATTGCGATTGACTACAAGAACCCCGAGGCCCCCAAGTCAGCCGATATTGACAAGATGTACCAGGCTGCCGAAGCGAAAGCCAAGGAATTGGGCGCCCAGCAGATCGGGACCATTGAGGGAATCGCGAACCGTGGCACCAATAACGGGAGCGATACCGGCGCGAACCGCGGGACCGAATCTTCGGCCGGCAATATGATCGCGGAAGCTTTCTACCAGTACTCTCAGGGCATGGAGAAAAAGGCCGATTTCGGCATTATTAACCCGGGCGGGATCCGTGCGGATCTGGACCCCAACGGGGACGGCATCGTCACCCTGGAGGAGTCCTACACGGTGCAGCCGTTCGGGAACTCCTACGCCACCGTGGATCTGACCGAAGCGCAGATCTACACCATGCTCGAACAGCAGTGGAATGATAAGGAAGGCGCCTCGCGGCCCATGCTGCGCCTCGGGCTTTCCTACAATATGCATTACGTTTTCGACGCCGCGGCGGATGCCACCCCGGGCCAGCGCGTCAAGGCCGTCTACATCAACGGTGAGAAGCTGGATCGGGAGGGGAAGAAGGTCTACACCGTGGCCTCCAACCAGTTCATCCTGGCCGGCGGTGACGGCTTCACGGTGCTGGGCGAAGGCAGCAATTACGCCGATACCGGGCTTATCGACAACGATGTATTCAACGCGTTCCTCAAGGCTAACCCCGACTACCAGGTGCGTTACAACCAGACCTCAGTGGGCATCACCGGAGAAGATGTGCTCAAGGCCGGGGAAAGCGCGGAGCTGAGCTTCTCTTCGCTGGCCCATACCTCTACCGAACCCAAGGGTGAGAAAGTCAACGTCTACCTCAACGGGGTGGAAGTTGGTAGCGCGGCGCTGGACACCACCGTCACTCCGGCTCTTGATAACACCGGCCGGGCCACCGTGCAGGTCGCGGTTCCAGCCGATGCCCCCGCGGATTCCGTGCTGCGGGTGGTGGCCGGGCCCACCGATGTGTCCTTCCAGGTGGCTGTTGCTCCCGCCGCGGTAACGCCGGATCCGGGTGCGGGTGAGGAGCCGGGCAAACCGGAACCGACGCAGCCGGGTACGCCGGAGCCCGGAACCCCGAATCCCGCCCCGGAACAGCCGGCAAAGCCGAGTGCTCCGGCAGGTAACCGCTTCATCGCCACCAATAACTGGAACTCGGGGGCCGGCAGCATTGATGCCGCCTACGGGCGTTCCGGGGAAAACTTCATTTACGGTGATTGGGATGGCGACGGCGTGGATAGCCTCGGTGTTGTGCGCGGTAACCAGTTCCTCCTGAGCAATGGTTTTGCCGGGAATGCCACCGAGGTATTTGCTTTCGGGAAGGCCGGTGACCGGGTGCTCGTCGGCGACTGGAACGGGGACGGCAAAGACACCGTAGCCGTGGTGCGTGGAAACACCATTTACGCGGTAGATTCCCTGCGCGGCGGCGTGGCCGACCACGTCTTCACTTTCGGGCGCCACGGGGATACCTACCTGGCCGGCGATTTCAATGGCGACGGCCGCGACGAAGTGGCGGTCCGGCGCGGTAATACTTTCTTCGTGCAGGATTCTCTGGGCGGGGCTGCTTCGACCGTCTTTTCCTTCGGGCGCGCCTCGGATATCGCCCTGGTGGGCGATACTGATGGCGACGGAAAGGACACCATTGCGGTGGTCCGCGGTAACGCCTACTACCTGGCCGGGTCCTTGAGCTCCGGCCCGGCCAGCGCGGTGTACTCCTTCGGTAAGCACACCGATGCGCATCTCCTGGGTGACTGGAATGGCGACGGCGTAGATACTCCGGCCGTCCACCGAGTCCGCTAAGGAGGCGCTCCCACGCTGCTAGCCCGCGGGCTGGCGTGGCTCCTAGGTGAGTCCGCCGGCCTGCGGGCTAGTTGTATATAAGCCGCGGGCACGCTCGTGAACTGGGAGTTTGCAGCTGTGTCCGGGGGCGGGATGCGCGCGAGCTGTGTTGATTTTCGCGTGCCGGCCGCATTGGAGTTATCAGCTAGGCGCGATAACATGGGAAAATGGATTTCGTGAACGATTTTGCTCCTCTTGCTCTAACCTATGACGATGTGTTGCTTGTTCCGCAACCAACTGATGTTATTCCTTCCGAAGTCGATACCTCTTCCCACCTGACCCGCAATATTGTGCTGAAAACCCCCATGGCTTCCGCGGCCATGGATACGGTGACGGAGCGCGATATGGCTGTTGCGATGGCACGCCAGGGCGGTATTGGGATTATTCACCGTAATCTTTCCCCGGAAGATCAGGCCCAGCAGGTTCGCGAGGTCAAACGTTCCGAATCCGGCATGATCACCGACCCGGTGACCGTTGCTCCGAATGCCACGATCGCCCAGCTTGATGCCCTGTGCGGGCAGTATCGGGTGTCTGGCCTTCCCGTTGTGGATGAGCAGAAGCACTTGCTCGGCATTATTACCAACCGTGATTTGCGTTTCGTTCCGGAAGATGAGTACGCCACCACCCGGGTTGAGGATGTGATGACCCGCATGCCGCTGGTCACCGCGCCCACGGGTGTGTCCCGCGCGGATGCTCGGGCGCTTCTCAAGAGCCACCGGATTGAAAAGCTGCCCCTTATTGATGAGGATGGGCGCCTCACCGGCCTCATCACCGTCAAAGATTTCGTCAAAACCCAGCAGTACCCCAATGCTTCCAAGGATTCCCAGGGTCGCCTCCTTGTGGGTGCGGGTGTTGGCTACCTGACTGATTCGTGGGAGCGTGCCGGGATGCTTGCCGACGCGGGTGTGGACGTGCTCGTGATTGATTCGGCGAACGGGGAAGCGAAGCTTGCCCTCGATATGATCCGCCGCCTGCGTGCCGATTCTGGTTTCGACGGCGTGGAGATTATCGGCGGCAATATTGCTACTCGCTCGGGTGCCCAGGCACTGATCGATGCCGGGGTTGACGCGGTCAAGGTTGGGGTGGGCCCCGGATCCATCTGCACCACCCGCGTGGTGGCCGGCGTGGGCGTGCCGCAGGTGACCGCGATTGTTGACGCGGCGCGCGCCTGCAAGCCGGCCGGTATCCCGCTGATCGCGGACGGCGGCCTGCACTGGTCCGGGGATATTGGCAAGGCCATCGTGGCCGGTGCGGATACGGTTATGCTCGGTTCGCTGCTGGCGGGCTGCGTGGAAACCCCCGGCGAGGTTATTTTCGTGAACGGCAAGCAATACAAGCACTTTCGCGGCATGGGCTCCCTGGGTGCGATGAGTTCGCGCGGTAAGAAGTCCTATTCCAAGGACCGCTACTTCCAGGCCGATGTGACCTCCGATGCGAAGCTTATTCCGGAAGGTATTGAAGGCCAGATTCCCTTCCGTGGCCCGCTGGCTTCGGTGCTTTACGAATTGGTGGGTGGCCTGGGCCAGACCATGTTCTACTCGGGTGCCTCCACCATTGCCGAACTCAAGGAAAAGGGCCGTATGGTTCGCATGACCGGTGCCGGCCTCAAGGAATCGCATCCTCACGACGTGGAGATGACCGTAGAAGCCCCGAATTACTCCGGGCTCAAGTCCTAAAGGCGCCTAGCCATACATAGCCTTCCGGTGGGAACCACCGCGAGTGGCATGGCTGAAGGCGGTAGTAAGGCGGTAGTGAGGGCCGGGAACACACTGATATGTTCCCGGCCTTCCCTATGCGCCGCAACGTACGACGCTGCAACCCGGCTTCCTGCGTGGTCGGATTCCTGTGAGGCCAGCTTTCTGCAGGGCTGGGTTTATGCGCGCGGGACGGGCCAGCCTTCCTTAGGGCCATCCGAGCGGCCTACCTTGCGTAAAAATTCTTGGAATTCGCGTTCGGCCGCGATCTGAATATCCACGATTTCCCGCAGCTCCTTCTCCCGAAGCTGGGGGAAGCGCTCCAACATGGCTCCCAATACCCGGAGCGTGGCCACCACATCCGCTTCCGCATTATGGAAAGAATCATCCTGGAATACCCCGTAGTGCATGACGAGGTTTTCCAAGCGGCGCTTACCCTTCCGGTAGCGATCCACCCCGCGATCCAATAGGTAGGGATCAATAACCGGGAAAATCTCACCACCCAGGCGCTGGCTTAGGGTGGGCAGCCCATGGCGGGCCAGTTCACTTTCGAGCAGCGCGAAATCATAAGAGGCATTAAAAGCCACCACGGGCTGGCCGGCGGCGAGCTGCGCACCCAAAATATCCGCGATCTCACCGAGGACTTCCGCGATGGGCCGGCCCTCCGCACGGGCTTGCTCCGTGGTAATGCCATGCACCTGGCTGGCTGCCTCCGGAATCTCCACCCCGGGATCCGCCAGCCAATAGCGCCGTGAGGTTCCCT
Source organism: Actinotignum sanguinis (assembly GCF_003957255.1). Taxonomy (GTDB): domain Bacteria; phylum Actinomycetota; class Actinomycetes; order Actinomycetales; family Actinomycetaceae; genus Actinotignum; species Actinotignum sanguinis. The sequence goes on from NZ_QDIE01000003.1 coordinate 64,199, forward strand.
CACTATCCACCCGCACGAGTGAGCAGGTAACGAGGCGATCCCGGCGGGGATCCACCCCGGTTGTTTCTGTATCAAAGCCGATAAGCGGCAGCGTGGTCCACACGGTTCTTATCCTTTCCGCGGCCCGCGCCGCGCTTCTGTGCTGGTGCTTCGTAGTCTAATCCGCCCCTACGACAGGAAAACGTACCAGTTCCTATCTGCGGGTACGTCCGCGGCGTAGAGGTATCCAATGTTTCAACGCGGCGACACCGATGAGCAGCAAACTGGAGAAGAGCAATACGAGAAGCCCGGTTCCGGGTGGAAGCATGTTCCCGGAATCGTCACCCTTGAGGATACTGATACCGGCAATTCCGGGAAGGTACTTTCCTACCTCGGGAAGAAGGGTCTGGACAAGAGGAGCGATAACTGCCACAACTGTGAGCAGAACGGCCACGCTGGAATATCGGGATCGGAAAATAAGGCAGATACCCACGCAGAATATGCACAGGGGGGCAAGATACACGAGTACCGCGCCTACCGAAGGTAGCGAGGCTAGCAACAGTTCGCGACACTCTTCGGCACTCAGACCTGAGGCATCTATACCGCGCGGTGCCAGAAATCTGTACATCACCACGGCGCCAATGGCCTGACTCAATCCCCACAAACACACCGCCACGCCACTACATATGGCTCGGGCGAGCAGGGTCAGTAGTGTGGCGGGGAGAACCAAGGTAGTGATATCACGGTAACGCGGTTGATCATCGAAATTTAGCAACACGCACGGTAGGACAGCCGCAATGGGCTGCGCAAAAACAATGCTGACCGCGATGGCGGTAGATAAACCTGCACAACCCGCGGGAAGTTCGCCGGCGCGGGGAAGTAGTTGCAGGGCGGTCATCATGTTCCCGGCAACTACACACAGCCCGAGAACGACACCGATTCGTACCTGCGAAGCCACCTGAATGAGCGCGCCGCGCAGGTGCCAGATCACCCTACCTCGGGCATACCAAGAGTTAGTCATGCCGTGGCCTTGCGGCGTTCGGACCAGAAAAACCCGAGTGCAATGAGAATCATCCACGCGAGCAGAACGAAGATATTTGTGCTCCAATGAGCGGCTACATCCGCAGCAAGTTCTGGTGACATAGCCGAATTGGTGAGCATGTCACCCTGCAAAATAAGGCCGTAAGCGGCCAGGTCCGGACTCCAACGTGCGAGGCGCGTGACCCGAGATAAAAGGAACGACAGCGGAACAACTGACTGATTGAGCAGAAGAAAGAGGAGAGGGATCGTCCCGGATTGGAATACCGAGGTGAGGAAGGAAGCTAACCAGCACAGCAGACTCCAGTAGATGAAGAGGCCACATAAAGCTTGTACATTGAAGTTGCTCCACTGGAAGGCACCCACGCCAAAGCCGACAAGCAGGGCAAGGCTGAGGTACATGACGACAAAGAAGAAACCTACCAGTAGATGAGCAGCCGCCCAGGCGAAACGACGTGGCACCGCTACCGCGATGAGAGTTCGGGTGGAAGCGTGGTGGGGCTCCAGGGGAACCAAGTTTTCGGAGACGGATCCCACCCCGGAAATAATGGGGGCAAGGGAGAGCATAAGGAGCGTCTGCAAGAATAGAGAATAATCGGCGTGCCAGAATTTCCCGTAGCTGTACTGTACGAATAAGAACAATGCCGCAGGCAGGAAACATGCCAAAAATGCGATTCGGACAGATCGTGAGGTCCACCAGAGAACCCATTGTGCGCGCACTAACCGCGGAAATAACCTAAGCATCGGTGTCTCCTTCGTGGTTCGCGGCTCCGGTAGCCTTTTCGGTTGTATTCGGGTGGGATGGCCATCGGCCGGATGGCAGGTTGCCGTGAGCCAACGTGGCTGCGCCGTCGTACGCCACGCTGCCCTGTTCCAGGACCACCAGACGATCACAGGTATCGGCAAGGAAATCCAACAGATGACTGGAGAGCACAACCGTTTTTCCCTCACGCCGCCACATTGCAATCAGCTGCGCCAGTAACTCGATTCCTTGCGGGTCAAGACCATTGGAAGGTTCGTCTAGTAGCAGCACAGGAGGGTCGCCGAGAAGCGCGGCCGCTAAACCGAGACGTTGATTCATGCCCAGAGAGAGCTTTCCGGCTTTTCGAGTGGCCACGTGATCCAAACCAACCGTATGCAGTACCTCGTCAATGCGCTGGCTCGCGAAGTGATGGGTAGCTGCGATCCATGCCAGATGCTGGCGCACAGTACGCGAGCGAGTTGCCCCCGAACCACCCAGGAGGGTTCCCACGTAGCGAAGCGGGTAGTCCAGTTGTCGGTAGGGATGCCCAAAGATGAGAGCTTGTCCATGCGTGGGTGGTTCCAGGCCAACTAAGAGGCGTATGAGTGTGGATTTTCCGCAACCGTTATGGCCAGCTAAACCCACTATCTGGCCGGGAGGGAAACTCAGCGTTAGATTATGGAGCACACTTTGACCACGATAAATTTTGGATAAATCCTTGGTTTCTATGGGAAGTGTTGTCATGCTTCTATGCTGGCGACTCATCATGCGGAACACATCGGCCTCGTGTTCGATACTCGCGGCCCTAGCTCAGCCCGGGTTCCGAGGGAAAAATCAGCCCGCGGGCCGATGGAATGGGAGCGCTGCACGGGTAGCATATGCGCTATGTGCGCTACCACCTCTCCATCGCGTCCCGCGTCCATGTGCGTGACCGCCGGTCACACGGCGCAGAAGAAGGAAAACCGCTGGGGAGTGCTGGGCAGGGTGGTGCTACCACTGCTTGTTCTGGGACTTATGGTCTTTGTGGCAGTCCCGGAAAAATACGAAATCTGGTGGCGCCTAGCGACATTTGCGCTCTGCGGGGCGCTGCTGGGGTGGTGGTATTGGCAGTGGCTTGTGCAAAGAAGACACAATAGTGAGTTGCAAGCACAGGCGGAAACTGAAAAAATCCTATCGGGAGATCGCTTAGCCCTCGCCGCGGAGTTGCACGATATAGTTTCTGACGGCTTGGGATTACAGCACTTGCGACTCACCCGGGCTCTCGAAGAAGTGACTGATCCGGTAGCACTGGCAGCGTTGAGCGATATTCGGGACTCTAATAAACAAACTATCGCTCAGATGCGTACCGTTCTTGACCGATTGCAGGGCCGTGATATTAGCTCTCCCGGGATGCCGGATCTAGAACAAATTTTTGCGGCAGCGCAACGGCACGGTATGGAACTCAGGGGCACTGTCGAAGTGCTCGCAACTATCCAAAGGCTAAATCCGCAACTGCGCAAGCTCTTCATCGCAACTTGCCGGGAAGGACTAGCGAATACCGCCCGCCATGCTGGACCCACCACCGTCACCTTCCAGATTGAAGAAAAAGGCAAGGGCGTGAGCCTCGAACTAGTAGATCAGGGGCCGGCACCGGACTGGCAGGCCATCATCGGCTCCGGGATTGGCTTGGATCACCTTCGGCAACGCGCCGCCGAATGCGGCTATGTCGTGGACGCCGGGCCAATGGGTGCCGGGTGGAAACTATGCATGTACCCCGAGTGAGAACGGTAATACCCGTTATGTATGAGGAGGTAGCACATGATGATTCGGATTGCGATTGCAGATGATCAGGGACTACTTCGGGAAAGCCTCGCGGTTCTCCTAGAGCAGCAGGAGGACTTTCGCGTGGTGGGCAGCGCCGGAGATGGCGTGGAAGCCTGTCGTATGGTGCGTGAGACCGATATTGATGTTCTGCTGCTGGATATTCGCATGCCTCTGATGGACGGACTGGACGTACTCAAGGAGCTGAAACGGAATGGCTTCCCTGGGCGCATTGTCATGCTGACCATGTATCAGGATGACCTGTATCTGCGAAAGGCCTTGAGCCTGGGCGCTGACGGGTACCTTCTCAAAGATAGCGAATCCGAGACGATTATCTCGACAATCCGCCAGGTATCGGTGGGAAACAGAGTGCTCGACCGCCAGGTCCTGGACCACGTAGTACAGGGTTACCTCCACGAAAGGGGCCGGTCGCCTGGTGAGGTACCTGAATTACAGAATTTGACCGCACGGGAACTAGAAGTCTTGACCCTCATCGGTAGCGGTTTAACTAACCTAGATATTCGGGGGCAACTCTATATTTCGGAAGGTACCCTCAAAAGCCACATCAACGCGATACTGCGCAAGACGGGCGCTCGCGACCGCTCGGCGGCCATCGTCCTGGCCTTCCGAGCCGGATTGGTGACATTTAGCTAAGACGGATTATTCGCACCGAGCTGAGGAAGCTTTCCGCCCCGCATTTCCAGGGCTGTTTCAGCTTAAGTTACTCTAATAGGGAGCTGACGAATCGGCTCTGAGCTGCCCGGTAGGAAAGGAACGCTATGCAGTTCGCGGTGTTATCCGAGAATGACTATAACGACTATATGGCCACGCAACGGTGTTTCCTCTCCCAAACGGTCAGCTACGGGCGGGTGCGCCAAGGCGAAGGATACCGGGTGGAATACGTGGGCGTACGCGACGAAACCGGCACTGTTTGCGGTGCCGGCCTCATTATGTATCAGCCCTGGAAGAAGATTTTTACCCGGGCTTCCCTCGCCTACGGGCCCACCTTGGATTGGAGCCAGCGCGAGGTTGTTGCCGCTTTCTTCAGCGGGCTCAATCGGCATTTCGCTTCCCAGTCGCGCCTGCTCACCGCTCGGATTAACCCGATTCTGGCGCGGCGCTGGTATGAGGACATTACGCCCGTTGCAGATAACCCGGTGGCCAGCGTGGTTTCCCAAGCCCTCGAACGCGATGGCTGGCGCCACCTCCCTTACGAATTCGGGGAACGCTCCGATATTCAATTGCGTTGGATCTACACCAAAACGATCTCCGGGATGAACTTCGAGGAAGCCAAAGCCACGCTTGCCAAGGGGCTGCGGCGTCGTTTCAATAACGAAAACCGCTACGGGGTGCAGACCCGTTTCCTCGGGCCGGAAGACTTCGATGTTTTCGCCCAGCTTTACGCGAGTACCCGGGACCGCACGGACGGAATGCCCGCCCTTTCGGCCTCCGCGGTGCGTTTCTACCGCGATCTCATGGCGGATATGGGCCCCGAACGCGCGCTGCTCGCGGTGGCGTACGTGTCTCCGCGCCGCTACCTCGACCAAATTGCCGCCGAGCGCGCGGAAGTGCACGAGCGGATTGAGGTTCTGCGCGGGCGCAAAGAAACAAAAGCGCGCGAGCGGGAACTTGAGCAGGCCGCCCAGCGCCTGGACGTGCTTGACGGTCAGGAAGACATGGCGCGCGAAACCCTAGCCGAGCGCGGCGACGCAGAGATCCCCTTCAATGCCGCACTCGGATTCCGGGTCGGATCCGAACTCATTTTGCTGCTGGGCGGGATGGATAAAACGCTGTCCGCCTATGCGCGCGATTACCCGGTTGAACGCGCCATGTTCAAATACGCCTGCGATGAGGGCCTGGATATTTACAACACTTTCGGGATTTCCGGTGACTTTTCGGAGGATGCGGATGATGCCAATATCCTCGCTTTCAAGCGCTGGCTCAACGGGCAGGTTGAGGAATTCGTGGGCACCTACGAAAAGACTTTCGCTCCGCGTTTCCTCGCGCGCGTGCTCGGCGCTGAAACCAGGTAGGCGCGGCCCGAGCCGCGGCGGGCGCGGGCCGGTAAAGTGGAGGGCGTGAGCGAAATCGAGATTGGGCGCGGCAAACGCGCGCGGATAACCTATACCCTGGACGACGTCGCAATTGTGCCCACCCGGCGCACCCGTGACGTTCGCGAAGTCTCTACCGCCTGGCAGTTAGACGCCTACCACCTCGATATCCCGGTGCTCAGCGCCCCCATGGATTCGGTGGCCTCCCCGGATATGATGATCCGCCTGGGGCGCGCCGGGGGATTAGGCGTGGCGGACCTCGAAGGCCTGTGGGCCCGCTATGAGGACCCCACCCCGCTGTACGAAGAAATTGCGCAGCTGGCTCCCGAACACGCCACCGCGCGGCTCCAGCAGATCTACGCGGAACGCCCCATCGATACCGGGCTGGTGCGCTACCGGGTCGCGCAGCTGCGGGCGGCCGGAATCACCGTGGCTGGGGCCTGTTCGCCGGGGCACGCGAAAGAAATTGTGCCGCCGGCCGCTGATGCCGGCCTGGATCTCCTGGTCATCCGCGGGACCACGGTGAGTGCCGAGCATGTATCTACCACCCGTGAACCGCTCAACCTGCGCGGTCTTATTTACGATCTTGATATTCCGGTGCTCGTGGGCGGGGCCGTCACCTACCAGAGCGCATTGCATCTCATGCGCACCGGCGCGGCCGGGGTGCTGGCCGGTTACGGGGGAGGGGCCGCTTCTGCGACGTTACGTACCGTGGGGATCGCTGCCCCCATGGCGACGACGATAGCCGATATCGCGGCCGCCCGCCGCGACTACCTCGACGAATCGGGCGGGCGCTACGTGCATGTGATTGCGGACGGCTCGGTAGGTAGCTCCGGGGACCTCATTAAAGCCTTCGCCTGCGGAGCAGACGGCGTGATGCTCGGAACTATTCTGGCGCGGGCCAGCGAAGCACCCGGGCGCGGCTGGCACTGGGGGCCGGAAGCTCGCCACCCTCGCCTACCCCGCGGGGAACGCGTATGGGTGGGCACCGCGGGAACCCTGGAAGAAATCCTCACCGGCCCCACCTCAAGCGCCCGCGGGCACACCAATATTATGGGGGCGCTGCGCCACGCCATGGCCGCTAATGGTTACTCCGATTGCAAGGAGTTCCAGCGCGCTCAAGTGGTGGTGCGCGCCCACTAACGCCAGGCCTGAGCGCTCGGGGCTAGGCGCGCGCCTGCCCGGTTGAACCGGGTGCAGCCAGTGCCGGACCGCCCGGAGCACCCGGAGCGCCCATATTTACTGGGCGTGATAGCGGTATACGTTGGTATCCCGCGCCTCGAAACCGCAGCGCCGGTAGAGCCGGTTGGCAGCTTCGCGGCTGGGCCGGGAAGTCAGATCCACCGATTTCACCCCGAGCCGGGCCGCGTGGGCCAGGGCGGCTTCCACAAGTTGCTGGCCGGCCCCGTGGCCGCGGGCGGCGTCGTCCACCACCACGTCCTCGATCCAGGCCCGCGTTCCGGTGGGGATCTGGAAAGTCACGAGGGTGAGCATCCCGAGGATCGGGGCGCCTTCCGCTACCCGGTACACCAATTGGTAGACCCCGGGCTGGGCAAGCAACTCCGCGGCGGCAGCGCGCGAGAGCGGCGCGCTGCTTGAGGAGAGCTGGGGGATGAGGCGCTGGCAGGCGGCCAGGAAATCCTCGGTAACGGTTTCTTGTAGGGAAATCATGCGTCCTCCGTGGGGATAGTAGCCAGATCGGCCAGCCAGACCCGGCTGGTGGCATCGGATGGCATCCGCCAATCCCCGCGCGGGGAGAGCGAGCCACCCGAAAGGATCTTCGGGCCGTTCGGGAGAGTGGAACGTTTGAATTGCTGGGAGAAGAAACGGCGGTAGAACAGCTCCATCCACTTCTTGATCTCCGCCAGGGTATAGGCGTGGCGGGCATCGCCCTCCATACCTTCCGGCCAGAAACCGCGGGAGGCATCGCCCCAGGCTTCCCGGGCCAGGAAAGCAATTTTCGAGGGCAGGAAACCGTAGCGCAGCGCGAAGTAGAGGGTGAAATCTTGGAGTTCGTAGGGGCCGATTTTCTCCTGGGTGGATTGCAGTGCCCCGCCCGCATCCGCGGGAACCAGCTCCGGGGAAATCTCTGTATTGAGAATATCCGTGAGGGCCTGCGCTCCCGCGCCGGCCAGGAAGTCCTGGCGCGCCATCCAGCGCAGCACGTGCTGCATAAAAGTTTTCGGCATCCCGGCGTTGACATTGTAGTGACTCATATGGTCACCCACCCCGAAGGTGCACCACCCGAGGGCCAGTTCCGAAAGATCCCCGGTACCCAGCACGATACCGCTGTGGAACCCGGCTAGCCGGAATAGGTAATCGGTGCGCAACCCGGCTTGTACATTCTCGAAGGTGAGGTCATAGACCGGCTCGCCATTCGCGAAAGGATGGCCCATATCGGCCAGCATCTGGCGGGCCGCCGGGCGAATATCGATTTCTTCCAACGGCACCCCTACGGCTTCACACAGGGCATAGGCATTGTTCTTGGTGTGCTGCGAGGTAGCGAAACCGGGCAGGGTATAGGCGAGGATATCCGTGCGGGGGCGTTCCATAAGATCCATGGCCCGGCAGGCCACCAGCAGCGCGTGGGTGGAATCCAGCCCGCCGGACACCCCGATAATCACCTTGGCGGAACGGGTGGCCCGCAGCCGGGTGATAAGTGCGTAAACCTGGATGGAAAAAGCCTCAAAGCAATCGCGGTCCGGATTGCGTTCGCTACCTCCCATAAAGGGGAAACGTACCACTTCGCGGTGCAGGCGCTGCTGCGCCGGGGCCAACGCGCTCATATCCGGGATCCCAGCCGTGAAATTAATGGTGCGGAAAGAATCCGCCCCGGGATCGGTGTAGGCATCGCGTTCGGTTCCTTGAGTGAGCGCATTGTCATTAAAGGAGCCGTTGCGCTGGCGTTCCTGGCGGATACGATCCAGATCAATATCGCCCAGGGTGGCGCTATGACCAGTCGAGAAACGCTGCCCGGCCGCGATTTTTTCCCCGCATTCGTAGATAACGGTTTGGCCATCCCAGGCTAGATCCGTGGAGGATTCCCATTCGCCGTTCGCCGCATACACGTAGGCGGCCGCGCAGCGTGCCGAGGCTCCCCGAATAAGGAGGTCACGGTCATCTTCACGCCCCACCGTGACCGGGGAACCCGAAAGATTGACGAGCACCTGCGCCCCGGCCAGGGCCGCGCGCGCCGAAGGGGGGATAGGCACCCACATGTCCTCACAGATTTCCACGTGGAAACTGAAGCCCGGGATATCACTGGCGGAGAAAATCAGATCCGGGCCGAAGGGAACGGTATCCCTCCCAAGCGTATAGGCCCAAGCTTCCTCGGTGTGCGCTAATTCGGCCTGCTCTTCCTCGGAAAGCCCGGTGCTCCAGGGGGCATCCGTGCGCACACCCGGTAGCTCGATTGCCGCATTCCGCAGTCCCGCCCCGGAAGCGAAATGCCGCTTCTCGTAGAATTCCCGGTAATTGGGGATATAGGACTTGGGAACGACCCCGAGTACATTCCCGTGGTGGAGCACAACCGCGCAGTTATAGAGGCGGTTGCGCCAGTGCAGCGGCGCCCCCACGATGAGGGCCGCATCGAATTCCACGCTTGCCGCACGTACGGTTTCCAGGCCATCCAGGGTGGCGCGCAGCAGCGCATCCTGGAGGAATAGATCCTCCGCGGAATACCCGGTGAGGCTCAGTTCCGGGAATACGGCCAGTGCCGCTCCCCGCGCGCTCACCTCCCGGGCCGCAGCAATAATGGCCTGGGCGTTGCGCTGCGGATCGGCCAGCACCACTTCCGGGGAGCAGGCGGCCACGCGCACAAAACCGTGACTGTAGATCGAGGAAAAATCGCTCATGGGTCTAGTCTGCCATTGCCTGCGACACGCAGGAATCGTCAAATTCAGATTCGGGCAGGTCAAGCTGTGCGCGCAGCGAATCAAAAACCCCGCGGTGGGTGATTTTCCCACCGCTGATATTCACGCCGCTAGCGAAACCGGGATCCGCGCTGGCGGCCGCGCGCCACCCCTGGCCCGCCAGGCGCACCACGTAGGGGAGTGTCGCCGTCGTGAGAGCTTCTGTGGAGGTGCGCGGAACCGCGCCGGGCATATTGGCCACGCAATAGAAAATCTTGCCGTCCACCGTGAAGGTCGGCTCATCGTGGGTGGTGGGATGGGAATCCTCAAAACATCCGCCCTGGTCAATGGCGATGTCAACGAGCACGCTGCCCGGGCGCATCCGCTCCACCATCGCGGAGGTCACCAGTTTCGGGGTGGAGGAGCCCGGCACCAGCACCGTGCCGATAACCAGATCGGCATCCGCCACCTGTTCCTCAATGGTTTGCGCGGTGGAAGCTAGGGTGGTGAGCATTCCGGCGTGGCGCATCTCCAGCTGGGCGAGACGCTCAATATTAATATCCAGGATCGTGACATTCGCACCCATCCCGGCGGCCATAACCGCGGCGGATTCCCCGGCGATTCCCGCCCCGATAACGGTCACCTTGCCCTTACGGGTTCCGGCCACCCCGCCGATAAGAATCCCGGCCCCGCCCTGCGCGTCGAGGAGGTAATGCGAACCCACAATGGGGGCGAGTTTCCCGGCCACCCGGCTCATGGGGGCGAGCAGCGGCAGCGCGGCGCGTTCGCGCACGGTCTCATAGGCGATGGCGGTGGTGCCGGCATCCAGGAGCGCACGCGCTAGTTTCGGCTGGGAAGCCAGGTGCAGATAGGTGAAAAGCACCAGGTCTTCACGGAGGTATCCGTATTCTTCCGGTTCGGGTTCCTTGACTTTGAGAACTGCATCGGCGCCCCATACCTCGGCTGCTGCGGCGCAGATCCGTGCCCCGGCGGTAGCGTAGGCGGCGTCGGAGCATCCGGAGGCCGCCCCGGCTCCGGCCTGGACCAGCACCGTGTGCCCGGCCGCGGTGAGTTCGCGCGCACCGGCCGGGGTGAGCGCGACCCGGTATTCGTTATTCTTCAGTTCTGTGGGAACGCCAATAATCATGTGCTTAGTCTACGGTGCGGCCTGCCGCTGCTCCTAGGTAGGAACGACGACGGCGCTGCGGGACGCGCGTCACCGCGCGCCCCGCAGCGGGTTCCCGCTTCCAGCCCTTCCAGCTAGAGTCGCACCAAATGGAGCCGCCCGGTGGAGCGCCGCGCCAGCGCCCAGCTCATCACGGCGCAGGTGCCGAAGAGCAGCACGAAGGCGATCATCGCCATAAATGCCTTGTTAGCGGTGAGGAATTCGGAGATGCCGGCGGAATCGCCCACTCTCTCAATCCAGTGCGCGAAGTCCGTGCCGGTGCGCGCGGCCCAGGCACTGAAACTCTCCCAGTGGGGAAGCCAGAGCCGGCGAATAAAGCCGCCCAGGCCCGTGATACCAACGAGGTAGCCCACCAGGGAGAGCCCGGCAAAGAAGGCAATGACCACCAGGGCTGCCCGGCCTAGTGTGCTTAGTGACCAGCGCAGGAAGAAGGTGGTGATAAGAACAATGGTGAAGAACAATGCGAGAACACCGGGCCACATGGGAATGAGCGTGAACCAGATGCTGCCGGATTCCATCGCGTTCCCGTTCATCAAGGTGGCGCCGTCGAGGAGCCAGGAACCGTTCCCGCTGCGTATAAAGGTGAACGCGATGAGGAGGAGAACGGCGGTGATCGCCAAGTATTCGGCACTCATCCGCGCGGCCGCACGTGCCAGGGTGGTGAAGAACTTCCGCCGCGTGGTACCCGCTTGCAGATGAGCACGCATGGAAATCGTGGAGAGCATTGCTACCATGGCCATTCCGCAAGCCAAGCAGATCCACGTCAGCATAATCCAGTTGAGGAAATCGTGATCGACACCTTCGATAGACATATGCGGGAGGTTATTTGTGGCCAGGGCCAGTGCGGTAATGAAAATCAGGGTGCACCCCGTGATTAGCCACAGAGTCCGGTAGAAATAGGAGAAAAGGCCGCGGTATCCGATAACGCGCCGAGCGGTCAGATCAATGGCGGAATTGACGCGGTGATACAGCTTAATCATGATCGACTCCAATCTGGGTGCGGGTGGGTTCCCCGGTGGCAGCCACCGTGCGGGCCTGCGGGGTACCGGGCCGGGGCGCGTGGCCTGCCAGCGGGCGTGCCAGGCGTTCGCGTTGGGCGGGGGAGAGCGTCGTCGTTACGAGCACATCGGTGAGGGAGGCGAGGCTATCCGTGGAATGGCGCGCGCGAACCTCGTCCGCATCCCCGGCTTCCAGGAGCTTGCCGCGGTGGAGGAAAACCACGCTATCGACAAGATTTTCCACTTCCTCAAGCAGGTGGGAAGAGAGGATGATTGTGCGCGGATGTTCAGCGAAATCACTGAGCAGTACCCGGTAGAACAGTTCGCGCATCACCGCGTCCATCCCCAGGTGGACCTCATCGAATACGGTAATGGGGCAGCGCGCTGCCAGCCCCAAAATCGCGGAGAAAAGGGAGCGCTGGCCTACCGATAACCCATCGACAGTCCGGGAAGGATTCAGTTCAAAAAGCTCGAAAAGCTCCCGGGCGAAATCCTCATCCCAGGTGGGGCGGGCCATGCGCCACAGATCCATGGTCAGGGTGAGCGGCGAGCCGGAAAGAGCCTCCACCCGCGCGGGAATATAGGCGACCCCGGGCATGACTTCCGGGTTCTCATCCACCGGATGCCCGTCAATAAAGATTTTCCCCGCGGCGCGCCCGTGGCTGCGCCATATCGGGAGGAGCCCGGCGATGAGCATCCCGAGCGTGGACTTGCCTGAGCCGTTGCGGCCAAAGAGGCCGGTGATGGTGTTGTGGCCAATCTCCACGCTGAGGTCATCGAGGGCGCGGCTGCCGCGCCGGTAGCTGAAATTCAGGTTCTCGATACTAATCATTGGTTCTCCTCCCAATAGGTCGAGACGAGTGCGGAAATCTCCGCCGGGCTCAGGCCCAGCACCCGGCCCGCGGCCAGGGCCGGGGCGAGGGTGTCACTCAGGTAGGTAGCGCGCCCGCGTTCGCGTAAGGCTGCCTGGGCGTTCGCGGTGACAAACATGCCGATGCCGCGGCGTTTTTCCAGGATTCCTTCCTCCACGAGGAGGGAAAAAGCTTTGTTCGCGGTGGCGGGGTTGATGCGGTAGGTAGTGGCGTATTCGGTGGTAGACATGACCTTTTCTCCGGGCCCTAATTCGCCGGAAAGAATACGACGACGCAGATCTTCGGCGAGTTGCACATAGATAGGCACCGCTGAACTGAACTCCATCGCATCCTCCCTTCTTGGTTAGTTACATAACTAATGAACCACAGAACTAGGGAAGATGCAAGTTTGCGGGTGTGTGACGCGGGTCTCTTCGGCGGGGCTGAAATTGCTTTAGGCTAATGTCACGTTTGGAAGGAATCCCTGTTGAAAATTGGTTTACTGGGAGCGGGCCGCGCCGGGCTTATGCATGCGCGCATTCTCGCCCACCGTGTTGATGAACTTGTTATTGCCGAACCGAAGCCGGAGCGCAGTGCCGCCGTCGTCGCAGAACTCCAGGGTGAGGCTGCAACTCGTGCCCGTATCAGTGAAGCAAGCGTGGACGCCACCCTCGCTGATCCCACCCTGGACGCCCTCGTCCTCACCAGCCCCACGGATGTGCACGCCGAGCAGCTACTGCGCGGCATGGACCTGGGGATCCCCATGTTCACCGAGAAGCCGGTATCCACGTCGCTGGCCTCGACCCTGCAGGTGCGCGCGGCGGCCCGCGAGCGCGGGGCCCGCATCCAGGTTGGTTTCCAGCGGCGTTTCGACACCGCCTACACCCGGGCCCGCGCGGCGGTGCGCGAGGAAAGCCTGGGTCAGCTGCGGCGCCTGAGCATGGGAACCATGGACCAGGCCCCGGCCGCGCGTGAATTCCTGGCGGCTTCGGGTGGCATCTACATCGATTGCCTCATCCACGATTTCGATATGTTGCGCTGGGTGACCGGGCGGGAAGTCACCGAAGTAATGGCGTTCGGCACCGACCTGGGCTTGGCTGATTTCCGCGATTTCGCAGACGTATGCGAAACAGCAGCGGTGCTGCGCCTGGAAGGCGATGTGCTGGCCACCGCGCAATCCTCGCGTTTCAACGGCCACGGTTACGACGTGCGCATGGAACTGCACGGGACCAAGGAAACCCTCGCGGTTGGTTTCGATAACAAACTGCCCGTGCGTTCCCTTGAGGATGGGGTGTCCTATCCGCAAGAGCCCGCCTGGGTGGATTTCATCGCCCGCTTCGCCGCGTGTTACGAACGTGAAATTGAGGCGTTCTTGGAGGTAGTTGCGGGTAGCGGGGAGATTCCCGCCACGGTCGACGACGCCGTCGCCTCCCTACGCATCGCGGAAGCTGTACGGTTATCGCAACGCGAGCACCGGGTGGTTTCCCTGGCCGAAATTGAGGGCTAAAGCATGGATTTGCGGCTCGACGCGAGCGCTTTCGACTACAGCTTCGTGGTGCTCTACCTGGTGCTGGTCCTCGTCATCGGCGTGGTTACCCGGCGCAAGGTGAATACTTCGGAAGATTTTTTCCTCTCGGGGCGCTCCTTGCCGGCGTGGATCTGTGCGCTGGCGTTCCTCTCCGCGAATATCGGGGCGGTGGAACTCATCGGGATGGCGGCTTCCGGTTCCCAATACGGGCTACCCACGGTGCACTACTACTGGATCGGCGCGGTGCCGGCCATGGTTTTCCTCGGGCTCATCATGATGCCCTTTTACTACGGCTCGCGGGTGCGTTCGGTTCCCGAATATCTGCGTTTGCGTTTCGACCGGCCCACCCACCTCTACCAATCGGTGATTTTCTCAGTGGCTACCATCCTGGTGGCCGGGATTAACCTCTTCGCCCTCGCGCTTCTCATTAATGTGCTCATCGGGGTGCCGCTATGGGCCTCGATTATTATCGCTGCCGGTGTGGTGCTCGTGTATACGGTGATGGGCGGGCTCACCGCCACCATGTACAACGAGGTTTTGCAATTCCTACTCATCGTTGCGGTGCTCACCCCGCTCACCATCGCCGGGCTGGCGCGGGTGGGCGGGCCGGGTGGTCTGATCGCCGCACTCAATGAGACCCAGGTGCTCGGCCCGAACGGCCTGGATGTGTGGGGTGGAACCGGGCTCGGTAACACCACGAACCCGTACGGGAATTGGATCGCGCTGCTGCTCGGGATGGGCTTTGTCAATTCCTTCGGGTACTGGACCACGAATTTCACCGAGGTGCAGCGGGCGCTTTCCGCCAAAGATATGCGTTCTGCGCGCCTGACCCCGATTCTCGCGGCGATCCCGAAAATGTTTTTGCCGCTTATTATTATCGTGCCCGGGCTTATCGCCGCGGTCCTCATCCCGCAGCTGCACACTGGAGAGATCACCCATAATGAAGCTTTCCCGGCCCTTATGGGGGAGGTACTCCCGCACGGGCTGCTGGGCATGGCCCTCGCCGGGCTGATTGCGGCCTTTATGGCCGGGATGGCGGCGAATGTTTCTTCTTTCAATACCGTGGTTACCTACGATATTTGGGAAACTTACGTGCGCCCGGGCCGGCGCGATACCTACTACATTAAAATCGGGCGGCGCCTGACGATTATCGGGGTGCTCATCGCCGTCGGGGCGGCGTTTATTGCCGCGGAATTCTCCAATATTCAGGACTACACCCAGATGCTGCAGTCCATTTTCAACGCTCCGCTGTTCGCCACGTTCATTATGGGAATGTTCTGGGCGCGTATGAGCCCGCAGGCCGGGCTGTGGGGTCTGGTGGCGGGCGCGGCCGGGGCCGGGTTTATCCAGCTTGGTTACGCAAACGGGCTGCTGGATTTCAATTCCTCCCAGGCGGCCTCCTTCACGGCTTCCGGTATTGCTTTTATCGCTGATTTCATCGTTTCGGTGCTCGTCACGAAAATAACGCGCCCCAAGCCGATTGAGGAACTCAACGGGCTGGTGTGGGGGCGTGTCAAGATGGATATTAAGGGCGCGCGCCCGGCCCCCAAACTGCACGAAGCCCGGGTAGCCGAAGCCCGCGAACGCGCCCTCACCGGCGAAAAACTGCACTGGTGGGAAGAGCCGCTTCCGCTGGGGATCGCGGTGCTGGCGGTGTGCGCGGTGCTCAATGTGGTGCTGTAAATGAAGGGACGCGACAATATGAACGATGACGCAGCGCGGCGGAGCGCCGCGCGCGCGGGCGCGGTGGACTCGAGCCACGTGGGCAGGGCAAACGCGAACCACGCGGGCAGAGAAAACGCGAGCCATGCGGGCGCGGCTGCGGAGGCACAACTACCCGAGGCGCGCCTCGGGCGGCTCTCGCTTTTTGACCTGCGCACCTGGATCGCCATCATGTTCGGGGTTTTCGGCATCATGCTGGCCGGCTACGGGCTCTTCTTCGTGACCGAGGAAGATCTGGCCAAAGCCGCGGGCATCAACCTCAACCTCTGGACCGGCCTAGCGATGATTATTGTGGCGATCTTCTTCGCCGCTCGCAGCGCCGCGGCCCCGCGGGTACTTTCCGAAGCCCTCGGATCGCGGCTGCCGGATGACGAGACGGAGCCCACCGCGCCGCGGGAGAGCTAAGATAATGTGCAAGCCTAACGACTACGTCAGGGGACACTTATGACCATTGCGGTTGCCTACAAAATTGCCGGTGATCCGCGCTCAGCGCACGTTTTGGATTCCGGTGTGGTGGATTGGAGCGGCGCGCGCCTCTCCATTAGCGACGACGACGCCGTTGCCATGCGGGCAGCGCGGGAACTCGGCGACGCCCTGGGCACCGAGGTTGTGGGTATCACCCTGGGCCCCGACTCCATCGGCACCCCGGCGCTGCGCAAGAACGCGCTCTCCAAAGGTCCGGATCGCCTCCTCGTGGTGAGTGATGATGCCACCACCAGCTGGAATTCCACCGCGGTGGGGGAGGCCCTGGCTCGGGTGGTCCAGCGCGACGGCACCATCACCGCACTCATCACCGGTCCGGGTTCCACCGACGAAGGCTCGAAGATGGTTTCCGGCGTTATCGCCGGGGCGCTGGGCTGGCCGTCTTTCCAGGATGTTTCAGCTATCACCACGGCGGGAGAGGATCTCCTCCTCACCCAGCACACCGGCGGGCAGCGCCGCGAGGTGCGCGTGACCGGCCCGGTGGTCATCGCGGTGACCTCCGATGCCGCGGCTGTCAAAGTCCCGGCCATGAAGGATATCCTCGACGCCGCCAAGAAACCCGCCCAACTCCTCACCGCCGCCGACCTTGGCGATATGGAAGGGCGTACTCTCGACCCCATCGCGCGTGCGGTTCCGCCCGTCCAGCCTCGGCTTCACCAAATCCTTGACGGTCCCGGCGCCGTGAGCGAACTCGTGGGAATTTTGGATCGGCGCGGCCTGCTCCCCACCGCTGGTTCCACCGGTATTTCTGGCGATGACGCCGCCCCTCAGGCCGCCGGCACCCCCGCGGCAGAGGCATCGGCGGCTACCGGCGCTGCCCCCGAGCACGCGGTATGGGTGATCACGGCCGGCGCTGCTATTTCGCCTTTCCTTCCGGCCCTGCGCCGCTACGATTCAGTTCATGTGCTCGCCCTTGTCCCCGAAGGTGACAAGGCCTCGGAAAGTGCGCAACTGCCCGCCTTCCCAGATGCGACCAGCGTGCAGGTCATCACGCACGCCAGCGATGTGCCTCCGGAGGCCCTGAGCGCGGCGCTTACCGAGCTCGTGGATGCCCAACCCGGGGATATTGTGCTGGTTCCTAATGAGCCGAGCGAACGCGCGCTGGGCGGGGAGATCGCCGGCCGGCGCGGCTGGCCCATCCTCACCGATGTGCGGGAAGTCAGCGCTGCGCACGTGGTCAGCGGGCGTTTCGGTGCGATCTCCCTAGAAACTTACGCGCGCGCGGGAGTGACCTTCGTGGGCGTTATCGGATCCCTGCCCGGCACGGGAGCCTGCTCCGGCGCTGCCGCGGGATCTGGAAATGCGCTCCGCGCGGGCGGAGCTCCGGTAGTGGAGGTAGCGGCCCCGGCCGGCGCGATAGCGCCGGCGCGGATCACGGCAGCCGAAGCGGAAGATGTGTCCGAGCGGCGCTTGGCCACCGCCACTCGGGTGGTCGGTGCCGGTCGCGGTTTCGCCGCCAAGGAGGACCTGCGGCTCTTCCATGAGCTCGCCGAGGTTCTGGATGCCGCGGAAGGAGCAACCCGCCCGCTGGCCGAAGGGGATGCGTGGCTTCCGCGTGATTCCTACGTTGGGCTTTCGGGCACGGTTATCGCCCCGGATTTGTATATCGCCATCGGTATTTCCGGCCAGCCTCACCACACCGCGGGAGTCACGGATTCCGGCGTGATCGTGGTGATCAATAATGATCCCGAAGCGGAAATGTTCGAATTCTGTGATTACGGAATCGTTGGGGATCTCTACACGGTGCTTCCCGAGCTCATTACCCTCATCCGCAAGCGGGTAGCGGCCCCGGCCCCCGAAAGCCGGTAGCTGCCAGGAAAACGGTAGCGGAGAGCGGCCTCGCCCCCTCGGGTATGAGTGGCAGCCTCGGGTAGCAATCATTGCGTGATAAGCGCATAGCCTAATAAGCGGGGGGAGTAACCGATCCGGTTACTCCCCCCCCGCTGCGTCGTCGTACCCGAAAGTAACGGGCGCGTGCCTAGACGAGCGTCATGGCCTGCTGCGCGATGGCCAGCTCCTCATTGGTGGGAACCACGAGCACATGCACCGTGGAATCCTCCGTGGAGATCTCACGCGCGTTCTTCGAGCGCGTGGAGTTCTTTTCGGCATCGTACTTGACACCGAAGGGAGCCAGGCGATCAAGAACTTCCTTGCGGATAATATCGTCATTCTCACCCACACCGGCGGTGAAGGTCAGGGCATCCAGGCCGCCAAGAATCGCGGTGTAGGAGCCGATGTACTTGACGATGCGATGAACGTAAATATCCACCGCTTCCTTCGCGTTCTTATCTCCCTTTTCCACCATGGCATGCACGTCACGCAGATCGGAAGAACCGGTCAGGCCGGCCATACCGGACTGGCGGTTGAAGAGCTTATCGATTTCATCGATGGACATCTTCGCTTCGCGAGCCAGGTGGAAGACCGCGGCCGGATCGATATCACCGGTGCGCCCACCCATAACGAGGCCCTCCAGCGGGGTCAGGCCCATCGAAGTTTCCACCGCGCGGCCCGAATCCACCGCGGAAACCGAGGCGCCGTTACCGATATGAAGCACGATCTGCTTGAGATCATCGCGACCGAGGATCTTTGCTACCTCACCGGACACATACTGGTGCGAGGTGCCGTGCGCGCCGTAGCGGCGGATCTCATACTTATCGGCAATCTCGCGGTTGAGGCCGTAACGAGCGGCCTCTTCCGGCAGGCTCTGGAAGAAGGCAGTATCGAAAACCGCCACGTGCGGGACGTTGGGGAGCAGGCGCTGGGCCACCTTGATGCCCTCCAGGGCTGGCGGGTTGTGCAGCGGGCCGAGCGGCTGGAGATCTTCGATCTTCTGGCGCACCTCATCGGTAATGAGGGCCGGGCCATCGAAGTACTTACCGCCCTGAACCACGCGGTGCCCGACGGCGCGGATGGAGCCGTCATGCAGGGACGGGCCGGCGGCGTCGAAGAACTCGAGCACCTTCTCCATGCCGACTTCGTGGTTGGGAATGGGGCCTTCCCATTCGCGCACGTCCTCGCCGTGTTCGTGCTTGACGTGGCCGGAGGGCAGGCCGATCTGCTCCACGAGGCCAGAGGCGAGTTCCTCACCCGATTCGGGGTCCACGACCTTGTACTTGATCGAGGAGGAGCCGGAATTAATTACGAGAACGGACAAAATGATCTCCTTGTGTCTGTGACCGGGTGGACGCCCACCCCTATAACTTCAGTGTAATGCCGGGTGCAGCTTATTCCTGCGCCTGGATCGCGGTAATCGCCACGGTATTGACGATATCCTCCACGAGCGCGCCGCGGGAAAGATCGTTGACCGGCTTATTGAGGCCCTGGAGCACCGGGCCCACGGCCACCGCGCCCGAAGAACGTTGCACGGCCTTGTAGCCGATATTGCCGGCATTCAGATTCGGGAATACGAATACCGTGGCGCGGCCGGCTACCGGCGAATCAGGCAGCTTCTTCTTCGCGGCCGCGGCATCCACCGAAGCGTCGTACTGGAGCGGGCCGTCAATAAGAACGCCCTCGGGGGCGAGGCTCTTCGCGAGTTCCGTGGCTTCGCGCACTGCATCCACATCAGGGCCCTTCCCGGAGGTACCCGAGGAGTAGGAGAGCATGGCCACGCGCGGCTCAATGCCGAATTGCTGGGCGGTGCGGGCCGAATCAATGGCGATGCCGGCCAGCTCTTCCGGGGTGGGATTGGTGTTGACCGCGCAATCGGCGTACACGTAGACGCGATCATCCATGAGCATGAGGAAAGCACCGGAGACAGTCTTTGTGCCGGGCTTCATCTTGATGGTCTGGAAGGAAGGAACAATGGTATTCGCGGTGGTGTGGTTCGCGCCCGAAACCATGCCATCGGCGTCCCCCATGTAGACCATCATGGTGCCGTAGTAGGAAGGATCCTTCATCTTCTCCACGGCCTGCTCGTAGGTCACGCCCTTCTTGGCGCGCAGTTCGGCGAACTTTTCCGCGTAGCGGCGCACCCGCTCCGGGTCATCCAGAGAAATGATCTCCGCGCCGGACACATCCACCCCGAGCTCAGCTGCGCGGGCAAGAACCTCATCCTTTTCCCCGACCAGCGTAATATCCGCGATATCGCGAGCCAGGATCTGGGCGGTGGCCAGCAAAATGCGGTCATCTTCGGCTTCCGGCATAACAATGCGCTTCTTTGCCTTGCGGGCCCGGGCCGCTAGAGATGCCTGGAAGGACAGCGGGGTAATAACCGAGGATTCCTCTTCCATCGCGGCAACGAGGGTGGCCCGGTCCGCTTCGCTGAAGGAACGCGCCTCGCCGTCGGGGAGATAAATAGTAGGAATGCCCAGGTCACGCATGGTAGTGGGCACGGTGTCATCAGCGTCCACAACAATGAGGGCGCTCAGGGTTCCATAGCGATCCGCAATTTCCTTCGCGGAAAGCTGGGCAACAACCTCCACCTGCGCGGCACTGCGCTGGGCTGCCGAGACGGCAACGATGCCGGTGGTTCCCAGGTTGGCGATGGTGCGGCCGGTATGCGAAAGCATCCCGGGATTAATGGGGTCCCCATCCAGAATGCCGAGGATGAGCACCGCGTCGAAGTTCTGGGCGTAATCGGTGTAGCGATTCACCAGCTGGGTCATGGCTTCTTCTTCGTCAGCCACGTAGGCCTGCCGGCTCGAACCCCAGGCGATATCGCGATCCTCGCCCCGGCCAACCTGGTCGAGCAGCTGAAGGAAGGCGGAGTCATTTTCGATATTTCCGTTGGTGAACGCCCGGAACACCCCGACGTTCTTGTAAGTGGAGGTGAGTACATCAACGTAGGCGCTGGCAACCGCCTGGGTGCCCGCATTGCCTTCTACCGCGGTGAAATATACGCTGTAGGTCACTTTCTTATCCTTCCGGCCCCTGCGGACCCTTGAAAAAATAGGCGTATCCACGCCGGGATATCCCTTCAAATAATCTCACATCTTGCGGGCAGATGTGCATGCCCAGCTCAGTCCCGTGCGCTCGGATGTGCGCCGTCGTTCTTCCGCGGTGACGAAGGTCCTAGACCCGCACCGGGTGCGGCCCGGCTCCCAGTAGGCGCCGGCGCGTTTTAATCATTAGAATGAACAGCGTGAATACCAGCGATAATTCCCCGGTTCTTGTTGTCGATTTTGGTGCGCAGTACGCTCAGCTCATTGCGCGGCGCGTTCGTGAAGCACACGTTTATTCAGAAATTGTTCCGCATACTATGTCCGCCGCGGATATGCTGGCGAAAAACCCCGCGGCCATTATTCTTTCCGGCGGCCCGGCGTCCGTATATGCGGAGGGTGCGCCCGCAATCGATAAGGATATTTTTGAGGCCGGGGTGCCCATCCTCGGGATCTGCTACGGGTTCCAGGCGATGGCCCAGGCACTAGGCGGGCGCGTGGGGCGCACGGGCACTCGCGAATATGGGCGTACCGAAGCCCGCACCGCCGGCGATTCCTGCCTCTTCGCCGGTCTGGAAGATAAGCAAATTGTGTGGATGAGCCACGGGGACGCCGTGAGTGAAGCCCCGGAAGGCTTCATCGTTACCGCCGCCACCGATGAAACTCCGGTGGCCGCGTTTGAAGACCGCAAGCGCCGGCTCTTTGGCGTGCAATGGCATCCGGAGGTGCTCCATTCCCAGCGCGGTCAGGCCGCACTGGAAAACTTCCTCTACGAAGGTGCGGGGATTAGCCCGAACTGGACTCCTTCCTCCATTATTGACGAGCAAGTGGCCCAGATTCGCGAGAGGGTGGGTTCCGCGCAGGTTATCTGCGCGCTCTCCGGCGGGGTGGACTCCTCGGTTGCCGCCGCGCTTGTGCACAAAGCTATTGGCGACCAGCTCACCTGCTTCTTCATTGATCACGGGCTGCTGCGCGCCGGTGAACGCGAGCAGGTGGAACGCGATTATGCGGAAAGTACCGGCATTCGTATCTTCACCGTCGATGAATCGCAGCGGTTCCTGTCCGCGCTGGCGGGTGTGCGCGATCCGGAAACGAAGCGCAAGATCATCGGACGGGAATTTATTCGCTCCTTCGAAAGTGCGCAGCGCCAGCTGGTAGATAAGCTCGGGGGCGGGGAGGATGTGAAATTCCTCGTGCAGGGAACCCTGTACCCCGACGTGGTGGAATCGGGCGGGGGAGAAGGTGCTTCCAATATTAAGAGCCACCACAATGTGGGCGGCCTGCCCGAGGATATGAATTTCGAGCTTATCGAGCCTCTACGCAGCCTCTTTAAAGATGAGGTGCGCGCCATCGGGCGTGAACTGGGCGTGCCGGAGAAAATCGTGGCCCGCCAGCCGTTCCCGGGGCCGGGCCTGGCGATTCGCGTGATCGGTGAAGTCACCGAAGATAATCTGCGCATCCTGCGTGAAGCGGATGCTATCGCTCGCGAAGAACTCACCGCGGCCGGGCTGGACGCTGAGATTTGGCAGTGCCCGGTGGTACTGCTGGCGGAGGTTCATTCGGTGGGCGTGCAGGGTGACCACCGCACCTACGGGCATCCCATCGTGCTGCGCCCGGTATCTTCCGAAGATGCGATGACGGCCGATTGGGCCCGCGTTCCCTACGATGTGCTCGCCCATATTTCCAACCGCATCACCAACTCGGTTGCGGAAGTGAATCGCGTGGTTCTGGACGTAACCTCCAAGCCGCCGGCAACGATTGAATGGGAGTAACACTCACCGAAAAAAGTGATTCCTCACACATGTGAGACGGATGGTGACGTGAAGTCGCGTATCGGCGCGCCCGCCGGGGGCGCCGCGGGATTATGCGCCGCTCATCTCACGTGTCAGGGAATGTTTTTGCGCAGAAGCGCGTTAGGATAAACGTAGGCGCGGACAGCGAGTGATACACGCCCGCCGCCCGTGCCGGACAATATAAATCGAGAGTCGCTTGTGCCTGACCGATTGATACGGACAACAGGTAAAAGAATCAGGACTTGTTACCTCGGTGCCGTAGCGATTCACGCGAAAACGTGAATGCGGTGCGGACGCAAGCGTGTGGCAATTTTTCACGGAATATCTGTTCCGTTGTGAGTTGCTTTATGCTTGGATAATAACGGGTACTGACACGACACAAGGAGAGTTAGACGCACATGGAGCGCACTGCTACCGATACCCCAACAGAGGAAGCCTGGGCGGGTTTCACGTCCGGCACCTGGAATGAAGCCATTGACGTTCGTGACTTCATCCAGAAGAACTACACCCCCTACGAAGGGGATGCTTCGTTCCTGGCCGGCCCGACGGAGAAGACCACCCGGCTGTGGGAGTCTCTTGAGGAAAATTACCTCTCCGAGGAGCGTCGTCGTCGCGTGTACGACGTCGACACCGACACCCCGGCCGACATTGACGCTTTCCCCGCCGGCTACATTTCCGAAGATGACGACGTCGTCGTCGGCCTGCAGACGGATGTTCCGCTCAAGCGCGCGATGATGCCCAATGGCGGCTGGCGCATGGTGGAAACCGCTATCAAGGAAGCGGGCAAGGAAGTCAACCCGGAGATCAAGAAGATCTTCACCCGCTACCGCAAGACCCACAACGACGCGGTCTTCGATATTTACACCCCGCGTATTCGCGCGGCTCGTTCGTCGCACATTATTACCGGTCTTCCGGATGCTTACGGCCGTGGCCGCATTATTGGTGACTACCGCCGCGTGGCCCTCTACGGTGTGGATAAGCTCATCGAAGAGAAGCAGGCCATGAAGGATTCGGTGGCCGATCAGCCCTTCTCCGAGCACTGGGCTCGTTTCCGTGAGGAACACGCAGAGCAGATCAAGGCCCTGAAGAAGCTCAAGACCCTCGGTGAAATTTACGGCTTCGATATCTCCGGCCCGGCGAAGAACTCGCGTGAAGCCGTGCAGTGGCTGTACTTCGGCTACCTCGCTTCCGTGAAGAGCCAGGACGGCGCGGCCATGTCCATCGGCCGCCTGTCCGCTTTCCTCGATATTTACTTCGAGCGTGATCTGGCCGCCGGAACCATTACGGAATCTGACGCGCAGGAAATGATTGACAACCTCGTCATGAAGCTGCGTATCGTCCGCTTCCTGCGCACCATCGATTACGACCAGATCTTCTCCGGTGATCCTTACTGGGCCACCTGGTCGGATGCCGGTTTCGGTGATGACGGGCGCACCCTCGTCACCAAGACCTCTTTCCGCCTGCTCCAGACCCTGCGTAACCTGGGTCCGGCTCCGGAACCGAATATCACCATTTTCTGGGATCCGGCACTTCCGGAAGGCTACAAGGAATTCTGCGCGGCTATTTCCATCGAAACCTCCTCCATCCAGTACGAATCTGACGAACAGATTCGTAACCAGTGGGGCGACGACGCCGCCATCGCGTGCTGCGTTTCCCCGATGCGGGTGGGCAAGCAGATGCAGTTCTTCGGCGCGCGTGTGAACTCCGCTAAGGCTCTGCTTTACGCCATCAATGGCGGTCGCGATGAAATGACCGGCAAGCAGGTGACCGAACCGGGTCTGTTCACCCCGATCGAAGGGGACGGCCCGCTCGACTTCGACGAAGTCTGGCAGAAGTACGAAGAGATGCTTGACTGGGTGGTTGGCACCTACGTTGAAGCGCTCAACATAATCCACTACTGCCATGACCGCTACGCCTATGAAGCGGTGGAGATGGCTCTGCACGATTCGGAGATCATCCGTACCATGGGTTGCGGTATTGCCGGCCTGTCCATCGTGGCGGACTCGCTTTCCGCGATCAAGTACGCGAAGGTTTACCCGGTTCGTGATGAAACCGGCCTCGTTGTTGACTACAAGACGGAAGGCACCTTCCCGATTTACGGTAACGACGATGACCGCGCTGATGACATCGCGGCTACCGTGGTCCACACCATCATGGCGAAGATCAAGGCGATCCCGATGTACCGTGACGCCATCCCGACGCAGTCGGTGCTGACCATTACCTCCAACGTGGTGTACGGCAAGGCCACGGGTTCCTTCCCGTCCGGTCACAAGGCTGGTACCCCGTTCTCCCCGGGTGCGAACCCGGAGAACGGCATGGACACCCACGGCATGGTGGCGTCCATGATGTCCGTTGGTAAGCTGGATTACAAGGATGCCCTCGATGGTATTTCCTTGACGAATACCATTACGCCGGCTGGCCTCGGCCGCAATAAGGACGAGCAGGTCAAGAACCTGGTCGGAATTATGGACGCCGGCTTCATGGCTGAAGAAGACTAAAACTCTAAGATTCAACCCCCAACAAAGAAAAGAAGGTAAAAAATGGCTAAGACCTACGAAGAGCGTCTCAAGTCGATGAAGGCTGCTCGCGAAGATAACGGTGGGGTGCAGGGTCTGTACCACGCCAATATCAACGTGCTGGATCGTTCCACCCTCGAGGACGCGATTGATCACCCCGAGAAGTACCCGAACCTGACCGTTCGCGTTTCCGGCTACGCCGTCAACTTCGTGAAGCTGACCCGCGAACAGCAGCTCGACGTTCTTTCGCGTACCTTCCATCACTCGGCATAACAATTGTCTGCTGAGTTGCGACTAGCACCGGTCGGCCTTCAAGATTTCGAAGCGCCGACCGGTCGGTTGCAGGGGGCCGGTCTCGGAGGCATCGATGTCCTTGACGACATCGAACGTAAAGAACGGCTTCGCAAGATGCGCGAGGGAACCCTCGGTTCCGTCCACTCGTGGGAACTTGTGACCGCGGTGGACGGGCCCGGGACCCGAATGACAGTCTTCATGGCAGGGTGCCCCCTGCGGTGTCTGTACTGCCATAACCCTGACACCTTCATTATGAAGGACGGTCAGCCGGTGGATTCCGACGAATTACTGCGGCGCTGGAAGCGCTACCGTCGTATGTTCAAGGCGACGGGCGGCGGGATCACGATCTCGGGTGGCGAATGCTTAATGCAACCCGCCTTCCTCAAGACCGTGCTCCGCGGTGCCAAAGAAATGGGAATCCATACGTGTATCGATACTTCCGGATATCTTGGGCGTAACGTCGATGACGAAATGATGAACTACATCGACATGGTGTTACTCGACGTTAAATCCGGATCCGAAGAGGTGTATAAGCGCACGACCGGCCGTGAACTGCAACCGACCATTGATTTTGGTGATCGATTGGCTGCTGCGGGCAAAGAAATCTGGGTACGTTTCGTACTTGTGCCCGGGCTGACAGACGATCCGGAGAACGTGGAGAACGTTGCGAAGATCGTTGCACGGTGGAAGAACGCGGTTAGCCGCGTTGAAGTTTTACCGTTCCACCAGATGGGTCGAGACAAGTGGCATTCACTTGGCTACGACTACCAACTGGAAGACGTCGTACCGCCGTCACCGCAAGCTGTGGAAGAAGCGCGGGAGCATTTCCGGCGCTTGGGTCTCAACACCCCGGCTTTCTAAACGCTACGGATGACGCTAAGGGCCGCGTCCCGAAAGGGATGCGGCCCTTGTGTGTGCCTGCTTGGGTGGTGTGCTGGTGGGACGGTGCTGCGTCGTCGTTCACAACAATGAAGGTACGGCGACGCAGCTGCACCCACGCAGCGGCATGGCGGCACTACATGGTGTTGACCACCAGCCCGATATGGGTATAGAAATTCATCGCACCGAAGAGCATGAAAATCACCCCGCTGATAACCAGGCACCAGTAGGCGGCACGTACCACGCCCTCGCGCACCTGCCCGCGGGCATCCAGCCGCACCGCGCCGAAGAAGAGAATCGCGCCCACACCGGCCAAACCAAAGACCGCGGAGAGGGCAATGGACTCCAGCCAAGGGTAGGCCGCAAAGGAACCGGAAATCGGCTCTTGCGGAGGCGCCGCAAAGAACTGATAGACCATCCCGGCGCACATAATGGCCAGGAGGGCCAAGCCCATTGCCAGCGCAAAAATGGAGACGGGCCGGGCAATCCGGGCGAACGTGTGGAAGGGAGTGGCGGAGGTGAGGATACGTTCCCCGCGCTTCCACAGGATGAAACTCGCCGCCAGCAAGAGCACCCCGAACCCGAGGCAGGTTTCTCCAAAGATAATATTGTCAAAGGGGAAGCCCCCGGCGGCCAGCGGCCAGGTGAGCGACATGTGCAAACCGGTCAAGGTCTGAATAAGGCCGGTGATGAAAAACCCGAGGGTATAACCGTCCAAACTGACGGCCCTATCTGCATCGTCTGTGGCTGCTGCCGGGACAGCGCGCCGCAGCTGCACCAGCAGTCTGCCAACCAAGATGAGGCCCACCCCGGCCGCGATGGCCATAATGGTGTTGTAGGTGGGCATCGACGCCCAATCAATCATTCCCGGGGTGCTTTCCCCGGTAAAGAAGTCTCCCACGTTCACCACTCCTTTCTTTATCTAGGACTAATGTCCCCATCGTAGCCAGGTTTTCGCGCAGAGTGGGATGCGGCACAGTAGGCTAGAGCTATGAGTAACTACCGTGTGCATAACCCCAATACCGGCGAGGTGGAAGAACGCTTCGCCTCCCTTCCCGCCGCTGCTATCCCCGGTGTGATCGGTGCTGCCTGGGCTGCTTTCACCACGTGGCGGGATACCCCGATGGCACGCCGTAGCGAAATCCTGCACCGCTTCGGGGAACTCGTCACGGAACGCACCGCTGAACTCGCTGATATTATCGGGCGCGAAATGGGCAAACCGTTGCGCGACGGCGCCGCGGAACTCGCCACGGTCAGCCATCATGCCCACTGGTTCGCGGATAATGCGCCGCGCTACCTAGAACCCACTCCGCTGGATGCCGGCGACGGTATCCCTACCTACGTGCTCCATCAGCCGCTGGGCGTTCTGCTGGGGATCATGCCGTGGAATTTCCCCTATTCGCAGATCGCACGCTTCGCGCTACCTCAACTCATGGTCGGCAATACGATTCTTATGAAACAGGCGGAGATCTGCCCGCGCTCCTCGGCCGCCTTCGAAGCGCTGTTGCGCGAGGCCGGCCTGCCCGCGGGTGTTTACCAGAATATCTACCTGGATATCGCGGATACGGAGAAAGTCCTGGCGGATCCGCGAGTCAAAGGAGTGTCGCTCACCGGTTCGGACCGGGCGGGTTCCGCGGTTGCGAGTTTGGCCGGGAAGTACACCAAGCGTTCCCTCTTGGAATTGGGCGGTAATGACGCCATGGTGGTCCTGGATGCCGCTGATATCGGGGCGGTGGCCCGGGAGGCGGTGCGCACCCGCGTCTTTAACGCTGGGCAGGTATGTACCTCGAATAAACGCATTATCGTGCTAGATAACGTTTTTGATGAATTTCTTGCGGCGGCCCGCGCGGAAATCGAGAGTATCGTGGTGGGCCCCTATGATGACCCGGCCACGGATATGGGGCCGCTATCCTCGATTGCGGCACGTGATGAAGTGGTGCGGCGGGTGGCGAGCGCCGTCGCCGCAGGAGCGCACCTCCACTACGGCGGGACCGCACTTGACCGACCGGGTGCCTATATGACCCCGGCGCTGCTCACTGATATTCCAGCGGACCACGATATCGCCTGTAACGAAGTATTCGGGCCGGTGGCGGCGCTCTACCGGGTGGCTCATGAGGAAGAAGCCCTCGGGCTGGCCAATAGCAGCGCTTACGGTTTGCAATCCTCGGTGTGGAGCCAGGATCTGGAGAAAGCGCAGCGCTTCGCGGCGCGGCTCGCGGCCGGGATGACCATTATCAATAAGCACCGTGAATCGGCGCCCACGTGGCCATTCGGTGGGATTAACCGGTCCGGTTACGGCCGTGAAGAGGGCGCCTGGGGCTTGCGTGCTTTCACCAACGAACACGCGGTGCGGGTCCACCCGGCACGGTAGGTACGACGCCGCAGCCCAGCTGGCACGGTGGCTGGCTGGCTACCCGGGTGGCTTACCGACTCCCGCGGTGACCGGACTGACAGCACCACACAGCTTCGGAACGTTTTTTGTGTCGGGGTGGTGTCGTACCCTAGAAGGGCTATGGAGGAATCGTACAAGTCAACAATCGCGCGGCTGCGGGAGCGCGTGGCGGCCGCACAGCAAGCCGGGGCTACCGTGGGGCGCCGCCCGGTTGCCGTGCCCGTACCTGCCCGGGCTGCCGAAGCTGCGCCGGCGGGAGCGGCCGTGCCGGTAGGCCATGCCGCGCCGCAGTCCGCAGCGCCCGCGGCTTCTGAAATCGGCGGCCCCGGTGGTGGTACCAGCGGGGCCGCGGAGCGTATCCTCACCGGCCTCAATAGCGCCCAGCGGGAAGCGGTGGTGCACACGGGCGGTCCACTGCTCGTGGTCGCCGGGGCTGGCTCGGGTAAAACTCGGGTACTTACCTCGCGTATTGCCTATCTCATTGCTACTGGGCAGGCTCACCCGGCCAATATCCTCGCCATTACCTTTACCAATAAAGCGGCCCGGGAAATGCGCGAACGCTTGGAGGGAATGCTCGGCGGTTTGGCTCGCGGAATGTGGATCTCCACTTTCCATTCCGCCTGCGTGCGGATTTTGCGCGCCGAACACCGCGCGTTGGGGATGCGCTCCACGTTCACTATTTACGATGCTGCAGATTCGCAGCGTCTTATGACGATGGTGTGCCGGGAAGAAAATATTGATATCCGGGCCTACCCACCCAAAATGCTC
This sequence comes from Actinotignum sanguinis, assembly GCF_003957255.1. Taxonomy (GTDB): domain Bacteria; phylum Actinomycetota; class Actinomycetes; order Actinomycetales; family Actinomycetaceae; genus Actinotignum; species Actinotignum sanguinis. The sequence continues at coordinate 93,950 of NZ_QDIE01000003.1, forward strand.
AGCCGCCAGGTTTCCAATCTCAAAGATGAACTGGTCACCCCGGCGGCGCAGGCCGCGGCTGCCACTGATCGGGACGGGCAGGTTCTGGCCCAGGCGTATGCCGCCTACCAGGATCGTTTGGTGCGCGCCAATGCGCTAGATTTTGATGATCTCATTATGCGCACCGTGGAGGTTCTCACCTCGCATCCGGATATTGCGGAACGCTACCGCACTCGCTTCCGCCATATTTTGGTAGACGAATATCAGGACACTAACCATGCCCAGTACGTTCTGGTGCGCACCCTTGCCGGGCAGGGGCCGCAGCGGTCCTCCCTCACCGTGGTGGGAGATGCAGACCAGTCCATCTATGCTTTCCGCGGTGCCACCATCCGCAATATTGAGGATTTCGAGAAAGATTTCGCGGATGCCACCAGCGTGGTTCTGGAGCAAAACTATCGCTCTACCCAAAATATTCTTTCTGCCGCCAATGCCGTGATCTCCCACAACGAAGGGCGCCGGCCCAAGAAGCTGTGGACGGATTCGGGTAGCGGGGAAAAGATCACCGGTTACGTTGCTGATTCGGAAAGCGATGAGGCGCATTTCGTTGTAACAGAAATTGATCGACTCCGCGATGATGGCGGGGTGCGTTACGGGGATGTGGCGGTGTTTTACCGCACCAATTCGCAGGCGCGGGCCCTGGAAGAAATGTTCGTGCGTTCCGGCATCCCTTATCGGGTGATTGGCGGGACCCGTTTCTATGAACGCAAAGAGATTAAGGATGCCCTCGCGTATCTGCACGCGGTGGCCAATCCGGATGATACTGTTTCGCTGCGCCGCATCATTAATGAACCGAAACGCGGGGTGGGGGATACCGCGCAGGGCCACCTGGCTACCCATGCCCAACGCTGGAATATTTCCTTCGGTGCCGCGGTGGCGGATGTGGCCAGTCCGCACCCGGAGCGCGGTGAGGTTGCGGGGCTCACGGCGCGGGCCCGCCGCGCCGTCGCCGACCTTGCCCGCATCCTCGAAACCGCCCGCGCTGAAGCGGAGGCCGGCGGTAAACCCGCGGATATCCTCGATTACCTCATGGATGAATCCGGATACGTGGCTGTGCTACAAGAATCCAAAGACCCGCAGGATCTTAGCCGGGTGGAAAATTTGGCCGAATTGCACGCGGTCGCGGTGGAATTCTCCGCCCAGAACCCGGATGCCACGCTGGGGGAGTGGCTGGATCAGATCTCGCTGGTCTCGGATACGGACCGGCTTCCCGAAGAGAGCGAATCTGAAGGGGAAACCACCCTCATGACGGTTCACACCGCGAAAGGTCTGGAGTTCCCGGTTGTTTTCGTGACCGGTCTGGAAGATGGTACGTTCCCGCATATGCGCTCTCTGGATGACCGGCGCGAACTGGCTGAGGAACGCCGCCTGGCCTACGTGGCTTTCACTCGCGCGCGCGAACGCCTCTATATTTCGCGGGCGGCAGCGCGCTCGTCGTGGGGTGCACCCCAGGAATTTCCGCCCTCGCGTTTCATTGAAGAAATCCCGCCCGAACTTATTGATTGGCGCCGGGAGCATTCCTCCCAGGATCTCGTGCGGGGGGCCGGCATCGGATCCGGTATCGGTTCCAGATACGGGTGGGGAAGCCGGGAGCGGCGCGCGCCGTCGTTCTTTGACGACGACGCCGGGCCGGTTATCGGTTCGGGCAAGTTCACACCCGGGAAACTCGGGGTACCCGCCACGGCAAACTCGGCCGCTCAAGCAGATTCCGCGGAAGGCAATGCGTCCAACGCGGCTAGCACGCGGGCGGGCGCGGCAGGTGCTTCGGAAAGTTCAGCGGGCGCGGCGGGTAGCTCCGCTGGCCCGGCAGATACCGCTGGTTTCGCGGTGGGCGACATCGTGGACCACCGCTCCTTCGGGCGGGGGACCATCCTCGGTTTTGAGGGCCGAGGAAAGTCCACCACCGCGAAGGTCGCCTTCGGTTCGGTTACGAAACGCTTGATGCTGCGTTTCGCTCCGTTGACGAAAGTGGAGAAGTAACCCCGGGAATCCTGGTAACCGAGGCGGCACCGGTAACCCCACCGGTCACTGCGGTACCGGCCGGCACGCGTAGGATACGGCGGTGGCTGCGTGCCGCTGCCCGCCCGCCGAGCTTGCACCAGGCCAGCGCAGCCAGGAAAACCACGCCATCGGTGAATGCCATCATGGCGGACGTGGCCAGATCCAGGTAGAGAGCCACCACGAAGCCAAGGAGCGCCTCAGCAACCGCGATGATGATGGTGAGAACCAGCAGGTGGCGCAGCGAACGGGCGAAAAGAATCGCGGTGGCCGCCGGAACCACCATAAGAGCAATCACAAGAATCGCTCCCGCGGCATTGAAAGCCGCCACCACGGTCAGGGAGACGAGCATCATAAGGCCCAGCTCCACGGCGCGCACCGGGAAACCGATAGTGGCGGCGAAATCACCATCGAAAGTATCGGTTTTGAGCACCCGGAAAAACACCGCGATAAAAACAGCGTTCAGCGCGCATACCGCGAGCAACTGCCACATGGTGCGCGGGCCGATATCGTAACCGCCGATAATAATATGCTCCGGACTCAGAGCCATGAGATTGAGATCTCCGGTGAGTACGGTGTCCTGGCAAATATGGACGTGGGAGAGGGTGGTTGATAGCAACAAAATACCCAGGGCGAACAGCACCGGGAAAATGACGCCCTGACTCGCGTCCCCGGTCAGCAGGCGGGTGCGATCCAATTGCTGGGCACCGAGCACCACCACCAAACCCATGAGCGCCGCGCACACCACCATGACCGGGGAATGCGTGGAACCGGAAAGAATCGTGCCGATCACAATCCCGGGGAGCACCGCGTGGGACATAGCATCCACCAGCATGGATCGCCCGCGTAACACCAGGAATACCCCGGGAAGTGCGCAGGTCACCGCGGTCACCACCGCAAGCAACATCACTGCCACGATGAAACTCATCGCTCACTCCTTTCCGAAGCAGCGGGCGCTGCCACACCGGCCGGTGTCCCGGGCGCCGTCGTCGCTACATGGTGCGTCGCTGCGGTTGCTGCTGCTACGTCGGCCGGTACTGCGGCAGCAGCGCGTGCCTGCGCCACCAGATCTCCGCGCAGACGCCGCTGGCGCAAGGCCACCACCACGATGGAACGGCGCGGCGCGGCAAGCAGGGACGCCGCAAAAATAACGAAAAGGTGGATGACCACAACGGGGCCGGTGGGAACCTTCCCCAGGCACACGGACAGGTATGCGCCCGCCGCGCCCGCGAGCCCGCCGAAAACGCCAGCGAGCACCATCATCGAGGACATCCGGTGGGTCCACTGGCGCGCGGCAGCAGCCGGCATAATCGCGAAAGCGACCATGAGAATGAGCCCCACGCCCTTAATCCCAATAACGATGGCAATGGTGACCAGCACGAGCATGAGCGGGGTGAGCACCCGCGGGCTGAAACCCTGTAACTGTGCCGTCACCGGATCGAAAGTCACCAGTTTAATTTCTTTAAAGAAGGCCAGGATCACGGCGACGGTCAGCACCCCGAACACCGCGATAGTCACGAGGTCCCCGGCGCGCACATTCGCCGCATTCCCGAACATATAACTGTCGATCCCACCGCGATTGGGCAGGTGAGAATGGGTAAGGAGGCGCAGGCACACCATCCCGCCCCCGTAAAACAACGAGAGGCAGATAGCCATGGCGGCATCCGGCTTCACTTTCGAATGCGCCACGATGATATTGGTGAGCACGACGGCGCACATCGCCGCCGCGCTCGCCCCGAGGACCAGGACCACCATCGAGCGTCCGTCACCGCCCAGCAGCGTCGCCACGGTGAATGCGGCAACAACGCCGAGGATGGAGCTGTGCCCGATCACATCGGACACCAGGGACTGCCGGCGCAGGTAGAGCAAGCAACCAGCCACTCCCGAAAATACCCCGATGAGGGTGGTGCCGATGAGCATGGTGCGGAAAATATAGGTTCCCCACAATTCCAGCGGGGAAATAAAATCAATCATCGCGCCGCGCCCTCACTTGCGATCGATCGCCACGGAAAGGCCGTAAGCCCGCGCGATATTATCCGCGGTGAAAGCCTCGGCTACGCTCCCGCTCGCCACCAGGTTGCCGCCCGAGAGCAGCACCACACTATCGCAGAAATCGGGAACCGTTTGTAAATCGTGATGCACGATCATAACGGTCTTCCCCTCATCCACGAGTTCGCGCAGCAGCGTCATAATCGCCTGCTGGGAGGTGATATCGATACCGGCGAAAGGTTCGTCCATAAGGTAGAGCTCGGCATTCTGGGCCAGGGCGCGCGCCACGAAGGTGCGCTGCTGCTGGCCCCCGGAAAGCTCATTAATATGGCGGTGGGCAAGATCGGAAATCCCCAGGCGCTCCATAGCCGCGGCGGCCGCTTCGCGCTGGCGCGCGCCCGGCCGGCGTAGCCAGCCGAGTTGGGCGTAGGTACCCATAAGCACGACGTCGCCCACCGTGGTTGGGAAATCCCAGTCCACGGTGGCGGTTTGCGGCACGTAAGCAAGGCGCGAACGCACCCGGGGGAGAGGCTCGCCGAAGAAAGCGACCTCTCCGGCGAGGGCGGGCACGAGGCGCAGGGATGCCTTCATAACAGTAGATTTGCCCGCGCCGTTCGGTCCGAGAAGCGCCACCACCTGGCCTGGACTGACGCGGAGCGATACATCGCTCACCGCGATCGTGTCCTGGTAGGCGACGCTCAGGTGGTCAATCTGACAGGCCAGCGTGGTAGCGGTTCCCATCGATATCACCTATTTCTGCGAGAGCGCGCTGACGATCGAGTCAACGTTGTACTTGAAAGCACCCAGGTAGGTGTTCGTGGGTGCTTCGGAGCTGAGGGTATCCGCGAAGAGTTCGTTATCGGAGACCTCCACGTGCCAGCCCTTTTCGCGCACCGCGTCCTGGAGGTGCTTAATAACTTCCGGATTCTTGAGGTTGTCCTGGAAGATCACCGGAACCTTGCGTTCGGCGATGAGGGAGGCAAGTTCGTTGAGTTCCACCGCGGACATTTCCGATTCGGAGGAAACGAAATCGGTGGCGTGAATTTCAATACCGAACGACGAGCCCAGGTAGTTGAAGGCGTCGTGCCCGGTGATGAGCACGCGGTTTTCCTTCGGAATCTTATCGAACTTGGCCTTTGCTTCCTCGGCGGCCGCGGCGATCTTCTTGTTGTATTCTTCCGCGTTCGCCTTGTAGAGATCAGCGTTGGCGGCATCGATCTCACCGAGCTTGGCGGCGGTGGCCGTCACCACGTACTGCCAGTTCTCCGGGGAGTTCCACACGTGCGGGTCGTGGCCTTCGATCTTGCCGTCTTCTTCCCAGGGGAGGAGCTTATCTTCCGGGATGGCTTCCGCGGCCGCGATCTGGCGGTCGCCCAGCTTCTCCAGCTGGCCCATCATCTTGTGTTCCATATCGTGGGAGGTCCACACCACAAGATCGGCCTTTTCAATGGCCTGGGTGTCCTGGGTGGTCAGTTCCTGGGTGTGAGGATCACCGCCGGGCTTGACCAGGGTGGTTACGTTAGCCTCGGGGGCGACATTGCGAATAACGTCCTCGAGGTAACCGGTTGTTGCCACCACCGACAGGCCCGCGGCCTTTGAGGAGTCGGTGGCGGTGGAGTCGGATGCGCCCTTGTTATCGGTAGCGCAGCCGGTCAGAGATGTGAGTGCCAAAGCCCCGGCTGCGGCAATCGCAGCCAACTTAACAGAATGTTTCATGGTGTCCTTCTTCAATCACGAAAGCATGTAAGGTATGGGTTTCTTTACTCGGGACTTGAATATGTTAACTGATGCACGCATAAAGCACTAGGGCGGATCTGCGAAACCCCGCGAAAAATCCGGAGAATCTCTGGGTGAATGGTAAATAAGAATAATTTCGTGCCAGGTGGCTGCGGTTATTGCGGGCCTACGTTCGGTGGTACGACGCCGCCGCTCCCGCGCCGCGCCCCACCTGTCCGCATGATGGACCGGGGCGGGGGCTCGATTCGGGGTGGGATAAGCTCACAGCTATGCAGCAGGATCTCAAGGTACAGGTCCGGGCCGGTGTGGCCTGGCGATGGTGGCGCGCCTAAGAAGCGCGTCCCGCGGCGTACCAGCGCCGTCCCAACCACTTGAGAGGAGAATCCCGTGCAGCGGGACCTACCGCATTTACCTGAGCACCATGTCCCCGATGCACTATCCACGCATCGCCTGGCTACCACCACATTTTCTACCTCCACCCACGCGCAGCTGCGCTGCCGCTGGTGGAAAGCCGCCCGGGGGCGATGGCACAGCCCGCTCAGCCTCGCAGTTCAGAAAAATGCAGTCCAAATAATCTTTCCACACGTACGGAGTTGTCATGATTAAAGAAGCCATTATTAAAGTTGTCTCCAAGCAGGATCTCACCTACGACGAGGCCTATACCGTTATGAATGAGATCATGGGCGGGGAGAGCACCCCCACCCAAACGGCAGCTTTCCTTGCCGCACTGTCCACGAAGAACGCCCGGGCGGAAACCACCGATGAGATTTCTGGCTGCGCCACCGCCATGCGTGAGCACGCCGACTACTTCGAGGTGCCTTTCCCCACCCTGGAAATCGTGGGCACCGGCGGGGATAACGCCCATTCCTTCAATATTTCGACGACGTCGATGTTTGTGCTGGCCGCCGGGGGAGTGAAGGTCTCCAAGCACGGCAACCGCGCTGCTTCTTCGCTCTCGGGCACCGCGGACTGCCTGGAAGCCCTCGGGGTGAATATCAACCAGGATCCGGATACCTGCCGCCGCCTCCTCGATGAGGTGGGTATGTGCTTCATGTTCGCCCAGCTTTATCACAAGTCGATGAAGAACGTCGGGGCGATCCGCAAGGAACTGGGCTTTCGCACCGTCTTCAATATTCTCGGGCCGCTGACCAACCCGATCCACCCCGAGTACCAGGTCCTCGGGGTGTACGACGAATACCTCGTCGAACCCCTCGCCCGCGTCCTCAACGATCTGGGCGTCCACCGCGGCCTCGTGGTTTACGGCCAGGATAAGCTCGATGAAATTTCCCTCTCCGCACCCACCACGGTCTGCGAAGTGCGCAACGGCGAATACCGCACCTTCGAAATGTCCCCGGATGTCTTTGGTTTCAACCGCGCCACCCCGGCCGATATGCTCGGTGGCACCCCGGAAGAAAACGCCCAGATCACCCGCGATATCCTTTCCGGCAAGATCACCGGCCCCAAGCGCAACGTGGTTCAGCTCAACGCGGGTGCCGGCCTGTATATCGCCGGCAAGGCCCGTTCCATTGCCGCGGGCGTGGATATGGCCGGTGACCTCATTGACGACGGCAGCGCCTACCGCAAGATCGACGAATTTGTGGAGGCCTCGCGTGCCTAATATTTTGGAGCAGATTGCCGCCGCCACCCGGGAACGGGTGGCCCGCGATAAAGAACAGACCCCCGCACCCCGCATGCGCGAACTGGCCGCGGCGCTCGCGCCCGCAACCGGGAGCAACCCGGCGAACTTCCCCTTCGAAGCGGGCCTGCGCGGGCCCGGACTCGGCTTCATTTGCGAGGTGAAAAAAGCCTCGCCGTCGAAGGGCATTATTGCCGAAGATTTCCCCTACCTCGATATCGCCCGGTCCTACGAGGCGGCCGGGGCGGAGGCGATGTCCGTGCTCACCGAACCACAGTGGTTCCTCGGCTCGGACCGCTACCTGGAGGAGATCGCGCGCACCGTGACTACGCCCTGCCTGCGCAAAGATTTCGTGGTGGATTCTTACCAGATCTACCAGGCGAAAGTGCTGGGCGCCAGCGCGGTGCTCCTCATCTGCTCCCTCCTGGATACCGCTACCCTGCGCGAGTATCTCGAACTGGCACATTCCCTCGGGCTTTCGGCCCTGGTGGAAACCCACGACGCCGCGGAAATTGACTCCGCACAGGCCGCCGGTGCCCGCATTATCGGTATCAACAACCGCAACCTCAAAGATTTTTCGGTGGATCTGACCACGGCCGGTCAGCTGCGGGCCCGCATTGGCACTGACGCGCTCGTCGTTGCTGAATCAGGTGTGCGCGGAGCCGCGGATGTGGAAGCGCTCGCGGCCGGCGGCGCCGACGCGGTGCTCGTGGGGGAGGCCCTCATGCGCAGCACGGATAAAGTAGGTGTACTGGCCCAGTGGCGCCAGGCCGCGGCGCGCGTCGTCGCCCCCGGACAGGAGAAAGAGTAATCATGAGCGAAGAACACACGTTGGGAAGTTCCGCGCCGGAAACCGGTACCTCCGAGCGCCCGGGCCGTTTCGGTATCCACGGCGGGCAGTTCATCCCCGAAACTCTCATGCCCGCCATCGAAGAACTCGATGCCGCCTACCGGCACTACCGCGATGACCCGGAATTTAATGCCGAACTCACCGATCTCTTCAATAATTACGCGGGACGGCCCTCCCTCCTCTACTACGCGGAGCGGATGACGCGCGACCTCGGAGGAGCGAAGATCTACCTCAAACGCGAGGATCTCAACCATACCGGCGCCCACAAAATCAATAACGTGCTGGGTCAGGCGCTGCTCGCGAAGAAAATGGGGAAAACCCGCCTCATCGCGGAAACCGGGGCTGGCCAGCACGGGGTCGCTACCGCCACGGCCGCCGCGCTCTTCAATATGGAGTGCGTGGTGTTCATGGGCGAGGAAGATACTCGCCGCCAGGCCCTCAACGTCTATCGGATGCGGCTGCTGGGTGCGGATGTGGTGGCCGTCAAGTCCGGGACCGGCACTCTCAAGGATGCCGCCAGTGAGGCTTTCCGCGAATGGACGGGCCGGGTGAGCGATACCCACTACTGCCTCGGCTCGGTTATGGGCCCGCATCCCTTCCCCACGATCGTGCGTGACTTCCAGGCGGTGATTTCCCGCGAGGCGCGCGCCCAGATTCTCCAGGCGGAAGGGCGCCTGCCCGATGCGGTCATCGCCTGCGTGGGCGGGGGCTCCAACGCGGCCGGTTCGTTCTATAACTTCGTAGGCGACGCGGGCGTGCGCCTCATCGGCGCGGAGGCGGCCGGGCGGGGCGTGGATACCCCGGATACCGCCGCCACCATCGCCACCGGCACCGAAGGTATTTTCCACGGCATGAAATCGTATTTCTGCCAGGATGAATTCGGGCAGATCGCGCCGGTGTACTCCATCTCGGCTGGCTTGGATTACCCGGGCATCGGCCCCGAGCACGCCTACTGGCACGATATCGGGCGCGCGGAATACGTTCCTGTCACCGACGCGGAAGCTGTGGACGCTTTCGAATACCTCTCGCGTACCGAGGGGATTATTCCCGCGATTGAATCGGCGCACGCTCTCGCCCACGCCATGAAAATCGCCCCGGAGATGCCGGGCAAGATCATTATCGTCACGCTCTCGGGCCGCGGTGATAAGGACGTCGCGGCCATCGCGCGCTACCGGGGAGAAGATATCCATGACTAAACAGGTACCCATCGCCCGGGCTTTTTCCCGCGGCAAGGCTTTTATCCCGTTCTTTACCTGCGGGGATCCGGATCTAGGTACGACGGCGCAGATCATTCGCGCGGCCGGCCGGGCAGGTGCAGATCTCATTGAATTCGGCGTGCCCTTCTCCGACCCGACCGCCGAAGGCCCCGTCATCCAGGCATCCTCGGAGCGGGCGCTGCGCGGGGGAGCCACAACGGACGCGATTTTTGAGATGATCGCTGAGGTGCGCCCGGATCTGGAGTGCCCCTTCGTCATTATGACCTACGCCAATGTGGTCTTTTCCTACGGCCCGGAGCGCTTCGCGCGCCGCTGTGCGGAGGTGGGGGTTTCCGGAGTGATTCTCCCCGATGTACCTTTCGAAGAGAAGGCCGAATTCGAAGCTCCGCTCGCGGCCCACAACGTGGATCTCATTTCGCTGATCGCGCCCACGTCCTCGGATCGGATCGAAGCTATTGCGCGGGCGGCGCGCGGTTTCCTCTACGTGGTTTCCTCTATGGGGGTGACGGGCATGCGCTCGAATATCACCACCGATGTGGGTGCCATCGTGGAGAAGATCCGTTCGGTTACCGATACCCCGTGCGCCATCGGGTTCGGGATTTCTTCCCCGGAGCAGGCCGCGCGTATGGGCGCCCTCTCTGACGGCGTGATTGTGGGCTCGGCCCTGGTTTCCCGGATTCACGAACTGGCCGCCGCCGGAAAAAGCGCGAATAGCATCGCCGCGGATATTGCCGGGCGGGTGAGCGAACTCAAGGGCGCACTGCGGTAGCGACGTGAAGGCGCGGTGAGCAACACGCCGGGCCCTCTTCCGCGGCCCGGCCCGCTCCGCGCGTCACCATGGAAGGGATGTTAACGTATTCGCGCCGCGTGGCGCTCGCTCTGGCTGTTATTCAGCCCGTGGTTCTCACCTGGATCACGGTGGTGCTCATCTGCCTGCTCGGCTACACCCTCACTGCGGCCTCCCCGCTGCTCGGAGATGTGACCTGGCAGGGCGCTGCGCGCCTGGGCGGCTCCCTGTGGCTGCTCGCGCTCGGCTCACCCCTGGTGACCGCGGGTGGGCATATCGGCCTCATGCCGCTGTTCCTCACCGCGCTCATCGCCTGGCTCACCGTGCGTTTCTTGCGCTCCATCGTGGTGGAAGACTGGTGGGATGTTCTTATCGCAACGCTGAGCGGAGCGGGAAGCACCGGGGTGATCTGCCTCTTCTCCCTCCCGCAATCCTCGTTGCTTCACGCCCTCGTGGGAGGGGCGGTGCTCGGTTTCCTGGCCAGCCAATGTGCCTGGCTGGAGCGGCCCGCCTGGCCCGGCGTAGCTATCCTCGAACGCGGCTGGCGGCTCATCGCACCGCTGGCCACGACCCTGGGTGCAGTGAGCATCCTCCTGGTTCTTAGCGCGCTGGCGCTCGGCTTCGGGCAGGTGCGGGCCCTGCACGCCGCCTACCTTACCGACCTCACCGGCACGATTCTCTTTACCCTCACCCAGCTGCTGTTCGCACCCGCGCTGGCGGTATGGGCGCTGGCCTACGTGACCGGCGCCGGTTTCACGGTGGGTAGCGGCGCCGTCTTTTCTGCCCTGGGCGGCAGTTTCGCACCCATCCCCGGCCTACCTATTTTCGGCCTATTGCCCGATCCGGCGCTGCGCCCCGCCTGGCTCCTCATCATTCCCGTCCTGACTGGTCTGACCTGGGGTGTTATCCGTTCGCTCCGCCCGCGTGACTGGGTGAGCGCCGGGGTGGGCGCCCTGGAGCTGCTGGTCATTGTGGCCCTGGCCGGGCAGGTTGCCACCGGCGGGATCGGTCCGGGCCGCATGCTCGAGGTGGGCACGGACGCCCCGCTGTTCACCGGGTGCGTGGCGCTCACCGTGCTGCTGCCCTTCGCCCTCGGCTACGGGGCGCGCGATTTCTGGACGTGGGTGCGCGGGTGCTGGGAGCGTTACCGGGTACGGCGCGCCCTGCGCCCTTCCGTTGCGAAGCAGAACGACGCCGCCGCACAGCCTGAGGCAGCCACTCCCGCCGCCACCGTGCTACCTGCCGGCACCGTATCGCCGGAGCATGCCACGCCGGAGCATGTCGCGCCGGAGCGGGCCCTATCGGAGCAAGCCAAACCGGAGGATGCCGAGGTACCGGGCGGGCAGAGCGCTCTTACCGCGGATGCCACCGCCACCGCATCCACCGCACCCACCGCCGTGACCGCTGCGGAACCCGCACCTGCCCCGCCGGCTGCCGCTGACTGGGAAGAGCGTGGGAAAAGTGAGGAAAAATAACAGGAGAGCTGGGCATAGAGTGAAATAACGGCGCGCGGGTCCGCCCGAGCGGCCTAAAATTATACCTATGCTTCAACCCAATACGCACGGGGCACTCCTGGCTGCTGGCCTGTGCTCGCTGGCTTTCCTGGCGCTGGGGGTGCGCACCATCCCGCGCACCCGCCGCCTGGCTACCGCGATTCCGGTGCTTGCCATGGTGATCTCAGCGGTATGCGGCGTCGTCGCTATTGGGGTGGGGATGAACCTCAACTTGCAGTACGCGAGCACGTGGAGCGATGTCAAAACCATTTTCACAAAAAGTGGTGGCAAGGCATCCGTGACCGCGGTGACGAGCGAACTACCCAAATACGCCGGACAATCCGGTGAGATTCCCATGCCCGAAGGTAAAGAGTGGAAAGCCGATTTCACCCCCGCCGGGGGAGGGGTGGTGAGCACGGTCTTCCGCGGCCCCGAATCCGGCCTTGAACTGCCCGTATGGGTCTACCTACCCCCGGATTATTCCCCCGAACGCACCTACCGCGTGATCGTTATGATTCAGGGATTCCCCTCCCAGACGGAGAAAATCCCGGGCGTGCTGGATTTGGAACATACGATGCCGGCGAGCGCGCCGGATACTATCGTCGTCGTTCCCTCCCTCAATGTTGATAACCAACAGCCCGATTGCGTGGATCTATCGGGGCGGCCCGCGGTGGGCACGTGGGTGAACCGCGACGTCGTGCAGATGGTGCGCAAGAATTTCTCGGTTTCCGCGGATCGGCGCGATTGGGCCATTGCCGGGGCTTCCTACGGGGGCTGGTGCGCGCCGGTGCTCGGGCTGTACAACCCGCAGACTTTCGCCTCGGTGATCTCCTTTTCCGGATACAACGTGCCGGTTATTGGCCTGACTCAAGCTCCCGGCCTGCGTGAACAATTCACCGTTACCAATCTCATGAAAAAAGCGAGCTGGCCCCAGTCCATGTACTTCACCGGGACCCGGACCGATAACGACCCGGTGGAACTGGCGCGCGGCCTGGAGGAAGTCGATAACCCGCGCCTGAAAACCACCGTGCACCTAGACCCCAACGGCGGGCACTCCTGGGACACCTGGAAAAAACAGCTCCCCGGGGCGCTGGACTGGTGGAATGGTGGCCAGACGGGCGGAACGAAAAGCGTGGTGGCCACCCGCGGGTGGATGACTCAAAAAACCACCGTTGCGGGAGCCTACCTGATTTTCGCGCTTTTGGCAGCCGGGAGTGTGGTGCGCGGGCGAAGCTTGGTGCGCCGCCGCCTCTACGTGCCCCGGCACGCCGCGCAGACCCGCCGCCATGCCCGCCCGCGCGGCAAAGGCCGCTACCGGATCCGGCGCTGGACCTGGGTGAGCTTGACGGTAGCCTGGGGGATCGTTGCCCTTCTCCTCACCGTCAATCTCAAAACACATACGGTTGAAGATATCCGCTTTATCGGCGCCTTCTTTCACCTCTTCACCATGTAGCGGCCGCGCGGGCACGGATAACCGCGCGGGCCACGGATAGCCGCCCGGGCGCGGGATATACTGGCTGATGTGAATGCGCATTTTTCTCACCCGGTGGTCTACTGGGCCTGCGCGGCCTGGATCGGCATCGTTATTGCCCTGGCCTTCCTCGCTGACCCGCGCGTGGCGATCCTCGCGCTCGCGGGCAGCTTCGTGGTTCTCGCGGTGGCGCGCCTGACCCTACCCACCGGCTACGTTCCCTCGGTGCGCTCGCGCATCACGGACGCCGCCACCCTCCTCATCTTCGCCGCAGCCCTCTTTTTCCTCGCGCGTTTCGCCCTCACACCCCCCGTTATTTAAGAACGACGCCGCAGCGCCCCGGCACGCCACCACGCAGGCACGGTGGCGGCGTCGTACCAGCATGCTGCCCGCGTGTTCGCTTGCCGCTTGTTTCTGAGACGCGGTGGGGTAGCTCGGCGCGGCCTCGTCCATACTGGTGTGGTGAGTCCCTTAGCTATGAACATTATCTGGGTTATTGTTTTCACGCTCATCGGCGCGTTTTTCGCCGCCTCGGAAATCGCGTTGGTGTCCCTGCGGCAAACGCAGATTGACGAGATGGCAGAAAACTCCGCCTCCGGGAAAACTATCCAGCGCCTGACCGCGGATTCCAACCAGTTCCTTTCCGCTGTTCAAGTGGGCGTGACCCTGGCCGGGTTCTTCTCCGCCTCCTTCGGTGCGGCCTCCATCGCCCCGGAGATCGCGCCCACGTTCCGTGCCTGGGGGATGTCGGAGAACGGCGCCACCACTCTTGCTTTCGTGCTCACCACGCTCGTGATCTCCTATATTTCCATCGTGTTCGGGGAACTGGTGCCCAAGCGCATCGCCCTGCAATCAGCGGAAACTATCTCCACGGTGGCCGCCCGGCCCCTCGCCTTTATCACCGCGGTGCTGCGCCCGGTCATCTGGTTCCTCGGGGTGAGCGTGAACGGGGTGCTGCGCCTGCTGCGCCGCGACCCGAAAGAACAGCGCGAAGAAATGGGCGTGGCGGAGCTGCGCGCTTTCGTGGCCAGCCAAGAAACCATCGGCACGGAAGAGCGCGATATGGTCGTCTCGATGCTTTCCGTTTCGGACCGCACGGTTCAGGAAGTGATGACGCCGCGCACCGAAGTGGAATTCCTAGATGCGGAACTTTCCCTGAAGGAAGCGCGCCCGCTGGTGACGGCGCTGGAACACTCGCGTTATCCGGTGCGCCGCGGTGGGAACGACGACGACGTGATCGGCTTCCTCCACATTCGCGATATGCTCGCCCCCGCTCCCACCGCCCAGCGGGTGAGTGATCTTGTGCGCCCGGTGACCTTCTTCCCCACGGGTAAGGATGTGCTGGAAGCCCTCTCGGATCTGCGTAAGGCGCACGCCCACCTCGCCATTGTGGTGGACGAATACGGGGGTACGGACGGCATCGTGACGATTGAAGACGTTATGGAAGAATTCGTGGGCGAAATTCGTGACGAATACGACCGCGAGGTGCCCAAGGTGCAGGTGCACGGGGGAGTGCGGGATATGGATGGGCTGTCCACCCGCCCCGAAGTGCTCAAAATGCTCGGGGTGGAACTTCCCGAGGGGCCCTTCGATACCCTGGCCGGCTATATCATCGCTCAGCTTGGGCGCATGCCGCAGGTGGGGGATTCCACCCGGTTGGGCGCGGTGGAGCTCACCGTGCAATCCCTGGACGGGCGCCGCATCGACCGGGTGCGGGTGGACCAGGTGACCGAATCGGAGGATATCGCTATGGCTCGCATGGAGGGTCATAGCGAAGCCGGCCGCCAGTACTAGCGGTTGGGCGAGCGGTTTCGCGAAACTTTCGAGCCGTGGGCAGCCTTCGGGGTGCTAGTCAGCGCTCTACCGCGGTGCTGTTGAATTCTGGATATACCTTTTACAGGGCTGCGCGGTGCATTGCCGCAGTGACACAAAAACGCAAAAAATAGTATTTTCACGGCGTAGTGGGTGTATAGCATCTGCGCGACGCTAATGATATTAGATCAAAATATCTCATTCGTGCGGCATATTTGTAACTAATTATTATGCATAAATTGACGCTGCTTTTCTCGAATGGTTGGCCCATATTGAACCAATCTCAACACCATTGAATGTTGATTACAAAAGACGTTTCCACTCGAGACTTTAGTCACAAGTATCTACCTGTGTGCGCATAAAATAGCGGAAAAGTCTGACTACTGAGCGGCCGGCGCTGAAATAATCCTGAATATAACCTGTGGTGAAAACTGTAGAAATTAGCTAAGGTAAATCAAGAAAGCGACTATGCAGTCGTACTCATTCCTATTCCTTATTGAACGTGAAAACAGTTTCGCGACGGGTGTGGGATGTTTGCCTGTAACGGTAAGAAAATTGGTGAGGGGTTAGTAGTGAAGCTGATCAAACGAGCGGCTGCCGTTATTGCCGCGCTTGCTGTTTTAGCGGGGGGGGGGTAGCCGCTCCTAGCCTTGCGTCACCCGACACTTCCGATGGGGGAGAAACGCGCGCAATGGAGCGTGCTGCATCCGTCCCTGTCGGCCCCAACCTCACCGCCACATGGGATGCCACCACAAAAACACTCACTGTTGCCGGATACGGAGAACTTAACCGCGATCAGTGGATGGATCTGAAAAAACAACACTGTAATACGGGTGGCGAAGCTGAACCGAAAAGAATAGTTTTCACACCCGAGACCAATAAGCAAATTAGTTTTCCGCAGAACTCCACAACCCTTTTTGCGGGCTGTCATTCTGCGGAAATTGACTTTCCTAAATTTGGTATTGATACCTCCGGTGTCACAGTCATGGCGTCGATGTTTGCGGGGCTAGACATCGCGAACCCCGATGTGAGTAACTGGGATACCGGAAATGTTATTTCGATGAATGGCATGTTTTCCAGGACGAAAAAAGCGAACCCTGACGTTAGTCGATGGAACACCAGCAAGGTACAATACTTATCCCGCATGTTCGAGGCAGCCGAGGTGGCCAATCCTGATGTTAGTGGCTGGGATACTCAGCAAGTCGTTTCTACAGAGAGGATGTTCAGAAACGCTGTATCTGCGGATCCTGATACGAGCAAATGGGACCTGCGGAATATCCAGTCCATCGCCGAGATGTTCGAGGGTGCTGTGTCTGTTTCGTTTATAGATATTACAGAATGGCCACTTGACCGCTTCGTTCATAAATACAGGTCTTGGAAGAAAGCATTTTTCACCCGTGGGAAAACAACTGTCCGTTTTTTTGAGGAACCTGAACACAAGCCAATTTGGAATTTGCAGGGGGACATTCTTTTTATATTTGATGATGAATCCCCGTACTACATATATGAAGAAATTAATGGTGAGGAAGTTCCTGCGGAGTTATATCACTGCAAGTTTAAAAATTCTGCGTGGATCTGCGGGAGCCAATTGGTTACGGGGAGTCATGCCGATGCGCTAATTGTGCATTTGGCCGAATATAGACCCGGAGGTGCAAATTATATAGTTAGGCCTGAACCGTTCATTGCGGCTAGTGCTGACCCTATTTTTATTAATGTAGGCGATCCCCTTCCTCAACTCACATATCGTACGAATCCCGGAGCGGGATCGTTCGAAGATTCAAGGTGAACTCACTACAACGTATAAACCGGGTGATCCTCCTGGCGAGTATCCAATCACTCAGGGAACCCTTGGTCTTACAGCGGAGAACGCATCGAAATATGGTTTTAGGTTCACTCCGGCGGCGGTGGTTGTGAAGGGACTACAAGGCAACCCTCCGCCTGCCCAGGTCACCACAACGAGCTGGGTTGATGGGGCTAAGGATTGTAATGCTCGGAAGGTGACGCAGTCGCGTACGGTGACCACGACTCCGTACAAGTGGGATTCGGGTAAGCGTCAGTGGGTGCTTGATACCGCGAAGGCGTCGACAAAGAACGAGTCGCGTCAGCGGGATATGAAGGACGGTGAGCATAAGGCTTGCACCCCGCAGCCGCCTGCCCAGGTCACCACAACGAGCTGGGTTGATGGGGCTAAGGATTGTAATGCTCGGAAGGTGACGCAGTCGCGTACGGTGACCACGACTCCGTACAAGTGGGATTCGGGTAAGCGTCAGTGGGTGCTTGATACCGCGAAGGCGGTCAAGCGGACTGAGACGCGTGAGCGGGACATGGATGAGCGAGAAGTGGGGGAATGCGTGAATGTTTCCCTCACGGTTTCTAAACACACCCTCACGGTGGTCAAAGGCCAACCGGTATTACAGCCGCTAAGTGTGGAAGCCACGTCAACAACAGATCCCGGGCTTATTAGCCTGCAAACCGTGTGCGCCCCGAAACCCGACGGGCAGGCTGAAACAGACCAGAATGCTTTACCGGTGGGCGTGGAGTTGGTGCGCGTCAAGCAAGCACCTAATGGCGTTGAGCTTGCGGGTAATGGTGCACGGACGGTTGGCGAGGTGGATGGTAACGCCACCCAAGCCGAGCTGGGCACGTATCGGTGTTGGGTGTATGCAACGAAACCCGGTATCACCATCGACCCGCTCACCGGTGCGGCTACCGGGCCTAACGCTGTGGAAGGCGTGGGGTGGGCACGCAAGCCTTTGAGTGTGGAGGTTGTGCAGCCCGCGCTGCCGAAGACGGGCGGGGCTGGAATAAACCGCACGGCCGGCTTGGGTGCGCTCCTGATCGTGGGGGTTACCGGTGGCTGGTGGTGGGCTCAGACCCGCCGGAAGAAGGGGGTGGGCCGCCGCGCGTGAACTGATACACCCACCCCGTACCCGGTCTCGGGAAAACAGACGGTGGGGTAGGCCCGAGTGAGGGACAGGTTTTTAGCAAGTTCAACAACACGTGCTTGGCGTTGGCCTGGCGTGTTGGTCAGCACATTGTATGGTGCTGAATTTATTGGGAAGGAAAAACAATATGGCTCGTAAGAAGTCATTGAGAGCGTTGGTGGCGGCGTGTGCGCTGGCACTGACGGGAATGGGTATCGGGGCGGCTCACGCCGCACCCGAACCGGCAAGCGATCCGGCGCCGGTTGCGCCGTGGGCGCACGGGGCTCCCACGACGGGATCGATTACGATCACGAAGCAAGAGGCCACAACCAAGCAGCCGGTTGCCGGCGCGAAGTTCACGGTCACCAAGGTGGACTCCATCAAGGGCACAGCGCTTGGCAAGATGGACAAAATCACTGATTGGGAAACCATTGCCGCAGCTATCGGGGATCTCAACAAGAATCCGGACAGCACTGACGTGGTGCTCAGCCAGACCGAGAAACACGAGCAGGTAACAGAAACGACTGGCCAGGCTTCTTTCAAGAACCTACCGCTTGGCCTGTACAAGATTGTGGAATCCGAAGTACCGGCTGGTTATACCTCGGATATTAAGCCGTTCTTCATGACGGTCCCGGAAATTACGGGTACCTCGAGCGCAGATCAGAAATACACCTATGATGTTGCGGTTACCCCAAAGAATATGGATGCGCGTAACCTGGTGACCAAGACTGGTGCCTTCGATAAGGTCGTGGGTGCGGGCGATGATATCTCCTACACGATTTCCGCGACCCTGAATAAGAAGGGCCCAATCAAGGGTACTGATATCAAGGACTTCGCTATCTTCGATGATGCGCCGACCAACGCCTACACCGTGATCGATAAGACCTCGGTGAAGTCTGTGAAGGTTAACGGCACTGTGATTGATGCTTTGCAGTACACGATCACCACCCCGACCGAGGGTGTAGAAGCGGATCGTACCCGCTTGCAGGTGAACTTCACCGAGGACGGCCTCAACACTATCGCTGCCAAGGCGACTGAGTCGGCCGCACCGGTGGTGACGGTGGACCTCACCTTCACCCTCAAGGCCGATCTGACTCTCATTTCGGTTTCTAACAAGTTTGGTTTCATCCCTGGGCACTCGGATAGCGAACCGACCCCTGGTCCGGTTGTTCCCGAGCCCGGCCCAACCCCGGGCCCGGGTCCTGATCCGACGCCGAATCCGTTCCCGACCATCGAGCTCTACGATTTCCAGATCGCTAAGACCAACGCTTCGGACGGCAAGCCGCTTGCGGACGCGAAGTTCGTGGCCTTCGCGAGCCTGGATGACGCCAAGGCTTGCGTGGCTTTGAAGGATCGCACCAGCTGCCAGGGCGCGTCGAAGGGCTTCGGTACCCGTACCAGTGGCGCTGATGGTTTGACCCCGAAGTTCAAGGCCAAGAAGGACTCTGCTTTCTACGTGGTTGAGGTGGAGGCCCCCTCCAAGTTCATTCGCTCGGATGAGATCACCACGGTGACCGTGACTGATCAGGCCGGTCAGGTCTTCAAGTCGGGTATTAAGAACGTGCCGACTAAGGATTCGGGGAAGTGGTTCGACCTGCCGAAGACCGGTGCTATTGGGGTGGGTATCTTCGCCCTTGCCGGTGCTGGATTGGTGGCGGGTGGTGCGTTCACGCATCTGCGTTCGCGTAAGCGCAATGCCTAAGCACAAACACTAACTACACCAGGTATTGCCAGCCTGAGTAGGTAACGAAGATTGTGGGGCCGGTCAGTCCACGACCGGCCCCACAAATCCCTGAAAGACCGACCAATGCCAGGGAAAAAGAGGTGGTGAAGGGACATGAGCCGTGAAGCAGATAGGACACCGATGCGTGGGCGGCGTGCCCTGGAAACCCCTACACCTAAGTCACCAGCAGCACGGCCGGCAACGCAACCGGCATCGCACCCAGCCTCCGACGTAGAACCCAAGGAGAATTCCCGCTCGGTATCCAAACCGGTATCGGGTCCGGTTGCTGGGCGTCGGGCTGCGCGTGTGGGTGAAGAGAGCGGGTTGGCGAGCCTGCTCTTCTATACCGACCCGGAAGAGAAGAAACGCCGGGTCTCCCCGCTGGCTATGATCCTGATCGGGATTTTGTGCCTGGCCTATCCGGTGACCTCGACGCTGTGGAATAACTGGCAGTCCAAAGTGGTATCCCGTGCCTATGAGGGCCAGGTGAATACCCAATCCCAAGAACTACGTAACTCTTATATTGAGCGTGCTCATGCCTATAACGCTAGCCACCAAGGAATGGCAGTTCTTGACCCCTATCTAGATGACCTAGCCACGGACCTGCCGGCCTACCAAGAATACGCTCGGGTACTTGATCAACCCAACGGGATTATGGGGATAGTGAAAATCCCGAAAATCGAGGTGAAACTCCCGATCTATCACGGGACTTCTCCTGAGACTCTCCAGCGTGGGGCTGGGCATATGTTTGGTACTGATATTCCGGTAGGCGGCCTAAACAGGCATAGTGTGGTTACTGCTCATACGGGTTTGCCGACCTCGTCAATGTTTGACCGACTCACCGATCTGAGAATCGGGGATGAGTTCTTTTTCGAAATCCAAGGCCAGGTGTTCGGGTATCGGGTGGTGCGGATAGACGTCGTCGACCCGCATGACCCAACCCTGCTGGTACGCGTGCCCGGGCGAGACCTAGCTACCCTCCTTACGTGTACTCCCTACGGGGTGAACTCGCACCGTCTGCTTGTGACCGGGGAGAGAGTGCTCCCTGACCCTGTGGAAGTCCCGGCCGTGGACGGGTTGCAATGGTCGTGGTGGATGACCCCCTTCTTGCTCGCGATTCTTATATCTTTGCTGTTCGCGTTCCTGGTTGCCCGCTCCGCGTTTGCTAGGCGCAGGGAAGAACCCCAACGACTTATGCTGCCCCGGCATATGCTCCGCTAAGACGAAGCGCGCGGCAGCTCGGCTCGCGCGGTGGGGGCGCTGTGGCGTTGAGCATTACTAACCACTTATCAGTCAACGATCTAGACCACTCATCACTTTTACGAGACACAACGAGGTACCGGTGTGAGACTGGAATTATTAGAAACCCTTATTCTTTATTCACGTTTAGGGACCATGGATGCGGTGGCTCGTGAATCTGGATGTACGACCGCGGCGGTTGTTAAACGTATCCAGCTCCTGGAAGAAGAAGTAGGCCAGCAGCTTACTCGCCGGCTTGGGCGCGGGCGGGAACTGACCGAAGCTGGCCACCACTTGGTCGAGCGTAGCTACCAGATCCTCAACCTTATGGATACCACCGTGGCCGAGCTTCACAACCTGGAGGAAAACCCGCAGGGCACGATTGTGATTGCCGGGCGGGAAAGCAGCGCCCTGGACGGCCTGGCACCCGTGATGAGCCGGGTTAGAGCGCATTACCCGGGTATTACTTTCCAGATCGCGCTCTCCGGGCGGGAGGCAGCTACCCGCATGCTTACCGAGGGGACCGCGTCTTTCGCGGTCCTGGATGGATCCTGGGATTGCTCGGCCTGGGAAACCCTGCCCTTAGTGGATGAGGACCGTTGGGGGTTGCTGGTGCGCTCGGATAGTGACCTGGTTGGGCGTGAGAGGATTTGCCGGGCTGATATTACCCAGCGGTCTCTTATTATGCCGAAGGAACGCAGTCGGGAGTTGGGGTACTGGCTTAATAAAGAAAACCAACTCACAATTGTGGGGCGTTACGGGACCAGCCGTGGGGCCCGAGTCATGGTCGAAGCCGGGGTGGGTGAGGCCATCGTGCTGGAAAATATGGCGCTGACGGGCCGTGCTGATGCTAGTTCAGGTGAAGCGAGTAGCGCGGCGGGGCTGGTTTTTATCCCGCTTGACTGGCTGGTGGGCCTGACCTGTGTGCTTGCTTGGGATAAACAGGCACGCCTGGGCCGGGTAGCCGAAATCTTCCTGGAAGAAGTACGCACAGCCGTGGCCAGTGGGAACGCGGCCGGCTAGAAGCTATCCACATAATCACCAAACGTCACCCTTGTCCACAGAGTTGTAACTGGTTCTTTGCTGTGCTTCCGTATCATGCAAGAATGGCGGAGAAGGGCGGGTAACCACCCGAAACGACGCAATTGAAGGAGTGGACATATGGATGTTTACGAGGACCGGTTGTATTTTCCGGATCGTGTTTTCAACTCGCTGGAAGAAATCCTCGAACGCAAGGAGGAAATCTTGCGTGAGGTCAGAATGACCCGCGAAGAATTCGACTGGCGCGCCGATAACTACCAGCTTGGACCAAAAGAGTCCGACGCCTATTTCGAGATGATAGGTCTGGATCGCTTCGAGGAGTATTGCCGTGGTGAACGCACGATTGGATGAGCGTGCCGATGAGTTTGCGTCACATCTACAGCGGATCGGGGAGCTGATTGACCCGGGCTTTTTACTGATAAAACAGACGATCACAAAAGGAGATCTCCCGCTAAAAAGATTGTCGGGCGATATTCGTGTTGCTCGTTTCCTTATCGTCCGCTTCGATTACGAACTTTTCCTTAATCCGGAAACCGGCTCTCTCAGCGTCAACGAATCAACGTTCTCGGTCATCCGAGGAGCAAAAAGCAGCGAGCCGTTGGTGCGCTGGGATTATATACGCTCACCACGCTCGAGTATTCCCTGCGCCCATATCCAGATCCATTCCCACCGCGATGAATGGACACATACTTTAGTTCTGGGTGGTACTCATTCCAGCCGGTCGCGCCGGCGCATCAAGAACGAGGCCCGCACTCCCCACATTTCCGATATTCACTTCCCGGTAGGCGGGCGCAGGTTCCGGCCCTGCCTAGAAGAAATCCTCCTCTTCGTCATTGACGAGCTCGGCGTGGCATGCACACCTGGAGCACGCGAAGCGCTCGACCAAGGCATCGAGGATTGGGAAGAGAATCAGGTGCGAGCCGTAGTGCGGCATAACCGCGCCACCGTCCTCCAAGCTCTCGAAGAATGACCCGCCGCGCTAATAAAATGCGACCGGGCCGCAGAGGCCGAGGATTAGGAGCACAGCCGCGGCCGGTGGGAGCGCTGCTAGCTAGCGGCGTCGTCGCCCCCACCGCGCGCGGGTACAAGAACCGCGCTACAAGCAAGCGAGACTACCGGTTATCGTCGTAAATCGCCAGGTGCTCCAACGGGGTGGTATCCTCGCGGGCCGCCACCGTGTAGAGCACAGGGAGCGCCGAAATCCACCACGGATCCAGGGGGACCCGGTTCTTCATATCCATCTCTTCGTCCATGCGCATAATCGGATGGGATTCCAGCTGGCCATTGTGTTGACCGATATAACGCGCGCCCACCCGTTCCTTCTTCTCCAGCTGCGCGGTGACCTCATCAATGGCGAGGGCCGCGAGTGAAACCGCGAGAGTACGGTCATAGGAGGTGGGGATACCGCCCTGCTGCTGGTGGCCAATAATCGTGGAACGAACCGAGAAAGCCCCGTGGCCTTCCTGCTGGAAGACCCGCCGCAACAGATCCGCGGTGTAGTACTTGGAGGCATCCTCATTACGAATGGCCAGGTAGAGGGAGCGTGAGCCATCAAAGGCCCGGTTCATCCGCTCACTTTCCTTCGTGAGCATGGCCAGATCCACCCCGGTTTCATGCAGGTAGACCTGTTCGGCCCCGGTGGAGAGCGCACTCATAAGGGCGAGGTAGCCGCATTTACGCCCCATCGTTTCCACCACGAAGCAGCGCCGGGAAGCCGAAGCGGAACGGCGAATCTTATCGATGGTCTCCACATTGGTATTGAGCGCGGTATCCACCCCGATGGAAAGATCGTGGCCGGGCAGATTGTTATCAATGGAGGCCGGCACGCAGATGAGGGGGAGGCGGAAGGCCGTGTAGCGATCCGCTTCCTTCGCCATATTCCACGCCGTTTCATAGCCGGCCAGGCCGCCGATCATAATAATGGCATCCAGGCCATTGGCTTCGATGGAGCGCGCCAGCCCGAAGTAATCCTCAATACCGAGCACCGAGCGGGCGGTGCCCAGTTCCGCCCCGCCTAGCGAGACCCAGCCATCCACATCGCCCCAGGCAAGCGGGCGAATATCCCCGCGAATGAGACCGGGGAAACCGCCTTCTACCCCGAGCATTTCAAAGCCGCGATCCAGCCCCAAGCGCACCGCACTGCGCGCGGCCGCGTTCATTCCCGGGGCAAGCCCGCCGGCGTGCAGGATAGCCACCCGCGGGCGCCAGCCGTCCTTGAAGTAGCGGTCCTCACCCAGCGGGGAAGAAAGTGTTTCAAAAAGGGACTTGATACGGGAGAAGCTGGTGCCGCGCGAGCGCACCGCCGCCTCATAATCACCTTCTTCGAGGTAATCAATGACCTTCTTGGTATTGGCAACCGTTTCCACCAGCGGCAGGCGCTGGAGCCGGTTATTGCGAATCCCGATAATGCAGGATTCTTCACCCGGCTCAGCCCGGATGACTTCCAGGGCAGCGGTGTAACCGAGCAGGGTGGACATCCAGCGGTCATAAGCGGAAGGCGTACCGCCACGCTGCACGTGGCCGAGCGCCGTAATACGCGGGGATTCCCCGGTGCGTTCTTTAATGGCGGCTTGGATGCGCTGCGCGGTGATCTTTTCCCCGTGCCGATCCATGCAGCCTTCGGCGACGACGATAATGGAATCACGCCGTCCGGCCGCCCGCCCGGCACGAATCTTTTCGCACATCGCATCTTCCCAGCCGTCTTCCGGGGGAAGCTCGGGGATGATCACATCATCTGCCCCGCCGGCCATCGCGCCCATAAGAGCCAGGTAGCCGCAGCGCCGGCCCATCACTTCCACCACGAAAACCCGCTGGTGGGATGCGGCCGTGGAAGTGAGAGCGTCAATGGCATCAATAATGCGGCACAGAGCGGAATTAGTTCCCACCGTCATATCGGTGCCGACCATATCGTTATCGATAGAACCCACCACTCCGGCAATATGCAGTTCGGGGTGACGGGCGGCCAGCTCGGCCTCAATTTCTCCCGCTTCAACCAGTTCCTCGAGGAGCCCGGTCCAGCGCTCGCGCAGCGTATCGGCACCGGTAAGCGAGCCATCCCCACCGATAACCACGAGGCGGTCAATTCCGGCGCGCACCAGATTCGCGGCGACTTTCCGCATCCCGTCGCGTTCACGGAATTCGGTGGAACGGGCCGAGCCGATAACCGTACCGCCCTTATCCAGAATGGAGGAAACATCGCTCCAGACCAGTGGCTCAATAAGATTATCGATAGCTCCGCGCCACCCCTCGCGAATCGCGAAAGGACGGGCGCCCACGTGTAAAGCGGTGCGCACCACGGCGCGTACCACCGGGTTCATGCCCGGGGCATCCCCACCCGAGGTAAGAATGGCAAGGGATACGGGATCTGCGTGATCTGACATGGTTCCTCCTCCGAACACATTGTGTCAAAGATGGTGGGCTCATGTGTGGTGCTAGAGTCCGGTGGCGCGCCCGCGCGGTGTGGTAGCGCGCGCCGCGCGGCCGCGAAGTTGATTACACTACGAGTTAAAGACTACTTCGAGGATGAGGATAACCATGTCGCACCCCATTGACCCCACAACCACGCGCGCCTGGGCGCGGCTGCATGACCTTCACGAGGGCTTCACCGCTGATTTCCGCGCCCGCTTCGCCGCGGATCCCCAGCGCGCCGAGCGGCTGAGTTTCACCGCCGGCGATCTTTTTGTAGATCTGTCCAAGTCGTATCTGGACGACGACGTCCGCGATGCGCTGCTCCAGCTCGCTGAAGAAACCGGCGTTGCCGCCCGCCGCGATGCCATGCTGCGCGGAGAGCGGATTAACGTAACCGAAAATAGGGCGGTGCTCCACACCGCACTGCGGCGCACCGCGGACGACACAGTGGAAGTAGACGGGCATAACGTCGTCGCTGATGTACGCGAAGTCCTCGAGCGGATGTACGCTTTCGCCACCAAGGTACGCGAGGGCAGCTGGCGCGGGGTAACCGGAAAAGCCATTACCACCGTGGTCAATATCGGCATTGGCGGTTCGGATCTGGGCCCGGTCATGGCCTACGAAGCATTGCTCCCGTACGTCAAGGACGGCCTGGAATGCCGCTTCATTTCCAATATCGACCCCACCGATGTGGGGGAGACCCTGCGGGGAGTGGACCCGGAAACCGTGCTCTTCATCGTGGCATCCAAGACGTTCACCACCCTGGAAACCCTCACCAATGCGCGCCAGGCCCGCAGCTGGTTCCTCGCCCAGCTCGCCGCCCGTGGTATTCAAGATCCCGGTGCGGTGGCTAAGCACTTCGTGGCAGTTTCCACCAACCTGGAAAAGGTGGCGGAATTCGGAATTGAGCCCGCCAATGCCTTCGGGTTCTGGGATTGGGTAGGAGGGCGCTACTCGGTTGATAGCGCCGTCGGCCTTTCCCTCGCGATTGCCATCGGACCGGAACATTTCGAAGAATTCCTGTCCGGGTTCCGCACGATTGACGAACATTTCGCCACTGCGCCGGCCGCGGAAAACGTTCCCCTCCTCATGGGGCTCCTCAATATTTGGTACGTCAATTTCTTCGGGGCGGCCACCCACGCGGTGCTTCCCTACGCCCAGTACCTCCACCGCTTCCCGGCCTATCTCCAGCAGCTGACCATGGAATCCAACGGCAAGCGGGTGCGCTGGGACGGCAGCCCGGTGACCACCCAAACCGGGGAAGTGTTCTGGGGTGAGCCGGGCACCAACGGCCAGCATGCTTTCTACCAGCTTATCCACCAGGGCACCCAGCTCATTCCGGCTGATTTCATCGCCTTCGCGAATCCTGTTTTCGCGCTGGTGGACGGGGAAGCCGATCAGCATGAGCTCTTCCTCGGCAATTTCTTCGCGCAAACGAAGGCCCTGGCTTTCGGGAAGACCCTGGAGGAAGTACGCGCGGAAGGTACCCCGGAAGAAATCGTGACCGCGCGGGAATTCCCCGGGAATAAGCCGACCGCCTCGATTATGGCCCCGGCTCTCACCCCGGCGGTGCTCGGCCAGCTCATCGCGCTCTACGAGCACATTACCTTCACGCAAGGTGCGGTCTGGGGTATCGATTCCTTCGACCAGTGGGGCGTGGAGCTAGGCAAGCAAATGGCCAAGGAGCTCACCCCGGCGATTAGCGGGGATGAGCAGGCGCTAGAGGCCCAGGATTCCTCCACCCGCCAGCTCATTGAGTACTACCGCGCCCACCGGAAGTAGTGCTGCGCGGCAATAATGCCGCACGGCACTAGCACCCGGTAGACACATACGGTGCCGGTCACCCCCCCCACAACGGGAGTGGCCGGCACCATTTATCTAGCTGCCGTAGCGAGGTAATAGACAAAATAGTTGCTATTGACAGCGTGTTGTTAGTTCGGACCCGGCATGTGTTTTCCGAGGTGTACTGCACATGTCGTACATATGAAGTACAGCTCTGACAACACCTAGTCCCCCGCAGGTGCTGTTGTGCCCCGGGATACTGGTGTGAATCCTGAGGCTTCGCTCAAGGAAGGACCGATAGACCGAAAGACGGGGCTGCGGACGGTTGTCTAGAGCACCTTGGTGAAGAAATCGCGGGTGCGCTCCGAGCGCGGGTTATCAATAACCTGCGCCGGGGTGCCTTCGTCGATAATCATGCCCTCGTCGAGGAACACCACTTTATCCGCGACCTCCCGGGCGAAACCGATTTCGTGAGTGACCACCACCATGGTCATGCCTCCGCGGGCCAAATCCTGCATCACGGAGAGCACCTCACCCACGAGCTCCGGATCGAGCGCGGAGGTAGGCTCATCAAAAAGCATGAGTTCGGGGTGCATGGCCAGGGCGCGGGCGATGGCCACCCGCTGCTGCTGCCCGCCCGAAAGCTGCGCGGGGAAATGATTGGCGTGATCGCGCAAACCCACTCGCTCCAGGAGCTCCAAAGCTTCGGCCCGCGCCTCTTTTTCGGGTCGATGGGCCACCTGCACGGGAGCCTCCATAATATTTTCCATCGCGCTCATATGGGGGAAAAGATTGAAGCGCTGGAAAACCATCCCGACTTTGGCGCGCTGGGCGGCAACTTCCGCCTCGGTGCGCTGGCGCAGCCAGGTCCCCTGGGAGGTGAGGGCGCCAGCGCGGCGGGCCAGCACCCCACGCCACCCGGTGGGGGCGGGCTGCTCGGTCATACCCAGCAATTCCCCGTCCAGGTAGATCCGCCCGGCGGTAATAGTTTCCAACTCGTTCAGGCAGCGCAGCAGCGTGGATTTACCCGAACCGGAAGGGCCGAGCAGCACCACCACCTCACCGCGTTCCACCGTGAGATTGACACCTTTGAGAACGGTGTGGTCACCGAAAGATTTGTAGACGTCGCACACGTCCACCATGGCGTGAGTCATTGTGCTCCTTAGGGGGTGACGTCGAGGAAGGCCGTCGTCGCGGTACGCCCGTCAAAGCCGCGCGCGAAATGGCGTTCGATACGGTGCTGCACCATCATCAGCAGCGAGGTAATAACCAGGTACCAGATAGCGGCGACCACGAGGAAGGGGAAGGGGAGGTACGTTTTCGAACCCAAATCTTGGGCCGCGAACGTGAGGTCCAGAGTGAAGGGGACGGCGAGCACCAGCGACGTCGTTTTAAGCATCGAGATCGTTTCGTTCCCGGTGGGCGGAATAATAATGCGCATGGCCTGCGGCAAAATAATACGCCGCATAATCGTGCCCGAACGCATCCCCAGCGCCACCGCGGCTTCCCGCTGGCCCGGATCAATCGCGCCCAAACCGGAGCGGATGATCTCCGCCAGGTAGGCACCTTCGTTGAGCCCCAACCCGATAATCGCCGCGACAAACGGGGTGATGACCCGGTCTGTGTGGAAGGTAAAGAACTCCGGCCCGAAGGGAATCCCCAGGGATAGCTTCTGGTAGAGCGAGGGCAGCAGGCCCCAGAACATGAGCTGGGTGTAAATCGGGGTACCGCGGAAGAACCAAATATAGAACCGGGCCGCCGCGCGCAATACCGCGTTACTTGATTCGCGCAGCACCGCCATGGTCAAAGCCAAGATGATGCCAATAACCATGGCCAGCACCGTCAGCACCAGGGTGTAGACGATACCGCGCAGGATACGCCAGTCGAAAAGATAGCGCCCCACCACATCCCAGTGGAAAGCATCGTTGGTGATAAGCGCATTGAGCGCCATCGCCCCGAGCACCGCCATGACGATGAGCCACACAATATTGCTCAGCTTCACGCGGGCTTGCGGATGAATCTTCTCCATTACTGCACCTGGGGGTTAATCTCGGCAGTGCTCAGCACGCCTTCGGTAATACCGTAATGCGCGAAGATCTCCTTGAGTTCACCCGAATCCATGAGGGATTGCAGGGCGGCCTGCACCGCCTTGGCAAGTTCGGGGTTATCCTTGGCCACCGCGATAGCAACCGGTGCTGAATCGTAAATATCGCCCGTGGTTTTCAGTTGCCCGTTCGAACGGGCAACGGCGTAACCGAGCACCGGGGAATCAGCGAAAATAGCGTCGTACTGGCCGGAGACCACCCGGGTGACGATTTGCGGTACGTCCGGTAGGGACATGATCTTAATCGGCTTGGCACCCTTAGCTTCGCAGGCCGCGGTGGCTTCCTTGAGGGCATCTTCCTGCGAGGAACCCGTTTGTACACCGATGGTGAAACCGCAGGGGTTATCCGGGGTGAAATCGCTGGACTTGGCCGGCACCCCGTATTCGGAACCCGCCTCGAAGTACGTGATCATATTGAAGGCTTCTTCACGTTCGGGGGTGACGGTGAAGGTTGATAGGCCCACATCGAATTTGGTTCCGATCTGGGGGAGGAGGGAATCAAATTCCACGTGCGTGGTGGTGCCGTCTTTGAGTCCCATTTTCTTCGCGATGGCGCGCGTGAGATCAATATCGTAACCGGTGGGGGTCTGCCCGTCTGCCTTGCGGTATTCCGCGGGAGCGTAATCGGTGGACGCGCCGTTGCGTAATTGCCCGCGTGCGGTGATATCGCTAGGAACCAGGGCGACGACGGCGGAATCTGCCGCGATGCCATCAACAGCGAAACCGGACTCACCCGGATCGGCCGCGGCGGTGGAATCCGTCAAAGCAGCCTCATCATTGGAGCAGGCGCCCAGCGTGAGGAGGCCGGCAGCGAGCAGCGTGAATGTTTTCTTCATTTTCTTCCCCTACGGTGAATGTTTTTTCAGTGTTCGGGTGGAAATTACTCGGAACAATCCCAAGTATAGCCACTAAATATGCGCACAGATGTATAAACATGTGAATATGCGGGTAGATAACACCGGCTTTGGCGTATTTGCGGGCTTTGTGCGGCGCGGATGTGAGAGGACTAACGGTGGCGCGCCCCGCGGATGCGAGTATGTTACGAATCCGTAAGTTACGATTACGTAAGGTTACGCATTGGTAGGTTAGCGGCGGGGTGGCCCGCCGGAAAGAAGGCTGAGGTGAGTCACGTGCATTCAGGAAACGTGCTCTTCCCGCGTACCGCGAGCGCGCTCGGGGAAGTAGGGGTCCCCGGTGCGGCGCTCCTGCACACCGACCTCACCACATCCACCCAGGATGACCTGGCCGAACTCTGGCTCAGTTCCGCGGGTGCGCAGATGCCCGGGCTGGTGCGCGGCCTTATTTCCGATAGTCAAAGTGATGGGCGCGGGCGGATGGGCCGCTCCTGGTTCGCCACGAAAGATGGCTCTCTGCTCTTCTCGGTTCTTCTTGCGGTACCGGAAGTGGTGCGCGCGGAGCTGAGCTGGGTCACTTTTGCCGGGGCCCTGGCCGCGCGCGCCGCCCTGGAAAAGCTTGGCGCTCGGGTGGGGATCTCCTGGCCGAATGATATTGTCACCCGCCCGCGGGCCGCGAAAGTCGCCGGCGTGCTGGGTGAAGTCGTGAGTACAGACGCGGCCGGGAATATCGGAATTGTCCTCGGGGTAGGAATCAACCTGGGCTTGCGGGCCGAAGAACTGCCCACCCCCACCTCCGCCTCCCTTGCTACCGCCGGATTCCCGGTTCCCAGCCGGGATGAGGTAGCCGCCGCCTACCTGCGTGAACTGGGGGAACGCTTGGCCGCCCTCATGTCCTCCTGCGGGAGTGGGGAAGGTAGCGCGGCGGAACGCGCCGGGCTCCTGGCCGAACTCAACGCCACCTGCGACACCCTCCGCGATGGCATCACCGTTAACCGCCCGCGCGATACTCCGGTGCGCGGGCGCGGGGTGCGTATTGAGGCCGACGGCGCCCTTGTGGTCGCCACCGCTGCCGGTGACGTGCGTATTTCTACCGGAGAAGTCTCGCTTGTGGGTCGGCTAGCGCCCTCGGAAGGAAAGTAGTGATGAAAAAAATTCTTGTTGCCAATCGCTCCGAAATCGCCGAGCGCGTTATACGTACCGCCCACGATATGGGGATGAAAGCGGTGGCGGTGTATGCCGACGCGGATCGCGAAGCGCAGTTCGTTGAGGATGCCGATAGCGCCTATGCGCTCGAAGGTACCGCGTATGCAGATACCTATATGAATATTGAGAAAATCATCGCGATTGCGCAGCGTTCCCACGCGGATGCCGTGCACCCCGGCTACGGTTTCCTTTCCGAAGTTCCCGAATTCGCCACCGCCGTTATTGAAGCGGGCCTGACGTGGATCGGCCCGGCCCCCGCGGTGCTCCATCGGCTCGGCGATAAAATCCAGGCGCGCCGCCTGGCCGAATCAGTGGGCGTGGCCCCGGTGCCCGGCGTTTCCGATCCGGTGCAGGGGCGCGCCGGGGTGGACGAGTTCGTGGCGCGCTTCGGTTTCCCGATTGTCACCAAGAAGGCCGACGGCGGGGGCGGGCGCGGTATCACCATCCATAATGAAGCCGCTGACCTGGACCGCTTCTTCGCGGCCCACGGAGCGGATCTCGATTCCTATTTCGTGGAGCGTTTTATCCGGACCGCCCGCCATATTGAAACGCAGTCGGCGCGCGATTCCCACGGGAACTTCGCGGTGATCTCCACCCGTGATTGTTCGGCCCAGCGCCGCAACCAGAAACTCATCGAAGAAGCACCCGCCCCGCTGCTGCCCGGGAACGCGGAAGCAATTGTGACCGAGTGGTCGCGCCGGCTTTTCGAAGCGGTGGATTACGTTGGTTTGGGCACTTGTGAATTCCTGGTGGAACCCGACGGGCGGGTTAATTTCCTGGAAGTTAATCCGCGCCTCCAGGTCGAACACACCGTTTCCGAAGAAGTAACGGGAATGGACCTGGTGCGCGAACAGATCCTGATCGCCTCCGGCGCGGAACTCTCCCAGGTTCCCGCCCCGCGCGCCCACTCGTTCGAATTCCGTATTACCTGTGAGGATCCGGCCACCGGTATGGTTCCCTCCACCGGAACCATTGAAAAAATCCGTTGGCCCCTCGGGCACGGGGTGCGTATCGAATCGGGGATTGAAGAAGGCGATATTGTGACTGCCGATTTCGATCCCATGCTTGCCAAGCTTGTGGTGACCGCCCCGGATCGGGAGCAGGCCATTGCCCGTTCGCGCCGCGCGCTCGCGGAATTGCAGATCACCGGGGTGGCCACCCCCTGCGCCATGTACCGCGATGTGCTGGCTATGGAGGATTTCGCCGGGCATATTCCCTCTACTCGCTGGCTGGAAGATACCGTGCTCCCGAGTTACGAAAATGCGCAGGCCAGCACCACTCCGGCGCCTGTCAAAGATGAGGAACCGCGCCACACCTTCGTTATTGAAGTGGATGGGCGGCGCATGCGCATGACCCTCCCGGCCGCGCTCATTGCCACCGGTTCGCACGTGGCCCGCCGCACCCTGCAGCCGCGCCGTTCCCAGGCGGTCTCCCGCACCGCGATGCCGGCCCAGGACCTTACCGATCCGAGCGGAATGGTGAATTCACCCATCCAGGCAATTGTGGTGCGTGTGGTTGTGGAACCGGGGGATAAGGTGCACGAAGGAGATCTGCTCGTCGTGCTCGAATCCATGAAGATGGAAAGTTATGTTTATTCGCCGCGCGATGGCGAAGTGACGGATGTGGAAGTGCGGGCCGGGGCCACCGTGGCTGCCTTCCAGCCCCTCGTGCGGGTGGTGGGTGCCGATGCCTAAAAATACGCGGGGCTGGTATATGCGCCTTGGCCCGTGCGCGCTAGCGCACCACCACTCGAGTCCGTGCCCGCACGTAGCGAAGGAGAATCATGTCGCTGACTGAATTACGATCCGCCCACGAATGGCAAACCTTGGATCATAGCGCCCAGCAGGTGGATCGGGTGCGTTTCGCGGAATACCAAAACGACCTGGCCCGCCAGGCCGAGGAACGCGCCGCGAAGCGCCAGCACGCCCACGGTAAAAAGACCGCCCGGGAGCGTATCGCCTTGCTGTGCGATGAAGGAAGTTTCACGGAGATCGGGCGTTTTGCCGGGGGCAACCTCGGGCGCGGTTTCCAGGGTGCCGCGGTGGTGACCGGAATTGGCCAGGTGGATGGTCAACTGGTGGCCGTGTACGCCCAGGACTTCTCCGTATCCGGGGGCACCCTGGGTGAAGCCGAGGGCGATAAAATCGTGGCCCTCATGGATAAGGCCCTCGAGCTGCGCATCCCCATGGTCTCGCTGCTTGATTCGGGTGGCGCCCGTATCCAGGACGGCGTCGTCGCCCTTTCCCAATACGGCCGCATCTTCAAGAAAACGATCGCGGCATCGGGCATTATCCCGCAACTTTCCGTTATTCTGGGGCCCTGCGCGGGCGGTGCGGTGTACGGCCCGGCGCTCACCGATTTCATTATTATGACGCGTGATAACGCGCATATGTTCGTGACCGGACCGGACGTTGTCAAAGCAACCACCGGCGAAGAGGTGTCTTTCGACGACTTAGGCGGGGCCACCCTCCATAATTTCCAATCCGGGGTAGCCCACTACCTGGCCGCCAATGAGGATGATGCGCTCGATTACACCCGCACCCTCCTCACCTACCTTCCCGCGCATTGCGATGCCTCGCTGCCGCGCTGGGATTATGAGGAAACGGCCGCGGATACCCAGTGCGCCCGCCACCTGACCGATCTGGTACCCGCCTCCACCAAACAGCCCTACGATATGCTCGACGTCATCGCGAACCTCGTGGACTACGGGGAATTCGTGCAGGTCCAGGAACATTTCTCCCGCTCCATCGTGGTGGGATTCGCGGCCTTGGCCGGGCAGTCCGTGGGAATTGTGGCCAATCAGCCGCTCGTGGACGCCGGCACCCTGGACGTGGATGCCTCCGAAAAGGCCGGGCGCTTCGTGCAATTCTGCGATGCTTTCCACGTGCCGGTTATCACCCTCGTGGATGTGCCCGGGTACCGGCCCGGCACCGAACAGGAACAGGCCGGGATTATCCGCCGCGGTGCGAAGTTGATCTGGTCCTACGCGAATGCGACGACGCCCCTCGTCACCGTGGTGCTACGGAAAGCCTACGGGGGCGCCTATATCGTGATGGGGTCGAAGTCCCTGGGTGGGGACCTCAATTTCGCGTGGCCCGGTGCGGAAATTGCGGTGCTCGGCGCCGAGGGCGCGGTCGCTATTACAGGCCGACGGCGCCTGCGGGAAGCTGAACAGAACGGTGAAGATGTGGCGGCGGTGCGCCAGCAGCTCATCGAAGAGTACACCCGCGATAACGTCAATCCTTTCCTTTCCGTGGAACGCAGCGAATTGGACGGCATTATCGCCCCCGAAGATACCCGGCGGGTGCTCATTGAATCCCTGCGCATCCTCGCCACCAAAGACTGCTCGCATCCGGGCGAGCGCCGGCACGGGAATATTCCCATGTAGCGGCCCGCCTCGAGTGGCGTAGCGGATCGCTTACCCATAAGTACGTCATCCGGAAAGCTCCACCGCCACCTGTGACCTTTCATTTTTCTCAAGAATTGCCTCGCGGGATCTCCCGCACCTAGCAGAAAGAACACTATGACCAGCGTGTATGAATCTCTGACGGCCACCCCGCCCGCCAGCCTCTGGATCCTCCAATTCGCCGGCCAGGGAACCCCCTGGCGCACCGAATTAGATGAGCTGCTCACCTCCGCGCAGCTGCGCGCCGACCTGAGCGCGGTGGATGCGGCGGCCGAAGAAATCCTCGCCCCGGTGCTCCCCGAACTCACCGTGATTTCGGCCGGACGCCTCGACCTGCTCGGCTTGCGCGGCCCGGCCAGCGCCGGGCGGGCCCCCCACACTTCGGTTCCCGGCATCCTCCTCAGCCAGTACGGGGCCTACCGCGATCTAGCGGTGCGCCCCACCGCCACCATCGGGCATTCTCAGGGCGTGCTAGCCGCGGCCATGGTGGAATCCAGCGAGCCGGCTAGTATTTTCGCCCTCGCCCGCCTCATCGGGGCGGCTGCCTCCAAGATCAGCGGGGAACTCGGAATTACCGCCAGCAAGGAGGCCAGCCCCATGCTTTCGGTGCGGGGCGTGGGTGCCCCGCTGCTGCGCCGGCTGGCCGCCAAGGTCCCGGATGCGGATGTCGCCATTATTAACTCCCGGGAAGCCTGCGTGGTATCCGGGTGCCCGGCGGCGCTCACCGCGCTGGTGGCGCTCATCGAACGCGAAGCCGAACGGGAAGCGCGCGCTCGCGCCGATAAGCTCACCGGTGGGGAAGCCCTCCACCCGGTCTGCGAATTCCTCAACGTGGGAGCGCCGTTCCATTCGCCGCCCCTCGAGCCGGCCGTGGCCCTGGTGGATTCCTGGGCGGCCCGCTGCTCCCTGAGCGTGGAACGCAGCGATGAACTCGCTCGCGCGGTGCTGACCGCCAGCCTGGACTGGACCGCGGAATTCGCCGCCACCCTGGAAGAAGCGGGTGGAAAGGGCACCCCGGTGGGCTTCGTGGTGGACCTGGGCCCGGGCCCGAACCTCAAGACCATCGCCCTGGAAAACCTGGCTGGTACCGGAGTGAGCTACGTGGATGCCTCCACCGCCGCGGCCCGCGATGACCTGGTGACCGGAGTGGCGCGGGTGACCCGCACCCGCGATTGGTCCGACTACGCCCCCCAGCTGCGCCAGATCAAGGGGCATACCTACCTGGATACCGCTTTCTCGCGGCTGACCGGGCGCAGCCCGATTATGCTTGGCGGGATGACCCCGACCACCGTGGACGGGGAAATCGTGGCGGCTGCCGCCAACGCCGGGTACTGGACCGAGCTCGCCGGGGGCGGGCAGGTCTCCGAAGAAGTCCTGGCTGAGAACCTCTCCACCCTGCGCGAGCACCTGGAACCGGGCCGGGTGGCCCAGTTCAACACCATGTTCCTGGACCGCTACCTGTGGGATCTCCAGTTCGGATCGCGCCGGCTGGTCTCCCGCCAGCGCGCCGCCGGGGCACCCCTGGATGGCGTGGTCATCAGCGCCGGTATTCCCGAGAAGGAGGAAGCCCTCGACCTCATCGCGCGGCTGCGCGCCGAAGGTTTCCCCTATATTGCTTTCAAGCCGGGTACCGTGGCTCAAATTCGCCAGCTCGTGGAGATCGCCAAGGCGTGCCCGGGTGCCCCGCTCATCGCGCAGGTGGAAGACGGCCACGCTGGCGGGCACCACTCCTGGGAGAACCTGGAAGATCTACTTATCGCAACGTACGGCCAGATGCGTGAGGCCGGGCTCATTATTACCGTGGGCGGCGGGCTGGGCATTCCCGAGCGCGCGTCGTCGTTCCTCACCGGAACGTGGGCACAGGCCTACGGTATGCGGCCCATGCCCGTGGACGGCGTATTCATCGGGACCGCGGCCATGGCCGCGAAAGAAGCGAAAACGAATCCTGATGTGAAGCAGCTGCTCGTCGATACACCCGGCGTGAGCCCGGACGATAACGGCGGTTGGGTGGCGGCCGGCTCCACCCGCGGTGGTATTTGCTCCACCCAGTCCTCCCTGCACGCCGATATTTACAATGTGGAAAACGCGGCTGCCCGCGCCGCCCGCCTCCTCGTGGAAGTGGACGGGGACGCCGAGGCGATTGCCGCGCGCCGCGATGAGATCATCACCGCGATCAACGCCACCGCGAAGCCGT
Organism: Actinotignum sanguinis; assembly: GCF_003957255.1. Taxonomy (GTDB): domain Bacteria; phylum Actinomycetota; class Actinomycetes; order Actinomycetales; family Actinomycetaceae; genus Actinotignum; species Actinotignum sanguinis. The sequence goes on from NZ_QDIE01000003.1 coordinate 130,857, forward strand.
ACTTCGGGGATATCGCGCATATGACCTACGCCCAGGTGCTGCGCCGTTACGTGGACCTGACCGTGCCGTGGGCCGACGACCCCACCCAAACCCGTTTCTGGGAAATGCTGCAGCGTTTCGAAGCGCGCCTGTGCACGGCCGAAAGCGGCGACGTTCCCACGCTCTTCCCCACTCAGGAAGATGCCGCAGCCGATCCGCAGGCCGCACTCGAGCGGTTCCTCGCCGCCTACCCGAGCGCCGAGGAACACACCGTTCTGGCGCAGGACGAAGCGTGGTTCGTGGCCCTGGCCTCCAAGTACCCCAAGCCGGTGCCCTTCGTGCCGGTTATCAACGAACAGGTACTGCGGTTCTGGGGTTCGGATTCCCTGTGGCAATCCCATAACCCGCGCTACACCGCGGACCAGGTACGCATTATTCCCGGCCCCACCTCGGTGGCAGCCATCACCAAGGTGGATGAGCCGATCGCCGAGATTCTGGGCCGCTACGAAGAAGACGCGGTTTCCCGGGTAGCCGCTGCCGGAGCGCAGGTCGAACCGGCCTTCTCCCGCGCGGCACGCGATCGCGAAACCTTCCTGCGCGAAACCCCCTTCATTGTGTGGCACGGTCACCTGGCCACCAACCCGGCCCACCTCATTCCGGAAGCGGAAATCCGCGATACCCCGGAGGGCCTGGAAATCTTCGTGCCCCTCGATACGCTCTGGGACGGCACCCAGGCCCATCAGCACGTGGTGCGGCATATGCGCATCCCGCTGCTGCTGCCCGAATCGGTAGCCACCGGCGGGCTGCCCGTGGTGGACGACGCGCGCCTGGAAGATGCCATGCGTGAGGTCCTCGCCGCGATGTCCGGGGTGGGTACCACAACGCTGGGGGGCACCCCCATCACCAAGCAACCCGAGATGATCGACGGCGTGGCCACCCTCACTTTCGCGGTCTCCCCGGAAATCAACACCCTGCACGCGGGGATCACCGCGCCGGCCGGGCGCACCCCGGCGGCCGTGCCCTCCGCGCTGCTCGGCTCGTGCTGGCCCACCATCTATTCCGCGATGGGCTCGGGCGAAGCCGATGGCTACCCGATTATTGAAGGACTGCTCTCCGGCGTGCACCTCGATCACCTTGAAAAGGTGAATGTGCCGGTGGAGGAGATCCTGGAAGCCGGGCAGCTCACCGCGCGTTCCTGGGTGGCCTCCGTGGCTGAGTCCTCGGCCGGCCGAGTGCTGACCATCCGCACGAATGTTTCGCGCGAAGATGGCACCGTGGTGCTGGAATTCCAGGAGCGTTTCGCGATGCGCGGGCGTGCTACCACCACCGAACTGCCCTCCGAGCCGGCCGCGCGCGGGGGAGTGGATGCCGATATTATCGACACCCCGCGCTCGGTGCTGCGCAAGGTTACCGTGCAGGCCCCCACCGATATGACGGCTTTCGCCATTGTTTCCGGTGACTTCAACCCGATTCACGTGTCCCGCAACGCCGCGCTGGTGGCGGGAATGGAAGCCCCGCTGGTGCACGGCATGTGGCTGTGCGCCGCCGCCCAGCACGCGGTGGCCGATCCGGTGGCCGGGCGCGCCGCCATGCATATCACCGGGTGGACCTACCGCATGTTCGGCATGGTTAACCTCGGTGACGCGGTGGATATCACCGTGGAGCGCGTGGGCCGGGTGCGCGGGGGCGGGCTTGCCCTCGATGTGACCGCACGCTGCGGGGATACCGTGGTTTCCCAGGCATCGTGCACCGTGAGCGCCCCGCGTACCGCCTATGTTTACCCGGGCCAGGGGATCCAGGCCCGCGGCATGACCCTCGATGATCGGGCAGCTTCCGCGGCCGTACGCGAGGTGTGGGAACGTGCCGACCGGCATACCCGCTCCGCCCTTGGTTTCTCCATCCTCGCCGTGGTGCGCGATAACCCGGTGGAGCTGCGGGTACGTGATGAGATCTTCCGCCACCCGGAAGGCGTCCTCAACCTCACCCAATTCACCCAGGTGGCGCTCGCGACCGTGGCCTTCGCCCAGACCTCGCGCCTGCGTGAACAAGGTTCACTGGTAAGCGGCGCTTACTTCGCCGGGCATTCCTTGGGCGAATACAATGCGCTGTCCGCCTACTCGCAGGTCTTCAGCCTCGAGGACGTGCTGGAAATCGTGTACCGGCGCGGTACCACGATGCATCATCTCGTGGAACGCGATGAGCAGGGCCGTTCGAATTACCGCATGGGTGCCTTGCGTCCCAACCAATTTGGGGTGGGCGACGACGCCGTGCGCGACTACGTCGCGCAGGTGGCTGCCGCTTCCGGGGAATTCCTTGAGATTGTCAATTACAACCTGGCCGGCGCCCAGTACGCGGTGGCCGGAACCGTGGCGGGCCTGGAAGCCCTGGAAAAGGACGCCAATGAGCGCGCCCGGCAGGCCGGGGGCAAGCGCCCCTTTATGCTGGTTCCCGGTATTGATGTGCCTTTCCACTCCAGCGTGCTGCGCACCGGGGTGGCCGAATTTGGGGATACCCTGCGCGCCATTGTTCCCGCCGATATCAAGCTTGAGATCCTCGAAGGGCGCTACCTGCCGAATCTGGTAGCTCGCCCCTTCGAACTCACGGAAGAGTTCTGCGATGCCATTCTTGAGGTTGTGCCCTCCCGTGTGGTGCGTGAGATTCGCGCCGACCTGCCCGCGCGCCTGGAGCGAGACCGGGTAGGTACCGCCCGCGAGCTGCTTATCGAGCTGCTGGCCTGGCAGTTCGCCTCCCCGGTGCGCTGGATTGAAACCCAGGATTACCTCATTGAGGCCGGGGTGGAAGATATCGTGGAAATCGGCCTGGCCGCTTCGCCCACGCTGGCGAATATGGCCACCCGCACCCTGGCGCTGCCCAAGCACGCCCAGCGCCACGTGAGCGTGTACAACGTCCAGCGTGACGCCAAGCGGGTTTTGCATGAGGATGTGGCCAGTGCCCCGGTTGCGGAGGACGCATTCGAGGAAAGCACCGCGGCCGCGGCCCCGAGCGCTGCCAACGGTGCCGGTGCGAGCGGCGGCGATACCGCTGCTGCGGCACCCGAAGCTGCGCCCGCTACTCCGGAGGCCCCGGCCCCCGCGGCTGCTCCGGCAGCGGCGGCCGCTCCCGCACCGGAAAGCGCTCCGGCGGGCGATGGCCAGCCGGCAGCGGATCTGCCCTTCCGGGCCGGTGACGCCCTGCGCGTTTTGCTGGCCTGGTCCACCAAGATCCGTGTGGATCAGATGGGGGATGCCGATTCGGTCGAAACCCTCACCAACGGGGTTTCCTCGAAGCGTAACCAGATCCTTATGGATATGACCGCTGAATTTGACCTGGCCTCCATGGACGGCGCCGCGGAGGCACCGCTCGCCACCCTGGTTTCCCAAGTGGATCAGGCCGCCCACTCCTACAAGCCTTTCGGGAGCGTGCTGCGCGAAGCTATCGCGGACCGGCTGCGTTCCCTCACCGGTGCGGCCGGCGCCAAGCCGGCCCGGGTGGCTCAGCGGGTGCAGGATACCTGGCAGCTCGGTGAAGGCTGGGTGGCGCACGTGACCGCCACCATCCTCCTGGGTACCCGGGAAGGTAAGTCGGTACGCGGCGATGAATTGGCGACCCTCCCGCTCGCCCCCACCTCGGCTGCGCAGCTCGATGACCTCATCGACGCGGCGGTACGGGCGGTGGGTGCAGCCCACGGGGTCAGCGTTGCGCTTCCGAGTGCCGGGAGCGGGGCGGGCGGCGTCGTCGACTCCGCGGCCCTGGACGCTTATGCCGAGCGTATGGACGCGATTTTGGCCGGAACCGCCCGCGATCTGCTCGCGCGCCTCGGGCACGATGAGCGCCCGGACACGCAGGCGAGCGCCGATGATCTGGCTCTGCGCGAAGCCATGAGCGCGGAACTGGGCAGCGGTTGGGAAGACTTCGTGACCCCGCGTTTCGATCCCGCCCAGGCCGTGCGCCTGTGCGACCGCTGGGCGACCGCCCGCGAGGACGTTGCCAAGATCGCCTTCGGGCGTGAGGTAAGCGCCAACTTCACCGGCGTTGGGGAAGAAGTGGCCCGCCAGGCCGAATGGCAGGCGGCTCGCAATCCCCAGCTGGCGGCGCGTTTCGCCAAGATTGCCCGTGAGGCGCGCGATACCACCCCCGGCATCTACGCCGGGAAGATCGCGGTTGTCACCGGTATGGCAGAAAACTCCATCGCCGGTGCGGTGGTGGCCGGGCTGCTGGCCGGCGGGGCAACCGTCGTCGCCACCTCCTCGCGTATCTCCACCGCGCGCCTGAACTTCGCCAAGAAGCTCTACCGCGAAAACGCCATCAACGGTGCCGAGCTGTGGCTTATTCCCGCCAACCTCGCTTCCTTCCGCGACGTCGACGCGATCACCGCGTGGATCGGTGCCGAACAGCGCGAAACCGTGGGTGCCACCTCGAAGCTCATCAAGCCGGCTCTTATTCCGGATCTGCTCGTGCCCTTCGCGGCGCCGCGGGTGAGCGGCTACCTCAGCGATGCCGGCCCCGAAGCGGAAAACCAGGCCCGAGTGCTGCTGTGGAGCGTGGAACGCCTCATCGGCACCCTCGCGAGCCTCGGAACCGATGCAGCTATTGATCACCGTATGCACGTGATACTGCCGGGCTCCCCGAACCGGGGCTCCTTCGGTGGGGACGGTGCCTACGGCGAGGTCAAGGCCGCGCTGGATGCGGTGGTCAATAAGTGGCGCGTGGAGCCGTGGGGCCAGCGCACCACCATTGCCCACGCGAAGATCGGGTGGGTGCGCGGCACCGGCCTCATGGGCGGGAACGACCCGCTGGTCGAAGCCGTGGAAGCCAAGGGTGTGCACACCTGGTCCACGGCGGAAGCCGGGCGCGAACTGCTCACCCTCTTCACCCCCGAATCCGTGGCCGCGGCCCGCCGCGCCCCGGTTATCCACGATATGACCGGCGGCTTGGGCGATATTAACCTGCCCGAACTGGCCGCCAGCATCACGCCGGCCGCACCCGCACCGGCTGCGAAGGACGCGCCGAGCGTGCGGGCACTGCCCAGCCCGGTGAGCATCCACCAGCCCACCATGGACCTGGGTGCTTTCGGGAAGGGTACCGCGAAGCCCGAGGACCTCGTGGTCATCGTGGGGCTGGGCGAAACCGGCCCCTGGGGCAGCTCGCGCACCCGGTGGGAAGCTGAACTGGGGATTCAAAGCGACGGCGATGTGGACCTCACCCCGGCCGGGGTGCTTGAGCTGGCCTGGATGATGGGCCTGCTCACCTGGTTCGATACTCCCAAGCCGGGCTGGTACACGCCCGAAGGGGAACAGGTTCCCGAAGAGGATATCTTCGAGCGCTACCGCGATGAGGTTGTGGCACGTTCCGGAATCCGCGCCTTTGTGGACGACGGGCCGCTGGCCGATATCGGGACCACCGATATCGCCCCGGTCTACCTGGAAAAGGACGTTGTTTTCACGGCCGGTAGCGAGGCGGAGGCCCGCGCCCATGCCGAAGCTGATCCGAACTTCACCAGCTTCTTCGAAGAAGACGGCGAATGGCGGGTGCTGCGCAAGGCCGGGGCACTGACCTATATGCCGCGCCGTACCACGCTCACTCGGCGCGTGGGCGGGCAGTTCCCCACCGATTTCGATCCGGCCAAGTGGGGGATTCCGGCGTCGCTCGTGGAGAGCGCGGACCGCATGGCTATCTACAACCTCATGACGGCGGTAGATGCCTTCCTCTCGGCCGGGTTCTCCCCGGCGGAGCTGCTCGAATACGTCCACCCGGTGGATGTCTCCTCCACGCAGGGCACCGGCTTTGGCGGGATGACCTCCATGCGCCGCCTGTACGTGGATCGTTTCCTGGGGAAGGATTATCCGCAGGATATCCTCCAGGAAACCCTGCCGAATGTTATCGCAGCGCACACCATGCAGGCGTACGTGGGCGGTTACGGTTCCATGATTCACCCCATCGGCGCCTGCGCGACCGCCGCCGTTTCGGTGGAAGAGGGCGTGGATAAGATCGCCACCGGCAAGGCCCAGTTCGTGGTCTCCGGCGCGATTGATGACGTGCAGGTGGAGTCCCTCATCGGTTTCGGTGATATGAATGCGACGGCGGATTCTGCCGCGATGGCGAAGAAGGGCATTAACCCGCGCTTCTTCTCCCGCGCCGGCGATCTGCGCCGCGGTGGCTTCGTGGAAGCTTGCGGTGGCGGCACGGTGCTGCTGGCCCGCGGAGATGTGGCCGCCCAGATGGGGCTGCCCGTCTACGGTGTGGTGGCCTATATCCGCTCCTTCGCGGACGGTATCCAAACCTCGATCCCGGCACCGGGCCTGGGAGCGCTGGCCGCGGGCATGGGCGGAGAAAACTCCGTGCTGGCCACGAACCTGCGCAATCTGGGCGTGAGTGTGGACGACGTCGCCGTGCTTTCCAAGCACGATACCTCCACCAATGCGAACGACCCGAACGAAGCGGAACTCCATGACCGCCTCTTCACGGCACTGGGGCGCAGCGAAGGCAACCCGCTTTACGTTGTCTCCCAGAAGACCCTGACTGGACATTCTAAGGGCGGGGCGGCGCTCTTCCAGATGGCTGGCATCACCCAGATGTTCGCCACCGGGAAGATCCCGGGCAATAAGGCCCTGGACTGCTCCGATCCGGCCTTCGAGGAACGTAGCTACCTGGTGTGGCCGCGCGACGTCCTCGAGGTGGGGGATATTAAGGCGGCCGTGCTGACCTCGCTTGGCTTCGGGCACGTCTCCGCGCTCATGATGCTCGTGCATCCGGCGGCTTTCGAGGCGGCTATCGCGCGCACCAACGGCGCTAAGGCAGCCCAGCTGTGGCGCGAGAGCGCTGATATGCGCCTGCTGGAAGGCGCGCGTCACCTGGTTGCCGGAATGGTCGGCCACGCGCCGCTCTACACCGAAACCTCGGTGGACGAGCGCTTCGCCGGGGATCGCCACGAAGGTGAAGCCGCGCTGCTCCTCGATCCGCGCTACCGCCTGGTGAACGGTAAGTACCAGCTGCGCTAAATCAGAGCGGGTACAGCCCATAAGAGCGGGGCGGGTAGGTTGTGATGACCTACCCGCCCCGCTCTATGCGCGCGGTTGCTTGTGAGCGGGCGCGAATGTTTGAATACTTTGATGGTGAATCCTGATAGTGAACCGCGGTATCGCATCGATATTGAAACGGCACGAAAAATTGCGGTGACGGCGCAGGGGCTCGCGCCGGAGTCTCGAAACTCCCGCCCCTCCATATCCGATGTTTTTCAGCGGCTCGGTTGTGTTCAGATTGATTCACTACAAGCTGTGCGCAGATCCCAAGAGCTGGTTCTGCTCGCCCGCGGGGTAGATAAACAAAGCTTGCCGCTACTTCACGAAAGTGCGACCGGGTTATTCGAAACATGGGGCCACGCGCATTCCCTCATGCCCAGAGCACTATGGCCGTTGCTTCATTGGCGTCGTCGCCTCATCAAAGAGCACGGTTTATCCGGTCCCCAGGTCGATCATGACGTCGCGCGGGCGGTGCTGGAGCGAATAGGTGAGAACGGCCCCGTGGCTCATTCGCAGCTCGGGCGTTCGGTGGGGCAGGGCTGGGACCGCGGCAGCCCTGTCAAAACGGCCTGTGAATGGTTGCTGAGCATTGGCGAACTCGCGGTGATCAGCAGGGACGATAAGTGGCAAAGAATCTACTGCACGCGCAAACAAGCAGCTTTACCAGACTCGGAGCTTCTTGATATGGAGACGAGCTTGCGCGAAACCGTTGCGGTAGCCCTCCGTGCCTTAGGAATTGCGCGCGTTGGCGATGTCGTAGACTATTTCAGGTTCCCGAAAAGCGTGAATATCCTCGAGCACTGTTTCGCGAATGGATATGTACCGGTTGAGGTTAGCGGGTGTGCCGGAACGTGGCGGTTGCGTCCGTTAGTGTGGTGTATCTGTATCCCGCGGTGATCCTCGTGTCGGTATACACAAAGGCGACCATCGCGGGTACCTTTCGAATCAACTCCTACCTATCCTCGAAAGGAGATACCCCGCAA